>NZ_JBTYIP020000007.1:0-352840 GCF_054877945.1 Singulisphaera rosea | reverse complement strand
CACTGCTCGTCGCTGAGGTCGGAGGGATAGGACTTACGCATGGGAATAATCCTCGGACAGATGTCGATCGGCCTGACTCCTTCTACAGGCGTAGGTTACGAAATTTTCGGATTACCGGATAGCCTCTTAGAGTCGTTCTGCTCTCTCAGTAAGAGTCCAAGATCTCGTTGCCAGCGATAGTGTTTAGTGCCCTCCAGTTTACAATAGAAATTGTGCCTTTGATAAAGGATACGTGGCCATCTACAAAGGAAGCGTTAATGCCCTGGGTATGTCTGCTCCCTGCCGGCACGACCGAATAGCTGAGATCCTGCCCAAAAACCGTACAAGTATTGCCATTAGGGATAGTCGCGGAATTCATAAGAGTAAACATGTATTCACCGAACATCCACTGCGCGGATTTCTTGTATGTCAGCGTAGCTGTATTCTGTGACATCGCTTCGCATGCCTTCGTGATGAAGGCGAATTGTATTGGCTTGGCCACTCCCGCGACTTCGTAGGTTAATATCAGAGGGTCGTTGCTGGGAATATCATCCAATTGCCCTACAACCCACTCGGTTACGGCTATTGAGTTGCTGGTTCCATCGGTCACTGACTGCATCCCAGCTGTCGCTCGAAACTTCGTCACCAAGGCGTCACCGAACAGTCCAGTTGTTACTTTGTTGTGTGGATCGACTCCTCCGTTTCCTGGATAGTTCGTCTGTGCCATTACGGCAGTTGTGGTTTGTATGTTGGTGGGACAACGCAGGACATCAATTTTTGTATGAACAGATGTAAAATTTGCCCCTTGCAATCCACTGAAACTTAGTGCGGCCGGGATGCTAAAGTTGATTGAATTGAACAGCGGGGCTTGGTCCATGTCTGGTAGAATCATTGCGTGAAAAGAATAGGCCAGCCCGTTTGCACCTAATGGAAAAACCGTATGGGTTGATGCGTAATTGTTAAGTGCAATAGCGATTTGTTTCAAATTGTTCGCGCACTGGTTTCGTCGAGCCATTTCTCTTGCGGCCTGAACAGCTGGTATTAATAACGCTGCCAATATGCCGACGATGGCTATCACCACCAACACTTCAATCAGGGTGACTCCCCTTTGATATTCAGTAGAGGAGTACATCGCGGAGTGTGGCTTTTTCATCGCTCCTGCCTCCTAATCAGTCGAGCAATCCAAAGAGTCCCATATACCAGGAAAACCAAGGACAGGCAACGCAATCTTGGCAGTAGGCGTCTTGACGGTCGGCTTCCCCGTGGTTAGTGTTCTGAAGAACACTCCCAGGAGGCCCCTCCGATGACGATGGCACGTGCTCATTTGGTGGATCCGACTGTCACCCGCTGGTATCACTGCGTCACCCGCTGCGTCCGACGCGCCTTCCTCCTGGGGGATCCCGAGTTCGACCGCAAGAGCTGGATTGACCAACGCCTCAAGGAACTTGCGGAGATCTTCGCGGTGTCTGTCGCGGCGTTCTCCGTCATGGATAACCATCTCCACGTCCTCGTCCGCCTGGACCCTGACGTGGGCGAGGGGTGGTCCGATGAGGAGATCGTGCGACGCTGGGGGCGACTTTTTCCGCCCCGCGACCGATCTCGCCAACCTTTGCCCGTGTCCGACGAGTGGGTCGAGGGACGGCTCAAGAACGCCGAGTGGGTGGCGACGGCGCGGCGACGGCTTCAGGGCCTCAGTTGGTTCATGAAGTGCTTGAAGGAACCCCTCTCCCGACTCGCCAATCGCCAGGACGATTGCCGGGGAGCGTTCTTCGAATCTCGCTTCAAAAGCGTCGGAATCCTCGACGAGGAGTCGCTCCTGGCGACCTGTGCTTACATCGATCTCAACCCGGTTGCGGCGGGCCTCGTCGACGTCCCCGAGGGGAGCCCACACACGTCGATCAAGGAGCGGGTCGACCACGTCAAGGACCAGGAGCGGTGCGAAGACCTCGAGGCATCACGCCAAGGCAGCGTGGCCGGTTCGGACGCGTCGTCGGGGCTTGAGGAGTTCCTCTGGCTGTGCCCGGTCGAGGATCGTCGCCCGCTGGATTCGTCCCGGGAAGGGATGCTGGAAGGTTTCCCGCTGGGGAGCTACCTGCTCCTTGTCGATTACACGTCGCGGCTGTTCCGTGAGGGTAAGGCGACGGTGGCCCGCGAGGTGTCGGAGATCCTCGATCGGTTGGGTTCGAGCGCGGAGACCTGGCAAGGACGGCTGGAGAGCTTGAGGGAGGGTCGGCTGCACGGGAGATTCCTGGCGTCGAGCCGGTCTCGTCTCGAGGAGGTCGCAGTTCGTTTGGGCCTGGGTCGGGTGGCGAATCTCAACGGCTGCCCTGCCATCTGAGGGCTGGGCCGAGGCCGAGCGCGACCCGTCTCATCGTCGGTGCGGCCTTGTCATGCGGGGCCGGTCATGGGATCGCTGGATTCTCGGCGAAGGCGTCGCGTCGTTAAGGGCATCGGGCCTCCGATCGTCAGTGCATAGGACTGGAGGTAAACTCCACTCAGGAGGTTCGTAGATCACCCCGGCTGGCTCCGGGGTTTTCGCTGGTATGCCTTTTGCTTTGCATGTCCTTTAGATTCTAAATTCCTCGGTCTGCCCAACGCCACTCCAAAAATATCGACAAACTTCGGTATTTATCGTTGGTGCTACGCTTAAGGTAACACGGCAAGATCCCACATGATACACGGGCTGACTATGCCCGCGAAATTCTGTTCGACTCCTGCCTCCGACTACTGCGGAACCTCGTTTCGTTGCGTGGCATTCGGCCGGGTAGACCTGGGTAGTCGCCCACCCAGGCCTCCCACAGATCCAGACGTGCGCGTCAAACGCATCTGGCTCTTCGTCTCAAGACTTCGCTACGCCGCTCCGCAGACCGTGGACCACACGGGCGCGAGGAAGACTGTATCGCTCCTCTATGCGAAGGAACTCCCCCCACGTCACATCACCGTCGCGGCGTCGCCGAGACAGTTTGCTTCGCCAGATCCTTCGCACTCCCTCCCGGAATTCCTGGAGGCTGAAGACGTTGCCAATGATCCCGTAATACCCGTAGTGGCCTTGCAGCTTCTGCCTGAGCTTCCTTGGCGCAAGGTCAGACCTAGTCTCTAGTTTCTTTGGGTAGACCTGGGTGGGCGACTTCCTAGGTCTACCCGGCTCATGAAGGGATCCCATGTACGGGTTGGCCGTCCTACGCGAAGTTGACGACGGCCGTAGGGGATCGCCGACCACACTTTTGGAAGCGGTTTCCCTCAGCCAGGACGAGCTCGAGTGATCGAGGACGATGTCGTGAGCTCAGGGGCTGGTCCCTTTCGGTCGCGTTCCGACCTCTACTCCTAATCTGGGTCTCGTCCGGGTTATAATGAGTCGGTCGCCGGATCGATTCCCGGCGCCCCCCGAGACGTTGGGTGTCGTGCGGAATTTCCAAGTGCTGAGTCATCGATGCTTGCGGCGACCAACGAACGACCGAGATGGGATCTGGCCGCCGAATCGATCGTCGTCAAGATCCGCTGGTTCGGGATCGCGATGGGTTACATCCTCGTGCAGACGAGGACGGGCCTTCACAACCCCTCATCGGTCCGTGCCTTTCTCGCGCTCGGGGCGGTGTATGCGGGGATCGACCTCGCGTTCTATCGGATGGGCGAGGTCTTCCTCAAACGCTGGCCGCTCTTCGTCTCGATGATGGAGTCGGTGTTCATCGCGTTGCTCTGCTACCACGACACGGGGTTGCACAGCCCGTTCCGTTGGTACTTTCTCCTCTCCCTGATCTGTTGCGCGATCCGCTATCGCCCGTCCGTCGCCTGGTTGACGTTCGGCCTCCACAGTTTGAGCTTCCTGATCCTGGCGATGGAGCTGGGAATCGAGCGGGCCGAGGTCTCCGACGGGGCCCTGACGCTCGTCATCATGGCGTGGGTAACCTGGGCGAGCTGGGCCCTGGCAACCTTGCTGAAGCGGACGGGGGCCCGGCTTGAGCAGCTCAATGCCGAGCTCGAGGCGAATCGCGATGAGCTCGAGCGCCGGGTCGCCGAGCGGACGGCCGCCTTGAGGGCCTCTCAGGCGAGGGTGATCCAGCAGGAGAAGATGGCCGCCTTCGGACTCCTCGCCGCGGGGATCGCCCACGAGGTGGGGAACCCACTCGCGGCGATCAGTTCCTTGGTCCAGATGCTCCAACGCCACGACCCCGACCCGTACACCTCCGACAAGCTCGAGCTGGCCGCCCGACAACTCGGCCGCATCCAGCGCACGATCCGAGAGCTGATCGACTTCTCGCGCCCCGGTTCCTCCTTGAGGGCCAAGGTTCGGCCCGCGGAGATCGTCGAAGAGGCGCTCGGGATCGCCAAATATTATCAGCGGACCAAGCAGCGGGCGATCTCGACCGAGCTCCCGGCCGACCTTCCCCACGTCCGCGCGGTGCGTGACCACCTCGTTCAGGTGGTCTTAAACCTCGTCTTGAACGCGATCGACGCGACCGAGCCGGAGGGGCGCATCCACCTCGAGATTCGCGACGAAGGGGCCTGGCTGGTCCTGGCGATCCAGGACGACGGCCGGGGGATCGAACCCGCGCATATGGAGAAGCTGTTCCAGCCGTTCTTCACGACCAAGCCGCATGGGACGGGGCTCGGACTCTTCGTCTGCCGGCAGATCGTCGAGGAAATGGGGGGAGTGCTCTGCTGCGAGTCGGTGCTCGGCCTCGGTTCGACGTTCCTCGTCCGACTGCCCGCCGAACGCCTCGAGCACGCCCCGGCCCCGCCGGCCGGTCTCGCGATGGGAGTCGAGTCATGAGTCGAGCGGCCAGCCGGTCCAACCCGGCTCCGTCCCATCCATCGCCCTCGGGCGGCCGGATCCTGATCGTCGACGACGAAGACGTCCTCGCCCAGACCCTCCAGGAATTCCTCCAGGGAGAGGGATACGAGGTGGGTGTCGCCTCGGACGCGAGTGAAGCCCTCGCGCTCATCCAAGGGCTCGAGCCCGACGTCGTCTTGTGCGACGTCCAGCTCCCCGGGATCGACGGGCTGGAATTCCTGGATCGGTTGCTCAAGGTCCGGCCCGAGACCCTCGTGCTGATGATCACCGCCTTCGCCACCGTCGAGAATGCGGTTGCCGCGTTCCGTCGGGGGGCGCACGATTACTTGATGAAGCCGGTGATCTTCGAGGAGCTGCTCGCCAAACTCGAAAGACTGGTCGGCTACCGTCGCCTCGTCCTCGAGAACCAGGCGTTGCGGAGACAACTGCACGCCAAGGCCGACCCCGAGACCCTCGTAGGGGCGAGCGCCCTGATGAGGGCCGTGAAGAACCTGATCCGCAAGGTCGGTCCGACTCGGAGCAACGTGCTCATCACGGGCGAGTCGGGGACCGGCAAAGAGCTGGTGGCCCGGGCTCTCCACACCCTGGGCCCGCATCCCGACGCCGCGTTCCTGGCGATTAATTGCGCAGCAATCCCGCACGACCTCCTTGAAAATCAATTATTCGGACACGTCCGAGGGGCCTTCACCGGTGCCGACCGCGATCACGCCGGCGTGTTCGTGGCCGCCGGACGAGGCACGGTTTTCCTCGACGAAATCGGGGAACTCGCACCGGCCACCCAGGCCAAGCTCCTCCGGGCGATCGAGAACAAGGAAGTCCTCCCCGTCGGAGCGACGCGCCCGGTCGCGGTCGAGGCCCGCGTGGTCGCGGCGACGAACAAGGATCTGGTGGCCGAGGTCGCCGCGAACCTGTTCCGCGCCGATTTGTATTATCGGCTCAATGTCGTCAACATCGCCCTGCCTCCGCTCCGCGACCGGCGCGAGGATATCCCCGAGTTGATCTCGGTCCTCCTGGCTCGGCATGCCAAGCGTCTCGGCAAACCGGTCGATGGCCTGGACAATGCCACGATCCGAGGCCTGATGGCGGCCCCCTGGAAGGGCAACGTCCGCGAGTTGGACAACGCCCTGGAGCGCGCGGTGATACTCAGCGAGGCCCCGATCCTCGTCCCCGAGGACTTCCCCCCGGGCCTGATCGTCGACCTCGACAACTCACCCCTCGCCGGCGACGACCTCCGAGGAGGCGTCCGCGAATATGAACGGCAGCACATCCATCGCGTTTTGGAAGCGTGCGACGACGACAAGCGAGAGGCCGCTCGCCGCCTCGGGATGGGGCTGTCGTCGCTCTATCGCAAGTTGGAAGAGCTCGGGCTCCGCGCATCGAATCCGTGAGCGCGAGGCCAGGCTCGCGCGTTGGGCAGCTTCGGGGCTTACCCGGGGCCCGGCCGAGTTCTCGGATGTGTCGACGGTGGCGACATGACGGGATCGTTCGGAGCTCGGATCGAGCCACTCGAATGCCTCGAAAGACGGATTCGGGGCATCGAGTGGCGCGAAACGATCGTGCTGGCGGAGAGTCAGCCCATCACGCCCTTGACGACGACGGCGAGCTCTTCGCCGATCTCGGTCAGGGCGTAGAAGTTGTTCTTGCCCTGGCGACGGGGGACGATGATCCCGCCGTGACGGAGCAGGGCGAGGTGGTGGCTGACCGCGGGCTGGCTCTGGTTGAGGTGCTCGCTGAGGGCACCGACGTGCTTCTCGCCGTCGGCCAGCATCAGGATTACCTGGAGACGGGTGGGGTCGCTGACCTGCTTCAGCAGGATCGCCGCACGCTGGGCCAGCTTGAGCTTGTCAACGCCGTCCTTCTTCGCCTTGCTCGCCTTCGTCGCGGATGCTTTGGGAGTCGTGGTTGCTGCGGCCATGTCTTACCGTCCTCGTTTTGCCCACGCCGAAGGTAGAGGGGGCCCCGTGCCACCTCGTCCGCTTTGGCGATCGATGGGAACTCGTCAAGCCAAGGGCAATGGGACCAGGCCAATCGACATTGATGGACCCCTGTTCGGAGCGTCGAATCTCGGGGGGCCACGACATCGTGACCGGTTAGCAGCCTCGTCTTGGAGAGAGTTAATATATCATGACGTTACTCGTAAGCCAAATCATTTTCTTCGTGTCCTGATTTCTCGACGCGAAAAAGTTCGCCTCGGATGATCGTCGCCTCAAGAGTCAATGCAAGCATAACGCCATTCATCGGGGTATCGGTAGGCGTTTCAAGCGGGCATTTCTCGATTCTTACCCGAGCGTCCTGGCAAGCGGGAATCCCCTAAGGAATTCCCTGCTGGCGCGACGACCCTCCCGCGAGTTTCGGGTTCCTGCGGATGTGACGAGGCGGGACCTGGACGACGAGGGGGGGGCGTCGACAGGACCAAGGAATGAACGAATGCTCCGACGATATCGCCTGTCCACGCGGTCAGGGCCGTGCCGAGATTCACGAAAAGGCGATCTCCCGTCGTCGGGAACGGTCTCTCGACGTCGAGAGAATGTGAGGATGTACAAGGCGGCAAGTCGTTCGTCAATGGGGAGGTCGGTCGAATGACAAAGTTTCTTGGGGAGAGACGGGCGAGACCTATGTCGAATCCCACCCGCCGTCGATTTGAAGTCGTCTTCTCTCCGAGAGGATCAGGACGGGATCTCGGAGGATGTCGTGGGGGTGTCACCGAAGAGGACGATGCTGGCCGTGAATCCGTGGACGAAGTTCTGACCCCCGACGGCCCCGAGCTCGCCCATTGCGAAGAATCCCCCGACTGGGATTCTCCCCAGGACGTCCTGGATCAATCCGACGTCGTGGTGGAGACCGGGGAAGAGTCGCGTCCCTCGTCCGTTACAGGTGAACAGAAGTGCTCCGGCGATTTCTGACTCCCCACGGGAATTCGCGACGTTTTCGAGGAGTCCTCGTAATTCGTCGCTGGCCGTTTCGTGGTCGCGGACGTGGAACTGGACGGTCTGGCCGACTCGGATATGGTCGCCGACCGCGATCCCTCCCCCCTCGTCTCCCCCCATCACGTTTCGGATGAGGAAGTCCCCCATGCCGAACGATTCCTGATATTCATTGATAACTCGGCCGACGTGGAGGCCGTTCCTGACCCGTTCTTGATCCCGGGGTGAGAGCGTCTCGTACACTTCCCTGAGGACTTCGATCGCAGGTCGGCGTCCCAGTTCGCGGATGACGTGTCCTTCGATCCTCGTGACGATCAACGGCCGGCCGATCGGGCGGCACCCCTGACTCACGACCGTCCGGGACGAG
The DNA here is from genome assembly GCF_054877945.1 of Singulisphaera rosea. Classification (NCBI taxonomy): domain Bacteria; kingdom Pseudomonadati; phylum Planctomycetota; class Planctomycetia; order Isosphaerales; family Isosphaeraceae; genus Singulisphaera; species Singulisphaera rosea. The sequence continues at coordinate 344,778 of NZ_JBTYIP020000007.1, read as the reverse complement.
ATCGGCCCCCCGATTTCGAACGCGACCGCCCCGTCCTCGAAGACCTCGTCGTCGAGGACGAGCCGATTCCCTCCCGGCCGATGGCTGCCGCTGGCCATACCACCGAACACGGGGATCGGACGATTGGCCGCGTTGATCGACTTGAGGAGGTCCTCCGCGGGGAAGCTGAAGGGATCGCCGAGCAGCAATAAGGATGGATTGGTCGCGTTAAGGAACTCGTCGCCTGGGGCGTGATCCTGTTCCGTCAGTCGACGTCCACGCAGTTCGACGTTGGGCGACCGCAACGTCCAGAGGCTGAGGGCAGGGGCGTCCTCGATTTCCTGGCCGTCCCCGACGATCGACTCCCCCGTGCAACCGATGACGTGTTGCGCCAGGCCCCGAGTGCGGAGTTCTCGGGCGGTCGTGGCGAGGGTCCCGGCGTGGTGCCTCGAGGCGAAGAGAACGGCCAGGTCGGCGGCTTCGCCTTCCGCCCGACTCAGGACCTCGGCGAGTGCCGATTCGGGATCGTTGGCGGTCGAGAGCGCCGAGACGCACTTCATCAGACTTCCTCTTAGGCAACTGGGAGCGGGACCGCGGGTTCGCGGATCGATTGGGGCTAGGGGACGGGCAAGTTGTGCTTAACCCCCATCCCCAAACCCGATATATTACGACGCGGCTATCGACTTGCCCACCGCCCCTCGACGACTGCACCGACTTCGATGCCATTTGGAACGCGACGCGACGTGCCTTGGACGTCTCGCTCGGGACGTCGATGAGTCGCACCGCGTCCCTCCCGAGGGTTTGCGTCGGGGAGTCCTGTCTCGTGTGCCCAGTGGAATCTCGGACAACTCGACCTGGGCGATGGCCCTCCGGCCTGCTCGGAATGCTCTGCTTGATGGCGGGGATCGAGGCCTACGTCCTGCGGCATGAATACGACCGCTTCCTCTGGGTGGAAGGCTGGGACTGGCGTCGAAGTGCGTCGATGGCCGCTCGGGCCGATTCGAATGCCGATCTCCTCTGTTTCGGCGATAGCCAGGTGAAATGGGGGGTCGCGCCGCTCGTGCTCGAGGATGCGACCGGTCATTCGAGTTACAACCTCTCGATGTGTAGCGGCCAGGCTCCCGCAAGCTATTTTCTCCTCAAGCGGGTCCTCGACCAGGGGAAACGCCCCCGTGCCATCCTCGTCGACTACTTCTCGCCGCTGCTCGTCGCCGACCCCTGGAAAGACGCGCGTCACATCCCGGAAGTCTTCCGCTTCGGGGAGGTCCTCGACCTGGCGAGGGTGGCGCGTGACGCCTCGTTCTTCGGGAACGTCGCCGCGATGAAGATTCTCCCCACACTCCGTTCCCGCCTCGAGGTCCGGGCGGAGGTGGCCCATTTCGTCCGCCTGGCCGACCATACTCATCCCCATCGTGTCCCTCCGAAGATTCGAAGGAACCTGGACGTGAATAAGGGGGGGATGCTGGAGCCCAGTCGGCCGCTGGTCCGGGCCGATTTCGAACGGGAACGCGCGGCATTCCCCGCCGATTGGTCCTGTCACCCGGTCCAGCGTGTGTTCGTCGAGCGGTTCCTCGAGTTAGCAGGTGTTCACGAGATCCCGGTCTTCTGGTTGATCCCGCCGATGTCGCCCGAGATCCAACGAGCTTGCGACGAGTCGGGGAACTCGGGTCGGTATGACGAGTTCGTCCGAGAAACCGCGAGCCGATTCCGCCACGTCACGGTCGTCGATGGTCGTCGGGGCGGGTATGAACCGTCGGATTTCATCGACTGGATCCACCTGGCTCGCGACGGATCGGCGCGGTTCAGCGCCGAGGTCGCGACGGTCGTCGGTCGCCGACTCGACGGCAAGAAATGCCTCGCCTGGGAAGTCCTGCCCGATTCCCGTGGCCGCCGAATCGACCTCCCGCTCGAGGATCTGGATCAGTCGCGCGCGGCGATCGCAGCCGGTGCCGCCGCGTCGCGTCGACGTTGAGGGATCTCGGTTCACTCATGGAAGGCCGAAGTCGCCAGGAACCCCGAACGATGAGCGCTCCCGGAACCCTCGGCTACCGCAAGGCGATGCCCTGGGGACTCGTCGGAATGATCGCGCTTTCGCTCGCCGTCGAGCGGTTCGCGGCCCGGCACGAGCACGACCTCTTCCTCAAGTTCGACGCATGGAGTTGGCAACGCACCGGCCAGTACGCCCGGTCGGACGCGACCAAGAGTCGGATCCTCTGCTTCGGCGACAGCCAAGTCCAGCGTGGGGTGGTCGCCCCGATCCTCGAGAGCCGCACCGGTCGCCCGACGTTCAACCTTGCGCTCGGAGGGGGACAGGCGGTCAGCAGCTACATGCTCCTTCGCAGGGCGCTCGAGGCCGGAGCACGTCCGGATGCGGTGCTCGTCGACTTCTTCCCCGCGATCCTGGCCGGCGACCCCCTGGCCCCGCTCGACGCTTGGCCGCCGATCGCGGACTATTCCGATGTTGTCGACCTCGCCGTGACCGGCCGCGATCCCGACATCTTCACCGAGGTTGCGCTTGCCAAACTCCTCCCGACCTACCGGGAGCGGCACATGATCCGCACCAATCTGACTTCGGCCCTCCTCGGCGAGGAGCACGCCGATCGGTATCTGGTCCCCCCCTTCGTGCGGCGGAACATGAGGCTGAATCGAGGCGCCTTCCTCTGTCCCGACCCACCCGAACGTAAGCCCGATCTCGAGGCCGAAGGCCGGAAGCATTTCAAGGAGAGTTGGACTTGCCACCCCCTGAACGCCCTCTACCTCGAGCGGTTCATGGAGTTGGCACTCTCGCAGAACATCCCGGTTTTCTGGCTGATCCTCCCGATCGATCCCGGGCTTCAGCGGATCAGCGAGCGGACCGGTGTGGACGCCAAGTCTCTTGAGTTCGCTCGCCGAATCCAGGCCCGCTTCTCGAATATCACCGTCGTCGACGGCCGGAAATCAGGCTACGGGCCCTCGGCCTTCTTCGACTATCACCATTTGAGTGTTCGGGGGGCGTCGGTGTTCTCGGACGACGTCGCGACGATCGTCCGCCGCGTGCTCGACGGTGACCGTTCATTCCCCCGTTGGGTAAAATTGACCGAGTACCGCGAACGTCCGATTGACGTCCCCCTGGAAGATATCGAACAATCGAGGCTGGCGCTCAAACGAGAGAGGGAAGCGCGTCGACGCTGAGACCTACCCTTGCCGCTCGAGATCCCGGATGTCTCGGGATCGGTAAAGCCCTCGGCCGTCGCGTCGTGGATTCGTGAGAGCCCTCATTCCATCTGGACCCCCGTCTATGGTTTTCGACCCCAAGTTCATCCGCAATTTTTCGATCGTCGCGCACATCGACCACGGCAAGAGCACGCTGGCCGATCAAATCTTGCTCCAGTCCGGGGCGATCACCCAGCGCGAGTTCCGCGAGCAACTTCTCGACGACATGGACTTGGAACGGGAGCGGGGGATCACGATCAAGGCCCGTGCCGTGGCGATCAACTACGTCCACGAGGGGCAGACGTACGAACTCAACCTCATCGACACCCCCGGCCACGTCGACTTCCACTACGAAGTCTCGCGCAGCCTCGCGGCATGCGAAGGGGCGATCCTGCTGGTGGACTCGACCCAGGGGGTCCAGGCCCAGACGGTGGCCAACGCCTACCTCGCGATCGGGAATGATCTGGCGATCGTCCCCGTGATGAACAAGATCGACATGCAGGCATCCCGCCCGGATGAGATCCGCGAAGAGATGATGGGCTCACTCGGGATCGACCCGGCCGACATCCTCGCCATCAGCGCCAAGACGGGCCTCGGGGTTCCCGAAGTCTTCGGGGCGATCATCCAGCGGGTCCCGGCCCCCGCGGGCAAGCCCGAGGCGCCGTTGCGGGCGCTGATTTTCGACTCGAAGTTCGACGATTACCAGGGCGTCGTCATCTACGTCCGAGTCGTCGACGGCCTGCTCCGCGTCGGGCAGAAGATCCGCCTCATGGCCGATCAGACCGAGCACGAGGTCATCGGCCTGGGCCGGTTCCGGCCCCACAGCGTCGCCTGCGACGAACTTGGCGTCGGCCAGGTCGGCTACGTCACCGCGAACATCAAGCAGTTGTCGGACGTTCACATCGGCGACACGATCACCTCCGCGGCCCGGGGGGCCGATGAAGCCTTGCCCGGGTACCAGGAGCCGGTCCCGGTGGTCTTCTGCGGGCTCTTCCCCGCGACCCACAACCAGTTCGAGGACTTGCGGACGGCCCTCCAGAAGCTCGCGCTGAACGACTCGAGCTTCTCGTTCGAGCCCGAGACTTCGGATGCCCTCGGGTTCGGGTTCCGTTGCGGGTTCCTGGGCATGCTCCACATGGAGATCGTCCAGCAACGCCTCGAGCGCGAGAGCAACCTCGCCCTCGTGCAGACGGCGCCGAACGTGACGTATGAGATCCTGACGACCCGGGGCGAGACGTTCCTCATCTCGAATCCGACCCGGATCCCGGGGGCGGGTGACATCGAAGAGTTTCGCGAGCCCGTCGCCCGCGTCAACTTCATCCTCCCGTCGGATTGTATCGGTGCGATCATGCAGTTGTGCGAGGAGCGTCGTGGGACCTACCTCAAGACGGAGTACATCACCCCGACCCGCGCGATCCTGTCTTACGAATTGCCCCTGGCGGAGATGATCTACGACCTCTACGATAAGTTAAAGAGTGCGACCCGCGGCTATGGCACCATGGATTACGAACTGATCGGCTATCGCGCGAGCGATCTCTGCCGGCTCGACATCCTCGTCGCTGGGGCGAAGGTCGACGCCCTGTCGATCGTGGTCCACCGGGCGCACGCCGACCGTCGTGGGCGGAAGCTGGTCCGGAAGCTCAAGGGGGAGATCGAACGGCACCAGTTCGAGGTGGCGATCCAGGCCGCGATCGGGAGCCGCGTGGTCGCCCGTGAGACGATCTCCGCGCTCCGGAAGAACGTGACGGCGAAGTGCTACGGCGGCGACATCTCGCGGAAGCGCAAGCTCCTCGAGAAGCAGAAAGAGGGCAAGAAGCGTATGAAGCAGGTGGGGAATGTCGAGATCTCGCAGGAGGCCTTCCTCTCGGTGCTCGACGACAGCGACGAGTGATCGCGATCCCGCCCCGGCCGACCTCCCCGCCCGGCCTTCGGTCCAAGGCGAACTGCGGGGGGCCTCGACCTTCGACGTGCGGTGCGTGGGTAAGGACGTCCGGCGGCTCGGCCCTCTCGGCAAGCCCGACCCAGTCCGGCGGTGACTATGAGCCAAGCGATTGAGGCGCCCCCCGAGACGGTGATCGAAGTCTCCCACTCGGGAGTCGTGCGGCAAACCGTCGAGTTCCTCGTCGTCCTGACCCTGGGCATCCTCCTCTTCCGAACCTTCGCCGCCGAAGCGTACATCGTCCCGACCGGCTCGATGGCGCCGACCCTGCTCGGACTCCACGAGGAACTCGTCTGTCCGAACTGCGGGATTCGCTTCGCCCTGGGAGTCGACGAGGAAGGTCGTTCCGGCCGCCCGCTCTGTCCGAATTGCGGGCAGAGCAACTTCGACCACGTCCCGGCCGTCGAATGCAACGGGGACCGGCTCCTCGTCCAGAAGTTCCTCTATGACATTCGCAGGCCCAAGCGGTGGGAGGTGGCGGTTTTCCACTTCCCCGGCGACCCTACGCAGGCGTATGTCAAACGCGTGGTCGGCCTGCCGGGAGAGTCGATCCAGATCGTCGGGGGCGACATCGTGGTCGACGGGACGATCGCGCGGAAGTCGCTCGACGAGCAACGCGGCATGCGCATCCCGGTCTACGACAATCGGTTCGTGCCGCTCGACTCGGCTCGCTACCCCCGCTTCGCTTTCCACCGAGGTTGGAAGGAACGCGGCCTCCCGACCGGCTGGCACGCCTCGGGCAGCCGATTCATTCATGACGCCGACGGATCCGAGCGAGGGCCGTTGGATTGGGTCGAGTATCGACACTTCGACCCGGACCGCGGGGCCTATGCCCCGGTTCACGACTTCATCAGCTATAACGGCAGCGATTTTCGGGGTGAGAACCGAGTCTCCGACCTGATGGTCGAGGCTCGCCTCAAGGTCGCGGACGACGTCGAGTCGCTCGACGTCCGGCTCAACTCGGGTGCCGACCGGTTCGTGATCACATTGCCCTTCCGAGGGAAGCGTCCCCTCGAAGTCCGCCGGAACGGGGCGCCGGTGGCGTTCTTCGACCTCGAACCGACCTCTCCGCTCCGTCAGGAGGCCCCCGGCGGCCGACTACTGGAAGCGTCGGTTATGGATCGTCGGCTCTCGGTGGCACTCGATGGCGTGCCCCTATTCGAGCCGATCGACTACGAAAACCCGACGGAGGGGCCGGGAGTGGACGAGAGCCCGATCGCCTTCGGTCTCCGGGACGGGACCCTGGAGATCGACGGACTGCGGATCTTCCGCGACGTGTACTACACGAGCCTGCTCGCGAATACGCCGAGACGTCCGTTCGGGGTCGAGCACCCCTATCAACTCGGCCAGGATGAGTTCTTCGTACTCGGGGACAACAGCCCCGTTTCGAACGACTCTCGATTTTGGGCGGAAAGTCCCGTGGTTCCCGGCGAATACTTCCTTGGGAAGCCATTCCTGGTGCATCTACCGGGACGGGCGGTCCCCCTTAAGGTGTTCGGACGGTCCTTATACTGGGTTCCCGACCCGAGGGAAATCCGGTACATTCGATGAGGATACGTCCTTGTCCGCGCGGAACCCGCAGGGATTCTCGACGATGAAACGCCCCTCAGCGACTCGATTTGAGCCGAGTTCCGCGGAAACCTCGCGCGGTGGTGTCGCCAATCGCCCGGCCGGGGCGACGCAGAGCGATAAGCCGAAGGACGCCAAGAAGGAAGGGCATCGCGAGACCGTCGAGGCGATCGTGGTCGCCTTCATCCTCGCGCTCCTCGTCCGGGGTTTCGAGGCCGAGGCCTTCGTGATCCCGACCGGCTCGATGGCCCCGACCCTCATGGGCCGCCACAAGGAGATTACCTGCCCGCAGTGTGGGTACGTTTACTCCGTGAATGCGTCGTCGGAAGACGACGGGGGTCGTTCCGTAGGGATCGCGGGGCTCCGACTTCGCTCGAGTGGACAAGGCTCAGGGTTGCCCACGGTGGTGATGGGGACCTGCGTCAACTGTCGCTACCAGGCGAGGGTCGACGACACGCCGACCTTTAACGGCGACCGCATCCTCGTCATGAAGTTCCCGTACGACATGCCGTTCCTGCCGGGGGCCTCGGCCCCCTCGCGGTGGGATGTGGTCGTCTTCCGATATCCCGAAGAGCCCGAAGTCAGCTATATCAAGCGGCTCGTGGGCCTGCCGGAAGAAGAGCTGCGGATCTGGTTCGGTGATCTTTACATCAAATCTAAAGGCGAGAAGGATTTCGCGCTCGAGCGCAAGCCCTTGGAACACCAGCAGTCGATGGCGATGATGGTTTATGATGACGCCCATCGGGCCAAGGCGCTGGAGGGGAAGTCGGAATGGCTCCGTTGGGGGTCTCGGACTCCGGTCACCTGGGACGAGAAGTCGAAGGGAGAATTCACCGTCGACGCCCCGGTCGGTCAGGAAGCCGAGCTGCGTTACCGACACCTCGCCCCCGATCGTGAGCAGTGGGACGCCATCAACGAGAATGCCCGCCTGCCTCGGGCTCCCCGCCCGACCCTCATCACCGACTTCTACTCCTACAACACGAGCCAGACGAGCGAATCTCGGGGGGCCTTCGAAGGGGCGAGGATCCAGCCTCACTGGGTCGGCGACCTCTGCATCGCCGGCACCTTGAAGGTTGATCAGCCGAAGGGGGTGTTCCGGCTCGAACTCATCGAGGGGGGGATTGTTAACCGATGCGAGATCGACCTCGCCTCGGGGACGGCCACGCTCTTCCACGACGGCAAGCCGCTCGGCTCGTCCTTGAGCCCGAAGGTGTTCGAGGGGACGGGAAGCCATACCTTCTCGTTCGCGAACATCGATAATCGACTTACTCTCCTGATCGACGGTCGCCCGGCCTTCGGCGACGGGATCACCTACGAGGATGCCCCGAACACCCACCCGGCTCCGACCGCGGCCGACCTCTCGCCGGTCGGGATCGCGGCGATTGGTGCGGCGGTCTCCGTGAGCGACCTTGTCCTGAAACGCGATATCTACTATACCCTCAATCCCGGAAGCCCCGACTACGGGAACCTCTGGGATGACCGGATGCCCAGGAACACGGAAGAGTTGTTCGACCTCCTGGCCGAACCCTCCCGTTTCTCGGCCCTGGCGAATCTCCCGACCAAGGATTACTCCATCGGGCCCGATCGCTTCCTGATGCTGGGCGACAATAGCCCCGAGAGCCGAGACAGCCGGGGCTGGAATACCGACGATCGCAGGGTTCCGAGCATTCCGATCGAGGAGTCCAACGCGGGTTGGGATACCTCCAACCGGAAGAGCCATGAGGTCCCACGCGCGATGCTGACGGGCAAGGCGTTCTTCATCTACTGGCCGCACGGCAAACCGGTCTGGCCCGACATTCGCATCAGCCGAGACTTCCGGATCCCGTTCCTGCCTTATGTTCAACGGATGAAGTGGATTCGCTGACCGCAACGACGCGGTCGGCCGCCTCGCGGGTGGCAAGCCCCTCTGGCGCGTTCAAGGAGGATCGGCCCCATGGCCTTGCTCGAAGCTCGCGGTCTGGAGAAGTTCTACGGCCGTCGGAAGGTCGTCAACGGCGTCGATTTCGACGTGTCGCAAGGCGAGGTTGTCGGCTTGCTCGGGCCGAACGGCGCCGGGAAGACGACCAGCTTCCGAATGACCATCGGCCTCATCAACGCCGATGGCGGCAAGGTCGTCTTCGACGGCCAGGACGTCACCCCGCTTCCGATGTACAAGCGGGCCCGCCTCGGCATGGGCTACCTCGCCCAGGATTCGAGCGTCTTCAAGCAACTCTCGGTCGAAGACAACTTGATGGCGATCCTCCAGACCCGCAAGGGGATGAACCGTCGCCGTCGGATCGAACGGCAGAACGAACTGCTGAGCCAGTTCGGCCTCACGCACATCCGGAAGACCAAGGCCAACCGCGTCTCAGGTGGTGAACGCCGCCGGCTCGAGATCGCGCGTTCCTTGATCACCGATCCGAAGCTGATCATGCTCGACGAGCCGTTCGCGGGCATCGACCCGAAGACGGTCAACGAGATCCAGGACGCCATTCGCGACCTCGCCGTGCGCTACAATCTCGGCATCCTGCTGACCGACCACAACTTCCGCGAGACGATCGAGGTTACCGACCGCAGCTACCTGATCCGCGAAGGGAAGGTCTTCGCGTACGGGACGCCCGGCGAGATCCTCATGAATCCCGACGTTCGCCGCTATTATCTGGGCGAACGCTTCGACGCCGGACACCTCCTCGACCAGATCCAGCGCCGGAGCCTCCACCATCACCAACACGAGAACGAGGCCAAACCGGCCGACGTCGTCCTCGACCAGGTCGATGTCGAGCACCGATTCCCCCCGAACGACGACCCCCCTCCGGGCCCTGTCATCTCGATCCGCTGAGCCCCGGCGGCGTGATGCCCTCGCCGCCGATCCGACGTGCTCGGAGCCCTCTGATCAAGGTATCTTGGCGCGCGTCAAGGTCTCCTTGACGGGCCTATCGAAATCAGGGAAGATCCCGCGCAGACTCATTTTGCGCAGCTCGGGCCCGACGAGACTTTCCCTCGTCCAACGACGACCACATTCGCCAAGGAGGGCTGGATGGCGCGGCTGACGATCGACGACGGTACTCCGGAGTTCACGGCCAACGAGGAGCAGTACCGACGGCTGGAGACTGGGGACATCCTCTATTTCCCGACCACGCCGTTCGAGCTCTCGGCGGACGAACGCGCGTTCCTGATTTCGCAGAAACAAGTCGACGCGTCGTATCACAAGAATATCAGCTATCGTCCTTCGGAAGACCGCCTCAAGGGTGTGGACCAGAAGGACGCGGCCGAGTGCGACCGTATGCACCGGGTGATGCGGGCGTACTCGGAGCGGGCGATCGGGTTCATGTCGCGGTTCCTCTCGCGGTATGCGAAGGACTGGAAGATCGACTTCGCGAGCTTTCGGCCGATCGAAGAGGCCGGGCGCAAGGTCTCGCTCCGGTCCAGGAACGACCTGATCCACGTCGACAACTTCCCCTCGCGACCGTCGCACGGCGATCGGCTGCTGCGGATCTTCACGAACGTCCACCCCGACCGTTCGCGGATCTGGGTCACGTCCGATAGCTTCGAGCAGCTTGCCTGGCAGTACGCGGGCAAGGCGCGGCTCCCGCACCCGCCGACCCGGATGTCCCAGCTTCGTAGCCGGGCGACTCAACTCCTGTCGGGGATCGGGCTCCCGGTGGTCGACCGGCCCCCGTACGATCAGTTTATGCTCCGCTTTCATCATTACTTGAAAGAGAGCGAGACCTTCCAGAAAGAATGCCCCAAGGATCGATGGGAGTTCCCGCCCAACTCGACCTGGATCGTCTTCACGGACACGACGAGCCATTCCTGCATCAGCGGCCAGTACGCCCTCGAGCAGACGTTCATCGTCCGGCGCGGAAGCCTCGTCTTCCCGGAGAAGGCCCCGATCGCGATCCTCGAGCGAATGGCCGGCTTCCCGCTCGCCTCGCCGAAGGCCAAGAGCGCCTGAGCCCAGAGTTCCCGAGGGCCCGTCCTCTGAAGAAGGACGGGCCCGGGACGCGTCCTCGACCGTCTTTGACCATCAGGCCGCCGCCGTCTCCCCGCGATCGAGGTGAGCCAGCACCACCGGCCAGACCCGGTCTGGCGTGAGCTCGGCGAAACATTCGAGCCTGTCGCATTTTGTCCGATAGCTCGAGGCGCACCAGACTCGAGTGGCCACCGACGTCGCTCGAGGCCCATACGGACCGTTGAGGCCGGGGCTGGTGCAAGTGTAGACGCCGACGACCTTCGCCCCGGCCGCGGCGGCGAGGTGGAGCGGTCCCGAGTCGTTGGAGAGGAACAGGTCGCACTCGCTCGCGACCGCCGCCAACTGGGGCAGGGTGGTGGTGCCGCAGAGGTCGACGAGCGAGAGCTCCGGCACCAGCGATTGGAAGGCATCGACCCAGGGGCGATCCTCGGGAGCACCGACCGCGACGAGACCGGCTCCTCGGGTCTGCACGGCCCGCCGTGCGATTTCGGCGAAATGTTCGGGGGGCCATCGTTTCGTGAGCCAGCGCGCCCCCATGTTGAGCGCGAGCCGGGGGCGGGGGACCCCTGCGAGTTTGGCCCTGGCCCAGGATCGGTCGACGTCCCGGACCGGCAACTCGTATTTCGGTAGGGCGGTCTCTCCCCCGAACGCTGCGGCCAGCGTCATGAGACGGTCGACCGCGTGGGCGTCCGGACCTGGCGGCGTCACCCGATGGGTATAGAACCACGCCGCCCCCTCGCGAGCGTCCGCCAACCCGACTCGGATCGGCGCGCCGGTGGCCAGGGACATGATCCCCGATCGGAGCAAGCCCTGGAGATCGATCGTGAGGTCGAACCGTCGGGCCCGTAGCTCCGCCTGGAACCGAAGGAACCGGGCGATCCCCGCCGGACTCGGGCCGCTCCGGGCCCGGTCGTAGGCGATGACCTCGTCGATCTCAGGATGGTCGTCGACCAAACCGCGGAGCGATCGGTTCACCACCCAGGCGAGACTCGCCTCGGGCCAGATCGCGCGCAGGGACCACAGCACGGGCTGGGCGTTGACGATGTCGCCCAGGGCACTCGGCTTGATGAGGCAGACCCGCTGCGGGCGAACGCTGCGCAGATCCGCAACGCGTGTGGACATGTTCCGGGGAACTCCTTTTCCCTGGCCGATCGATCGACCGTAATCTAACCGACCAACCCTCTGATGACAACACCGGCGGGTATCGGCCCCGAACCCGCGTCAGTCTTCGAGCGTCACGTTCCAATAGGCATCGCTGAGGAAACGCGACCAACTGGCCACTCGGGCGACGGGTGCGTCGTAATGGGGTTTCCAGGCCGGTCGCACGGGCGTTTTCCGGAGCTTCATCCCGGCGAGTTCGGGAGTTCGATTCGCCTTGCGAGCGTTACAGGTGACGCAAGCCAGGACGCAGTTTTCCCAGGTCGTGAGGCCGCCCTGTGACCGAGGGATCACGTGGTCGATCGTCAATTCCTCGCTCCCCGGCTGACGCCCGCAGTACTGGCAGGTCGAGTGGTCTCGTTTGAAGACGTTTCGACGGCAGAAGGTGACGGCCGTATGACGCGGCCGATCGTGTCGGGTCAGGGTGAGGACTTCGGGGACGCGCATTCGGAACGCGACGGTGCGGATGAACGCCTCGCCTTCGCGGGGCACCAACTTTGCCCAGTCGGACCAGGCATAGAGCCGGAAGTCTTCGGGGTCGACGACGAAGGCTGACTCGTTCCAAAGCAGCGTGAGCGACCGGGCAACGGTCGCGACATGGACCGGTTGCCAATGGCGATTGAGGACCAGCGTCGGACGTTCGAGGACACCGCTAACCATGAACGGAGCGCCTCCCGCGAAGGACACCCACTCTCTGGTACGCGATCTAGGGCCCACCGGCCAGAAGATCGCCGGGCCGGACACGACAAGGATATCCCACGGCGGGGACGAACGTCATCCTCTTATCGAAAGTCGTCCACGATTCTTGGAGATTCGCCGACGACTTGTCGGGCTGTTACCATGAAAGGGTCGGGTGCCCCGGACGGGCGCTCGACGCAAAGGATTCCTTGATGCGAGGGTGTTGATGAAGGCGGAAATCATCGCCGTCGGCAGCGAGTTGGTGAGCGGTCAGGGGCTCGACACGAACAGCCAGTGGCTGAGCCGGGCCCTGGCCGCCCTCGGCATCCCCGTCCACTTCCACACCACGCTGGGCGACGACCTCGAGGAAAACCTCGACGCATTCCGGGTGGCGATCGGCCGGGCCGACCTCATCCTCACGAGCGGAGGGCTTGGCCCGACTCAAGACGACCTGACCCGCGAGGCCCTGGCAAAGCTGGCCGGTGTCCCGTTGGTCGAGGATCCGGCCGCCCTCGAGGCCATCGCGGCCATGTTCGCGCGCCGGAATCGCGTCATGGCCGAAAGGAACCGAGTCCAGGCCCTCTTCCCCCAGGGGGCGTCGGTCGTCACCAACCGGACCGGCACGGCGCCTGGGATCTGGATGCAGGTCGGCAAGGCCACCTTCGGGTGCCTGCCCGGCGTCCCCTCGGAAATGCGGATCATGTTCGACGAGGAGTTCGTGCCGAGGCTCCGGGCGCTCGGGGGTTCCGGCTGTGTCATCCTGCACCACAAGATCAACCTGTTCGGCAAGGGCGAATCGGACATCGAAGCCGACGCCATGGACCTCACCGTGCGCGGCAGAAATCCCGAAATCGGGATTACTGCCCACGACTCGACCATCAGCTTCCGGATCCGCGCTGAGGGGAACGACGAGGCGGAAGCTCGTCAGGCGCTGGTTCCGACCCTCGAGCTCATCCGCAACCGCTTCGGAGAGCTTGTCGTGGGGGAAGGGGCCGATGACGTTGCCGAGGCCCTACTCGCCCAACTCATCCGGACCCGTTACACCATCGCCACCGCCGAGTCGTGTACGGGAGGCCTCGTCTCCCAGATGATCACGGCGCAGGCCGGGGTGAGCGAGTATTTTCCGGGCGGAGTCGTCTCGTATTCGAACGCCGCCAAGGTCAACCTGCTGGATGTCCCCGAGGGCCTCATCGAGGCCCATGGGGCCGTGAGCCCCGAGGTCGCCGAGGCCATGGCCGTCGGCGTCCGCCGCAAATTCGGGGCCGACCTCGGGATCAGCGTGACGGGGATCGCGGGTCCGTCGGGGGGCTCGCTACTCAAGCCCGTCGGCCTCGTCTACCTCGGCCTCGCGACCCCGACCGAGGTGAGCTCGCGGAGGCTCGACATCGGGGCCGACCAGCCTCGCGAGATCATCCAACGACGCTCTGCAAAGAACGCCCTCAACTGGGCCCGTCTCGCCTTACGGGCGGTCGAGTCGCGTACGGATGAATAAGGATGGGCGTGAGGCATTAAGGGTAGATTTATCCGCAGATGACGCATGTCGGCACAGATGGAAATTTAAAAGTTATTCCCTCTGTGCCGATCGGCGTCATCTGCGGATCATTGTTGGCCTTGTCTTCTTGGCCTGCACATCGATCGCCGATGATTATCGGCTCGCCGGTTTCGCCGGGCTCTCCGGGTAGACCGGCCTTATCACGGTGACGGTCGAGGCGATGTTGGTTGAGTCGAGGTGTTTGAAGTCGATCTCGACGAAAAGCCCGGGCTTGAGAGTGGCCGCCGTGAAGTGAGTCGGCTTCGCCGTCGCGTGTTTCGAGTCGGGCGGAGCAGGCCTCGTATCGGCCGGGTCGTCCGAGCGTCTGGCTTCGGCAGGGGTCTTGGCGCCTTTCGTGGTCTCATCATCGGGCGTCCGGAATCGTGTCTCGATCCGCCCTTCGTGCGTGAGGTCGACGACCACGAGAGTGTCCTTGTCCTGGGGCTCGCCCTTGGTCGCGATCGAATTCGCCCCGTCCGTGGCCTCTTTCTTCGCGGACTCGGACGGATCGCCCGAGTTCTGGTCGCGGGCCCAATCTTTCCAGACGGCGGCCATGTTAATCGTGAGCCGGACGGGCAACACCTTGCCGTCCTTGTCCGCCCGCTTCTCTCGGCGACTCGACACGCCCGCCGTCGGCGCTTTCGCCAGCGGTTCGACTTTCACGATAACTCCGGCAACCCGCTCCGCACTCTCCTTCGCCTTCGCCACTCCCGAGGCCTTCGACGCCTTCGTCTCCTGGGCAGTCCCCGTGACGGAAGGACCTGAGATCAGACTGAGGGCTATTCCAGCGGCCAACCAACCTCGACGTGCGCGCATCGGCGTCTCTCCCTTCGACGAAACCTGGGGCGATTGATCCCGAGGACGTCTCGGATAAATCCGACGAGCTTTAATGCAACTTCGGGGCCGGTTTCGCGACGAGTCGGCCCTCTTCGAGAGTCCATCCAGTCCACACCTTTTCGGCCTCGGGATCTTGGTTGCGGAGCCAGTCGGTCGCTTCGTCCAGGATCCTCGTTTGATCGGCGAGGTGGCCGCCGCGTTCCAAGGCGCGCAGGAGGTAGCCGGCGAACTCTCGAGTCGCCCCGCCCGACTTCGATTCGCTCTCGAGCGCCTGTCGCGAGGACGAATCCTCGGGGCGGCCGTTCGCGAGCAGGAACTTACCCCAGAGCGAGACGAAGGGGTCGGGGTTCTTGGCGATCAGCTCGAGGCTGGCTCGAGGGAACGCGATCCCTTCGGTCGACGCATACGCCATCGGGCGTGCAAGGAGGACCCGGAACCATCCAGGCCAGTCGGGACTTTTTGCGATTGTCGTGGCATATCCCGATGGGTCGGCGCTCGCCGCCTCGGCGGTCAGCGACTCGGCCAGGATGTAGCGGGCCAGGGGGGGGAGGGGCTTCCGCAGGCAGATGTCCCAACGCTGTCTCTCGTTGACGCTGGGATCCCGGCTCAGGGCGAACGCGGCCTGGATCCGCTCGGCCTCAGGGCGCGATTCGTCATGCAAGATATAGACGTTCGTCCAGACCGTCCGGAGTGACCAGACGCCAAGGCCGAACCAGCCGACGAGCGCGACGACCACGGCCAGGCCGGCGATCCCCAGGTAGAACAGGCTGCCGTATTTCTCGCGCGTCGTGAGCCGAGGCGGGTCGGGGGTGACGATCGGCAAGGTGGGGAACGAGGGCTTCGGAGAGCCGTTCGACCCGGGTAGCTGGTGCAAATCCATGACTTCGATCCCTGACTCCGAGGCGTGCCATTCGCGTGCGAACTCCTTTCACCTTCGCAGGTTCATGGAGGGCCGACAAGGGACGCCGAGCCTACGTCTCGTCGCCGAATCCACGTGTCCAAGGTATCCTTGAGGGAGTGGGACGCCCCTTGCCGTCGACGGAACGATGCCTACAAAGAGCACGGTCGGGCCCAAACGCGTCGGAGTTTCAAGAGGACGTATGAGTTCCAACGACACGAACCTTCCCGCATACGACGCCATCCTCATCGTCGGCTTCGGTGGGCCGGAGCGTCGCGAGGATGTGATCCCGTTCCTCGAAAATGTCCTTCGGGGCCGCAACGTCCCTCACGAGCGGATGCTCGAGGTCGCCGAACACTACTACCACTTCGGGGGCGTGAGCCCGATCAACGGCCAGGTCCGTGACCTGATCGCCGCGATGCGTCCCGAGCTCCTCGGTCGAAAGGTCGAGCTTCCGATCTACTGGGGCAATCGCAACTGGCATCCGATGCTCGGGGACACGATGCGTCAGATGGCCGCCGATGGTGTTCGAAGGGCGTTGGCGGTGGTCCTGGCCGCGTATAGCTCGTATTCGAGCTGCCGACAGTACCGCGAGGACATCGAGCGAGCTCGCGGCGAGGTCGGCGAATCGGCCCCGCGCGTCGACAAGATGCGTGTGTTTTACAATCACCCCGAATTCATCGCCGCCAACGCCGAACGCGTTCGAACTGCGTGGGACCAGATTCCACCCGAGCGTCGGCCCACCACCCACCTTGCCTTCACGGCCCACAGCATCCCCTCGTCCATGTCGGCCAACTGCCGGTATGTCGAACAACTCTCGGAAGCGTCGAGAATGGTCGCCGACGCTGTCGGGGTCGACGCCGAGCGCTGGCGGCTCGTCTACCAGAGCCGGAGCGGACGTCCGACCGACCCCTGGCTGGAACCGGACATCGTCGACCACCTCCGAACGCTCAAGGACGAAGGGGTCGAGGATGTCATCGTCCACCCCCTGGGATTCCTCTCCGATCACATGGAAGTTCTCTTCGACCTCGACGACGAGGCACGCCGGGCCTGTAACGACGTTGGCCTCAACATGCTTCGCTCCGCGACCGTGGGGACCCACCCCAGGTTCGTCGGGATGCTCGGCGAACTGATCGAGGAGAGGCTCAACGGTTCCGAGTCTCGTCGGGCGATCGGCCGGTTCGGCCCCAGCCACGATATTTGTCCGTTCGACTGTTGCCTTATGCCCGCGCGACCTGCTGGGAGGCCTCAGGGGGTATCCTGATCGCGAACTGAACAACGGAATGTAAAAGCATGGATGCGTTTGTGGTTGTTGGATTGAAGGCTGGCGGTCATCTCGGGGCCACCAACGCATTCTTTCGGCCGACCTCTCTTCCTCTTGCACAAGCTTCGCCGTAAATTGGTCGACATCGTAACGGCGGGTCGGACGAACCCCTGGGGAGCGTTCGACACGCGCCCCCTCCGTCGGCAAGACGGGCGGAGATCGCCCCTCCGCGACGATTCCTGCCCTTCGTCGCGATCATTCCTGCCGCTGGGTCGATACTCTTGGGTGAGAGGAAGCCGCATCATGAGTTTCGTCGACCGCCTCGGTCGGAGCCTGTTCGTTGCGCTTGCGGTCGGGCTGGGATGGGGAATCCGAGGCGATTTCGGGCACCTCGTCGGGGCGATGTACCCCGGCGCGGTGCTCGGCCTGGCCTTCGCTTATGTGAGCGGGCAGCGGTCGTTGCTCCGCTGGATGCCGATCCTCGCCGCGCTCGCGGCGATGGGGATTGGGTCGGGCGGGTCGATGAGCTACGGGATCCTGCACGGTTACGCGCAGGCGGATACCCCGATCAACTTCGCCTATGGGTTCACTACCTTGTTCCTCCAGGGGGCGACATGGGGGACGTTCGGAGGGGCCTTGATCGGGCTCATGCTCGAGAAGACGCCCATGACGACGAGCGAATGGCTCGGGCTCGTGGGGACCGTCCTGTTCTCGGGATGGTCGGTCTCGTTCCTGGTCGTGGATGTGCTCGGGTTCCACATCAATCCGCCGAGGAACGACGGGTCGATCGCGTACATGGGGGCGGCGATCGGCCAACTGATCTGGCTGGCCACGAACAAGAAGCCGGTCGGGCTGAGAGGGGCCCTCTTTGCGTTCGTCGGTTTCGGCGTCGGTATGTCGGCCGGCCGACTCCTGGGGAACCTCGCGAACGTGCTCCAGGATTCTTCGGGGTATGCGATCAACCACTGGAATGTCATGGAGACGTCGTGTGGCTTGATCGCCGGCTTCAGCTTCGCCTTCGGGATGCTCGGGCGTCGTTATCCCGAACCTCCGGAGGAGAAGAATCTCAAGCTCGCCTCGTCCTACGCGATCGTCTACGTCCTGGGCTTGATCCCGCTCTGGCATCGGCTCGGCCGGATCCGACCCGACGTCAAGCTCAAGGAGTGGTCCGCGTCGCTCAGGACGTACGGCTATCCCGACCCCGACGGCCTGGCCCGGACAGTTCTCTGGCTCGTCGACGGCGTTTGCGTCCTGGGATTCGTCGGCGCGTTGGCGTGGCTGGTGATCTATTCCAGGAAATCCCGAGGTTGGGCCGCCCTCCCGGTCCTCTGGCTCTCGGGGACGATGCTCCTCTTTCAAAACCTGACGGCACTCTACTTCTTCTATCCCTCGCGCCCAAAATACGTGAACATGCACCATGTTTTCTGGGTGCTCTTCGTCTTCATGCTTGCCTATGCTTTTGCGAACCGCCGCCGACTCCTCACCAGCACCTTGACTGAGTCCGAGATCGTGCCGGAGCCGGTCGAGCCTGGCGTCGAGAGGAACTTGGGGCTTATCGGCTCGCTCGCGGGCGGGCTTGGCATCCTGATGCTCGTGATCTATCTGGCGGGCTTCGTCAACGGCGGGAAGACCATGACGTCCGCGAACACTCGTTGGCCGATCTGGGCCTGGACGCAAGGCCCGTTCCCAAGGCAGTCGTCGACGCGTTGATCCTGCGTTTTCGCGAGATGCCTGCGGCATCCCGGGGCGAGGTCCTTCGGCGCTTGCCCTGGGGATGCCGACGCGATGTTGGTAGCATTGAGGACCGCGGGCGCCACCTCCTGGGTTCGGACGACGCCCGAGGTTCAGTTTCCGTCGCCGATCGCGCGTGAGGACGATGAAGCTCAAACGTCAGCCGGAGGATTTTCGGGTCGAGGAATTGCCGCTGGTCTCGGGGGACGAGGGCGGCCGTTTCGTCTATTACCGCCTGGAGAAGCGCGGGCTCGGGACGCTCGAAGCGATCGAGGCGATTTGCCGACGATGGAACCTCGCGGGCCGTCGGATCAGCTACGGTGGCCTCAAGGATCGCCACGCGGTCACGACCCAATATCTGACAATCTTCGATGGCCCCGAACGAGTCCTCCGCGAGTCGAGCTTCGAGCTGATCCCGCTCGGTCGACTCGACAGTCCTTACGGCCCGGAGAACTTCCGGGGCAATCGGTTCTCGGTCGTCCTCCGTGCCCTCTCGGATGTGGCGCTCGCCCGGGCGAACCGAGCGGTCGGCGAACTGCCCCGCGACGGCCTGCCCAACTACTTCGACGATCAACGCTTCGGCTCGGTCGGATTCGGCGGCGGCTTCATCGGCCAGGCCTGGCTGACCGGCGACTACGAGTTGGCGCTCAAGCTCGCGTTGGCGGAGCCGAACCCTTCCGATCGGCCGGGTACAAAGGCGGAGAAGGCCGTGCTCCGCGAGTGCTGGGGCCGCTGGGCCGAGGCGAAGGCCCGTCTCGAGCGTTCGCACGCGAGGAGCCTCGTCACGTATCTGGTCGACCACCCCACCGACTTTCGCGGGGCGTTCGCCCGGGTCCGCCGCGAGCTCCGCTCGCTCTATTTCTCGGCGTTCCAGAGCCACTTGTGGAACCTGATCCTCGGGCGATTGATCACGCAAACGACCCGGGAGGATCAGCGGATCCCCTTCGATTTCAAGGTGGCCTCGCTCCCGATCCACCGGGGTCTCGAAGCCGAACAGGCCGAGTCACTGGCATCCGCCAAGATCCCGCTCCCGTCCTCGAGGAATCCATCTCCGGAGGGGCTACAGGGGGAGATTGCGAATGAGGTCGTGGCCGAACTCGGCCTCACCTGGCAGGACCTCCGAGTCCGCCACCTGAAAGACGTCTTCTTCTCGAAAGGGCTGCGACCGGCGCTCTTCTTCCCCGAGAACCTCGCGGGGGACGGCGGGGACGACGAACTCGAGAAAGGCCGGAAGAAGCTGACCTTGACGTTCGAGCTGCCCAAAGGGGCCTATGCGACCCTTGTGGTCAAGCGCGTCACCGACGTCGCCATCTAATCCCATTTCCCGTCCCGATCGACCCA
Source organism: Singulisphaera rosea (assembly GCF_054877945.1). Taxonomy (NCBI): domain Bacteria; kingdom Pseudomonadati; phylum Planctomycetota; class Planctomycetia; order Isosphaerales; family Isosphaeraceae; genus Singulisphaera; species Singulisphaera rosea. Next base: position 324,709 of record NZ_JBTYIP020000007.1, on the reverse strand, counting down.
CGCTCGAATTGCGAACGACATGGCCAAGTCCACGCTGGATGTCCTCTACGAGGACAATCATTGCCTCGCCGTCAATAAACCCGCAGGACTACTGACGCAGGGGGACATCACCGGCGAGCCCAGCCTGGTCGATCTCGCGAAGGACGACCTGAAGGTCCGTTTCCAAAAGCCGGGGAATGTCTTCGTCGGCCTCGTCCACCGGCTCGATCGCACGACCTCGGGAGTCGTGCTGCTAGCCCGAACGAGCAAGGCCGCGAGCAGGCTCTCCACGCAGTTCCGGGATGGGACGGTCGAGAAGATCTACTGGGCGATCGTCGAGGGGATCGTGACCCCAGAGACCGGGGAGTGGTCCGACACACTGTCGAAAGACGAGGCCAGGAACGTGGTCCGGACGGTCCGTCCGGGCACGCCGGGCGGCCTCGAATCGCGGCTGGCGTATCGGGTGGTCGGACGAAAGGCGGGGACGACCTGGGTGGAAGTCCGGCCGATTACCGGCCGGAGTCATCAGATCCGCGTGCAGTTCGCCGAGCGTGGGTTCCCGATCGCGGGCGACCGAAAGTATGGTGCGAAAACCACCGTCCGGGCGGGCGACGGGTTGGAGCGCGTCGCGTTGCACGCCCGAAGACTCACGTTCAAGCACCCGACCCGGGAGGAAGCGATTTCGGTCCTGGCCCCGGTGACGGGAGACTGGCCCTCGACAGCGTTCGAAGGGACGGGAACGCCGAGCGACTGATGTAGGCGAGTGGAACGCCCAGGCCCGTGACCACGAGCGCGGCGTAGGAACGCCAGGAAGTCTGGTCGCGGTGATCGGTCACCTTGAGATGGTCGTCATCGGGCGGAGTCGCGACGTCCTTGAGTGACTTGGATTCGGGGTCGGCCCCCGCGAGTTCGTCGGTCTTGGATCTCCCGCGCGCGGCCGATGGGCCGGCGGTAGGGCTCGTCGGGGCGGGCGGATTCTGCGCTGCGGGCGTACTTGCCTGGGGAGACTTCAGCCCTTCGAGGTAGGAGCTCGCCGCGCTCCAGTAGACCTTGTCCGTGAGTCCGAGTTCCTCGGCCTCGCGATTGGCCTCCTGGGCGTCGATCTTGTTCACGGTCAACTGATGGATGTACCAGAGTACGCCCGCACGAGACCCGTCGGTATCGCAAAAGTAAAGGGGACGTGAGCTGGCCAGGGCGAGTTCTTCTTCGAATCGGGAGACATGTTCGGCATCCACTTGCTTCAGACCAATCGGTAAGACAACATATCGCAGACCACGGCTCGTCACATCGGCAATGAATGAGGCTTGGACTTCGCTCGGCTCTCGCAAGTCGAGGAGGGTTTTGTAGCCCTTCTCCGCGAGCCAGTCGAGACCCTCCTTGGTCGGGAGACTGCCGCCGGCGAGCTTGGGCTCGACCGACTTGAAGCGCCGGAAGCCGGGGGTGACGCTGACGGCACCCACCGGCGGCTCGACGGAGGAAGACGCAGGCTCAGCCCGAGGCGACGCTTCGGGCTTCTTGGCCTCGGGGGCTTTCAACGATTCCGCCTCCGCGGGGGGCGGCAAATCATTGGAACGCCAGTCGCGGATGTCTTCGACGGCCGGCAAGTTCTCGAGGAGCGAGACCGTCGGCTCCTCGGAGAACGACGGGGCGGACCCCCGCGCCGACCCGGAGGCCGGCTCGGAGGTCGTCACGGTTGCCCGAGTCAGGTCGTCGCCGAAGCGACTGATCCGATTGCGCGAGCCCGAGGCCTCGTAGCTCGCGCGTCCTGCGGTCGGCTTCGTGCCCGTCTCACTCGCCGAGCCAGGCACTGCCGACGGGGTCTTCTCCTTCGACGGGATTGCCTCCAGATCGTTGATCGGAGGTTCGGTCGTCGCCGGGGGAGACGAGGGGATTAGCGGGTTTGACGGGACGATCGTGGCACCCGGGCCGGGGATCGGCGTCACGACGGCGGGGGAGCCCATTTCGAGGGGTGCCTCGCCACCGATCGTCTGACCGCAGCAGGGGGCCGCAGGCGCGGGACGTGTGAAGACTCGAGAGCGGATCCGGCTGAGGAACCCGGGGCTCGTGCTGCCGCAGGGGCCACCGCCGCAGGCGCCGGAAAGGCCCGCCTGGCAGCCGGCCGGGAGCAGGCTCGCGGCGGCCAACAGGGCCAGGATCATCGGCCGGCCTCGACGGGACCCGGCCGATCGAGGCGCCCCTCGCGGGGAGCGTCCTCCACACCATCGCATCGTCGTCATCGCTCGATTCTCCCATCTTCCGACACCACTACGCGCATCGCATGGCCTCCTCGAGCCAGGGACCACGCCCTCGGTGGCGGGGTCGACTGACCGCGCAGCACCGAACCGGGGGCCCAGCTGGACGTTCGCCCAACTCGTGGGTGGTCAGGACGTCACGGGTCCTTCGCGACCGACTGGTCGACGGACCACGATCGAGACGCTCCCGTGCCGGAATCCGGCTCGGTCACGCTCGGCGGTTCGCCTCGGTCGGCGCGGAGGGACGGTTCGCATCGGGACGCTCGTGGGTGTCGACTCAATTCGTAAGCAACTGTTCCCTGACGCGACGAGCGGGCGAAGCCCTCCCGCCGTCCACATCATCCCGGCGGCACTCCGGCCGCCGATTCGTAGCCGCCGACCCGACCTCGCGGCGATCAAGCCATCCGGTCGTGGTGCTGCGGGTGCGGAGTCTGGGTGACGACCACACGTTGTTGAAGATCGTCGATGAAACTTAGCCGACGATCCTACGGTTGCCAAAAATCCCCGCGGATTTCTACAATGTTTTTGCGGCCAACTACCGTGGATTCCGCAAACTTTCCCCAAGCTTCCATCTCGACCCCGGCGGGGCCATGTCCGAATCCGAGACAACCCCTATATCCGTCCCATTTTCCAGGAGTGCAAGGTGGTTGGACGCGGCCTTGCTCGCGATCCTTGCCGTCGTGGTCTTCGGATACCGATTGGCGGATGAACCCACGTTCATCGACGAGTGGGCCTATATCTCCCAGGCCTACTTCGCGGATCTCTACTGGAACGGCGACTCCAACCATCCCGCCTGGCTCGGCTACGCGGCGTTCGACCTGCCGCCCCTTCCAAAGCTCGTGATCGGCCTGGCGCTCTCGGCGGGAGGCTACCAGGCTCCTCCGCAGCAAGCGGCGTTCGATTGGTATCACAACCCGAAGAGTACGTTCGGTCCCCACGAGATGCTCGTGGTCGCTCGCGAGCCGTCTCCCGTGTTCGGGGCACTCGGCTGTGTTGCCGCGTACGGGTTGGGGGTGCTCGTGTCGGGGCGTCGCGTCGGTTGGCTCGCCGCGTTGCTCCTCATGATCAACCCGCTCTATGCCATGCATGCGCGTCGGGCGATGTCGGACGTCCCCTGTGAAAGCCTGATGCTGGCGTCGGCCTTCTTCGGGCTCTGGACCTGGCGGAGAATCCTCTCGGGGAACAATGGCCTGGCGTCGTGGCTGGGAGCGCTTTCGGCCGGGGTCTTCGCGGGGCTGGCGACTCTCGCGAAGCTTAACGGCGGCATGGTGATGTTCGTCATCCTGGCCTGGGGGGCCTTGGCGCTCGTCTTGCCTCGGATCCCATGGACGCGCAAGGTTCTCTGGATTTCGGCGGCCGTCGTTGCGGGAGTCGTCTCGGTCGCCACGTTCGTGGTGCTGAACCCGTTCATGACGGCCCACCCTCGGCAAGCGTTACCCTCCCAGTTCGACGAGATCGTCCAGATGAACGTCTGGGGCCGAGGGAAGTGGCTCGTGACGCATCGGGTCTCGACGTCGAGCGGTCAGCAGACAATCCATCCGCACAACGCCTTGAAGACTCCGGCGGCCAAACTGTCGACCGTCGCCGTCCAGGGGTTCGGGAGGTTCGGTCCCTTTGGGCCTCGCGCCTCGGACTCGGACAAACGCTATGACCCGGGCCAGGATTGGGGACTCGTCTTCTGGATCCCGTGCGTCCTCTGGGGCTTAGGCGTGGCGATTGCCCTGGGGCGTCACGCTTCGGCGACGGAGGCGCTGCCGATAACCTGGGCCCTGGTGGTCCAGGCGGTCGTGACCCTCATCGTCGTGACGGCCTACCTCCCCCTGGCCTGGGATCGTTACTTCATCTCGCTCCAGCCCGTCTCGGCGCTCCTGGCCTCGTTGGGAGCCATCACGGCCTTCGATTCGCTCCGGCGGGTCGCCCGGCCCAAGACCAACTCCGAGGATGCCTGATCGTGCGGCCTCTCCGAAGCCCCGAACTCTGGGTCTTTCTGATTTTGATCGGCAGCTACGCCTTCTTCTGGCACTCGCGCGACTGGAATAGCGCGAGCCGGCTCATGCTCACCTATGCCATCGTCGATCGGGGCACGATCAGCCTCGACGGGCTCGACGACCAGACCGGGGATAAGGCCTGGTTCCACGGCCACTATTTCACCGACAAGCTGCCCGGATATTCTCTCCTGGCGACCGGTCCGTATCTCGTGGCCAAGGCCGTCTTCGGCCTGCCGGGGCATCCCTTGAAGCGACCGGGGTTCGCCTACTGGCCGGCGGATTACTGGACGACCCTGGGGACCTCGGGCCTCCTCTCGGCGCTAACGGGTGTCCTGCTCGTGGGCCTCGCTCGCGACGTCGGCTGCGGGCCTCGGCGGTCGGCCCTGGTTGGGCTCGGGTACGGCCTCGCAACGCCCGCGTATGCCTATGCGACGATGAGCTATGGCCACCAGGCCTCAGCGTTCGCCTTGCTGGGCTCGTTCGCGTTACTCTGGCGGCTCGAGATCGGGCGCACCCGCCGGGCGATCCGGATGCTCCTGGCGGGGTTTCTGGCCGCCTATGCGTCGGTCATCGAGCTCCAGGTCGGGCCCGTCTCGGCGATCCTGGGATTCTACCTTCTGGCCCAGGTCATCGGACGTCGCCGAGGGGTCGCGGTCCTGGGCGAATTCGGCGTGGGGGCGCTCCTGCCGACGCTTCTGCTTTTGGTTTACAACCAACTTGCGTTCGGGTCGTTCCTCGAGATGGGGTACTTTCACCACGCGACCGAGGCGTTCCGCGACGTCCATTCGTCCAAGAATCCGCTGGGGCTCCGACCCCCGGACTGGTCCCACGCCATCCCGCTGTTCTGGGGGCGTTACCGCGGGCTCTTTTTTTATGCACCCATCTTGATGCTTGCAATTCCCGGGTGGCTGGTCCTGGTCGGCCGGCGATTCTGGGGGATGGCGGTAGTCTCGGCGGCGGTCGTCGCCGCGATCGCGCTCGTCAACCTCAGCTATCCCGAGTGGACCGGAGGCTGGTCGACCGGGCCTCGGCTCCTCGTGCCGCTCCTGCCGTTCGCGATGCTGCCGGTCGCCGGTTTCCTGGCGCTGGGGCGAGCCACAACCTGGATCGGGGTGGCTTTGGCCGGTGCGGGTGGGGTGTTGATGCTGCTCTTCCAGGGGGTCGGTGCACGGATCCCGGATCGGGCTTTCCTGGATCCGCTCGTCGAGGTCGTCTGGCCGCTCTGGCAAGGCGCTCCACTGCCCCGCGGCTGGATCGATGGGCGATTTACGCGCAACGCCGTCAGCACCCTACGACCGGCCGACATCGAGGGCCTCCCCGAAGGTCGACGTTGGATGCAGTTCCTGCCCCTCGCGATCGTCCAGGTCTTCGCGGTCCTCGCCTTCTGTACCCTTCACTGGCGACGTAAGGCGGATCAACCCACGCCCGAACCGGCATCCTTGGCGGATCCGGGCGCTCGAGCGTGACCGTGACGTTCAGACCCAGGTGTTGATGAAGAGCAGGATCGTCGTCGACGCGGCGAGGATGCCGATGATCATGCCGCAAAGGCGGAACGCATGGCCCCAGATCTTGGGCCAGGACTCGTGCCGCGACGCGGAGTAGACGAGGCTGATCGCGACGACCAGTGGAAGAACAAACCAGTAGATGTGAATCATGCCGACCCCTCCGCCTTGAGGCCTTCGAGATTCGCGATCGCGGCGGTGGCCGGGACGGCGGGCTCCTCGGTCGACTCCTCTTCGCTATCGGAGTAGGCCGGGCCTTCGTAAGCGTCGTAGATCGCGAGGATGTTCAGCAGTCCCGCGACGGTCGTGTAGATGGTGCCGACCTCCACGAGCTTGCCGAGGCGCGGATGCAGCCCGTTGATCACGTTCTGGGGAGGATCCGCCATGAATCCCCCCAGGAGCGGCTCGAGCCCGTAGTAGGCCAGGGTCCCCTGGATGAGAGCGGGGAGGGTCGGGAGGCCGACGAAGAACTGGCCGACGTAGTGCAGGCAGAACTTCTCGGGGTTCTTCAGCGGGTTGACCCAACGCCAGTAGACGATCTTCCCCTCGCCGATCGCGAAGCCGAGGAAGTAGAGCGTCAGGATGCACGAGGCGTACAGAATGGCTTTGCCGACTCGCCCCTGATAGTAGTGCCCTAGCCCCGGGCAGAGCCAGGCCAGGAACGCCGCCTTGTAGGGGTTGTGGAGAGGGACGGAGGTTTTCGTCATGGCTGGGGAGGCCGGGTCGGTGTCGGAGGGCCATCACGACCGGCGACGCCCCGCACCTGACGTCGACCGTCTCGAATTATCCTAGCACGGGGCCGCCATGGCCGACCACCCCGAACGACCCGAGGCTAGGCGGTCAGCGGGTCGCCCACGCACTCGCGGGAGGATCCGTCGACGACCTCCGGCGTGATGATCTCAAGTCCCGACACGGCCCCCGCCATCAAGGCGAGCGAGGCCAGCCGGTCGAGCCCTCGCGGGTTTCCCCCGGCCCTGGAATGGATTCGTTGGATCGCCCTTGGCGTGAATGTTGGCTCGAGCCTGCCCGCGGCCCCGAGCTTCTCGAGGAGGTAATGCTCCGACTCGGAACGTGTCAGGGGGACCAGTCGAATCGAGAGGCCCCACACCTGGCCCGAGATTTCACCGTCCTCGAGCTCCCGAGCGGCCCGAATCACGGTGAGCCGGGATTCGGGGTGAGTGTCGAGGTGGATTAGGCGTTCGAGGTCAAGGCGGTCGGTGCCGTCGAGAAGGTCCTGTGAGTCGTCGACCGCAAGGACGACGTGCAAGCGTTGCCAGCGGCAGAGTCGGACGGCGTCGGCAAGGGATTTCCACGCCAGGGCTCGGCCGGCGGCCGGGTCGACCCGGGCTCCCAACCCTTCCGCGAGGCCGCCCAGGAGTTGGGCGCCGTCGGAAGGGCTCGTCAGGAGGGCGATGCGACGAGTGGGTCGCTTGACCCTGGCCAGGGCCTGGGCCAAGACTCGAGTCTTGCCCAATCCGCCCGCCCCACGGAGTAAGGCCGACCGCTGCCCGGACTCGATCGTCTGGACCAAACGCTCCACGGCCTCCTCATGACCGGGAAGGGAGACGAAGGGCGAACCGGGGTCGAGGAACGGGTCGCGACGAAGTTTCCAATGGCCTTTCCACACCGAGCGACGTACTCCCTTCATCCCTCTCCATGCGGACGCGCATCCTGGCGTCGCATCCCTTCCCTACCATCGGTTAAAATCCGCCTCGCCTTTTGCCACAACCATTGAGGAGGATCGGTGCCCGACCGCTTCTATTGCCCCGAACCCGCCCGAGAGGGCCGGCTGACGCTCGAGGGGGACGAGGCCCGACACTTGAGCCGGGTCCGTCGACTCGACGTCGGAGCCCAGGTCGAAGTCTTTGACGGCCGGGGCCATTCCGTCCTGGCGGAGGTCGTCGGCACGGGACGGGATCGGGTGGAACTCGTCGTTCTCGACGGTGTGGCTCCCGATCGTCGGGCTGCGATCGAGCTCACCCTCGCCACGGCGGTGCCGAAAGGGGATCGCTTCGACTGGCTCGTCGAGAAAGCGACCGAGCTCGGGGTCTCGAGGCTCGTTCCGATCGTGACCGAGCGGTCGGTCGTCGACCCACGCGCGACCAAGCTCGACCGCCTGCGGCGGGCGATCGTCGAGTCCTCGAAGCAGTGCGGCCGGAACCGGTTGATGGAGCTCGACCGCCCGATCCCCTGGGCATCCTTCGCGGCAAAGCCTTGCGACGGTCCCCGCCTCCTGGCGCACCCGGGGGGGAAGCCCTTGTACTCCTGGCCGAGCGGACGACGAGGGGGCGAGGCCATCGTGGCGATCGGACCCGAGGGGGGATTCACGGATTCTGAGGCCGAGGCTGCTCGATCGTCAGGATGGGTGTCGGTTGGGCTCGGCCCGACGCTCTTGCGGATCGAGACGGCCGGGTTGGTTGTCTGCTCAAACCTCCTGGCCCTCGCCGAAGGCTGGGAGGTCTAGGGCGCAGGCGATCTGGTTTGCGTCGGGATTGCACTAGCCCTAAACCAAGCGTATCGAAAACCCTCTCACGCCCCTCCAACTTGGATTTAAGGGGTTTTGGCAACGGCACTTGCGCGAGCGTGTGCGTTTTCGAGTGAGCGCCTCTTCGATTTCCATAGTTTCGTGGCATGCCTTGTTTTATAGGGCGCAGACCGCTGTCATCCCTATGTCATCGTGCCGGGTACGCTTGTTTTAGGACTAGCTCAGGTCCACTGGCCGCCCGTATTGTCCTGGTAGATTGACCAGACGTAGCCGTCGGGATCTTTCAAGGCGAATTCACGCCACCCCCAACTCTGGTCCGCGGGCTCGCCGGAGACGCTCAGCATCGCCCCTTCGTCGAGGCAATGTTGATAGAAGCCATCGATGTCGTCCACACGCAACTGGAGGTGGATCCCGACGCCCGGCCGCGTATCGGTGAATTCGGCGGAGTGGGCCTCGCGCGGGTGGAGCATCAGGCTGAAGTTGCCGATCCGGAGGATCGCCAGGCTGATCGGTGCCCCCTCGGTCTCGGCATGGACCTGGGCCACCTGGGCGCCCACAACCTCGTTATAGAATTCGAGCGATTTGAGTACGTCGTCCACGTACAAGAAAACGCTGGTGACCTGGGCCGCCATCCGCACCCTCCTGTCGCCTCGAGCGGGTATTCCCGACGCGGGAGGATACCCCGAAGCCCTCCTTCCCGCAACGGTTTCCGCGAAGCGAATCGGGGTTCGTCGCCGGGGGCCTGGAGCGAGGGCATCAACTCCCGCCGATGTCCGCCGCGAAGAACTCGACCGTCTCCCGGACCGCGGGGAGAAGGAAACCGGCCGCCGAGTAGTGGCCGCAGTCGTACCAGATGATCGGGGGCCGACCCGACGATTCCCAAAGCGACCGAGCCGAGGAGGGGGGGATGACCTCGTCGACCTTGCCGGCGACCATCATCAGATGTTTACCGACGAGGCGGTCGGCGTAAGTCAACGGGTCCAGCGGCGTCGTGAGTCGTTTCAGATCCGCGCGATTCCGACCCGACTCGACCCAGAGCGTGCGATACTTGGCCGCCTCGGGCATCTCCCAGAGGATCGTTGCGAGATCACCCCCCGCAAACAGGAACGCGGCGTTTCGCAACGTCGGATCCGACGCCGCCGCGAGCGAGGCCACGATTCCCCCCAGGCTGATCCCCGTGACCCCGAGCTTCGTCGGGTCGACCTCCGGCCTCGAGGCCAGCCAGGCGGCCGCGCGCCGGACGTCGCAAACTCCCTGGCGCATTGCCAGCAGCGAGCGCTCCATGTCCGTCGAAAGGAAGCGCTTCTCGCCCCTCGCGGGTCGTCGCTCTCCATAGTACGGCAACTTCAGGAACAGGGCGGCGACCCCGCGATCGGCCAGCCGGGCTGCCAGGTATCTCGAAAGCGCGAAGTCGGCCCCCAGGATGTGCAGCACGACCACGGCGGGCCGCTTTGATGCCCCGACGGGGCGGAAGTATTCGGCATGAACCGTGTTGTTCTCGGGATCAGGCGTGGTGATCGGCGACGGGAATCGGACCGCCGAGACAGTGTATGTCTCGTGAGTCAACCGCAGCTCGGCCTCAAATGAAAAGACCTCGGCCGAGAGCCGGAACTGTTCGGGTACGGACGACTCCGCCGGGGTAGGGCGGAACGCGACTTGACCTCGTTCGATCGGAGTCGGGGCCACAGTCATCGCGATCGCGAGCAACAAGCTTTGCACGTGACGAAATCCTTTCGATGTCGCGAAATCGGATCCGATGCCCCGACCCGGTTCGATCGCAAGAACGTCAAACTCGATGCCGAGACGGGCTTGCAGCCATCGCGGGGTCCGAGATTGCCCCCGGAGGGCCCGGCCCGTCGGGAGGAGGCACTTCCGCGAGAGTCGCCACCGGCGGGGTTTTCCAATCCATGCTCATCAACTCGGCCCAGCGATTCAGCTCGGGGACTGCCTGAAAGACCAGCTTCATCGAGACCGCGATCGGCATCGCCAGGATCAACCCAACGAGCCCCCACAGGAAGCCCCAGAAGAGGCACGCGATCAGGACCGTCGTCCCGTTCATGTCGAGCGACCGTCCCATGATGAACGGCGTCACGACATACCCCTCCACGGCCACCGCCGCGAGGTACACCGAGGCCACGATCAGGGCATCGCCGATCGATCCCGACTGCCCGAGCGAGATCAGACTCGGCAATGACCCGCCGATGAGCTGTCCGACATACGGGATAAAGTTCGCCAACCCCGCGAAAAGGCCGAGTGCGAACGCATACTTGACGTTCAACACCCAAAGCGCGAGCGAAAGCACGATCCCGAGCCCGAGGTTGATCAACGTCCTCGCCACGAGGTACGACCGGATCTGCCCCGTGAGCCTGCTAAGGATCTTCCCCGCCGCGACCGCATCCCCGGGAGTCGCCGCAAAAAAACGGATCACCTTCGGCGTGAGCATCTCGCTCTCCGCCAGCAGGAAGAGCACCAGGATCAAGATAAACATCCCTTGCCCGACCCGGATCGTGAGGTCCGCCAGCCCGTAGCTCAAGTTGTCGATGACCAAAGCCCGGTTCGCATCCCCGAGTAGGTCGATCGTCCCCGGCTCCGGCAAAATCCCGCGCATCGACGGATGGTCGCGGATCATGTCGTTGAGTCGCCGGCTCAACTGCCCCGAGATATGCTCGATATCCGTCGGCAGCGAATTCGCCGCCTGGACCAGGCTCTCGGCCGCGAGGCTCGCCACATAAAGCCCGCAGAGCACCATCAGCAGAAACAAAACGACCGCCGCGCCCGTCGGCCCAAGCGGGAGCAGTTTCCTGAGAACCGTGGTCACCGGTGCGAGCATGCACGCCAGGACCAGCGCGAGTGCGATCGGGATCAAGATCGCCTTGAGCAAATAAAGCGCGGCGATGACGGCGAGGACCGCCAGGACGACCAGGGAGGGGCTGGCCAGTTTCGGGGATCGGTCCACTCTCTCCTCCTCGACAACCCTCGCAACATGCTCCGAAATCCTCTCCGAGATATCATCACCCGACTACGCGGGGATCGCAAGAGGACGGCAGCATCCGAGGCGAGCCGCAAATTATCGCGGTTAAACCGAAAAATATTAGAATTGTTTTGTTGCTTAAGTGATTTAGAATTGACGTTTTTTCCCCGGTGGCCGCGCTTTCCCTTTCCGGAGACCGATCGCGATTTGGGAGATTCGACGAGTTCCAAAAGCCCAGTCAGGGCGGTTCCCGCTCGGGTTGCAAACGAAAAACCTCGTTCCCAGGGTCCCCTTGGGGATGCCGTCTTCGACGGTCCGCGTCGGCTTTTGGGCTGCGAAACGCGTCCACGCACGGCCTGTGCGGGGGTGAATTCTCGGAGATCACATGCGCCAGAGGACCGTCCTCTCGTTTACCGTGGAATTCGGGAAAAAGAGGACGCGGAGCGTCCGAGACGGCCTTCCCAAGGGGACCGTTTGAACGAAATATGTGTATTTTGTCGTGATTTAAGTAATCGATAGAGAAGGCAATGTCGTAGGGATTGTGAGCCGCCCCGGGTCGTTTGCCGTCCCCATCCGGACGGGCTTGCGTGATCGAACTTTCGTCACTGGAATTGACGGAGCAACTGGGGTTTTGGGGTGTTTGGGACGATTAGGTAGCTTCGGTGTTGCCGGGCTTCCGGCGAAATTAGTATGATAGAATTCTTGAGTTGATGAAGTCTCCGCCTGGAGTGCTCGCCATGCTCGCTACGACGCTCGGCGCCTTGTTACTATCCTCGCAATCGCTCCTTGGTTTTCACGGCCATCACGGGAAAGCCAAAGGAAGCTGCGACCTGTGCGGTGCGGAAAAGTCGGAAGTGATGCGAGAGATCGTCCGTCTCCAACGAAGTTGGAGGTGGCAGGAACGGGACGACGCGGCGGAAGAGTTGCGGGAGTTTGACTGGAGATGTCACCCCGAAGTCGTCGGGGCTTTGGTGTTTGCGTTATTGAACGACCGCAACGAGGAGGTTCGCGAGGAGGCGGCCGAGTCGCTCGCGAAGATGGCGCCGTGTCTGCCCGAGGCGCACCTGGCGTTGAGCCGGGCGGCGGCGAGCGACCCGGATCACGCGACGAGGAAGTGGGCGAAGCAGGGGCTCAGGTCGCTGGGGAATCGATGCGAAGGCACCTGCAAGGTTTGTGGGCCGGGAGTGATCGGCGAGGGCCTCTACCCGCCGCCAAAGTCGGGCATCGTGGTGCCGCCGGAGCCAGGGATAGTGATTCCCGGACCTGACCTGGCTCCCGGTGAGGTTGTTCCCGATGGGGAGACCGAGTTGCAGCCGATCCCGTCCTCGGGGATCGAGGTGATCCCGCCCTCGGAACTTCCGGCGATGCCGTCCGGGCCGTCGCCGTTTTCCCGGACGGACGAACCGGTGAGACAGGCTCAAGCGACGACTACCCTCCGACCCCGCCCTCGCGTCGTGCCCTATAGCTTTAGCCGCCCGATGAAGTTGACCGATCGGCGTAAAGCTCGAGATGACGACGATGACGATGATGATGACGACGATTGAGACTCAGCCGTCTCACTGGGCGGTGTCGAAGGCAGGTTGGCGACGTTTGTTGTGGCGAGCTCGAGGCGATGCGGTTGATCGTGGGAGTACTCAGGGCCTTCTCGCTCGATGACGAGAGAGAAGGTCCTTGGCGTTGACGGGAAGGTTAGCGCTGGAGTGCGCCTCGCATCATCGAGGAAGGGTCGCGTGCGACCTTCTCGGCGAAGACGCGGAAGGAGTTGACGATCGGTTTGAAGCCGAGCAGCAGTTCGTTCGCGGAGGTGGCCATCCGGTTCACGTTGTCGTAGAGTTCGGCTCGCATGATCAACTTCTGGATGCTGCCTTGCGAGTTGAGGTTGCCGTTGCCGTCGGAGAGCTGGCGGGTCAAGAGGTTGACGTCGGCCGTGATCAGGTTGAGGCGCCGGACGGTCTGGCCGAAGTCGGTGGTGGGTTTGGTGTTGGGCGAGGCGCCGAGGTCTCGGAAGAGGGGGCCGGCGGCGGAGAGGCTACTGTCGGCCTTGGCGAAGGTGGAGGAGAAGCGGTCGACCCCGGACTTGACCGCGGTCAAAGTTGGTGCGTCGAGTGCGTCGTTGACCTTTCGCGAGACGTCGCGGATGTTCGCAACAGCGGGCTTGAAGTCGGCCTCGTTAGCGGCGATGAAGCGGTCGATGCCGGCGGCGGCGGCGGAGACCTTGTGACCGGTGTTCGACCAGGTGTCGAGGAATGCGTTGAGGTTGTCGGCGTTCTTGGCGACCTTCGCGATCCCGTTGGCGGCGAGGTCGATGGCCGCGAGGGTCGTACCGGCCTTTTCGAACGCCTGCGTCGCGGCGGCGAGTGCTTTGGAAGGGTCGGGAGCGACGGCTCCTTCGATGATCGGTGCGTCCTGAGGGGTCCTCGACGTGGCCAACTGCCCCGAGCCTGTCCCGGGCATGAGGTCGATCGCAACGTCGCCGATCAGGGACCGGGAGACCTGAGGGACCGAGCCCGCACGGATCTTGTATTTCCCGTCGAGGGAGAGCGTGACGAGCACGCCATCGGGCTGATTCGGGCGGGTGTCGAAGACGATGGAGGCAACTTCGCCGACGCGGATCCCGCTCTTCCGGACCGGGGTCCCTTCGCTGACGCCGGGGGCCTCGGTGTAGTGGACAACGACGTAGACGTGGTCGCGGAGCAGGGACGGGGACTCGCCGAACCAGACGATCAGCATGGTCAGGACGAGGCCCGCCACGATGACGAACATGCCGATCCGGAATTGCATCACCCGTTCGTTCATGAGGACCCTCTGGGAAGATACCTGCTATTTGTCTCGGTTCTGGGCCATCTCTCGGAGGCGTTCACCGGCTTCGCCTCGAACGAACTGGCGGACTCGGCTGTCGGGGTGATCTTCGAGCCCTGAAGGCGGTCCGTCGTAGAGCACCTGCGACTCGTCGGGGCCGAGACGAGCGAGGGGATAAAGCATCACGACACGGTCGGCGACCTTGAGCACGGTCTTCATGTCGTGCGTGACGACGATCCCGGTCGCTTTCTTCGTGCGCTGAGTTTGGAGGATTAGCTCGTTGATGACGTCGCTCATGATCGGGTCGAGGCCCGTGGTCGGCTCGTCGTAGAGCATGACCTCGGGGTCGAGGGCGAGGGCCCGTGCGAGCCCGACGCGTTTGCGTTGGCCCCCCGAGAGCTCGGCCGGTTTCTTCTGTTCCAAGCCCGACGGTAGCCCGACCTCCTGGAGTCGTTCGGTGACGATCCGTTCGAGGGTCGCCTCGTCGAACAGGTTGTGCTCGCGGGGGCCGAAGGCGACGTTGTCGTAGATCGTGAGGCTGTCAAAGAGAGCGGCCATCTGGAAAAGGAAGCCGAAGCGGAGCCGCGTCTGGGTCATTTCTTGTTCGTCGAGCGTGGAGAGGTCGCGCGAGTCGAACTTGACCATGCCGATGGTCGGACGAATGAGGCCAATCATCAGCTTGAGGAGCACGGTCTTGCCGCAACCGCTCTCGCCGATGATGCAAAGGGTCTCCCCGCGACGGACCTTCAAGGTCAGGTTGCGGAGGACGGTCTGCTGGCGAAACCGCATCGTGATGCCGAGGATCTCGACGATCGGGGCGCCTGGACCTTGAGCCTGTGGCGGAGGTGAGGGCGGGGTCGAACTCATAGGAGGCCCGCCGAATTGGGCCAGATGAAGTAGTAGACCGCGTTCCACGCGATGCCGACCGTGAAGTCCACGAATAGGATCGCGATGAACGAGTACACGAAGGCTTCGGTCGCGGCCCGGCCGACCCCCTCGGCACCGGCCCTCGAGTGGAATCCTCGGTGGCAACTGATGAGGGCGATGGCTGCGCCGAAGAAGAAGCTCTTGAACACACCCGCGAACAGGTCTAGACCCCCGACATATTCTCGGGAGTGTTGCCAGTAGGCGAACGAGTCGACCATGAGGATCTGCGTACTGACGACCGCGCCGCCGATCACGCCCATGAAGTCGGCCATGAGGGTGAGCAGGGGGATCAGCAAGAAGCAAGCGAGGAATCGTGGCACGACCAGGTAGTGAATCGGGTTTGTGCCGAGGGCAGTAAGGGCGTCGATCTGTTCGGTGACGCGCATGGTCCCGAGCTCGGCCGACATCGCCGAGCCGACTCGTCCGGCGAGCATCGTCGCGGCCAGGACCGGCCCGAGCTCCTTGACCAACGAGATGTTGATGACCGACCCGAGCCGGGTCGCCAGCCCCATCATCGCGAACTGGCTATGGGCCTGGACGGCGAGCACCATGCCGATGAACGTCCCGGTGATCGCCACGACGGGGACGCTCATCACGCCGATCGCGTAGAAGCTCGGGATGAGCACCGACCATCGCGAGCGCCTGCGGAACAGCCAGGAGAAGGTCAGTGCCGAGAAGAGCGCCACGTCTCCGATGTCGGAGACGATGTCGAAGACCTGCTCCCCGATCCGATGGACGGGCGTCGTGGTGGGCGGCGACGCGGTCGGGGTCGTGGGCAGCGAGGCGGCGGCCATCCGTTGACGCTCCTTTTCCGGCCGGAGGAGACCGGCCGATCCTATGCGCGGACCTGGGGCGGGGAGCGTCAGACTCGTCGCGAAACTCCCTTCCCTGGGTGATCTCGCCATTCTCGGCATTCGCCCGAAATTTGGCAAGGCCGACTCGACGCTGACAATCCCACCGGACGTCCCCCCGGGCCGTGGGGCACTCCTGCCCCGTTTTTGCTGCAGAAGCCAAGGCGAAATTCGCGGGGCAAGAGCGCCCCACGTACCGGGGGGATCATCCGCATCCGGATGGAGCCGTCAATACGACACCACTTCGCAACGTCGACGGCTCGCACTCGGAGGTCGACTTCGAAACGTACAAGACCCGACCTCCTTGCGAAGGCCGGGTCTCGTAGTCTCGTTCTTGTTGAGGCGAACCGACGTCGTGTCGATCAGCTTCGTTTGGCGAGTGCGTGCGCGGAGTTTTCGGGAACTTCGGGCGACGTATAGTCGAACCACTTCTCGTCGAACTCGATCCGGCGCTTCTGCCGCATGGCGAGGTTACTCGTCAGGGCGATCACCGCGTCGGCGAGGGCGACCTCGCCCCGGCAGCGGGGGAGGTGGTCCTTGTCGGCGTAGTAGTCGGACGCGTTGCCGTTGCGGAGGCAGAAGGCGAAATGCTCGAGCTCTTCGCGATACCCGCGGGAGGGGTCGGCGGTCGCCAGGCCGCCGAGCGAAGAGGCGGCCGAAGGCCCGGCCGTGCTCGGGCTGGCCTCGATGACCGGCTTGCCGCCGGCGCCCTTCTCGACGGTGATGCTCGTCGTCCTCGAGAGGTTGGCGTTGCCCGCCTCCTTGTACAGGAGGATTTCCTTCTCGGCGTCGACGACCATCGTCCCGCGCGAGCCCATGAGGGTCTCGCCGTAGTTCTCGAACGCATTCGTGTTGATCGACGAATACGTGACGACGACGTGGTCGTTCTGGGCCTTGCCCGGGAACTCGAACGTGACGAAGACGTGGTCGTCGACTTCGCGGCCGTCGGTATAGAAGAAGGTCCCGCCGATGCCCGTGACGGCCAACGGGTGCTTCTTGCCGAGGAAGATCGAGCAGGCGTCGAGCTGGTGGCTGCCCAACTCGGCCATGAGGCCGGCGCCGGTGCGGTTGTAGAGCCGCCAGCGGATCAGCTCGTCGAGGCTTGTGTATCCGTACTTCTTGAAATCGATATTCTTGTCTTCGTTGAGGATGTCGGGCTTCCAGCCGTCGACGTAGACGACGTTCCCCTGGGGGTCCTTGACATACTCGGGGAGGCCGGTCTGAGGGTCGTAGACGGGCTTGCCGTCGGCTCCCTTGGCGATCCTGGGCTGGGCGTTGTTGCGGTGCCAGAGGGCGCGGATGTGGCGGATCTCGCCGAGGTGGCCGTTCTGCACGAGGTAGTTGGCGTTGTCGTACAGGACCGAGTAGTGCCGCTGGTGGCCGATGGCGAGGAGCTTGTTGGTCTCGCGGGCGACCCGGCACATCTCCTTGCACTCGGTGACCGAGTGCGCCATCAGCTTCTCGCAGAAGACGTGCTTGCCGGCCTTCATCGCCTCGATGGCGATCGGGGCGTGGAGCCAGAGGGGCAGGGCGATGACCACGACCTCGACGTCGGGGTCGGCGAGCATCTCCTTGTGGTCGGCGTACTTCTTGAGCTTCTTCACGTCCTCGGCCGAGTACTGCTTGTGCGCGGTGAACTCCTTGACCGCGCGGGCCTGCTGGGTCGGGCGGATGTCGCAGAAGCCGATGTAGTTGAGATAGTCGCGATTGTGGTCGCGGATCATCGCCTGGCAGCCCTCGTTGCCCGTGCCGATGATCGCGGCACGGACGGGGGGCTTGTCCATCTTGTCATAGCCGAAGTAGAACGCGCCCAGGGCCGGGGCGGCGGCCGCGGCCTTGAGCATGTCGCGTCGGGTCACTCCGAGCGCCTGGTTCGCATTCTCGCGTCCCAGGACACGCTGCTCGGGGGTCAGGTTGGTCATCGTCGAAGCCCTCTCGGGATCAGGAATATCTGGGACGGGTCGAATGAGAATCCCCGCGAATCCGGGCCGAGCTCCTCGGCCCCGGAAGGCTCATTCCGGGGCGAGGTCGTCGGATTGGCCGGAGAACCGGCCTCGGATCCAACCGGAGAGGATGGCGTCGAACCCGATCCATCGGCCGCTCGGCGTGAACGCGATGTACAGGCAGGCGAGCATCTCGATCAGGTTCTTGTTCACGATGAAGTAGTGCCCTTCGGCCATCGGGTTGGGGGGCAGGCCGGGCCAGGGGGGCATGCTCAGGTAGATCTGCCCGAGGAAGACCGCGCCGGCCAGCGCCGCGAGCGGCGTCAGGAAGCCGAGGATCAGGCAGGTGCCCATGATTACCAGGCCCCACATCGTCGAGAGGTTGATCCAATCGATCGAGGTGCGTTCGGGCACGTAAGGACCGTCCGCGGCGATCTGGTCGGGGAGCGGCTTGGCGATGGCCTCGCGGAGTGCGGATCCGATCGCGTCGATCGGCTCGATCAGTTTCTTGCGGTCGACCTCCAGGTCCTTGCGGCGGGCCGCGGCACGCTCCCTTTCATACGAGAGGGCATTGGGATTGTGTTCGATCGCCTGGACCTGTCTCAGATCGTGGTAATACTTGAGCCGCTTCTCGGTCTCGGCCTTGTCCTGGAACCAGACGTCGACGTCGGATTCCGCCTTCTTCAGGATCGCGCGCGATCGTTCTCGTTGCTCATTGTCGAAGTTGAAGTGATTCCCGATCCGCTCGACGTCGGCAGCCCACGACTCCTTGAGCCGAACGGGGTCGAGTTTCGCGAGGCTGTTGACGTCGGGGACGAGTCCTCGGAAATACGGGGCGAGCGGCCCGGCCGAGTTCCTCAAGTAGACTTCGGCCGAGAAGGGCTTCGTCCCCTTGTGGGTCGACTCGACCTTCTCCAGGCCTTCGTAGAGGAAGTGCCAGCCGATGGCGATCCGCAGGAGCACGAGGAAAAGCGCCCCGAGGAATCCGGGATAGTACGATCGCGAGGCAGCCAGGGGAGTCCTCCTTTTGCTCAGGGCGAGGGGGACCTCGAAGCGATCGAGGGTCGACCCGCGCGGTCGGTCAGGGGCCTTGCCGGAAATCGTCGTCATTCAAGTTGATGACGACGACTTTCGGCGAGCCGTCGGCGGGGCCTTCTTCAACGAAGACCGCGCCGACTTCGGGATGGTCGGCGGCATAGGCCTCGGCCGCGGCCGGGCCGAGGAGGTAGAAGGCCGTCGAGAGGGCGTCGGCCTCGGCGGCCGAGGGTGCCAGGACGGTCACGCTCGCGGGGCCGAGGGCCGGCTCGCCGGTCCTCGGGTCGAGGATGTGGCCATAGACCCGGCCGTCGACCTCGAATTGCTGGAAGCCGACGCCCGACGTCCCCATCCCTCGGTTCCTCAGGCGGACGAGGCCGAGCGGCGTTTCAGGCGCGAACGGGTTCCAGATCGCGAGCTCCCAGCGTCCACCGAATCGGCCGGGGGGGGATCCGAGAGCGAAAACGCTCGATCGGCCGCCGTGGATGAGGGCCGTCGTTGGCCACCAGTGGGCCTTGATCACGTCGACCGCTCGGTCGATCGCATAGCCCTTGCCGATGCTCCCCAGGTTGATCACCACGCCAGGTCGGTCGAAGGAGACGGCCTGGCGCTCGGGATCGAGCCGGAGGTGGTGCCGGCCGGTCCTGGCCCTCGCGTCGGCGAGCGTTGCGGCGTCGGGGACGCGTCGAGGGCCTCGGAAGAACCCCCAGGCCTCGGAAAGTGCACCTGCGGACACGTCATACGCCCCGCCGGTCCGTTCGGAGATCGACACCGCGAGCTCGAGAAGCCGGAACAAACCGCCCTCGACGACCACGCCACCTTCGTGAGCCGTCGCGTTGAGCCGGCTCACCTCGGAGTCGTCGCGGTAGACGGTCAACTGCTGCTCGAGCTCGTCGATCCTGTCGAGGGCCCGCCCTCCAAGGTCAGCACCGCCGGGGGTGTTGGCCGCGATGCGGACTTCGAAGAACGAGCCCATCCCGGGGCGCCCCACGCGGAGCAGGTCGCTCGAGGAAACCGGTTCGTCGCTCGAAGGGATCGAAGGTCCATCCTGGCGCCGACGCCGGAGTCTCAAGAGATCACGGCGGTTGACCTGGGAAGGCCGGTGTCTCACGCAACACCTCGGCAAAAGCTCGAGGAAAGACGTCCTGCGACCGTGGTCCGGCCCGAGACGCGGCCGAAGGCCGTTCCTGAAGGCGGGGGAACTACGCCTCAGTATAACCAATCGCTCCCCAGCGCAAAGGGGGTAACGCCCTACCGACGTAGCGGTTCGGCCGGCCGGAGCGGACTCTCCCAATCGCGTTCACCGCTCTCCTTCACCACTTTGGGGTCTCGCGATGGGGAACCCTCGCAACGAGGACCGCGAGAAAGGATGATCCCGTCCCGGGTCGTCAGGACTTCGGCGCGGCCTCAACCGCGGGCTCTGCCGTTGGCCGTCCCATCCCGCCGGGCGGGCTCCGAAGGGCATCCTGCGCGAGTGCGCGATACCAGTCGTACGTCTCTCGGGCGTCGATCGCACGCTGAAGGTAGATCTTCGCGTGCTCGGGCGAATCATGGAGCAGGAGGAACCACCCCGCCATGAACGAGGCGTTCGCCTGGCCCTCCTTGACGACCTTTCCAAGGATTTCGTCGATAATTTTCAGGTCGATGTGACCCGAGTCCCCGAGCTTGAGAACCTCCATGAAGTAGCTACAGAGCCGTGCAGTACCCAGTTGTTTGGTCTTGGGGCCGTTCACGAAATTCGCGAACGATTCGTCGCGAAGCTGCGAACCTCCCAGCGCATCCGCGGTGAAAGCGGTCGCGAGCAAGGCCGGCGCGGTGTACTGGTCGTCGACGACCGAACGGAAGGCATAGAGAGCTTTCTCCCGGTCGCCACAGAGCAGGTAGAGGAAACCAATGGTCATACGTTCCCGGGCACCCGCACGATCCGCGATCGATTCGACCTGGCGATAGGCCAGGTCTCGTGCGGCCTCGAAGTCGCCGTGCCCGGTCCTTTTGCAGAAGCCGACCCAGAACGCCCAACTCTGCTCCGGATAGCGTTGGGAGACCCGGCTTGCCCAGAGTACGCCCTCGTCGTAATCCTTGAGGCCCTCGTGACATCGGCTCGCACACTCCATCGCCCAGGAGGCCCACGTTTGAGCGGCGGCATCGGCATACGGCTTTGCTTTCTCCCACTGTCCCTGGTCCATGAAATGATTCGCGAGGTCGACCTGGACCCGGGCATGGTCGAGCCCGGTGTCTTCCTGGCGCTCGAGGAACCGTTCGAGCGTTTCCTGCCACTTCGCCAGGTCCCCCTGCTCCTTGTAAGTGCGGGCGAGGAGTTCGTAGGGAGTCTTGTCGGGCGAGAGCTCCAGGCTCCGGGTCAGGCAGCGCCGGGCGTCCTCCCACTTTTTGGCATCGATGTATTTGTAACCGAGAGCAATGAGAACCTCGGGATGGTCGCCCGAGGCCGCTTCCCATTCCCTTGCATGCGACTCGACGTGGGCCCAATCGGTCCGGATCAACCCGGTCCGGACCCAGGGAGAGTGGGGGCTGACGCGCTCGAGCCGTCGGGCCGCGTCGGGGCTCAGCGGGGACTGTGAATTTCCCTGGTAGCGCAACACGTCGCGGTAGACGGAATCGGTACGGACCCAGATCTGGGTCTTCAGTCCTTCCACCCGGACGTTGTCGACACCCGCGTAGGTGCACGCCCAGGTGTAAGGGAATTCGGTCGGCTCGAAGTCGGGGATCGTGATCGAGAGGAGGAGCTCCCTCATGAGGGGCTTATCGTGGGCGGCGTCGACCACGTAACTTTGGAGGAACGGTCGATAGGGATGGTCCGCAACAAGCGGCCTGGCCTCGTCGAAGAAGTCGGCGACGGGGACGCACCACTTGTCACGCATGAAGTCCAGGCGTCGCCAGACTTGGGCGAAGCGGACCTCGCGCATCATTCGGCCCAGCACGCTCCACGTGAGCTCACCTCGATCGTCGCGTCCCTCGTCGATCAGGGCGGCCGCAATCTTCGCCTCGTGGGCGTTCTCTTTAACTAGGGCTTCGGAGCGCCTTGGCAGGCCGGCCTGGGCCTTGAGCCGCTTCGGCAGCTCGGTCGTAAAGACCTGCATCCCAAGGAGCGTGGCGGTATGGAGGGTGGAGATCCCGCCGATTTGGCAGAGCGCGTCGTGCACCCGGTAGCACTCGGGATTCTGTTTCAAGAGCCTTTGCGCGAGTTCGATGGACCTCGACACTCCGGACGTCGTCTCGACCGTCAGGAACGCCAGCAACATGGCGAGCTGGCCATTCGGGCCGTTTCCATCCGAAGCGAGCGACGTGGTCTCGAATCGGCAATACTTCCCGACCCACTCCGACCAATCGGGGCCGGGTTTTCCAGCCCTCTTTGACTTCGCCCGCTCAAGGTCGTGGAGTGCGTTCTTGTGCAGGCCGGCGAGGGCCAGGGCGTAAGCGCGGTGTTCGAGGGCGACGGGTGAGTCGGGCTCTCGGGTGAGCCAACGCTGGGCCTCGACCAGGGCGCGGGCCTTGAACGCGCGGTTCGCCGCGTTCCAGTGGAATTCGGTGAGGACGCCGAGGTTGGCGTAGCCGCGGATCAGCCCCCCGATCCTCGAGGGGGACTCGCCCTGCCTACGGATCTCTTCATGGATCGCCCGGACGGCGGCAAACTGCTCGGTGAAGGTCAGCTGGTTGAGCCGGCGTTCCACCTCCTCGGCCAGCGTCCCCTTCGTGTCGCTCGCCGGGGTCGCTCGCGACTCCAAACCCAACGACTTCAGGACCTCGGGGAGCTGTTCTCGAGCCAGAGCTCCCGCACGTTCGACGACCGAGAGGAGCTCGATCTCGGCGGGATCCTTCTGCGGGATTTCCGCCGACCACAAGGGCTCACCCTCCGTATCGTTCGTGCGACGGATCGACACGAGGATGGGCTGCCCGGTCCGGCGTATGGAGTGGAGCTCGAAGGTCGCCGCGGGGACGTCGGTGGGAGTCGCCTCGCCCAGCGACTCGTCGCGAGTCCTCGCGCCGAGGTCCTCGCGGGCCGTCATCAAGACCGACTGGCGGAAGATCTCATGGAATATGAGACCGAAGTCGGTGTCGCCGGGCTCGGGAAAGTTCAGTCGCCCGAGTGCGAAGAGGGGCCTCGGTGGGCCGTCCTTGTCGGTGCCCTTGCCGTTCGAGATCGAGATCGAGCTCTTCACCGCGTTGGGGTCTGCGGGCTTGCGGCGCGTGGTGGAGGCTTTCGGTTCGGGATCCGCCGAAGGGGGATCCTGAGCGACCCGAGCTTGCACGCCCTTGGGCATGGCATCGAGAAGAGTTGATGCGTGGTCCCCTTGAGTCAGCCAGACCTCGAACACGACTACCATCAGGGTGAGCGCGGAGACGACGCCCCAAAGTTTCTTTCGCGACCTCGACGTTTTCGGTTGGAAGGTCGTCCTCGCATCCAGGGGCTTGTCGCATGCCGGGCATAAGGCGACGGGAGCCGCCCTCTTCGGGATCTCCGCCTGGCAGTGGGGGCAGATCGACGTCTCGCTGGACATGGCCGAGACTCCGTTGAATGCTTGGACCGTAGTGGCGTCCTTCATCGAGGAGAATTCACGATATCCCGATCACGGACGTGTCGCAATGCGATTGAGTCGTAGGTCCCAGGGGCCGTTCCCATGATCAGGAACGGAGTTCACCCCTCCCCGGTCATCGCCCGCCTCGCGGCGAATCGAGTTGACTTTCTGTTGTCGATAGCCAAGGTAGAGGATCCGCACGGGGTGTGCTCGCCACCCAAGAGAACCGCCATCGGGCCCGGCTTTGCGATCAAGGGGATACGGGAGAGGATCATGGGAATTCGGAACGTCCGCCGTGCTCGCACCCGTGACATCGCTCGCCTGCTCGTCTACGTCGCCCTCCTTCATGCGGGGAATATCCCTCGACATGCCTTGGGGCAGCGAGTTGATGTAACACCCCCGAAAGGGCCGAACCTAGTGATCCTGATAGGCGACGACCACGGCGGCGGCACCCTGGGGATCGACGGGGACTCGAGGCGGGCGACGCCCCACCTGGACGCATTGGCTCGAGCGGGCGTGCGGTTCGACCGGGCGTTCTGCAACGCTCCGGTCTGCACGCCGAGCCGGCAGTCGTTCATCACGGGAAGGCTGCCCCACGCGGTGGGCGTTACCCAGCTTTCGACGCCGCTGCCTGACTCGGCGGTGACGCTCGGGGATTGGCTCGGCGGGCTTGGGTACGAGACGGCGGCCTTCGGCAAGATGCACTTCAATGGCAAGTCCTCGCACGGATTCGCCGATAGGATCGACCTCGGCGATTGGGAGGCAGAGCTCAGGGCCCGCCCGCCCGAAGGAGGCGACCGGAGGCGAAGCTGGAGGCCGTTCAAGGATCCTGCGTCGGTCTGGCTCAACGCGTCCTGCGCCTCGGTCGGCTTGCCGGCATCGGCGATGGACTCGAAATTTTTCGCCGACCGGGCGATCGAATTCGTGAATCGGCCCCACGACCGTCCGTTTGCCTTGGTTGTCGGCTTCTATGACCCACACTCGCCGTTCCGATTCCCTCGTGAGTGGGAGGGCCGGTTCCGCGCGGATCAGTTCACACCGTTTCCAGTCTCCGAGGCGGAGCGGTCCAACCTGCCGCTCATCTTCACCGGCCTGACTCCCGACGAATCGCGCGGGATCCAACAGGCTTACTACACGGCCAGTTCATTCCTCGACGAGCAAGTCGGCCGAATCGTTGACGCGGTCGACGCCTCGGGGCACGGGACCGATACCATCGTGGTCTACCTCGGAGACAATGGTTACATGGTTGGCCAGCACGGTCGGTTCGAGAAGCATTGTTTCTACGAGCCGGCGGTGCGGGTGCCTCTGCTGATCCGTTGGACCGGGCGGATTCCCGCCGAACGCCGGGTCCTCGAGATGGTCGAGCTCGTCGATCTGCTACCCACGCTACTCGACCTCCTCGGGCAGCGCAAGCCGTCCAATCTCCATGGGGAAAGCCTGAGACCTCTGCTCGAGGGCCGATCTGGAGGCCTCGGTCGGGACCACGTCTTTAGCGAGTATCTCGAGAACGAGGAGGCCATGGTCCGCTCGTCGCGTTACAAGCTGATCGTCGGTACGGGTCGTCGGATCCGACAAGATGGCTACGTCACCACGGATCCGCTGCCGGGGCCTTACGAACGGCTCTACGACCTCGTCGCCGACCCCGAAGAGTCGACCGACCTCGGTTCGCGTGCGGACCTCGACGCGGTCAAGGCGAGACTTCGGAAACAGCTCCACGACCGACTTGTCGGTACAAGGGATGGGGTTGATCCCGTCCCCTCGGGCCTCTCCGAGCTCGAGGCGATCCACTGGTGCCTTGTCCCCCGCGATCGCGTCCCGACTCCTGATCGCAGGAAGTGATTCCCGGCTAGGCTTCCTTCGTCCTGGAAAACGCGACCGGTTCCTCGACGAAGCGTTGGCCCTTCCAAGAGAAGCGCCTAAAATCGGGCGGGCTCGGCCCCTGGCGCGGACGAAACCCTGGCTGATACCCCTGGCGTGGCCCACTCACGGCCCGAGAGGAGACGATGCGGCTCTGGCACCTGGTCGTGATCATCCTCGTGCTGTCGGTCGTGCTGAGCATGACCCGAGACCCGGTGGGGCGGGTTGCGGTCGTCGTTTTCTTAACGGGCCTCGGAGAAATCGCCATGGGCACGACGGCCCTCCTCGCGCTCTTCCAAACTCTTGGCGCCCTGGGGGAGGCCAAGGGCCTCTCGGCCCATGCCGAGGCGATGGCGGCGACCGCCGTTGTCCTCGGAGTTGCCACCGCGACGATGACCGGGTGGCTCTGGGTTGGACTCTGGCTCGTGCAGGCGTCCGTGGCCTGACCGTTGACCGTCGATGCACGGAAGGGATTGGTTCTGGCTCATGACAACGACTTCAAACGAATATCATCCCGAAACGTTCCCGAGGCTCTGGCTGCCGGCGGATGCCGTGTTGACGAACTGGGACGCGATCGAGCCCTGGTATCGCCAACTCATCGACCGCCCGATCGGCTCGACGGCCGAGCTCGAAGGTTGGCTCGCGGACGTGGGAGAACTCAACGCGGCCGTGGGACAGCTCGGCGTCGAGCGTTACGTCGCGATGACCTGCCAGACCGACGATGCCGAACGCGAGGCCGACCACCTCGCCTTCGTCCGCGAGATCGAACCGAGGCTCAAGCCGCTCCAGAATCAGATCCGCGAGCGTTACCTCGACTCGCCCTATCGCGCCGAGTTGCCCAGGGAGCGCTACCTCGTTTTCGATCGGGCCCAGGAGAATCGCCGATCGCTCTATCGCGAGGCCAACATTCAGCGCGAGACCGAACTCGCCGAGCTTGAGCAGCGGTATCAGAAGCTCATCGGCGCCATGACGGTCAATTTTCAGGGGCAGGAGCGAACCCCTGCCCAGATGGCCCCTTACCTGGAAGAGGCCGACCGCGAGCTGCGCCGATCCGCCTGGGAATTGACGGCGAGTCGTCGGCTCGTCGATCGCGAAGCCCTCGACGGTCTCTTCGACCAGATGCTCACCCTTCGAAGGGCGATCGCGGAGGAAGCCGGATTCCCCGACTACGTGGCGTATGCCTATCGCGTCCGCGAACGCTTCGACTATGGCGTCCCCGAGGCGGTCGCCTTTCAGAATGCGATCGAAAAGGTCGTGGTACCGCTGGCGCGTCGACTCCAGGAGGAGCGTCGCCTCGCACTCGGGGTCGACAGGTTACGTCCGTGGGACCTGAACGTCGACCCGCTCGGCCGTTCTCCGCTGCGTCCTTTCCAGGATGGCAACCACCTCGCGGAAGGGGCCGAGGCCATCTTCGCTGGAGTTGACCCCGAGCTCGGCCAGCAGTTCTCCTACCTCCGGACTCACGGCCTGCTCGACCTGGAGAATCGCAAGGGAAAGGCTCCCGGCGGCTACCAGACGACCCTCGAAGAGTCGCGACTCCCGTTCATCTTCATGAACGCGGTCGGCGTCGACGGCGACGTCCGCACCCTGCTTCACGAAGGAGGCCATGCCTTCCACGCCCTCGCGAGTCGGGCCGAGACGATCGCGGCGTACCGTGATAGCCCGATCGAGTTCTGTGAGGTGGCCTCGATGTCGATGGAACTGCTCGGGGCAAAGAATCTCGAACGGTTCTATGGCGACGCAGACTCCGATCGGTCGTACCGCCAGCTCCTCGAGGGGATCGTCCTCATCCTACCCTGGATCGCCACGGTCGACGCGTTCCAGCACTGGATCTACGCCAACCCCGACCACACCCGCGCCGATCGACAGGCCGCCTGGAACAACCTCCTCGACCGTTTCGGCGGCATCGTGGACTGGTCCGGCTACGAGGAGGCTCGAGCACACTCCTGGCATAGGCAGTTGCACATCTTCCTTTACCCGTTCTATTACATCGAGTACGGGATCGCGCAGCTCGGTGCGCTTCAGATCTGGGTCCGATCGCTGACCGACAGAGCCGGGGCCGTGGCCGACTATCGCCGGGCCCTGGCCGTCGGAGGTTCCCGACCGCTTCCCGAGTTGTTCACTTCGGCGGGAATCCGCTTCGACTTCCGCGAAGAGACACTGGTGCCGCTGATCCGGGCGATCCAGAGTGAGCTCGATGCGATTGTAACTTGAACGGGGAGGCGGTCCGAAGTTCACGCTTCGGACCCCCCGCCGACTTGAGAGGCGTCAGACAAAGGGGGCGGGGGAAGTCTCGGCGAAGGTCGGCGAAAGGCCGTCGACGCCCGCCAGTGCGGGGGACTCGCGACAGGCGGGCCAGGGGAGGCTGAGGATGAACCGGCTACCGGCGCCGGGCTCGCTTTCCACGGAGAGCTCGCCGCCGAGTTGATGGGCGAGTCGCCTGGCGATCCCAAGCCCGAGCCCGAAGCCTTTGCGGCTATCCCGTTCACGATTATGGATTTGGGTGAAATCGTCGAAGATCAGCGTCTGGTCCTCGGGCTTGATCCCTTCTCCGGTATCTTCGACGACGAGTTGGATCCCCTCGTCAGACTGCTCGGCTGCCATTCGGATATGGCCGATCTCGGTGAACTTGATGGCATTGTCGATGAAGTTCGACAAGATCCGTTCGACCTTGAGCCGGTCCATCGAGACGAACAGGGATTCGTCGCACTCGTAAAGCACGCGAAGCCCTTTCAGTTCGGCGTGAGGGCGAGACTGCCTCACGATCTGCTGGAGCATCTCCGCCACATTGATCCGTTCGACCTGAGACGGTTCCCTCGACCAGTCGAGCCGTCCGATCTCGAGGAAGCGGTCCAGGAGGTTGGCGGTCGTCCTCGCACACGCCTTGATCTCCGAGAGGGCCTCGCGAACCGCCACGGGATCCTCGGAATCAAGGCTGACGTCGGCGAGCTCGGCCTGGAGCATCATCCCATTGAGCGGGGTCTTCATGTCATGGCTGATCGCATTCAGGAAGTAGCTCTTTCGACGTCCTTCCTCGCGCGACTGTTCGAGGTCCTCGGCGAGCTTGACGGTGCGAACGAGCTCCTGGTAAACGACCTTGAGGTCGCGTGCTCGCCAGGCGTAGCGCCAGGTGTAATAAGCCAGGACGGTGAGGAAGACGTCGTAGAGCCTCCAGGCCGGCCAGAACATCTTGACGGGTATGAAGATATAGCCGCAGAGCCCGCAGAAGACGAAGATGTTTTTCAAATAGCACAACGCGTCTTTGGCGGGGCTTTGTTTCAGCATGGCCTCATTCCATCGCCAGTGCAGGGCGATGACGACGTAGCCCGAGGCAATGATGAAATCGAGGAGGACCGTGGATGTGATCCAGAACCAGTCGTCGCCCATACAGTGGGAGAGCGACATGTACCGCCCGTTCCCAGCGAACCAGTTCAATAGGCCGCTCATCGCCTTCATCTCCGGATTGAGGTGCGTCGACCTCCCTCTCTTTGCGAGCCGAAGGAGTCTCGATGTCGAGTCGCGGGCGCCGTCGTTCCTGGATCAATGCCGGGGTCATTTCCCGAAGACGGCGGCTGTCATAGCATTCTAGTGCAAGTTCTCGAAGCTTACGACAGAAATTAGGTTGAGGTCAAACGTAAACTCGCGACAACCGTGCCCGGTCGGGATGTTTTGATCGATCCTCACGTCCCGGAGTTCGAGCTAGGTGTGATCGGAGGAACAGTCGGCAAGGCTTGGGCTGAGTTGAGGAAGACCCGCCCGAGGAGGATGAGTTGGTCGTCGCGTCGGAGGGGCCCGGCCTCTCCCGCCACGGGGTTGAGGATCATCATCTCCCCGCGCTGGAGGCCGACGAGCAGGCAGGAACGTTTGTCTTCACGATACCTGAGAAACATACTCGAAATCTCGACGAAGTCCCGTCCGACGAGCTCCTCGGGGATCGGGAAGAGGTACATCTCGTTCGCGTCGCGTCCGACGGTCAGCAACTCTTGATAGACCCGGGTCATCCCGTGGTAGATCGCGGTACGGGCGAGGAGTCGAAGTCCGAGTTCGTCCGACGAGATGATCTCGTCGGCACCCGCCCTGAGGAGGCGGTGCCGGTTTTCCGGGTTGCGGCACTCGACGGCGATGTTCGGGAGGCCGCTCCCCTTGGTGATGTCGCGAATGGCGATACATGTCAGGATCGACTTGCCGTCGGCGTAATCGCCCTGCCGATCGTCTAGCAGGACCACGACGGAGTGCGCGGTCGAGACCCTTGCGCGGCGGAGGATGACTTCGTTCGTCGGGTCGCCCCTGACGATGTAGACGTCATTGAAGGCGGCGTCGTCCTGCTTGTCGGGGAGGTCGATCTGCTCGGTGTCGTCGTGGATGATCACGACGGGCCGCTTGTCCTGGATGATCTTGCTGTGGACCTCGCGGATCCAGGCGAGCCCGCGCGGGCCCCAGTTGCATAGGACGAGGTGGTCGTCCATCTCGAAGTGGGACACGTCGCGTCTCCGGAGTTGGTTCTCGACCAGGATCGAAGCCACGGTCCCCGTGAAGAGGCCGGCGAGGCCGACGCCGGTCCCGAGCAGGAGCATGGCGAGGAGGCGTCCGGCGAGGGTCTTCGGCGGATTGTCAAGGCCGCTGAAGAGCATCAACCAGACGCTGAAGAACGACTCGCTCCAGGTGTTGAATTGTTCGTTGTCGCCGCGCTCCGCCAGGTGGATCCCGACGCTGCCGATTAGCCATGCCAGCATCATCGCCGCGACGACCCGGAACGCCTGGTGCCGATTCCACTGGTGCAGCACCGCCAGCAACATCAGCCTGGCGTGCTTCGGCGCGTTGGTGACGACGGGGACGCGCTGGGGCCATGTCGGTCGAGGCATTCAGGCTCCCTGTGCGAGTCGTTGGAAAGGATGAGCCGCGTCAATCATGAGACGAGGCGCCGGTCTCGACGGGGAGGGAATCGAAGGCCTCGGGCGTCCATGGATGGTCGTTAGGGAACCGACTTCGGCCGATGTCGGGCTCGCTCCCTTGAAACGTTGAAGGTAACCCGAGTGACGGTTTTGGCTCAAGGCCGCCCTCTTGTCGAAGAGAGGCTAGGGGCCGCCGGACCTTGAGTGACCTCCAGGCTTATGGCCGGTGAGCTATGCTCCATCCCCGCGGCCTCGGCCCGACCGACCGCGAAGAATGGTCGCTCCATCGGCTTCACCCAGGGGTCGGCGTAGATCGTCACCGTCCTCTCGACTTGGGCTTCGGTCACGAGGACCCCGTTCAGGCCGATGTTCAAGACCCGAACCCCTTGGGGAAGGTTTCGGACGTCGATGGGGACACGTCCCTTAAATGCCGGCCCTCGATCGACTTTGAGGGACATCGTCACTTGTTGCCCGGGCCGGATCACGACCCGCTTCGGGGTCGCGACGACCGTGAGATTGGGCGCGGGGGTGACCGTGATCCATCCTCCGTCGGCCCCGCCCGGGTCGAGCTTGCGGACCAACTCGTCGCGTGTCGACGACGACGATTCCGGGCGTGTCGACGACGACGATTCCGGTACCAGGGCGCGGGCGACCGCGGTCCACGTAGGCGCCGAGTAAGCGGGGGCGGAGGCGTCGGCGGAGAGGGCGACCAGCGTCGTCTCCTCGCCCGCTTCGATCCGGCCGTTCGTCGCCGTCACTCCGGAAGGGAGTCCTTCGAGTTCGACGGCCACGGGTGCCTCGAAACCGTCGATCCGAGTGATGCTCGCGGTCAATAAGGTCGTTCCGCCCCGCGGCACGTTCGGGTTGTTCGTGTTCAAGGCGAAGGTGTAGCCGGGGTGAGGCTTGCGGACGACCAGGTGATATCCAAACAAGTGGCCGCCCAGGCTTCGGACGTCCTCGACGCGTACAAGGTACGTCCCGTCGGCCGGCGGGTCGAAGCTCAGTCGCGAGTCCTTTTGCAAGCCGGCACCACCGTCGTCGTTGCGGTAGTTCACCGTCATCGAGGGGACGCCGCCGGGGGGGAAGACCGAGCCGGGGGGATGGATCTCGACCTTGTAGATCGGCTGTGCCATCGGGTGGTGCTCGGGCGTCGTCTCGAGGAACGCCGATCGAGTCCCTTGCGCCGTCCACATCTGGCAGTCGTCGTCCGGGTTTCTTGGCAACGCCTTGATCCGGGTCAATTCCCGGCCGAAGAGGAGGAAGTCGTTTATCGCGAGGTTGTTCCAACGCGTCAGTCGAATCCCGCTCGCGGACGAGGTGTGGTCTCGGAAGGCGACCTCGGTCTGGTCGATCGGGCGGAGCACCGCGCGTGGGACGGGGTTTCCTTTCGCATCCAAAATCTCGATCACCGAGTCGAGCGGACTCCCCAGCCGACGACCGAAGACCTCGACGATCAGCCGTTGCCCCTTCTTCGCGTCGAAACGAAGGAAATCGACATCCCCATCGTGCTCGATCCTCCCGGAGAACCCGCCGGGCACCCCGAGCGACTCTGCCCCCTCGGGCCGATCGTTGGCGTCAGTCGAGCTCTCGACGCGTTGCGTGCCGTCGCCCACGACCACGGTCCGTCGGTTGATCGGCGAAGTCCCATCCGACCCGTGCGCGGGGACGTCGAGAATCTGGCCAACTTGAGTGTCGGCGGGAGGGTGCATCGTGATCTCCTCGGCCCCCCCCAGATTCAACCCCGCGACACGGACGGTCGAGGATTCTCCCGACCGAATACCAAGCGGGAAGACATCCGTGAGATAGGGAGACGAGGAGACGTTAATTCGATAAAAGTGATTGGCCGATCCCGCATAATCGGCGTCGGCGACCCGGAGGACCAGGTCTCCCTCTCGTGGCACGGTGACCGTCAGGACCGGGTCGGTGACACCATCAGGAGGGGCGGCTTCGGCGAGCGTCTTCCCCTCGGAGTCGAGAATCGCCAGCGAGGCGAGGAGGCCCGAGCCGAGCGCCTTGGCGACGACCTCCAACACGAGCGATTCCCCGGCCTTCGCGTGGAATTTGAAGTGATCGACATCCCCCGGCTTATCGATCGTCCCGATCAGTGTCGCCGGGAGCGAGATGGCCTTGGGCTTCGCCGGGTCGTCATTGGGCTCGACCTCCGCGGATTCGGCGTGGGGCGAGACCGCGAAGGATTGAAACGCCGGGATCCCCAGAGGAGTGGCCACGGTGAGCTGATGGTTCCCCACACGGGCGCTAGGTGCGATCGAGATGTCGACCTCGAGCCGATTGGGGTCGGGCTTCGCCGAGGGAAGGATCGTCCCGGAGAGCCCCGGTTCCGCGAAGATCAGCCGCGTTGTCCGGCCGACGCCGAGGCCGCTGAGTGTGACTCGTCGCGTCGTGCCCCGCGAGGCACCCTGGGGGCTCGGTGCGCCGAGGGTGGCGTTGCGAGCGAGCTCGGGTTTCGAGGGCGTCGGATTGGTCGTCGAGGCCGACTTGAGGTCTCGGGTAAGCTTCGTCGACGTGGCGTCGAAAATCGCGAGGGAGCCGTCATAGCGGCCGACCGCGAGGGCCCTGCCGCTCGGGTCGATGGCGAGACCTTGCGGCCAGTCGGACTGGTCGCTCAGCGCGGCCCGTGCCTTGAGTTCGGGGAGGTCCCAGAGTTTCACGTCCTTGTCCTCACCGCAGGACGCGAGGGTCTTCCCGTCGGACGAGACAATGAGACGGAGGATCGCCCCGTCGTGGGCGAAGACCGAGCGGAGCAGGGGGGCGGCTTCATCTTTGGCTCGCCAGGCGCGGATCGAGCGGTCGACTCCCCCGGCGATGACGAGATCACCGGAGCGGTCGAAGGTCACCGCGTAGAGCTCTGCCGTCGCGTCCGAGAGGGTTTTCGTTCGTGCTCCGCTGGCGACATCCCAGAGCTTGACCGTCCGGTCGGCCCCGGCCGTCGCGAGTTGGCGGCCGTCCGGTGAGAACGCCACGGAATAGACGGCGTCGGTGTGGTCCTTGAGCGTCCGGATCTCCGCCCGTTTCGCGACGTCCCAGAGCAGGATCAGACGGTCATAACTGGCAGTCGCCAGCATCTTCCCGTCCGGAGAAAGGGAGGCTCCGAGGATCGTGTCCGAGTGGCCGCGAAGCTCGAATCTCTTGGACTTCGAGGCGAGGTCCCAGGCGGTGATGCTGCCGAACATCCCGGGCCGACCACCCAGGGCGAATAGGGTCGCGCCATCCGGCGTCAACACGACCGTCGTCAAGGGGCCGGGATGGTCGTCGAGCGTGGCCTCGGGCTTGGCCGTCGCGGCGTCGTACAGGACGACCTTATGCCCTTCGGCGGCGGCGAGGAGCTTCCCGTCGGGTGAGTACGCGAGCGACGTCACTGCGTCCAAAGCCGGGGATTTGAGCGGGACGACGGGCAACCCCTTGAGCGGGTCGTAGAGCGAGGCGATCGGCGTGTCGGATTCCGAGGGGCCGTCGAACTTCGCGCCTTCCTTGACCCAACGCTCGAGGGTTTGGATCTCAGCATTTCTCAACGGCGGTTGCTTGTACGGCATCCGTGGCGACGCGTCGGGCCGCACGACTTCGATGAGCTCGCTGGCGTCGGCGTCGCCGGCCACGAGGATCGAATCACCTCCCGTCTTTCCCCCTTTCTTCAGCAGGGCGAACGTGGAGAGGTCGAGGCCCCCGGCCGGTTTCTTGGTGTTGTGACAACCCAGACACGACTTGACCAGGATCGGTGCGACCTGTTCGCGGAAGCTCACCGATTTCGGCGGCTCGTCGGCGGCGATCAAAGCGACCCCCAGCACGATGAGCGGGAAGGTCGGTCCGATGCGATCCATGGGATTCCCTCGCGAATGGCTCAGGGACGTCTCATCCAAAAAGGGCCGCGTCGGGCTTGATCGCGGGAAGGGACGAGCGTTGGGTCGGTCCAGTGGGTCTACCTTCGCATTTCAGTGGTTGAACAGGAATTCATTGCCCGTCAACGTGGCCCAGTACAGGTCTTCGACGGCCTGACGCCTCGCGTCGGCGGCCGCCTTCGGATCGCCCTGCCCGGCGGAGGCCTCGGCGAGGATCTGGTTGAGCTTCGTCCGCTCGGCGTCGGTCGGGTGGCGTGTCAGGGCGGACAGGAAGAGGCGGTCGAGGATCTCGCCGTCGGTCGCCTTCGACGCGAGGATTCGCGCGACGATCCCCTGGTCGCTCCGGAGTTTCTCATTGATCGTCGCGCCATTGGCGAGGTGCAAGGCCTGCGACATCGAAGGTTCCGACGATCGTTCGCACGAGCACGTGCTCACGCGTTCTGGCCTCCCGAACGAGCTCAGGAAGGTGCTCTCGAGTTTCGTGTCGGGCAGTTGCAGGCTCCGCCATCCCGAAGGGTAGCCGTTGAACGAGGTTGGAACGTCGGTGACCTTCGAGATCGCGTCGAGCAAAACCTCGGCCGGGAGGCGTTCGACCGGGTAGTGGCTGAGGAACTTGACGTCGGACCCGTTCCCGGCGAGGGGGAGGCTCGAACGGGCGTAGACGGCCGACGTCATGATCGTCCGAATCAGGTGCTGGATGTCGAAGTGATGGGCCTGGAAGTCCTCGACGAGCCAATCCATCAACGGCTCGTCGCTCGC
Organism: Singulisphaera rosea; assembly: GCF_054877945.1. Taxonomy (NCBI): domain Bacteria; kingdom Pseudomonadati; phylum Planctomycetota; class Planctomycetia; order Isosphaerales; family Isosphaeraceae; genus Singulisphaera; species Singulisphaera rosea. Next base: position 290,080 of record NZ_JBTYIP020000007.1, on the reverse strand, counting down.
GGGATTCGTGGCTCTCAGGTCGTCCTCAGGGTTGATCAACCCTTTCCCGAAGAAGTTCCGCCAGACGCGATTCACGATCGCCCGAGAGAAGTAAGGATTGTCGGGCTGGCCCAGCCAGTCGGCGAAGGATTCGCGACGGTCGCCGCGCCAGTCGAGGGAGACACCCTTGGCGTCGAGGGGCCGAGGCGTTTCGATCCGGCCCGTCCTCGGGTGGCGAATGTCGCCCTCGGGCGAGGCCATGACCACGACGTCACCCATCGAGCCGCCGTCCTTGAGCTGGACCCGGGAGAAGAGGTTGGCGACACCGTAGTATTGATCCTGTGTCCACTTCTCCATCGGATGGTTGTGGCATCGGGCGCATGTGAGCGAGAGCCCGAGGAAGGCCATGCTCGAACTCTCCGTCAGGTCGACGGGGTCGCGGTGCAGGACGAAGTAGTTGGCCGCGCCATTGCGCAGACTGCTCCCCTTCGCCGTGAGGACCGACCGGGCGAACTGATCCCAGGGGACGTTGTCGGCGACGGATTTGCGCACGAACCGATAGAACGACCAGACCGCGGGGGCCGGGAGCTTCTGAGACGAAACGAGCAGGAGGTCCGACCACTTATAGGCCCAGTAGTCGATCGCCTCGGGACTCGCGAGCAGACGCTCGACCAGGATTTTCCGCTTCTCGGGGTTCTTGTCTGCGAGGAAGGCATCGACCTGGTCGCCGGGCGGCAGGGTCCCCGTTGCGTCGACATAGGCGCGGCGGAGGAAGGCCGCGTCGCCGGCGTCGGGCGAAGGAATGATTCGGAGCGACTGGAGCTTGGACAGGTTCTTTACGTCGATCGGGTTATGGCGCGGAGCGTCGGCGAAGATCTTGGGATCGATCGTCGTCTCGTAGGGTGACGTGATCGTGGTTCGCTGGACGAGGCTCGCGTACCAGACGGTGACGGATGCTTCACCATGCCCTTCGACCTTCACCTTGCCGAGGTCGTCGACGTGGGCCACCGTGTCGTCGGTACTGGCGAACTTGGCCCAACGGGTGACGTCCTCGAGGTGCCCGTCCGAGAACGCGGCCTGGACGATGACTTGCTGAGTCTGCCCGACGGTGAGTCGGGCGGATTCGGGGAAGACCTTGAGGCCGACGATCGTCGACTCGTCCGAGCGGGGACGCGGCATGCCCGACGCGATCCACTCAGCGATGACACGGTACTCGAGTGAGTCAGGCGCAAATCGGACGCCTCCGCCGTGGTCGATGACCCCGGTGGGCTTGAGAAGCAGGAGGCTCTCGGCCGGGGCCGACTTCACGATCCGACGGCCCAGGGCTTGCCTCGTCAGGACGTCGTAGTCGACCTCCGGCCCGTATCCGCGCAGGGTCAGTCGGAAGCCGTTCTTCCCCGCGGCGGCTCCGTGGCAGGCGCCCGAGTTGCATCCAGTCTTCGTCATGACCGCGAGCACATGATTCTTGAAGCTCCAGGGGAACTCCTGGGCGATTCCCTCGACCGAGACCGAGGCCGTTGTCACCTCCGACCCCACCTTGGCGGAGATCGTGGCCAGGCCGTCGCCCACCGGAGTGAGCCGGCCATCGGCCCCGACCGCAACGATCTTAGGGTTGCTCGACTCGAAGACGGCCCGGGAGGTCTCATCACTGGAGAACGAATCGGCCGCGTGCCCTTCGACGAGGAGTTGCTGGTGGGAATTCGGGCCGACGAGGCGGATCGAAGCCGGCAGGATCTCGAGGCCGGCCCCGACGACCGTCCCGGTGGAGAGGGCGATGAGGAGGACCGTCGCGCAGGGGAGCCTGAGCATGAAGGAGGCCTCTCGGGGCGGTTTGGAGGGATGTCGTCGGGTGCTAGCGGGCCGGTGGGGATGGTCGGCGGACCTCGACCATGTCGAGGCCCGCGTCGGATTAGAACAATTCCTGGATCGGTTCGACCCCATGGTCGACGATGCGGAGCGGTCGCCCCTGGGGACCTGGGAGCTCGGTGTCGAGGCTGATTCCCAGCCCCTGGTAGACGGTCGCGGCGATCTCGGCCGGGGTCACCGGCCGATCCTTCGGGGCATACCCGGTCTCGTCGGACGCGCCGACGGCCTGGCCCCCCTTGATCGGCCCACCCGAGAAGAGCACCGTCCAGCACGCCGGATGGTGGTCGCGACCCCCCGCCGGATTCACCTTGGGGGTCCTCCCGAATTCACCGAAGGCGAGGATCATGGTGTTCTCGAGCATCCCTCGCCTCGATAGGTCCTCGATCAAGGCCGAGTAGGCCGTGTCGAAGTTCGGCCCGACTTCGTTCTTATAGCACTCGATCGGGCTGAAGGGGGCGGAGCCGTGGATGTCCCAGGTGATCTCGTTGAAAACGGTCTCGAACATGTTCACGGTCACGAAGCGCACGCCACGTTCGATCAGGCGTCGAGCGAGGAGGCAGCTCTGGCCGAATCGGGTCCGGCCGTAACGGTCGCGGAGGGCGTCGGGCTCGGCCTTGAGCTCGAAGGCCTCGCGTGCGGCCGGGCTCGACATCAGCTTGAAAGCGCCCTCGAAGTTCGCGTCCAGGAGCCTGGCGTCGGCCGACTGCTCGAACGCCGCGACCGACCCGTCAATCGCCGCCCGGAGCGAGCGACGACGCGCCTCGCGGACCGAGGTGACGTATTCGGGGGGGAGCAGGTCGGGGATCTTGAACGCCTTGTCGTTCGGGTCGGCGTTCAGGATGAAGGGGTCGTAGGTCTTGCCGAGATAACCGGCCGAGTGGCCGTGCGGCAGGTTGCCCCCGGTCGGGCCGATCGGCTTGGGGAGCAGGACGTTGGGGGGCATGTCGCCCTTCGCCCCTTCGAGTTTCGCCACCGTGCAGCCGTAGTGGGGGTGTTCGATACCCCCGGTAAAGAGTCGACCGGTCTGCATCATTTGATGCCCGGTGTCGTGGACGGCCGCGGCGGTGTGGTAGACCGACCGGACGAGCGCGACGCGATCCATCATCCTTGAAAGTCGAGGGAAGATCTCGCTCACCTGGATCCCCGCGACATTCGTCTCGATCGGGCGGAACGGCCCCCGGATTTCTTCGGGAGCGTCGGGCTTCATGTCCCAGGTATCGAGCTGCGAAGGGCCGCCGACGAGGAAGAGCAGGATGCAGTTCATCTCCCGGCCCTTGGCCACGGCCCCCTGGGCTTCGAGGGCACCCATCGTGGGCAGGCCGAGTCCGAGCGCGGCGAGAGAACCCGCGTGCAGGAAGTCACGACGAGTCAGGCCATCGCAGAAATGGACCGGCTTGGCGGCATCAATGCGAAACATGCGCGTGACCTCGGTAGGGACGTGCCACAGGCGGGTTGAACTTCGTTCACAGCCATGCTAACCGGCACGATTGGCGGGGTCAAATCTCGATCGCAACTCGATTTCTTCCCGTCACAACCTCCTAATTGATACGTCGTTGGAAGGGAAGGACTCGGAGTGCCGTTGTCAAGTGCGGAATCGTATGAGATTCCGAAAATCCGTTTAAGAATTCTCTGCACAAAGGGGTAAGGCATGGCGTACGATAGAGCGGTATCGCCAACCGATGTTGCGTCTTCCCGCACACAGTCAAATCCGGATTGATCGATCGTGGGCCGATTTCCCATCTCGCGCCATCCACTGGCTTACGCACTGGTCATGCTGATGGCATGGCCCTGGGGGCCGTTGCTCCTCGCGTGGGAAGCCTCCGTGGAATCGTCGGCCGAGCAGGGGACTTTTGTCGGAGGCCTGCTGGGTCGCCAGCTCCGTAACACCACCCGGCTGGAACGGATTGGCCCCGCGGCCCTCATCGTCCTCTCGCAGGGCGTCGATGAGGAAGAGGGGGACGACGATGGCTCAGGACTCGTCGAATCGGGCCTGAGTCTGCTGGGTTTCCCGCCTTCGGCGACGGCGATCGTCTTCCATCACGCCTACCCCCCCCGGATCGACGAATTTCCCCCCCCGGTCACGCACCTCTGCCGATTGCGGTGTTGAATAGCACCTCGCGTCTCCCGTCGCATGCGAGACTTTCCGGCCATCGAGCTCGTCGACTCGGCCCGTGAAATGCTATTCATCCGTCATCCATACTCTTGATGTCCTTCGCCGCGAGGCGAAGTTGGAGGGGGAGACTCCGATCATGCTCTGGAAATTGACGCTGGCAATCGTCGCGATCGCGGGGATGGGGGGGGCGGCCTACTTCGGCGGGATCTCGAAAGCCAAGGTCCTGGACGCCGTCCACTACGTGGAGAAGTCGGTCTCTTCGCTCGAACCGCACTCGCCCAACCACGAAGAAGCCCCGGTCCCGGTCCGTGTCAAGGAACAAACCACCTGGGACGGGCTGGTCCACCTGACCGCGGACGAGCAGGCCGCCATCGGCCTCCAGGTCGCCAAGGTCGAGGCGCAGACGAAGCCGATCGTCCTCGAGGTTCAGGGACGCACCGCCTATGACCCCGACACCTTGACGAAAATCCGCCCTCGATTCGACACCCTGGTCGAGAAGGTCTACGCGACCCTCGGGGAGAAGATCAAGAAGGGAGATCCTCTTGTGGAGCTGCACAGCACCGAGCTGGCCTCGGCCAAGAGCGACTTCCAGAGCAAGTACGTCCAGTGGCGGCACGACAAGAATCTGCTCGACGTCCGACAGGGGCTCGTGACCACGGGGGCCATCCCGAAGCAGGTTTGGGTCGACACGCAGAACGACGAGAAGAAGAGCCGACTCGACTACACGCTCGCGATGGACAAGCTGAAGATCTTGAAGGTCCCTGAAGAGGAAATCGCCCCCCTCCTCGAGCCGCTCGGAGACTCGGCCCCCGACTCGGACCACTACGGCAATGTCAACGACAAGGCCAAGATGACCTTGGTGTCGCCCGCGGACGGCATCGTGATCGAGCGTGAGGTCGTCCCGCAGAACTACTATGAGACCTCGAGCGTCTTGATGGTCATCGCCCCGCTCGACCACCTTTGGGTGAACGTCAACGTTTACGAGCTCGACCAGGACAAGGTGAAGGTCGGTCAGACGATGGAAATCCAGTTCCCGTTCCTCCAGGAAAAGGTGCGCGGGACCGTCCAGTTCGTGGCTAGCGAGGTTTCCAAGGACACTCACGCGGTCAAGGTCCGGGCCTCGATCCCGAATCCCGACGGACGCCTCAAATCCGAGATGATCGTGAGGGCGATGCTCGACATCCCACCTTCTCCGGGCCAGACCACAATCCCTCGACAAGCGATGGTTTCCGCAAGCGGCAACGAGTTCGTGTTCGTGAGGAAGCCCGCTCGCCGGAGGAACGAGGCGAACGAGAAGGACGAGAAAGGCGCCAAGGACGAAAAGAGCGATAAGTCGGTCGATCGGTTCGAGAAGCGTCGGATCGTGGTTGCGCAGGAGCGGCACGACCATGTCGTCGTCGCCCGAGGGTTGGCCCCCGGCGAAGAGGTCGTCGCGAAGGGGAGTCTGATCGTGGCACAGCTCTTCGAGGATGCCCAGACCGTGGCCAGCGGGATGGCCGCGGAGTGACACTTCGCCGACCCCGCGCACCCCTGGCGTAAAACCCGGTCGACCACCGACCAGGGATTTGACCAAGGTGTGCGGCGGGTGTACGATCGCGAAGGACTGCCCGCATTCCATGTCGCGGGATACGCATCGGCCCCTGGCTCTCACACATCACAGGAAGGGGTTCGGCTATGCCACTGTACGAGGTGGAAACGACGTCTCATATCATGATCGCGTGCGTCGACGATGAGCAGGCGGCGCGGGGCTTCGCCCAATCCAACTACCCAAGCGAGGAGGTCCTGAGGATCAGCCATCGCCCGCGTGACGCCTGGGTCATCTCGAAGAACCTGCTCGGCCTGACGAACAGCGGTGACCCTTGCGTGACGGCACGCGACTGCCTGGCGAAGGCCCAGGGCGACAAGCTGCACGCCGTCCGGCTCTACATGCAGCAGACCGGCTCCGACCTCGACGGCGCCCGCCGGGTCATCGAGTCCAACATGGCCCTTGGTTGGTGACAGGCCGAGGATCCTTCACCGCGTTCGCACCCACCGGGCCGGGCTTCTGACCGGCCCCTGTCCGCCTGGTCGTAACCCTCGGGGCCGACGCTCGAGACCTCGTCACGCTCGATTGCCGCCCTCCAGGGTGGTCGGGAACGTTCGTTTCCGGCCCGACCCGGCGGGAGGACCTCTCCTCGGCCCGAATTCCTCTGCGCCCCTTCGGGAGCGTGCCCTCCCATCCCGTCGCTCCGTTCGATACTTTCAATGGTATCGCGATTGCGACCGATGAGACTCTGTGCTCGAGTCGGGCGTCGACGCAACCGCCGGATTCGGTGGCCCATTTCCAAAGCGGTCGGGGGAATCTCAATGGTCCGGGTGATCTGTTTAATCCTGGGGGGTGGTCGCGGGACTCGTCTCTACCCTCTCACCAAGTCCAGGAGCAAGCCCGCCGTTCCGATCGCGGGGAAATACCGTCTGATCGACATCCCGATTTCCAACTGCATTCATTCCGGACTCAGCCAGATCTACGTCCTCACGCAGTTCAACTCCGTTAGCCTCCATCGTCATATTACGAACACGTACAAGTTCGACCCGTTTGGCGGGGGATTCGTTGAGATCCTCGCCGCGCAGCAGACGATGCTGCACGAGAGTTGGTATCAGGGGACGGCCGACGCCGTGCGGCGCAACATCCCTTACTTCACGGAAACCCGTTACGACCTCGTCCTGATCCTCTCCGGCGACCAACTCTACCGGATGAACTTCCAGGACATGATCCGGACGCATCTCGAGACCAAGGCCGAAGCGACAATCGCTGCCCTTCCGGTCGCCGAGGAGGAGGCGAAGGCCTGCGGGATCATGAGGATCGACACCACGGGCCGGGTCATCGACTTCGAGGAAAAGCCGAAGACCCCAGAGAAGCTCGCCCGAGTCTGGACGTCGCCCGACTGGATGGAGCGGCTCGGGATCCAGGCGGCGAACCGACCCTATCTCGCCAGCATGGGAATTTACCTGTTCAACCGTGCAACACTTGTCCAGATGCTCTCGGGCGGGAGTGCGGCGGATTTCGGCAAAGAGGTCTTCCCTCAGGTCATCGAAGGGCATCGCGTCCAGGCCCACCTCTTCGACGGCTACTGGGAGGATATCGGGACCATCGGCGCCTTCCATAAGGCCAACATCGACTTGACCCGAGACGAGCCCCCGTTCGACTTCACCTACGGCGACCATCCGATCTTCACCCGGCCCCGTTATCTCCCGTGCTCGAGACTTTCGGGCGTGACCGTCACCAACAGCTTGATCTCGGACGGTTGCGTGATCGGCCGGGGCTCGGTGATCGAGAACTCGGTGATCGGGGTCCGGGCTCAGATCGGCGAGAACGTCACGCTCCGCAACGCCTACATCATGGGCGCCGACAACTACGAACAGCGGAAGCACCTGGAGGAGAACGTCCGACTGAACCGGCCTTCCATCGGGATCGGGGCGGACTCGGTGATCGAGGACGCGATCATCGATAAGAATGCGAGGATCGGTCGAGGGGTGCGGATTTGTAGCGAGTCGCGACGAGGCCCCGACGAGGATGGGCCCAACTATGTCATCCGCGACCAGGTCGTTGTGATCCCGAAATACACGGTCCTGCCGGATCGTTCCGTGATCTGAGTGCCGCCCGGCCGGCTCGAACGCCGCCGAAATCGTGTCGGTCTCGATTGAGAGCCTCTCTTTCGGGGTCGCCGGGTATTTCTCAGTGTCCTTAAAATGGTCCCGAGTTGGCATCAGGCTTGCAAACGTAGGGATTCTCACGCGTCTTCGACGTCACGACGCGATGGTTCGACACGTAGTCAGTTAAGGCAGGTTGCGCCCCGCGCGAGTCTCCGAACGAATGCCGACTTGTCCGACTGCCGACCCAATTTGCCGAGGCGGTCGGCGGTTGGTAAGATGAATGGGTTGGGCGACTCCTTTACGCGGGGCGGCGGGACATCTCCTGCCGACGAAACGGACCCGAGCGGAAGGATGACCAGTGTCGGCAGAAACGAACATCGTTGGTGACGAAAGGATTGGAGGCTTCCGATACGTTCGGACCCTCCATCCCGGCGCCACGTCGGTCGTGATGGAAGTCATCCAGGACTCGACGGGGAAGCGGTTCGCGTTGAAACAACTCCAGTCGAGCCGCTCGGTGGAGGCTTCCGAACGCCGCTTGTTCGAGTTCGAGGCGAAGCTGGGGATGCAACTTCGGCACCCGAACTTGATCCGGGTCCACGAATACTTCCGGCACTCGACCCAGCCGTACTTCGTGATGGACCTGTTCCCGGCCTATCACCTGAAGCTGCCGATCGCCCGGCCGTCGGTCTATCCGATGCCCTATACGCAGTTGCATCGGATCATCACGCAGGCGGCTTCGGCCCTCATGTATATGAACGAGAAAGGCTGGATCCATCGCGACGTCAAGCCCGAGAATATCCTCGTCAACAAGTCGGGCGAGGTCCGGGTCATCGACTACGCGCTCGCGATGAAGCCGTTTTCGGGCCTCAAGAAGCTCCTCGGCGTTAAGTCGCCCCGGCAGGGGACGCCGAGCTACATGTCGCCGGAACAGATCCTCCGGCAACCCCCCGAGCCTTGCTCCGATATTTACAGTTTCGGGATCACCTGCTATGAATTGGCGTGCGGACGGCCGCCGTTCCGCGCCAACTCGACGACCGAGTTGCTTCGCAAGCACCTGAATGAACGGCCGATTCCGCTCGTGGCGCACAACAAGTCGGTCACGCCGGAATACAACGACCTTATCCTGAGCATGCTCCACAAGCGTCCGGCGGATCGTCTGCCGAGTTTTCAGGAGTTCCTGAGCCGATTGGGGCGAACTCGCATCTTCAAGGATGACCCTAGCCCGGTGGCCCATCACGGGGCTGCGTTCTGACATAAGCCGGCTGGCGCCCGCGCCCCGGCCGAATTCGAGCGGATGACAGCAAGGACCCTCCCGCCCATGGCCAGCCTGAGTGAGCCCCCTCTCCCTTTCGAAGAGCCGATTTTCGAGATGGAATCGCGCCTCGGCGAGATGGAGGCGAATTACGCCAAGAACCGCGCCGGTGTCGATTCCACGGCGATCGCCGAGCAGATCCGGAGGCTCCGCCGGGAGCTGGCCAACCTCAAGCGGACGATCTACGCCAACCTCAGCCCCTGGAACACGGTCCAGGTCTCGCGCCGAAAGAGCCGGCCGCAGACCCGCGACTACATCGACCTCATCTTCGACCAGTTCGTCGAGCTCCACGGCGACCGGGCCATGGGCGATGACCATGCGATCGTCACCGGCCTGGCCCACCTCGGCGACGACAAGGTCATGTTCGTCGGCCACCAGAAGGGGAAAGACCTCGCCGAGCGGACCGCCTGCAACTTCGGATGTGCCCATCCGGAGGGCTACCGGAAAGCGCTCATCAAGATGAAGATGGCGGCCAAGTTCGGGCTCCCCATCATCACCTTCATCGATACGCCGGGGGCTTATCCCGGGATCGCCGCCGAGGAGCGTGGACAGGCCGCGATCATCGCCGAAAATCTGATGGCGATGAGCCAGCTCGAGACCCCGATCGTCTGCGTCGTCATCGGAGAAGGGGGATCCGGCGGCGCCCTGGGAATCGGCGTCGGCGACCGCCTTGCCATGCTCGAGCACGCTTATTACTCGGTCATCAGCCCGGAAGGGTGTGCCACGATCCTCTGGAAGTCGAACGACCACGCGGCCCGAGCCGCCGAAGCACTCAAGATGACGAGTCGCGACTTGCTCCGGATGCAGATCATCGATGATGTCATCCCCGAGCCGCTGGCTGGGGCTAACCGCGACCATCGCGAGGCCGCCTCCAACCTCAAGTCGTGGCTGCTCCGCTCGCTCCGAGAGCTGTCTGATCTGCCGAAGGACGAGCTCCTCCAGAGGCGATACGACAAGTTCCGCAAGATCGGCGTCTTCATTGAAGGGGGAGAACCCCTCAACGGGCAGGCCGACGCTCCGCATTGAGTCGTGTCCCTACCGACGCGCTCCTTCGAAGTCGTGACGCCCGCCGAGGATCGTAGGTCCTCGGCGGGCGTTGTCGTCATTTTTCCAAGGGACGGTTTCGAGCCGAATCAGTGGCCGGTGAGTTCCTTCACCAACCCATCGGCGTGGTAGACCGAGCGGAGGGCCTCGACGATCCCCCTCGAGTCGACCGACACGGCGCGGGCGACTCGGTCATCGTAGGCGAAATCGAGGACGAGTGACTCGATGTTGCCGTCGAAGATCAGGCCGACCACTTCATTGTTTCGGTTGACGACAGGACTGCCGGAATTTCCCCCGATGATGTCGGCCGTCGAGACGAAGTTCAGCGGCGTCTTCAGTCGGAGCCGGCCGTCCTTGCGGGCCTCGTGCCAGCTCGTCGGGAGCTCGTAGGGGGGCGTGTTCCCATGAGTCTCGGCGTGCCGGAACGCCCCTTCGATGTGGGTGTAGGGGGGGATCAGCTTGCCCTCGTTCTCGTACCCCTTGACGGTCCCGAATGCCAGACGAAGCGTGAAGGTCGCGTCGGGGTAGACCGACGCCCCTTGCGCCTCGAATGTTGCCTTGGCGATCAGGGCGTACTGGGCGGAGAGGATCCCTTCGACGTCATCCTCGAATCGCTTGCGAACCGCCCGAGCGTCCGCATCGACGACGAGCGCGAGCTTGATCATCGGGTCGTCGAGCTTGGCGAGCTCGTCGACCCCGAGTTCTGCGAGCTTGCGGCGAGTCGAAACGTCGGCAAGCTTACAACCCTTGACCAACGCCTCAGCCGCCGTCTCCGGCGTCCGGCCGCGGAGAACCCGCTCGACGAGGGGGTCGGCGGGATCCGTCTCGGCCTTCCAGAAGGCCAGCGCGTGGGCGAGCTTCGCCGACTCGAAGTCCTCGTAGATGGGCGCCTCGGAGAACAAGGCCAGCTTGAAGGAATCGAGCGCCGAGTCTCTGAATTCTCGGAGCCGCTCGGGGTTGGGCTTCGTCTTCTCTTCGGCGAGTCGGACGAGGCTCCGAGCGACCTGGAAAAGCTCGGAGTCGATCGCAAACCCTCGTTCGAGGAAGTTGTAACGCTTGGAAATCGCCGCGGAGACCTTCTGTGCCTCGGCGATCTTGTCCCAGGCCGCCCCGTACGCGGCCTTCGACTTCGGATCGGCCTGGACTCGGTCGCGAAGCGTTTTCTCCGCCTCGGCCTTGCGGCCCATCAGGTCCTTGTCCTTAAGCCCCTTGAGGCCCCCTTCGCGGGCCTTCCTCGAGTTCTGGTAACCGAAGAGCTCGTCCTTCGCCCTCCTGGCCTGCTCCGGCCCCTTCTTGCTGTATTCGAGAAGGAAGGCTTCACGATCGTGAAGAACCTTGAGGACGAACGGGAACGATGTGTCGCGGAGGTATTCGAGGTGGGCGACCGTATTCAGCCGGCTGGTCCGGCCGGGATGCCCGGCGACGAAGACCAATTCGCCGTCCTTGCTCCCGTCGGCACTCCATTTCAGGTAGTGCTTGGGGCGAGCCGGCTTGTCGTTCTCGTAGGCGCGGAAGAAGCAGACGTCGAGGTCGTAGCGGGGGAATTCGAAGTTGTCGGGATCTCCGCCGAAGAAGGCGATGTCGAACTCGGGGGCGAAGACGAGTCGGACGTCGGTGTATTTCTTGTACGTGTAGAGCGCGTACTGGCCGCCCTGATAGAGGGTGACGACGTCGCTGCGGAGCCCGGTCTTCTCGAACGACTCCTTCTCGATCGTGGACATCGCCTTGCGCTTGGCGATCCCCGCCGCCGCGTCATCGCTGCCCGGCTCGACGGCCCCGAGCACGCGTGCCGAGACGTCCTCGATGCCGACCAGGACGTTCAACTCGAGGTCGGGCGCCTTGATCTCGTCGGCGTAAGACTTCGCGAGGAACCCGTCGTGGTGATAGTCCTTCTGGGATGTGCTGATCTTTTGAAGCATGTCGGCGCCGACGTGGTGGTTGGTCATCACCAGACCGTCCGACGACACGAACGAGCCCGAACCACCGCTATTGAATCGCACCGCCGAGGCCCGCAGTTGCTCGACCCAGGCGTCGGTCGGCTCGAACTGATAGGTCTGCTTGAGATGCGCCTTGGGTAGGTTATTGAAAACCCACATTCCCTCGTCGGCGAGCACAGTCCCTCCCAGCCCGATGAGGGCGAGCACGGCGAACGCGGCGTTCCGTCGGTGTGACATCGTGGAGCAGTCTCCGTATCAGGGCTCGCGTTGATTGATCCGTCGAGTGCTTACAGGTTCTCTTCCTTGGCTTCGACTTGCGTCGCGGCGGCCGGGTCATCGCTCTTGAGAATGACGCCGAGTCCGACCAGGGCGAGGGCCAACGCCATGGATCCGAAGGCCGTCAGGGATGGCCAAACGCTCTCGTTCCAGGACGAGGGAAACCTGGCAGAGAGGTCGAGCAACGTGGGGGCGCCGGGGATGATCTGCACGATCGCGATCAGGATCCCTGCGATGGTCCCGCCCGCAATGTAACCGCTGGAGAGGAGGACGGCCGGGCTCGAGTCGGAATCGGCGTTGGAACCTTTCCTGAGCTTGTCCACAGCGGCGTGCAGCAAACCTCCCAGGAACACCGGCATCGAGGTCGCGAGCGGGAGGTACACCCCAACCGCGAAGGCCAAGGCTGGCACGCCCGCGAGATGCATCAGGATGGCGATGAAGACCCCGATCAGGACCAGATCCCAGGGCAACTTCCGGGTCATGATCCCGTCGATGATCAGTGCCATCAGGGTTGCTTTCGGCGCGTCGTACTTCACGACCGATGAACCGTCGTCTCGCTTATTCACGCGGCCGTTGATGGCGGGATCGACGAGGAACTGCGCCTGGCCGGAATCGTCGACCAGGTACTTGCCGGGCTGGGCGCCCTGGATCGGATTCACGACCCGCCAGACGTGATAGGGCCTGCCTTCATGCGTGGTCGTTTCGGTGAGCGTCGAGACGTCGGCACGGACGGTCGGGAGGTACTCGGCTTTGCTTGTGATGACCGTGCTCGCGTTGTTCAGCACCAGGAGCGTGGCCCCGATGACGATGGCTGAGGTCAAGGCTCCGATCAGGATCGCGAGCTGTTGAAACTTCGGCGTGGCCCCGATGAGGAAGCCCGTCTTGAGATCCTGGGACGTCGTCCCGCCGTTGGACGCGGCGATGCAGACGATCCCGGCGATCGACAACGCGGCGAGCCGGTGTTCCGGCCCAACCCAGCCCATCAAGACGAAGAAGAAACAGGTCAGCAGGAGGGTCGCGACCGTCATCCCCGAGATCGGGTTCGAGGACGACCCGATCTCGCCCGTGAGTCGCGAGCTGACGGTCACGAAGAGGAAGCCAAAGAGGACGATCATGACCGCGCCCGCGATCTGGACCGGCAAGTTGCTCGGCATGAGCTTGGACATCGTGATCGCCGCGACGAGCGCCAGGGAACCGACGCCGACGAACCAGAGCGGGAGGTCGGATTCGGTGCGTCGCGAGGAGTTGCCTCCCCCCGTCGAAGACAGGTCGCGGATGCCGGAGCGGATCGACGATAGGATCAGTGGCAGGGCCTGCAAGAGGCTGATAATGCCCCCCGTCGCGACGGCCCCGGCCCCGATGTAGAGGACGTAGGCGTTCCGGATCTCCGAAGGCGACATCTTCGAGATCAACTTGGTCCCCGGGAACACCGGACTGGTCGCGGCGCCCCCGAAGAAGGCGGTCTCGGGTGTTAGTACGAAGGCCGCCATCAGCCCCCCCGCGACCATCACGCTCGAGATGCGGAAGCCGATGATGTAGCCGACCCCCAGGAGCGCCGGGGATGCGTCGAGCGAGAGGAACGCCCCTTTGAACCCGTGGAGGGCCTTCGTCGGGTATTGCTGCCAGAGCTTCATGGCTTCCATCAGAGACTGATAGAAGAACGCCAGGCCGAATCCGGCGAAGACGGTCTTTGCACTGGAGCCACCCTGCTCGCCGACGATCAGGACCTGGGCGCAGGCGGTCCCTTCTGGATACGGCAGCTCGCCGTGTTGTTTGACGACGAAGGCTCGACGGAGCGGGATCATCATCAGGATGCCGAGGAGGCCGCCGAGGCAGGCGACCAGCATCACGCGAGTTAACTCCATGTCGTAGCCGAGGATCATCAGGGCGGGCATCGTGACGCCGACGCCGAAGGCGATCGATTCTCCGGCCGACCCGGTCGTCTGGACGATGTTGTTCTCGAGGATCGTCGCGTGCCGAGTGCCGAGCATCTTCGACAGCGCGCGGAAGACCGTGATCGAGAGTACGGCCACCGGGATCGAGGCCGACACGGTCAGCCCGACCCGGAGCACGAGGTAGAGCGACGAGGCCCCGAAGATGATCCCGAGGATCACTCCGAGGAGCACCGCCGACCATGTCATCTCGGGAATGTTGCTACCGTCGGGCACGTACGGGGTGAATTCCGACGTCTTCGACGCAGGGCCTCCGCCCGAGCCTTCGGCCAAGGTGGGATGCTGGACCGCCATCTCGATCGTCTCCCTGAGGATGCTGTCGGCGTCAGTTCATGGGTGGAGGAGAGATGAGGATCCACCGCGGCGGGGTGTGTACCTCGGGGCAGACCCGCCCCCGGCGGCCGGCTCGAGGCATCAGCGACGGACGCCCTGCCAGGTCTTTTGGATCTCCGCCATCCGGTTGATGATGTCGCGGAGGACCTCGATGGGCGACTGCCCCGCGTCGACGTCGAACACGACGTCCGGGGGGTAGAAGCTCAAGGTCTTGAACGTCTCATCATGGTACGTGTTCAGCCGGCGGCGGATCACTTCCTCGTTCATATCGTCGAGGCGGTTCTCACGCAATGCGCGGGATTTGAGGCGTTCGCTCGCCTTGACCGCGTCGTTGATCTTCAGGTGGAAGATCTGGATCACGTCGAGGATGCTGTCGAGCCGCTCGGCCTGGGCGTAGTTGCGGGGCAGGCCGTCGAGGATGAGCGTGTGCTGGTTCGGGAGCAGGAACTCCTGCATCTCGAGGATCTTGATATGTCGTTCCCAGATCCGCACGGTGAGGTCGTCCGGGACGAGGTTCCCGGTCGACGTGTAACGCTCGATCTCCTTGCCAAACTGGCCGTACTTGGGGATCTTGCGGAAGACGTCGCCCATGGAGACGTGGACAAGGTCGGGCAACTGGCCGAGCACAGCTCCCTGCGTCCCCTTGCCGCTCCCCGGCATCCCGAAGAGGAGGATTGTCCGATATTTCAACGCGTCGGCCATCAGAACTCCTCAATCAACACCGCCAGGGGGGGAGCCTGGCCGATGGGGCGCCCAGGCGAATTCAGACCACCATCATGGGCGTAGTCGAGCCCATCGGCAATCCGAATTGCCCGGAAACGCGCGAGAACGTGCGCCCCGGTGCGAATGACACTATCAACCTTGAGGGCAAGACATTGCGAGAAACCCGCGTCCTCCTCCTCCGACACGCCGAGACCGCGGCCCCCGACTGCTTCCATGGCGCCGAGTCCGACATCGGCCTGGGCGAGGCCGGATTGGGCCAGGCCTCGGCCGTTGCGCAACGCCTGGCCCCGATCCAACCCGCTGCGGTCTATTCGTCGGGAATGCGACGCGCCAGGCAGACCGCCGAGCCGATCGGGCTCGCCTGCGGGGTCTCGCCCGAGGTGATCGAGACGCTCCACGAGCGGCGGATGGGCCCGCTCAGTGGTGTCCGAAAGGACGAAGGCTGGGACATCTACGTCGAGGCGATGACGCATTGGAAGGCAGGGGATCTCCGATTCACCCACGAGGGGGGCGAATCGTTCGAGGAGATGTCGACTCGCGTGGTCCCGTCGTTTCTCGAGCTGGCGAAACGGCACGAGGGAGAGACGATCGTGGTCGTGGCACACGGCGTGGTCATTCGCGTCCTGCTCACCTCGATCCTCGACGATCTCGGGCCGCACGACTTCGACCGAATCGGGATCGAGTTCGTCGCGGTGAATGACTTGCGGTGGGACGGGACGCATTGGCGATCGGCCGGGGTCCTGCCGGTTTCATGAATCGACGACCGGCCTCGCGAGGGATCCGTGGACCCGCGGCCCCTTGATCTTTGGTCAGGGGCCGCGGGCCTCGTCGAGTGACTTCGTTTGGAGCTCGATCAGGCGACGCTCGCCTTATTGTTGCTGCCGTTCTTCATGGCTTCCCACTCGTCCCACGAGTAGAGGACCTCTCGGGCGGAGCCGCTCTTGAATTCGCCGACGATGCCGTCCTCGGCCATGAAGTCGATGAGACGAGCGGCGCGGCCGTAACCGATCCCGAGGGCGCGCTGGAGGAGGGAGCACGAGCCTCGCCCTTCGCGGACGATGACCTCGATCGCCGGCTCGTAGAGCTCGTCGCGCTCCTTGAGCGCCGCACCGCGATCCTTGCCCGCCGGGCCGCTGCCGACCTGGAGCTGGACGAGCTCCTTGCTGAACTCGGCCGGGTACTGCTCGAGGTAGTGGCAGACGCGGTTGACCTCCATGTCCGAGACATACGTCCCCTGGGCCCGGACGATGTGCGACGTCCCCGGGAAGAGGAAGAGCATGTCGCCGTGGCCGAGGAGCTTGTCGGCACCCATCTCGTCCAGGACGACGCGCGAGTCGCCTCGGCTCGCGACCTGGAACGCGATCCGCGCCGGGAGGTTTCCCTTGATCAGACCCGTGATGACGTCGACGGTCGGCTTCTGGGTCGCGACGATCAGGTGCATCCCGACCGCCCGGGCCTTCTGGGCCAGCCGGACGATGTGCGACTCGACCTCCTTCGCGGCGGTCATCATCAGGTCCGCCATCTCGTCGGCGATGATCACGATGTAGGGCATGTACGTCGGGATCCTCGCCTGTTCCTCCTCGTCCTCGGGTCTCAGTCGCGTGTAGATCTCTTCGGGTGTCAACTGGTTGTACGTCTGGATGTTGCGGACCCCCGCCCGGGCGAGATACCCGTAGCGCTCGTCCATCTTGTCGCACGCCCAGGCGAGCAGCGACTCCGCCTTCTTCATGTCGGTGACGACCGGGTGCATCAGGTGGGGGATGCGCTTGAACTGAGAGAGCTCGACCATCTTGGGGTCGATCAAGATCAGCTTGACCTCGTCGGGCCGCTTGGTCATCAAGATCGAGAGGATCATCGCGTTCAAGCAGACCGACTTACCGGTACCCGTCCGACCGGCGATCAGCAGGTGGGGCATGTCGGCCAGGTCGAAGGTGAGGGGAACGCCCTTGACGTCCTTGCCGAGGAAGAGCGGGATCTTGAGCTTATCCGTACGTCCGTCGTTCGCCCTGGCGACCTCACCCAACTTCACCATGGTCCGACGCTCGTTCGGGACCTCGATCCCGACGGTCGTCTTTCCCGGGATCGGAGCGACGATGCGGACGCTCGGCACGGCCAGGGCACGGGCCAGGTCGTCGGCGAGTCCGACGATCCGCGAGACCCTCAAGCCCGCTTCGAGCTCGATCTCGAACTGGGTGATCACCGGCCCCGTGTCCATCTGGACGACCCGAACCTGGTGACCGAACTCGAGCAAGGTCTGCTCGAGGAGCAAGGCCCGGGAGAGGAGCTTGGCCTCGTGCTCCTGGACCGCGATCTCCGGAGCCGGTTCGAGGAGTTCCAGTGGCGGGAGTTGAAATCCTCCGCCGGCGGGGATCGGCGGGAGTGTGAACGAGGAGGCCGCCGGCTTCGCGGCCGCTTGTGCCGGAGTCAACCCCCGCGGAGCGGCCTCCCCTGTGGACACGCCGAGGGCTGTGCGAACGAGAGCCGGTCGAGGATTGATCGGCGGGGGAAGTCCCGGGGTCGATTCGACGCCGAAGTGCGAGGTCATCAACTGAGTCGATGGGGAGACCTCTCCAAGCCCGGCGGCTGCGCGACGTCCGCCGTTGGGGAGCAAGACGTGCATCAACTCCTGGACGGGCCAGAGCACGAGGGCATCGTAGCAGAGCGAGGCCCCCACGACCCCGGTTGAGAGCAGGATGAGGAGCATGCCCCAGGGTCCGAAGTGGCCCTCGAGGAATGCGATCGTGATCGCGCCGAGATAGCCGCCGGCACCCACCGGGTGCGACGGCTCCAATCCGGGGAGCCCTTTCTGGATCAGGGCGGACGCCACGACGATCAGCAGGAGGAGGCCGATCAGTCGCGTCGACACCTCGGGCACGCGACGACGGCGGAAGGACAGGATGTCGATCGCGACGGCGGCCAGCAAGACGAGGTAGGACGCCCAGCCGGCGGTCGCGAACAGGAGGTGCGCCAACCCCGCACCCACCGGCCCGCACGGGTTGCTGGGCGGGCTGATGGCCGGCTCGGAGGCGAGGCCCGGCGCATCGGCCGGGTTGTAGTGGGCCAGGCTGAGTGCGAGGAAGAGCGACGCGAGCAGGAGAAACGACGCCGGGCCGTTCCGCGCCAGTCGCTGTCGGTCAAGCATAGTAATCCCTCGGCGCGAACTGAAGTCTCAGGCTCGGGCGATTCTGGCCACCCAAGGCCCGGCCGGCGCCCGAAGAGCGCCGGGATCGACAACTTCAGATCGGCCGGGCCGCACCGGCGGCTTTCGCAATCCTGGCCCGTGATCGTGCGGCCCCGGGACGGACCCGACTATTCTGAGGGCTGGGTAAGATCCACGGTCCCGCCCTCTTCCTCCTCCTCGGTCGGCTCGCTGGTCTGGAGGTTGCCCGTCAGATCAAGAAATATTTTGTCTTGCATGATCTCCTGGATGACGATCGTCATCTTGTCGGTGCCTCGGAGGTCGACGAGGGGGCGTGCACCTTGGTTCAGGGCGATCATCCGCTTCTGGATCAGGGTCGAGAGCTTGAAGCGACCGCCGACCTTGTTGACGATCAATTCTTCTTTGAGTTCTTCGAGCATCGAGGGATCATCCTCCGCAGCCATGTCGGTTCAGAAGGGCGACCAGGTCGTCGACGGCCCGGTCGAGGTCGAGGTTCAGGATTTGGTGGTCGTAGAGGCCGGCCTGCTCGAATTCCCAACGTGCGTTGGTCAGCCGCCGGGCGATCGTCGCTTCGTCGTCGGTGGCGCGGGAGCGGAGCCGCGACTCGAGGATCTCGAAACTGGGGACGTTCACGAAGACGAGCACGGCCGACGGGACCCGCTCGCGGACGAGCAAGGCCCCTTGCACGTCGATCTCGAGGAGCACGCACTCGCCGCGTTCCAGCGATTCTCGAACGGGGCCCGCCGGTGTCCCATAGAAGTTGCCATGAACCTCGGCGTCCTCGAGAAACCGGCCGTGGGCACGCTGCTGTTCGAAGGCTTCGCGAGTGAGGAAGAAGTATTCCCGCCCCTCGACCTCGCCCGTTCGCGCCTTACGGGTCGTCGCCGAGATCGAGAGTCGTGCCCGGACCCCAGGATGCTCGAGCGCCCGGCGGACGAGCGTACTCTTGCCCGATCCCGAGGCTCCCGAGACCACCATGAGCCTACCGGCCAAGTCCGCCCAATCGTTCATGGACCTCTCGATCGATCACGCCTCGAAGCCGTCCCGCTCGTACAACACGCACGAACAGATCCACAGTGGTTCCAATTATCACTGTGGTCGAATGTTCATTCAACGTTCTGGATCAGCTCGCGGATCTTCTCGAGCAGGCCCTTGATCTCGACCACGGAGCGGCTGATTTCGACGTCGTTCGCCTTCGAGCCGATCGTGTTGGTCTCGCGGCCCATCTCCTGGACGACGAACTCGAGCTTCCGCCCGGAGCTCTCGACTTCGTGGATGACGTCGATGTACTGGGCGAGGTGGGCACGGAGCCGGACGATCTCCTCGGAGATGTCGGCACGCTCGGCGAGGATGGCGACCTCGCGAAGCAGGTCGGCAGGCTGGATCGTGACTCCCTGGCCCTCGACCAGCGATTGCACTCGTTCGGTGAGTCGCTTCTGATACGAGGCCACCACGTCCGGGCCACGCTCGGCGATCCGGCTCAGGTGCGTCGCGACCCCTTTCCCGAGGACGAGCAGTTCTTCGGCCATGATACGGCCTTCTTCGGCCCGCACGGCCTGGAGCTTACCCAAGGCCTCACTGACGACCCTCGCAAGGGTGGGCCAATCGTCCTTCGGGTCGTCGGTCGAAGGTTTCCTCTCCTCGACCACACCGGGGAGGACCAGGAGCGACCCGACCGCGACGGGGCCCGCCCCCTCGCCTGCGAGGCTCGCAAGCTGATTTCGATAACTTTCTAAGGCGACCAGATTCAGGCGATAGTCCTCGGCACGACGGGGACGATCGACTCGAAGAGCAAGCTGGACGGTGCCACGGCGGACCGACTCGCGGACGATCCGTTCCAGCTCCGGTTCGAGCGCACCGTAGGGCTCGCTAATCTTGGCGTTCAGCTTGAGGTGGCGGTTGTTCACCGTCCTGACCTCGACGCTGACGAGCCAACGCTCTTCCTGGAGCCGGGCTTCACCGAATCCGGTCATGCTCAGCAGCACGGAGACCTCATGGCAGGGGCAAAATCGAGGTGGGAAGGTCAGGCCACTCACACAAGCAGGACGGGCCTCAACCCAAATCGGGAGGCCCGTCCTCAGTTCGAATCCGGCTTCCTCGAGGGAAGACCTCGGGAAGACTCGGTCGGTCTCAATGCCCGTTACTTGGCGGGCGGGATGGCGGGGACATCCGTCGGGGCCGCCGGGCTCGAGCTCGGGATCTTGGCCGCGGGAGCCGGAGTTGTCGACGGGGCGGGGACGACTGGGGGCGGCATGGTGGAGCTGGCGTCCTTGCTCGCCTTGCCACCGACGGTACCCGTGATGTCCTTCGAGACCTTGGTGGTCGCCGGTGACGTGCTATTGTCCCAGGCCGAGTCGGCTCCGCGGTTGGCGATGATGACGAGGATCATGCAGAGGAAGTACCAGAAGCCCGCCACGCACATGGTTACCTTCGTGAAGACGTCGCCGGCCTTCGTCCCGAAGGCGCTCGACCCGCCGACACCACCGAAGGCCCCGGCGAGTCCGCCCCCCTTGCCGCGCTGGATGAGGACCAGGCAGATCAGGAAGAGCGAGGTCAGGACCAACAACGAGCTCAGGATACCACTGAGGATTCCCACGGCCGAAGTCCTTAAGCCTAGTGTTTAGAGTCCGGCGAGGATGGGGTGGCCATCCTCGCGTCTGCCGGGAAAACCCGGCGGTTGCCTTGGGTTTCCGTCAATCCTTGCCCTTGGCCGTGACGTCCACGGCGGCCTTGATGATCCCGAGGAAATCGGCCGCCTTGAGGCTGGCACCGCCGACCAGGGCCCCGTCGATGTCGGGTGCCCCGAGGAGCTGGGCCGCGTTGTCGGGCTTGACGCTCCCCCCGTATTGGACGACGACCCGGGCCGCGGTCGCTTCGCCGAACTTGCTGGTGAGCCAGTCGCGAATGTACTCGTGGACCGCCTGGGCCTGTTCAGGGGTCGCAGTCAAGCCGGTCCCGATCGCCCAGACCGGTTCGTACGCGAGCACGACGCCGGCCATCTGCTCGGGGGAAAGCCCTGCGAGCGAGCCGGTCAACTGCCCGACGACGACGTCATTCGTCTGATCTGCCTGGCGTTCCTCGAGGGTTTCCCCGATGCAAACGATGGGGATGAGGCCGACACCGATGGCGCTGTGAAGCTTGGCGTTGACCTGGGCATCCGTCTCGCCGAGGCCGTGCCTCCGCTCGCTGTGCCCGAGGACGACGTGGGTGCAGCCGGCGTCCTGGAGCATCGCCCCCGAGACGTCGCCGGTGTAAGCCCCGTCCGCCTTCCAGTGCATGTTCTGCGCACCGAGGCCGATCGGCGAGCCCGCGAGGACGGCGTCGACCTGGTAGAGGAAGGGAGCCGGGGGGCAAACGGCGACCCGAACCTCGGTCGTGGTCCCGACGCCCGCCTTGACGGCCTCGGCCAATGCCACGGCCGCTTCGGCCGTGGGGGGATTCATCTTCCAGTTGCCCGCGATGAACAGGGGACGCATCAAACAGTCACTCCACCACAGACGTCGATCGTCTTGCCCAGCACTTCGGCGAGTTGCCGGAGTTGATCCATGAGCTGGGCATATTGCACGGGCAGGAGCGCCTGCGGTCCGTCCGAGAGGGCCTTCTCGGGGCACGAGTGGACCTCGATATGCACGCCGTCGGCCCCCGCGGCAACTCCCGCCCGGGACATCGCCGGGATCAGGTCGGGCCGACCGGTCGCGTGACTCGGGTCGACGATGATCGGCAAGTGGCTGAGACCCTTCGCGTTGGGGACGATCGAGAGGTCGAGAGTGTTCCGCGTCGAGTCCTCGAAGGTCCGCACGCCACGCTCGCAGAGGATCACTTCGCGATTGCCCTGCGCGAGGACGTACTCGGCCGACATCAACAAGTCCTTGACCGTCGCGCTCATCCCCCGCTTGAGCAGGACGGGGGTCTTGGTCTTGCCGACTTCCTTGAGCAGGTCGAAGTTTTGCATGTTCCGCGCACCGATCTGGAAGATGTCGGTGTAGCGGACGACGAGGTCGACCTGGCGCGGGTCCATGACCTCGGTGACCACGGGCATCCCGAATCGTTCGCCGGTTGCCTTGAGCATCTTGAGCCCGTCTTCGCCGAGCCCCTGGAAGCTGTAGGGCGAGGTCCTCGGCTTGAAGGCACCGCCGCGAAGGACATTCGCCCCGGCGTCGCGGACCTTCTCCGCGATCTCGACCAGCCTCTCTTCACTCTCGATGGCACACGGGCCCGCGATCATCATCAGGTGGCCGCCGCCCACCTTGACGCCCTTGATGTCGAAAACCGAGTCGTCAGGATGAAACTCGCGGCTCGCGAGCTTGTACGCCTTGAGGATCGGGACCACCTGCTCGACGCCCGCGATCGCTTGCAAAGGCTCGGCCTGGAGCTTGTCCTCGTCCCCAATCACGCCGATGATCGTCCGGGAGACCCCCTGGCTCAGATGTGGGGTAAATCCCAACGCTTCGATCCGCTCGAGGACGTGCTGGATGACATCCGGGGTCGGATTCGGCTTCAGAACGATGATCATCGTCAGTACTCGGGGTTCCCAAGTCGGCACGCCCGGCCTGACTCCTCCCGAACGTCGGAGGGCGACCGTTCTCCATTGGGCGAACGTAAGAGTGTAATGATCGCGGGATTCCGAGGGAAGTCGAATCCGCCATGGCTCCAAATTTCCCAACCCCGACCCGTGGAGTGCTCCCCAGGTTTACCTAACGTCGCGGCCGAGCACCGAAGTGACTCCATCCAATTTTTTTCGGGAGACTTCAAACCCACGAAATGACGTACACGCCACGTTTTCGGACGATTATCAATAATGTTCTCGAAGATTTAAGAAATTCGTCCATAAGGACTTGGGACTCTGCCTCGGCACTCGCGAATTGCCCGGGGCGGGAGTTCCGCTACAATGGTTAAGGAATTCCATACCTTGCCGGGCGACGTTGCTAGATCGCCCTCCTCGTCGATCGTGCTTTCAAAAAATATCAAGCCGTCCCCCCCCGACGGAATCGCCTAGCTCTAGATGTCGGGAGGGATCGCGACCGGGCCCGAGAGGCCCAATTGTCCGGTATCGTCCCGAGGGCCCTCGCGGGCGATCGAACGTCCGCCGGGTCGGTCCGCGCCCCTTTTTGAGATTCGGTCGGAATCATCCCCACATTGCTTGATCTTTGGTCGGAGGTCCCGGGAACTCGATGCGGACACATCTTCTCTTGACCATGTTCGCCGCGGCGGGGGTCGTCCTTTCGGGCTGTGGCCAAGACGAGCCGGTGATCCCCCCGACGAAACCGCCGACGGTCGTCGTCAGCGCCCCCATCACCGATGAGATCACCGACTTCGAGGAGTTCACGGGCCGGACGGACGCGATCTTCTCGGTCGACGTCCGCGCCCGGGTCACCGGCTACCTCGACAAGGTCCAATTCAAGGACGGCGACGAGGTCAAGGAAGGTGATTTGCTCTTCGAGATCGACCCGAGGCCGTATGCGGCCGACCTCGCCCGCAACGAGTCGAACATCCTCCAGGGCATCGCTCGGCTGAATCGGCTCGACGCCGACCTTCGTCGCGTGAAGAACTTGTACAGCAAGGGGGGCGTGAGCCGCGAGGAATTCGACCGCGTCACCGGCGACCGCGCCGAGGCCGAGGCGGCCGTCGGCATCGCGAAGGCGAACCACGACCTCGCCAAGCTCAACGTCACCTTCACGAGGATCACGGCCCCGATCTCGGGCCGCCTCAGTCGACGACTCATCGACCCCGGGAACCTGGTCAAGGCCGACGATACGATTCTGACGTCGATCGTCTCGCAGGACCCGATCTATGTTTATTTCGACATGGACGAGCGGACGATGCTCAAGATACGCCGACTGATCCGCGAGGGTAAGGTCAAGTCGATCCGCGAGGCCCAGGTCCCCGTCCTGATCGGCCTCTCCGACGAGGATGGCTATCCCCACAAGGGTGAGATCAACTTCAGCGACAACAAGATCGACCCCAACACGGGCACGCTCCGGGTCCGCGGCATCATCGCGAATCCGCTCGCCCGCGAAGGGGCGACCGTCCGGGTGCTCTCGCCGGGCCTCTTCGCCAAGGTCCACCTCCCGATCGGCAGCCCCCACAAGGAGATCCTCGTCCCCGAGGAAGCGATCGGGACCGATCAGGGGCGCAAGTATCTCTTTGTCGTCAAAGACGAGAAGAGGAAGCCCGCCAAGCCCAAGGACGCGAAGTCCGAGAAGGGGGAGACGGGGCACGCGGCGAAGGAGGCCCCCGTCGCTGTGGCGACGAGCGAGAAGGCCGAAAAGGGCGAGCCCAAGAAGGCGGATGACGGGATCGACCACGTCGTCGTCGACCGGACGGTGACGGTGGGGGTCTCGCACAACGGCTATCGCGTCGTCACCAAGGGACTCGACGTCAACGAACTGGTGATCGTCAGCGGACAACAGCGCGTCCGGCCCGGGGCGAAGGTCGAACCTCGCCTGAAGGCGGATCCGTCACAGACCCCCGGCAAGACGGCATCCCTGCCTGGCCAAGTACGCCCCCTCTAACCGGGAGAGTCGGCCTTGATCTCTCGCTTCTTCATCGACCGGCCCATCTTCGCCTCGGTGCTCTCGATCGTCATCACCCTCGCCGGGGGGATCGCGCTGTTCGCCCTGCCGATCGCGCTGTATCCGCCGGTCTCGCCGCCGACCGTCCAGGTCGACTGCACCTACCCGGGTGCCAGCGCCCAGGTCGTCGCCGAGACGGTCGCGGTGCCGATCGAGCAGCAGGTCAACGGCGTCGAGAACATGATGTACATGTCGTCGCAGTGCACGAACGACGGCGCGTACAACCTGACCGTCACGTTCAAGCACGGCGTCAACCTGAACATGGCCCAGGTCCTGGTCCAGAACCGGGTCAGCCTGGCATTGCCGAACTTGCCCGACGTGCTCAAGCAGACCGGCGTGACGACGAGGAAGAAGGCCCCCGACATTCTCCTTGCCATTGCGCTTAACTCGCCGGGCGCGAAGCGTGACCAACTCTATCTGAGCAACTACGCGCTTCTACACATCAAGGATGAGCTGGCCCGGATCCCCGGCGTCAGCGACATCAACATGATGGGCCAGCGCGATTACAGCATGCGCATCTGGGTCGACCCGGATCAGCTCGCGTCGAGGAACATGACGGCGAGCGACGTGGTCGAGGCCCTCCGCTCCCAAAACATGCAGATCGCCACCGGACAGATCGGCCAGCCGCCGACCGCGTCCGGGCAGAAGATCCAGATCACGCTCAGCACGCTCGGTCGCCTCACGGAAGTCGAGCAATTCGAGAACGTGATCGTCCGTGCCACCCCCGAAGGAAGGCTGGTCCGGATCAAGGACGTCGCCAGGGTCGAGCTCGGGGCCAAGAACCAGGACATCTCGGGGCGCGTCAATGGCAACCCGACCGTGAGCCTCGCGATCTTCCAACTCCCCGACGCCAACGCGCTCGACGTCGCCGTCGCGGTCAAGCAGAAGATGAAGGAACTCGCCGCCGACTTCCCCGACGGCGTCGGCTTCGAAATCCGCTACGACACGACGCCGTTCATTCAGGAGTCGATCGACGAGGTCTTGAAGACTCTCTTCGAAGCGGTGGTGCTGGTCGCCATCGTCGTCCTCGTTTTCCTCCAGAGTTGGCGGTCGGCGATCATTCCGCTCGTCGCCGTGCCGGTGGCGATCGTGGGGACCCTCGCCGTCATGGCGGCGATGGGCTTCAGCCTCAATAACCTCACGCTCTTCGGCCTGGTGCTCTCGATCGGGATCGTGGTCGACGACGCGATCGTCGTGGTCGAGGCGGTCGAGCACCATATCGAACACGGGATGTCCCCGAGAGACGCCACGATCAAAGCGATGGACGAGGTCTCGGGCCCCGTCATCGCGATCGGCCTGGTGCTGACAGCGGTATTCGTGCCCTGTGCGTTCATCAGCGGGATCGTCGGTCAGTTCTTCAGACAATTCGCGCTGACGATCGCCACCTCCACGATCATCTCGGCGTTCAACTCGCTGACGCTCAGCCCCGCGCTCGCGGCGAAGCTGTTGAAGCCGAAAACCCAGGGCACTTCCGACGCATTGCCGCGTCCGGCAATCGCCGCGTTTGGAGGTTGGCTAGGCTGGGCCCACTTGACTCCTTGGGTTCTGGCCAAGGTCGGTCGTGGAGACATTCCCACTTGGTGGGCTATTGCGCTCGGCTCGACGATTGTTGGGATCTTTGCGGGATGGCTGGTCTCCCGAATCCTGAACTGGCTACTGTCGGGCTTTTTCTGGCTCTTCAACGCCGGGTTCCGCCACGCGACCAACGCGTATACAAAGCTGGTTGCAGGGATGCTCCGCGTGAGCATGCTGGTGTGCCTCGGGTACGGAGCCCTGCTCTACCTGACCTACTGGGATTTCAATCACACGCCTAAGGGATTCATCCCGTCGCAGGACATGGGATATCTCCTGGTCAACGTCCAGCTTCCCGACTCCGCGTCGCAAGAGCGGACGATGACCGTCATGAACCGGTTGGAGCAGATCGCCCACCAGGTCCCTGGCGTGAAGCATACCCAGGCGACTTCGGGGATGTCGCTCCTCCTGAGTGCGAACGGCTCGAACTTCGGCTCGATGTTCGTGATGCTCGACGGGTTCGAGCATCGTCGGACGCCGGATTTGACCAGTGACAGCATCGCCAAGAAGCTTCGCGAACGGTTCGACAAGGAAGTGCCCGAGGCGATGCTCACCGTGCTCGGTCCCCCGCCAGTCCGCGGCGTCGGCCGCGCGGGCGGGTTCAAATTCATGGTCGAGGACCGGGGCGACAACAAGCCCCAGACCTTGCAGGGACAGACCGAGAACCTCGTCGACCGGGCGAAGGCCATGAAGGTCGAGGCGACCGACGAGACTCCTTGGGACTCCCTGGTCGCGCTCTTCAACAAAGGCCCCAAGAAGGAAACGAAGCCCGGAGGCGGTCAGCGCCCGGCGTTCGTCGGCCTCACGTCGGTCTTTCGGGCGAATGTCCCATCTTTATATGTTGATGTGAATCGTCGTGAATGCATGGCGAAGGACGTCCAGTTGAAGGACTTCTTCGACACCTTGCGGATCTACCTGGGTTCGCTCTACGTCAACGACTTCAACCGGTTCGGCCGGACCTGGCAGGTTGTGGTCCAGGCCGATTCCAAGTTCCGCCACCGGATCGAAGATGCGAAACGGCTCAAGGTGCGCAACGCCCAGGGGACGATGGTGCCGGTGGCGGCACTTGCCGATATCCAGGAGGTCACCGGGCCGCTCGTCCTGACGCGCTATAACATGTATCCGGCCGCACCGATCAACGGGTCGGCCGCGCCGGGGGTCAGCTCGGGTACTGGCATCACGTTGATGGAGAAGCTGTCGAAGACGGAGCTTCTTAAGTCCATGACTTACGAATGGACCGAGCTGGCCTACCTCGAGCTCCAGGCGGGCAACACCGCCATGGTGATCTTCGGCTTCGCCGTCGTCATGGTGTTCCTCGTGCTCGCCGCGCAGTACGAGAGCTGGTCGCTCCCGATGGCGATCATCCTCGTCGTGCCGATGTGCCTCCTGAGCGCGATCATCGGGGTGCGGTACGTCAAGGCTGATATCAACATCTTTACACAGATTGGTTTCGTCGTGCTGGTGGGGCTCGCGAGCAAGAACGCGATCCTCATCGTCGAATTCGCGAAGATGTTGAAGGACAAGGGGGAGACGCCTCGCCAGGCGGCCCTCGACGCCTGCCGTCTCCGGCTCAGGCCGATCATCATGACCTCGTTGGCGTTCATCCTCGGGGTCGTGCCCCTGATGACCTCGACGGGCGCAGGGGCCGAGATGAGGCGGACGCTGGGCCTGACGGTCTTCAGCGGTATGCTTGGGGTCACCCTGTTCGGGATCGTTTTCACCCCGGTGTTTTTCCTCGTCATCGAGACCTTGGGCGAGTCGCACCTGTTCCACTGGCCGCTGCTTCGTCGCACGAGCAACGCGATCCTGTGGGTGCTCTCGTTCCGATTCCTACGGCGCCTGGTCCGTCGGCCGAAGCCCGTCCTGGTGTCGACATCCGCCCCACTGGAAATCCTCCCCGGACAGAAAAGTGCCAAGCCCTTCTTCGAGGAATTGCCCTCCCCGAAGCCCGTTTATTCCAACGGCTCGCACCACGAGAACGGCGTGGATTCGCACGCGAACGGGCTGGCTAACGGCAACGGCCATGCTCATTCCAGCGGCCACTCCTGTGCGAACGGCCATGCCGATTCCGACGAGACCTCGACGCACTCCAACGGCCACACTCCCGCGAACGGCCATTCGTCTCCCGCGAACGGGTTGACGTCCCATGCGAACGAGTCGGCGAAAGTGGCCAATGGGACGACGTCCGCGGAGAACGGCACGGCCCGCGATCCCCTCGAGGTTCACTCAGCCTCGAACGGGTCGCACCCCCTCGGCAACGGCACTCCTTCCGACTCGAACGGCACTCCACCCTCCTCGAATGGTCCCGTGACGCCCACCCTCCCCCCGTCGGGCCACTGACTTGGAGTTGAGCCAAGCTTATGTCGCGATTCTTCATCGACCGACCGATCTTCGCCGCGGTGCTCTCCATCGTGATCACCCTGGCGGGGGGGATCGCCGTCTTCACACTACCGATCGCGCAATACCCGGAGATCACGCCGCCCACGGTGGAGGTCTCCGCGTATTACCCGGGCGCCAATGCCCAGGTCGTCGCCGACACCGTGGCCGCTCCCATCGAGCAGCAGGTCAACGGCGTCGAGAACATGATGTACATGTCGTCGCAATGCACCAACGACGGCAACTACAAGCTGACCATCACGTTCCGGCTCGGCGTCGACCTGAATATGGCCCAGGTCCTGGTGCAGAACCGTGAGTCTTTGGCCGAGCCGATCCTGCCGGATCTGGTCAAGCGCCGAGGGGTGACGGTCAAGAAGAAGTCACCCAGCATCTTGATGATCGTCAACCTGTTCTCGCCGGACGATAGTCGCGACAACCTGTACTTGAGCAACTACGCGACGATTCAGCTCCGCGACGAGCTCGCTCGTTTGCCGGGCGTCGGCGACATCACCTACCTCGGCCAGCGCGACTACAGCATGCGGGTCTGGCTCGACCCCGGGAAGATGTCGTTTCGCGGCCTGACCTCGAGCGACGTCGTCCGGACGATCGAGCAGCAGAACGCCCAGGTCGCCGCAGGCCAGATTGGGCAGCCGCCCGTGCCCACGGGCCAGGTCTTCCAGTACACAATGAGTACCCTGGGCCGGCTCATCGACGCGGACCAGTTCGCGGATATGATCCTCAAGACCGACAACCAGGGGCGAATTGTCCGGCTCAAGGACGTTGCACGCATCGAGCTCGGTGCCCAGGCCTACGACCAGACTTGTACCTTGGATGGCAAGCCATCGGTGGCCCTCTCCATCTACCAACGTCCGGGTTCGAACGCGCTCGAGACCGCCGCCCTCGTCGAACGGAAGATGGACGAGCTCAAGGCCCGGTTCCCGGAAGGCCTCGACTACTCGATCGTCTACGACACCACGCCGTTCATCCGAGAGTCCGTCAGCGAGGTGTTCAACACCCTTCGAGACGCGATCATCCTTGTCGCGATCGTGGTCCTCGTCTTCCTCCAGAACTGGCGGGCGGCGATCATCCCGCTGATCGCGGTCCCCGTGGCGATCATCGGCACCTTCGCGGTGATGGCGGCGATGGGGTTCTCGCTCAATAATCTCTCACTCTTCGGCCTGGTGCTCGCGATCGGGATCGTGGTCGATGACGCGATCGTCGTGGTCGAGGCGGTCGAACATCATATCGAACACGGGATGTCACCGAGAGACGCCACCGTGCAGGCCATGGACGAGGTGTCAGGTCCGGTCATCGCGATCGGCCTGGTGCTGACGGCGGTGTTCGTGCCTTGTGCGTTCATCAGCGGGATCGTCGGCCAGTTCTTTAGACAATTCGCGCTGACGATCGCGACGTCGACGGTCATCTCGGCGTTCAACTCGTTGACGCTCAGCCCGGCCCTCTCGGCCCTCCTCCTCCGCTCACGTTCGCAAGGGGGCGGCGAGGCCTTGCCGAGGCCGGCATTCGCACTCGCCGGGATGTGGGTTGGGTGGGAATACTTGACCCCGTATCTCGCCAAGCTGATGGGCCCTTCGGCCGGGGCTGCGCTCGGGCTTGGCATCGATCCGTCGATGTATCCGGCGATCGCCGCGACTTTGGTCGGTGCGCTCGGCGGCTGGATCGTCGGGTGGCCTATCAATAAGGTGCTAATCGCGTTCTTCCGCCTGTTCAACGCGGGGTTCACGATCGCGACGAACGCGTATACCCGCGTCGTCGGGATGCTCTTGCGAGTCAGCCTGATCGTCCTGGTGGCCTACGGTGGGTTGCTTTACCTCACGTACTACGGGTTTGCCCACACGCCGACGGGCTTCATCCCGACGCAGGATAAGGGGTACCTCCTCGTCAACGTCCAGATGCCCGACTCCACCTCGCTGGAACAGACCCAGAAGGTCATGCGGCGGATCGAGGAGATCTCGAGGAAGGTCAAGGGGGTCAGCCACACCGTCGCGATCGCGGGCCAGTCGATCCTCCTGAATGCCAATGCGCCGAACTTCGGTGCGATGTACGTCATGCTCGAGGAGTTCCACCACCGGAACGCCCCCGGCCTTTCCGGGGATGAGATCGCCGCCAAGCTCAATTCCGCCTATCAGGAAGAGATCGAGGACGGCCTGATCAACATCTTTGGCGCACCTCCCGTCGATGGCCTCGGCACGGCCGGCGGCTTCAAGGCGATCGTCGAGGATCGCGGCGACTCAGGCTCGGAGGTCCTCCAGTCGGTCGCGGATCGCGTCGTGACCAATGGAAACGACACGCGAGGACTCCAGGGACTTTTCACGAGCTTCCGAGCGAACACCCCCTGGCTCTTTCTCGATATCGACCGCACGAAGGTCGAGACTTCGGGAGTGTCGATGGGTGAGGTCTTCAACACGCTCCAGGTCTACCTCGGGTCGCTGTACGTCAACGACTTCAACCGGTTCGGCCGGACTTGGCAGGTCAACGTCCAGGGCGACTCGAACTTCCGGAAGCAGATCGAGGACCTCAAGCAACTGAAGATCCGCAACCGAGCCGGCGGGATGGTTCCGCTCGGGACCATGGCCAGCATCAAAGACCGGAGCGGCCCGGTGCTGCTGATGCGCTACAACATGTACCCGTCTGCGGCGATCAACGGGACGCCCGGCCCGGGCGTCAGCTCCGGCCAGGCGATCGGCCTGATGTCGGGTGTGACCAGGGACGAGCTTCCGAACTCGATGCGATCCGAATGGACGGAGCTCGCGCTCCTGCAACTCGAGACGGGGAACACCGCGATGCTGGTGTTCTTGCTCGCGGTCATCCTCGTGTTCCTGGTGCTCGCGGCACAATACGAGAGCTGGTCCTTGCCGTTCTCGGTCATCCTCGTCGTCCCGATGTGCTTGCTCTGCTCGGTCGCGGGCGTCCTCTACGCGAAGATGGATATCAACATCTTCACGCAGGTCGGTTTCATCGTGCTCGTCGGCCTCGCGTGCAAGAACGCGATCCTCATCGTCGAGTTCGCGAAGGCCCGCCGCGAGGCGGGCGTCCCCCGACGACAGGCGACGCTCGAGGCGTGCCAGCTCCGACTCCGCCCGATCATGATGACCTCACTCGCGTTCATCCTCGGCGTCGTGCCGCTGGTGATCGCGGAAGGGGCCGGTGCCGAGATGCGGCGAACGCTGGGCACCGCCGTCTTCAGCGGCATGCTCGGGGTCACCCTCTTCGGGATTTTCTTGACCCCCGTCTTCTACAGCGTGATCCAGTGGCTCAACGACCGACTCGCGGGCGCGCCTGTCGCCGAGCCCGAGTATGTCGATGAGCCGCACGCCGCTCATGGCCACTGACGTCGCCAGTCTCGGCCACCGAAGCGAACCGCGTCCCCGGCGAAAGACCGCCGGGGACGCGGTCGTTCGTGGGAGCCACGGGGCTGGCCCTTCGGATTCCTCGCCACGGGGCGAACACGGATGAAACACGGATCTACTCAATAGTTTATTGAGTTGATCCGTGTTGGGTTTTAGAATTTAATCTGTGCCGATCCGCGTCATCTGTTGATGGAAACCTCTTCGCTGATCAGGTCTCGATGTACTCTCCCCGGGGATAAGAACCGAGGATTTCGAGCCGTTCGCAGCGTTTCCGGACGGCGTCGAGGGTCTTCTTGACCGCCTCGTCTTCGGCGTGGCCGTCGATGTCGAGGAAGAAGAGGTACGAGGGGTCTCGGTCGTTCGGGTTCGCGCTGTTGGGGAACGACTCGATCCAGGTCATGTTCACCTCGTTCTTGCCGAACGGGGCGATGGCGTCGGGGAGGGCACCCGGCTTGTGCGGGATCCGAAGCAGGAGGGTGGTCTTATCGCGCCCGGTCCTGGCCTCGCTGTGTTCGGAGATGACGGCGAATCGGGTCACGTTGTGGGGCTGGTCCTCGATGTTGGCGGCGAGGAGCTTCAACCCGTAGGCCTCCCCCGCAGACCGGCTGGCGACGGCCGCGGAGAACTCCTCACGGGCGGCGAGCTCGGCGGCGTGGGCGGAGGAGACGACATCGACGACCCGGGCCTGGGGCAGGTTCTTGCCGATCCAGTGGCGGCACTGCGAGAGGGCCTGGGCCTTGGAGTAGATCCGCTGGACCTGGCTCCACTCGCCCTGTCCGAGCAGGCAGTGATGGATCCTGAGTCGAACCTCGGCGCGGATCTTCAAGCCGGGGAGTCGGACGAACATGTCGAGCGTGTCGGCGATCCGTCCGTCCGTCGAGTTCTCGAGCGGGACGATGCCGAACTGGACGTGTCGGCGGTTGACCTCCTCGAACACTGCGGCGATCGATCCGACCGGCACGTGCTCGATCCCCTCGCCGAACTTCGAGACCGAGGCGAGGTGGCTGTAGCTGTGCTTCGGCCCCAGGTAGGCGACTCGGAGGGGCTGCTGGAGGGCCCGAGAGCCGCTCATCAGCTCACGGAAGATCAGGCGGAGGGTCTCGTCCGGCAAGGGCCCCTTGCTGGCCCCGAGGACCTTGGCGAGGACCTCGTCCTCACGCGCGGGGGACCAGATCTCGAGCCCTTGCTTGTGCTTGACCTGGCCGATCTGGATCACGACCTCCGCCCGGCGGTTCAAGAGATGGACCAATTCCTTGTCGATTCGGTCGATCTCGGTCCGCAAGCTCGCCAGCGTAGGGGATCGTTTCGAATCCGGCGAGGAGGACGAAGGAGCGGACATTCCGGACTCGGAGGCGGGTTTGCGGGGCATCGGTCCACTCGGGGCCAGAGACCGGTTTTCACGACGCGGCGGGTTCAACGCAACCTTGGCCGTCACAAGTCGATACAAAAACGTCCGTGGGGATGTCAAGGCGATTCTCGAGCCCGTCGATTTGTCGTCCCGTTTCCCTTTGTCGCCAGGTTTCGTTACACTGGCTCGGGGCCTGCGTCCCGACACGGTCGAGACAACCGTGTGTCGTCCCCGCCTGTCCTTTTGGCAGGCGACTTTTCGTGCTCGCGCGGGCTTCTGCCAGATTGGCAGTGGACAAGATTTTGACGACGATGCCATCCCCCGGTCGGTCGAACGGAACCTCTTGCCAGGCGAGATGTAAGGCGAGAGGAACCGACGAAAATTCGACCATGGCACTGCCCTTGCATATCTTCGTTTTCGAGACGCGAGGCCGGGGAGCAGGGTGGTGCGTCTATGGGCCGCAAAGGCTGGCCCGCTCGCACGTTTGGATTTAGACAAAAGGTACTGAGTCCGGTGAGTCCCGTGGCCCGAACCCTCGCCACCGCTCAACCTGGAAAGGAGATTGGTCGTGGCTGAAGGTGAAAAGATTATCGGTATCGACCTCGGGACGACGAACAGCGTGGTCGCGGTGATGGAAGGTGGCGATGTGACCGTCATCGCCAATCAGGAGGGGAGCCGCCTGACCCCGTCGGTGGTGGCCTTCACCCCGAAAGGCGAGACGCTCGTCGGCGAGCCCGCCAAGCGTCAGGCGGTGACGAATCCCACCGGGACCGTCTACTCGATCAAGCGCTTCATGGGCCGTCGCCACGACGAAGTCCGCGGCGAAGAGAAGATGGTCCCCTATCAGGTCGTCGGGGGATCAAGCGACTACGTCAAGGTCCACGTCGGTGGGAAGGACTACACGCCGCCGGAGATCTCGGCGTTGGTCCTCCGGAAGTTGAAGGAGGCCGCCGAGAGCTATCTCGGTCACAAGATCCGCAAGGCGGTCATCACCGTCCCGGCCTACTTCAACGATAGCCAGCGCCAGGCCACGAAGGACGCTGGCCAGATCGCCGGTCTCGAGGTGGCACGGATCATCAACGAGCCGACCGCGGCTGCGCTGGCGTATGGCCTCGACCGGAAGAAGAACGAGAAGATCGCCGTCTTCGACCTCGGCGGCGGTACCTTCGATATTTCGATCCTCGACGTCGGCGACGGCGTGTTCGAGGTCCTCTCGACCAACGGGGACACCCACCTCGGTGGCGACGACTGGGACGAGGCCTTGATCCACTACATCGCCGGTGAATTCAAGAAGGAGCAGGGGGTCGACCTGCTGAAGGACCAGATGGCCCTCCAGCGGCTCAAGGAGGCCGCCGAGAAGGCCAAGAAGGACCTCTCGTTCCAGTCGACGGGCGAGATCAACCTCCCCTTCATCACGGCCGACCAGAACGGCCCCAAGCACCTGACGATGTCGATCAGTCGCAGCCAATTCGAGCGGCTCACCGACTCGCTCTTCGACCGCTGCAAGGCCCCCGTGCTCAAGGCCCTCGAAGACGCGAAGCTGAAGCCCTCCGACATCGACGAGGTGGTGGTCGTCGGCGGCTCGACCCGGATGCCGCGCGTCCAGCAGATCGTCAAGGAGATCTTCGGCAAGGATCCTCATAAGGGCGTGAACCCCGACGAGGTCGTCGCCATCGGCGCGGCGATCCAGGGGGCGGTGCTCACCGGCGACGTCAAGGACCTCCTCCTGCTCGACGTGACCCCGCTGTCGCTGGGCCTCGAGACCAAGGGGGGCGTGTTCACCAAGCTCGTCGAGCGGAACACCACGATCCCGACCGAGAAGAAGGAGACCTTCACGACCGCCGAGGACAACCAGACGGCCGTGACGATCAAGGTCTATCAGGGCGAACGCCCGATGGCCTCCGATAACCGACTTCTCGGCGAGTTCAACCTGGAAGGCATACCGCCGGCGCGGATGGGGACGCCGCAAGTCGAGGTCGCGTTCAACCTCGACGCCAACGGCATCCTCAACGTTACCGCCCGCGACAAGGGGACCGGCAAGGAGCAGACGATCAAGATCGAGTCGTCCGGGGGGCTCTCCAAGGACGAGATCGATCGGATGCAGCGCGACGCCGAGTCTCACGCCTCGGATGACAAGCGGAAGCGCGACCTGGCCGAGGCCCGCAACAACGCCGATCAGCGTGTTTATCAGCTCGAGAAGCTGATGGACGAGAACAAGGAGAAGCTCAACGACGGCGACAAGACGGCCGTCCGTGCCGCGATCGAACGGGTGAACGAGGCCAGGAAGGGGGAGGACCCCGCCGCGATCAACCAGGCGATCGAGGATCTCCAGCGTGCGAGCCAGGCGATGGCCGAGCACCTCTACGCGGCGAACGCCGCCGGGCCGGGCCCGGGCGCCGGAGCAGGGGCGGCCGCCGGCGGGCCGGCGGGCGGACAGGCCTCCGCCGATGGCGGCAAGGCGGATGACGTCATCGACGTCGAGTTCGAAGAAAAGAAGTAACTCCTCTGGTCCTCCCCAGGAGAGTCGGGCTCGCCCCGACTCTCCTTCGTTATTATCAAGTGATCGATACTTGGATAAAGGCACCGAACGGAACCGGGCCGTTTCCTCCAAGACGTCGCGACCACAGCCGCGTCTTTCCCCCGAGGAGCCGACGCTATGTCTCTGGATGACGCAAGGGCGGTCTACCCGATCCTGGTGCGTTTGGCCCGTGATCTCTCCCTGGCGGCCCGCGAGCGTCGCACCGCCGTCTGGATCTCCTACGACGACTTCTGCGCGCGTTGCAAGGAAGTCGGAGTGAAGGAGACCCCTCGCACGATCGCCACCAAGCTGCTCAAGCCGCTTCAGGCGGTCTGCCTCGAAAACAGCTTCCCCGACCTGAGCGCACTCATCATCCAGAAGCCGAAAGCCCGGAGTGACTTCGGCAACCTCCTGCGGCCGTCCGACGGCTGGTGGGATGCTTACGTCACGCGCGGTGAATCGACGGTGGGCGACGTCCCGTTCTGGTTCAAGCAGTTCCAGACCGCTCGCGACTTCCCCGATTGGCCCGAGGCCCCGTTCTTCTGAGCCCGAGCCGACAGCCCCACGGAGGCCTCGACGTTCGCCGAGATTCGGCGGGCTTCGGGGCCTCGTCTGCCTCTGCGAACGCCGCCTTGAGACGCCTCGAGTCGAATCGCCCGATCAGAAGATCGACAGATCGGAAGACTCTCACAAACTCACGAGCCGTTCTCTCACACATCTCCTCGATCGCCTCCTATTTCCGAGATTCTGGCGAACTGTTGGGATAGGGTTTGCGTATATACGCCTGACACCCTCCCACGCAGGAAATCAAATTCTCTGTACGACGGCACGGGCCGTCGAGAGGTGAAGATATGGCGTTCCGATTCGACCAACTCACGTTGAAGAGCCAAGAGGCCGTCCAGGGGGCCCAAGAGCTGGCGAAGGCCCGAGGGCACCAACGCATCGAGCCGATGCACCTGCTCGCGGCCCTGCTGGACCCCAACCAAACGGTCGTCCGCGCCTTGCTGGCCCAGCTCGGGGTCAACCCCGCCCAGGTGCTCCGTGCGGCCGAAGAAGGCTTGAATTCACTCCCCAAGGTATCCGGGGGCGAGACGACTCTCGGGCCCGACCTGAGTCGAGTCCTCGAGGCCGCCCAGGACGAATCCCAGAAGATGAAGGACCAATACGTCTCGGTCGAGCACCTGCTGCTCGGCCTGACGAAGGTCAAGAGCCGCGTCCAGGATGTCCTCGCGGCCGTCGGGATGACCGAGAAAGACCTCCACCAGGCCCTCCAGAAGGTCCGAGGGGGTCAGCGGGTCACCGACCAGAACCCCGATGACAAGTACCAGGCGCTCGAGAAGTACGGCCGCGACCTCGTCGCCATCGCCCGCGCCGGGAAGATGGATCCGGTCATCGGCCGCGACTCCGAGGTCCGCCGCGTCGTCCAGGTCCTGAGCCGAAGGACGAAGAATAACCCGATCCTGATCGGTGAGCCGGGCGTCGGAAAGACGGCCATCGTCGAAGGGCTGGCGCAGCGGATCGTCTCCGGAGATGTGCCGGAGAGCCTCCAGAACCGCAAAATCTTCGCCCTCGACATGGGAGCACTGGTGGCGGGGACGAAGTTTCGCGGCGAGTTCGAGGAGCGTCTCAAGGCGGTCCTAAAAGACGTGACCCAGTCGGAAGGGCGGATCATCCTCTTCATCGACGAACTCCATCTCGTCGTCGGCGCGGGCAAGGCCGACGGGGCGATGGATGCGGCGAACCTGCTCAAACCGGCCCTGGCCCGCGGCGAGCTCCGTTGTATCGGGGCCACGACGCTGGACGAGTTCCGCGAGCACATCGAGAAGGACGCCGCACTCGAAAGACGCTTCCAGCCGGTGTATGTCGGCGAGCCGACGGTCGAGGATACCGTGGCCATCCTCCGAGGCCTGAAGGAGCGGTACGAGGTCCACCATAAGGTCAAGATCCGCGACTCCGCGCTCGTCTCGGCCGCCAAGCTGGCCTCGCGATATATCACGGATCGGTTCCTCCCCGACAAGGCGATCGACCTCGTCGACGAGGCGTCGAGCCGGCTCGCCATGGAGTTGCAGTCGGTCCCGATGGAGATCGACGTCCTCCAGCGCCGGCTGCTCCAACTCCAGCTCGCGCAGCGAATGCTGGCCAAGGAGGACGAAGATCACGCGCACCAGCGACTCCTCGAGGTCGAGGACGAGATCGCCCGGGTCGAGAAGGAGCTCCAGGATCTGCGAGGGCAGTGGGAGCTGGAGAAGTCCGGGCTCGGTGACGTGCAGAAGGTCCGCGAGCGGCTCGCCGCGTGCCAGCTCGAGTACGGCCGTACCTGGGACGAGATCCGCCTCATGCAGCAGCGAGGCGAAAGGCCCGACGAGAAACAGTTCCAGGCGCTGGCCGCTCTCGATGCCGAACGAAAGACGCTCGACAACAAGATCGCCCAGGCCGAGGCGGCGGGCGACAGCCAGCCCAAGGACGCGAAGAGTCTGCTTAAGCGAGAGGTCGACTCGGAGGAGATCGCCGAGGTCGTGAGCCAGTGGACGGGGATCCCTGTCTCGCGAATGCTCACCACCGAGCGCGAGAAGCTGATCCACCTCGAGGAGCAGATCCACCTCCGGCTGGTCAACCAGTCGGCGGCCGTCCGCGCCGTGGCCGACGCGGTGAGGCGGAGCCGGGCCGGGTTGCAGGATCCGAACCGGCCGATCGGGTCGTTCCTGTTCCTTGGGCCGACCGGCGTGGGCAAGACCGAGTTGGCCAAGGCCCTGGCGGAATTCCTCTTCGATAGCGAGACCGCCATGGTCCGCATCGACATGAGCGAGTTCGGCGAGCGGCACAACGTCGCCCGACTCATCGGGGCCCCTCCCGGCTATGTCGGCTACGAAGAAGGGGGGCGGCTCACGGAGGCGATCCGACGTCGTCCCTACTCGGTCGTGCTCCTTGACGAGGTGGAGAAGGCGCACCGCGACGTCTTCAACGTCTTGCTCCAGGTCCTCGATGACGGGCGCTTGACGGACGGGCAGGGGAGGACGGTCGACTTCCGAAATACCGTCATCATCATGACCTCGAATCTGGGGAGTCAGGAGATCGCCCGGCTCGCCGAGTCGGGGGATGAGAACCGAATCCGCCGGTCCGTGATGGAGGTCTTGAAAGCCGAATTTCTTCCGGAGTTCCTCAACCGCATCGATGAGACGATCATCTTCCACCCGCTCCGGATGGAAGAGCTGACCAAGATCGCCGACATTCAGCTTCGTCGACTCCGGACGCAGCTCGCCGAAGCCGGCCTCGTGATCGAGGTCACCGACGCGGCCAAGCGGCAGCTCGCCGATGAGGGGTTCGATCCCGCTTATGGAGCCCGCCCGCTCAAGCGGGTGATCCAGCAGCGGATTACCAATCCCCTGGCCAGCTCACTCCTCCAGGGGGAGGCCAAGGCCGGGACGGTCATCGAAGTCGGCTGGGACGGGTCGGAGTTCACCTTCAAGCCCGTCGTCCCGGAGCCGGCCAGCACCTGATCGGCGAGACTTCCTCGGGAACTTGGTCGAACGAAGCGAGCCCCCGGTCCCATGCGGACCGGGGGCTCGTTTTTCGAAGTGGGAGTGGCGTGCCCAGATCCCGAACCTCAGATCACGCAGGGTAGGCCGAGGGGGAAGGCCCATTTCCGCGATCAAGGAGCCGTCGACGTCGTTCGGGACTGGCTCGGTGTTGAAGCCCTCGCCTTCGACACCGAGGCCTTCGTCGCCACGCCCTTTCGTTTCTTTTTCTTGGCGACCGGCGGAGTCAGGCTCGTGATGTTGCTGTCCGGGGCGACCTCGGCCTTGTCTTTCTTCTTCTTGGCGGCCTGCTGCATCATCTTCTGATACTGTTGCTGCTGCTTCAGCATCATCTGCTGCTGTTGCATCATCATCTTCTCTTCCATCAGTTGCTGGTAAGTGAAGATGTTGCCGCCGGAGGCTCGCCATTCGGGCGAGTTCATGTTGACCGCGCCGTAGGGTGTGTTCATCAGGCCACTGGATCGGCCATACCATCGCGCCTCGGCGACCGTCGGGGCCATGGCGACCACGGCGAGGACTACCCACAGGCCTTCGCGTCGGATTCTCGTCATCGTCACCTCCCCTCGAAGATTCACGCGACGAACCGGGCCGAGGGTCGACGTCCGGGGCCATCGGCCTGACCGATCCGATCGATCATCGCCCGTATTCATCAGTCTACATCGAATCGAGGAGGGACGCGAGAGGGATCGAGATGTCGAGGGAAATTCGAATCAATAACTGTTGTTGATTCGCCTTGGTCCGCCGTCCTGCGTCCCGTCCGAGGTGGGTTTCCGTGCGATGAGATGCCGGCGAACACTGACTCCATCTCGGCGTGCGCCGCGCGGCGACGCCGACCAATCCGCATCGCCGGCCTCTGGCCCTTACCTCCCGGCGGAGAAGAGACTCAAGCCAGGTTCGTCGGAGCGTTCCTTGACGTCCAGCTTCAAGAATGTGTGCCCCGCATGGCAGCCATTGCAGTAATGGTAGCCGTTGGCGCGGATACCACTGTAATGGTCCCCCGCGTAAGCGAAGTAGGTTCGGGCGGGGCGGTTACCCGACGCCGGGCTGGTCCAACGGGCCACCTTGCCTTGCGCATCCAATCCCACGATCACCGAAGGGCTGAGAGGGTCGCCGGGGATCCAGGCCCGGAGGTCGTCGTCCAGCAGCAGAGGAGCGACCGCTTGTTTCTCCCACGAACCGGGGATGCGGAGCTGATCGGGGTGGTCGAAGCGGTCCCGGCCCGCGGAGTAGACCGCGATCGAGGCCACGTTGGTGGGAGGAGAGACGACCGGGTCGACGCGCGGGTCGATCGGTTTTCCGCTCGAGCGATCATGCCAGGGGATCGGATTGCGAATGGCCAGGCGGACGGCGACGTTCTCCAGCAATCCCATCGGCCCGGAGTACGACTTGCCGGACTCGAGCGCGATCCTCTCGGGTTTGTCGTAGCCCTCGACGGTGGGGGGCACCAACCGTCTCGGACCATTTCCGAACCGGCGAGCATAGACTGCCACAGGCTCGGCGTCGACAAACTCGGGGTCGTCGAAGATTCGCTCCGGCGTCGGCTTGCTCGCGGACCAGTCGTCGGCGACCCGATAAATGCCGAACGAGTTGGCGGGTGCATTCGTCGGGGATGCCGCGAACAGGATCGAGTTGCCTGGAGCGGGCGATGGGCAGGCGACGATCAACTCTCGCCCCTCGGCGTCGCGGTCTGGCCCGAAGAAATGCCCTGCGCCCCCGTGATAGGGGAGTGCCTCCTCTTTGGCAGCGGAGCTTGGAGACGTCTGGATGTATCCCCAATCCGCCTGGGCGAGCTTCAGCGGTCCGTTCGGTGACACAGCCGTCATGTAGACGATACGCCCATTGAAGAGGGGCCGAGGCCTCCAGACCGGCTCGGCGCTCTTGATCCCGTAAGAGAATTGGGCCGCGTTCGTCATGACCACCGCCGCCATCCAGTTGTCGGCCG
This sequence comes from Singulisphaera rosea, assembly GCF_054877945.1. Taxonomy (NCBI): domain Bacteria; kingdom Pseudomonadati; phylum Planctomycetota; class Planctomycetia; order Isosphaerales; family Isosphaeraceae; genus Singulisphaera; species Singulisphaera rosea. The sequence continues at coordinate 248,520 of NZ_JBTYIP020000007.1, read as the reverse complement.
GGCGGGTGGCAAAGTCACCACGGGTCGACACCGGTTCCACGCCGGAGAGGTCGGCCTTCACCGCTTCCCGGTTGCGGCTCCAGAGGCTGAAAAGGATCTGCTCCCCAGCGATGAGGACGGGCCAACGGTCGTTGTTGCGGTTCGCCGTGACGGGAACCGGAGCTTTCGAGTCCGGCGCCCAGGTCCAGATCTGGGTGGCGCGACGGCTGTGGTCACGCCCCAGGTCCGGCAGCCGGCTCGACGCGAAGGCGAATCCATTCGGTCCGAGGTCCGTGGGGTCGATGTCGTCGTAGTCGCGTACTTTGCGATCCCGGTCGGAAAGCTTCGAGCCGTCGGCGCGGAAACGGAGGGGAGGGACCGCGATGCAGCCGGGGTCCTTCGGTCCACCCGTCAAAGGCCGGAGGCCCGAGCCGTCGACGTGGACTTCGTAGATCCGCCAACGGTCGTTGCGGTCCTTTCGCCCGGCGAAGAGGATCCGCTCTCCGTCCAACGAGACGGACGGGCTCATCACGTCGATCAGGGTCGAGCCGTCGGGCAACGTCCGGCCCCACGTCAGTTCGAAGAGCTCTCCGTCCTGGTCGAGGAGGCGGAGCCGCCCCTCGTGGGCTGCCCAGGGGACCTGCACGGGTTCACGGTAAGGTTCGGCGTCCGGGGACGCGGGGTCCAAGCTCGTTGGTTCGGTTCGAGACGTGAAAACAAGAGCCGTCTTTGGCCTTCGCTCGACGTGCCTGGCTATCTCGCGGGCGGGCGGGACGGTCCTCCTTTGCCGGGTCACGGATCGCAGGCAGGCGGAGCCGACCGCGACGATCAAGACGACCAGGAGGACTGACCCCTTCCGGCGGCGAACCCACATGATCGGCCTCATGGGAGAGTTCACGAGAGGTTTCGTGCGGGAAGACGAAGGCCCCGAGGCGTTCGCCAGGCATTGCCTTGCGAACGGCCTCGGGCGTCTAACGACAACGACTCACTCGCGGCGAATTAGGCGTACGTGAGACCTGGCTTACAGGGCATCGGCGCTGATAATTTCGCCGCCAGCCCTGGTACCGAGGGCGCTGTAGATGCCGGGATTGATCGTCTCCTTGACGAAGCGGACGCTTCCGTCGCCCATCAGGAAGTTGGCCCCACCGGGGTGCATGCTGCCGTAGCTGACGATGTAAGCTTCGAGCTCGGCGCCACTGAAGACGTTCGGGCCGGGCGACTTGAGGTTCATCTTCACGCCCGTGCTGCCCAACGCCTCGTTCAGGCCGTAGTAGCAGTCGATGCTGTCCGAGCCGAACTGCCAGACCGCCTTGCGGCGGCCGACCCCCTGGAGGTCGAGCTCGGCGACGTCATAGCGGGTCTTCAGCATGTAGTTTTCTTCGCCGACGAAGACCGTGTTCGACAGGCCGTCCGTGACACCCGGGATCGTGATGCGGTGTCCGCCGACGTCCTGCTTATTGTCGGTCACCTCGTACTGAAAAGGCCCGTTCGACTGGGGGCTGGGGCCGCCGGTGGCGTTGGTTAGGTCGTAGACGGTGTAGAGCTGCGTGGCCGTGCCCGACGCGACGGCGGCGTAGTTGACCGGCACTCGCTTCTGGACGATCCAGTTCTCGTAGCTGGGGCCGTAGACGTGCTCAGGAAGCGGACTCGAGGGACATCGGAGGATGTTCACCACGGTCTCGCACGCGGCCACGTTGCGCTGGGTCGCCGGGCCCCAAGCGCCCCCGTCCGTCCCCTGGATGGTGACGTCGGCGGTGGGGAAGCCGGGGTCCGGAGCCGCCCAGTCGCCGTTGTTGTCCTGGGTGTACTGGCCCTCGTCGTAGTGGCCCCCTTCCGGCGCGAAGTCCATCGCGACGCTGAGATTGCTCTGCTCGAAGTACGCCGAGAGGTACGCCGACCACATCGGTCCGGCGTCGTTGGCGCCTGGCGGGAAGTTATTATTGACCGTGTAGAAATTGTGCAGCGCGAGGCCAAGCTGCTTCTGGTTGTTGGTGCATTGCGCGCGCCGAGCGGCTTCGCGGGCGCTCTGGACGGCGGGCAGCAGCAGGGCGATCAGGACCGCGATGATCGCGATCACGACCAGCAGCTCGATCAGGGTGAATGCGCGACGTCGCCCCATGGAACTTCTCTCCTCGAGTCGGGGAAAGGGAGGGAAAATGGATCGACCGAAAAAACCATCAATTGGGATTACTTGGAACTCTTGATGTCGAAGGTGAACGATCGGGCCCCGCCGCTGACCGTCGCGGTGACCGGCGTCTTTGCGACGTTGCGGTACTCCTCCGCGACGGCTTCCTTCTCGCCTCGGAGAGTCTCGGACTTCTTGCCGCCCCCACCGCCGAGGATCGGCTTGCCTTTGACCAGGGTCTGCGAGAAAGTGACCTTGTAGTCGCCCGATGGGAGTCCGGTATCCTTGCCGTCCTCTCCGAAGGCGAACTTCCCGCTCTGATCGGTGTTTCCTCCCCCTCCACCGGGACCTCCCCCAGCGGGGATAAACTTGACGATCACGAAGGGGGCAGGCGCTCCATCCATGTTCACGACACCACCCACGGCGTATCGCGTGGGCTCTCCCATCGAGCAACCACCTACGGAAACGAAGAGAGAGATGTTGAAAATAATGATTCGTGCGGAGCGTATCATGGAACGAAGCCTCTCCTGAGCACGTGACTCGAGGCGAGCAGTGGGACTTCGCCAAGGCGCGGACGTCGCGAGATGACCGGGGACGTGGAAATCCGTCACCCGCACCACCTTTAGCCAATCACCTCGAGTGGAGCGTTGACCCGTTTTCGGGCGAGTGGGTCATTACTTCGTCTCGGCGAAGGCCTGGATGACCGGCCGACCGATCCAGCACCGAGGAGGGGTCACCCCCAGGACGTAGGCGATGGTGGCCGCGGTGTCGAAGGTGTTGACCGGCGCCGAGATCTCTCGGCCGTGGGCGACGCCATGCCCGGAGAGGATCCAGGGAATCTCGAGCTCGACCATCGACGCGCCACCATGCCCTTTCCCCTTACCGCCGTGGTCGGAGGTGATGAGAACCACCGACTTGTCAGCGATCCCGGCGTCCTCGAGGGCCGTGAGGACTTCCCCGATCAGGTGGTCGGCCTCGGCGATCGCCTTGTCGTATGCCGGCGTCCCGTGTCCGTGCTCATGGCCGGCATGATCGACGTGGTCGAGGTGAATGAAGAGGAAGTTCGGCTTCTGATCCTTGAGGTACGCGATGGCCTGATTCGTGGTTTCGACGGGTCCCTTGGGATGGACAAGCTTGTCGCAGACGTTGCGCTCGACCAGCCGTCCGAAATCGTCCCAGTCATGGAAGCAAGCGATTTTGCTCGAGGGCTTCTGCTGGCGGAGCTGGCCGAAGATGGTCGGGAAGATGCCGCCGGTTCCAACTTCCGTCGGCTCCACTTGCTTATCCCCCGGCTTCCAATCGTTGGAAAGCACGCCATGCTGCTCCGGCCCGGCTCCCATGATCATCGATGCCCAGTTTGGGCTGCTCGACGTCGGCATCACGCCGCGAGCATGGAGGGTCCACGCTCCCTCGGCCATCATCCTCTGCAGCACCGGCGTCTTGGTGCGCCGAACCCCCTCCGTACTCAGTCCGTCGATCCCGATGACCACGAAGTGCTCGACTCCGGGGACCTGAGCTCGGACGTTCGAAGGAAGGGATCCCCCCAGCAGCATCAACGCGAACAACGCACGGCTCGCACTTCGGGACGTGCAGGGGCGGGCTAGGCTGACGAGCATGCGGACTCCTCATGCGAAAGCGATGTCGCCGCAGTGCGCGAACCGCGGCCGGCCGGAAGAAACATCTGTCATGCGAGAACGATGGAAGGCTTGCGAGTGAGTACATTACAGTTTCAGGCAGTGGTTCTCGCGTGCTCCCAATGAATTTGGTGTGAATTTAAGCGGCTGTAGCCCTGGTTCACCTCGAGATGTTGGCTCCTCCGAATCAGGTTGCGACAAGAGAACTCCTCGTAAACGATTCAAGGATTGGTTGTTAAGAAAGAAGAGTCCTTCTCGAGAGTATCGAGGGTTGAACGAATTTCTTCGTCGATTTTCCTTCCTTAATTCCTGATGTTGATGGAGTCGTTGGCCAGCCAGCTTCTGGCAAGCAAGCCCGATCGTCGTGCGGTCCTGGTGTTGTAAATCCTTCTTTCTTAATGATTTGAGTCGAAATCATGGCTCCTGGGGTGGTCGCCTTTTGAACTGTGCTATACAATCGGCGTTAGGTCAAGGCATTCATCGAAGCAAACACGCACGATTGCCTTCCTTGGCGTGCCTTCAATCGCGAGCAGCTGAACCTTTAGGGTGCGAACAAAATAATGAATGAAAAGTTAAAATATGTTGATATTGCGAAAGACATCGAAGCCGAGATCGTCTCCGGACAGTGGCCCGAGGGGGAGAGGATGCCCGGGGTCCGAGGGATCGCATCGAAGTATGGAGTTTCGACGGTCACCGCCTCGAGGAGTCTTCAGTTATTGCGGGACCGGGGCCTGATTCGCTCGGTGCAGCGGTCGGGTAGCTACCCGGTCGCGTCCAAGGAGGCTCGTGGCCAGCCACTCTGGGCGATCTGCTTTCGGACGACTCCAGGGCCCTGGTATCGCGCCTCATACGCGACGACGATGAGCGGGTTCACCTCCATGGCGCAGGCTGGGGAGGTGTATTTAGATGCGATGACATTTCGAGTGGAGGAGGAGTCGACCGAGGCGCAGATCGTTCGGATGGCCCAAGACGCCGGGGAGCGCGGCGTGTCGGGCCTTTTCCTGATGCCGTCTCGGATTAGCGAAGATTCCATGCGGCAGGACGAGACCGTCCTCGAAGCCTGCCGAGAGACGGGCCTTCCTGTCGTCTTGATCGAACGCAACCTGCGGGGGGCGGGCCGGCCGTTGGAGTATGACCAGGTCGGTCCGGATGACCTTGACGGCGGCTACCGAGGGACCCGACACCTGCATGACTCCGGTCGACGTCGGGTGGCCTTCGTCCTCGGTGGCCCGACCAGCAGCCACCGTGAGCGGCTCGCCGGCTATCTGCTGGCCCGACAGGAGGCGGGCGAGTCCCCGATGCTGATCGACCTGGCGGGAGACCCCCTCGACCGACTGGCCTGCGCACGGGTGGCGGACCGGGTCATTGCCTCAAGAATCGAGGGCGTCGTTTGCTACCACGACGTCGTCGCGATGGGCCTGATCCTCGAGCTCCTGGCCCGGAGAATCCGAGTCCCCGACGGCGTGGCGGTGGTGGGATTCGAGGATTTGCCCATCGGCGACGCCTTCTCGATCGGCCTGACCACCTACGGATCCGACTTCGAAGCGATCGCTCGCCGAGCTTTGCTCGTCATGGCCGCCCGCATCGAGAATCCGAACGCTCCACCGGCTCGGGTCGTCGTCCCCGGTCGAGTGATCGTTCGCCAGAGCGCCCCGTACCGGGTCACTGCCGCTTCCCCCGAGCCGAACTCGATCGCCGGAAAGGGGCCGGGAGAAGCGTCGCAGGAGTGAATTGGCTTCGGAACGCCGGGCCGATCAGACGGTTTCCCCGACCGCGACCTCGGACCTGGCCGCGCCCTTGATCTTGAAGTCGGCCTTATCGATCCGGTAACGCCGGAGCTTCTCGCTGATGCTCCGTCGAGAGAGGCCGCAGTGGGCGGCGCACTTGTCGATCCGCCCTTTGAAGCGTTCGAGGACCCGTTGCAGGTAGGCCCGTTCGACTCTCTCGGTCAACTCCTCCGTGATGTCCTGGAGGTGGCGATGGAGGTCGAAGTCGAGGCTGAACGGTTCTTCCCGAGTCGAGACGACCTGGGGCGGCAAGTTATCCGGCTCGATGACCGCGCCAGGGGTCGTGACGACGGTCTGCTCGATCACATGCTCGAGCTCTCGGACGTTCCCCGGCCAGTCGTATCGGGCCAGCCGAGAGAGTGTCTCGCGGGAGGCCGTCTTGAGGGGGAGCCGGCGTTCCTGGAGCCGTTTGAGGATGTGGTGGACGAGCAGCGGGATATCGTCGAGTCGCTCGCGCAACGGGGGCAGCTCGACGCCGACGACATTGAGGCGATAGTAGAGGTCTTCGCGGAACCGCCCCTCGGCGACCGCATCGTCCAGCTTCAGGTTGGTGGCGGCCAGGATGCGGCAGTCGGCCTTGATCACCTCGGAACCGCCGACGCGCTCGAATGTCCCGTCCTGGAGGACGCGGAGCAACTTGGCCTGCATCCCTAAGGGGAGCTCGCCGATCTCGTCGAGCAAGAGGGTGCCCCCCTTGGCTTGCTCGAACCGTCCCTTCTTCTGGCGATCGGCCCCGGTGAACGCGCCTCGTTCGTGGCCGAAGAGCTCGCTCTCGAGCAAGAGTTCGGGGAGCGCCGCGCAATTGACGGCGACCAGCGGTCCTTGGCGCGTCACGTCGGTATAGTGGATCGCCTGGGCGACCAGCTCCTTGCCGGTGCCCGTCTCGCCGGTGATGAGGACATTGCAGGCGGAGGAGGCTACGCGAGAGACCCTGGAAAAGATCTCGCGCATCCTCGGGCTCTTCCCGAGGATGTTGTGATAGGCGTATCGTTGTTGCAGGCCCTGGCGAAGCGACGCGACCTCGTCGATGAGCTTGCGATCTTCGAGTGCCTGCTCGACCAGAACGCCGAGACGTAGAGGGTCGATCGGCTTGAGCAGGTAGTCGTACGCGCCGAGCTTCATGGCCGAGACGGCCGTGTCGATCGAGGCGTGCCCGGTCATCACAATAGCGGTGACCGGGAGGTCTCGATTGCGGATCTCTCGGATCAGCTCGAGGCCGTTGATCCCGGGGAGGCAGAGGTCCGTGAGGACCACGGAGAAGTTCCGCTCGACCAGCCACTCGAGGGCCGTCGTCCCGTCATGGGCGACCTTGATCCGTCGGTCGGGTGCGGCGAGAAGTTGTGACAGTTGTTGACAGATGAGCTCGCTGTCATCCACCACGAGGATGCGTCGATCCATGGCGCCCTCATCCAAGGTTGAGGTGGGTGGGAGACGGTTCCAGGAGGTGTCCGCGGAAGGTAGGAGGGGAATCCAAACCCTCGAGGACGAGGACCATCCCTCGAAGCGTGTAGCCTACGCGGATTGTAAGGTTTGTCAAGGTGAGATTGACACCTTGCTTCCCATTTTGAGCCGGAAACCGGCCCCGTTGCGAGGGGCCTGCTTCCGATGGTTGACACGCGAAGGATCGCGACCCGACGAATCGCTCGGATCGTGAGGCCTGGTCACCATCAATGTGCGGGCTTCAAGAATACGTCCACGAATTCATACGCCTTGACCCGCACCTCGTCGGGGAAGTCGTGCTCGGCGTCGGGCGTGTCGAGCTCGAGTCGTCCGGGGACATCGAGGAGTTGGTAGACAGGTTTGGCGGCCTCGAAGCAGGCCCGAACGCCATCGACCTCGAAGTTGGCGTCGTGCGTCGGCGAGTTCGAGAAGAATCCTCGAGGGGCCAACCCGGCGATCAACTCGGGGAAGTCGAACGGGACCTTCTTCAGGTCCAGGCCATAAGTCTCCTTGAGCCGGGGCATGTAGCCTTTATGGGACCAACCGGCGATGTTCCCCCGATAATATTTCGGGAAGCTATTGAAGCCGCACGACGAGACGACGACCTTGATCCGGGGGTCGAAAAGGGCGGTGAAGATCGAGTTGTGGCCCCCGAGTGAGTGCCCGATCACCCCGATCCGCTCCGGCTCGACTTCCTCCAGGCTCCTGAGCAAGTCGACCCCGCGGAGGTTGTCCCAGATCGCCTTCATCGACGCGCTTGCATAGCCGAGGGCGTACGGGTCGACCTTGTGCTCGCCGAAGTTCGGATAATCCGGGGCGAGGGTCACGTAACCTCGGGCGGCCAGTTCCCTGGCGTAGCGAAGGTTCTTCTTGCCGCCGAGCCCGGCGGGCTCATCCTTCCCGATCGACGTCGTCTGATGGAGGCAGAGCATCGCGGGGACTTTCCCCGACCCGGGGCGACGCTTCGGGATCAGGAGCCAGGCGGGGACTCGGTCACCGGGCTCGCTGGCGTAAGTCACCTTCTTGCGGACGAAGTCCGGCTCGTCGATCGTCTCGATGACCTTGAAATCAAGGGGAACGCGTCGCTCGCCCCCAGGCAGCGGGCCCATCACCTCTTGGAGAGAGGCGAGGATGTGGGCCCGGCGAACTTCCCAGTCGGCCCGCGTCGTTACGGGCGTCTCGCGTCCGTCGGGACCTCGGGTCACGAGGAGATTGGAATGGTCGTCATACACCGGGAGCTTCGGTGCCTCAGCATTGACGGCCGGGGCCGCGAAGAGCAGCAGGACGGCGATGGGGCCGAGGGGTCGACCGGGGCGAGGGTGTCTGCGAACCTTCATCGGTTTCGTCTCGTTATGGCTGTGGAGGATCGTCCGGGGTCGTGCCCCGAGTTTGCGCCAAGAGGGGCCGACGATCAACCAATGAGCCTCGAGAGGTTCCCGGTGGCACGGTCTTTGCCTTGAAGGATTCGAGACTCACAGCATGGCTTGAATCATCTCGGGTGAATCCGCGGTTTTGGGGCGTCCCGTGTCGAGGCGGGGGTGCGGAAATGCCGATGAGAACGGTTGAGTCGGTTGCGCCCGAAGGTGGCCGGTCCACCGGATTGGCGGAATGACACGATTGTAAGCCCGACTTGGTAATGCTTACAAAGGACCCGCCCGCCCCTCGCGGATGACTCGATTTCGTCGGGTGTCTTTATTCGAGTCGGGCCCTCCGGTCGCGGAGCGATCGGAGGTTATCAGCCGGGGCACTCGCCCCGGCGAGAAAGGAGACACTGATGCGGTCTCTGCGGACTCTGTTGGTCGCGGCCGGTTTAGTGGGGATCGTCCCGGCACTCGCCCGGGCCCAAGGTCTCCCCGCGCCCGAGACCCTTCTCGAAAAATTCCAGCCAAGCCTCAAGGGCGTCGACTACGAGGTCCTGACCAACCCGCAGGCGATCAGCAAGTGCAAGGTCAGGAACGTCACGAACGCCCAGAATAAAGTCATCGGGTACGAGCTCCTCGACGAGAAGGGCAAGCTGCTCCGTCGGCTCCTCAACACGTCGGGCTCGATCAACCTCGACCAGTGGAGCTACTACCTCGACGGCTTCGAGGTCTATCGCGAGAGCGACACGAACGACGATCAACGCCTCGACGAATGTCGATGGTTGAACGCGGGCGGGACCCGGATCGCCAAGGTCGCAAGCATCAAGGTCGGCGACGCCTGGAAGCTCAAGATCGTCGGCTGGAAGCAGATCTCCGCCGAGGAAGCCTCCAAGGTCTTCGTGCAGGGCCTCGTCTCGGGCGACCGCGAGCTGATCGAGACGGTGCTCGCCACGCCCGACGAGCTCAAGACGTTGGGGCTCCCCCAATCGCTCCTCGACAAGGTCGCCGAGGCTTCGGGCAAGCGGATCGAACAGGTCAAGGCCTTGCAGGGGGGCCTGAAGGGCTGGACGAGCCAGACGGTCTGGCAGCGTCTCGACGGCGTGACGATGCCCCACCTGATCCCGAAAGGCCCGGATAACACCCTCACCGAGGACCTCGTCCTCTACGAGAATTGCCTGATCCAGGCCGGCCCTCCGACCGGGCCGACCAACCCCACCGAGACGGCGTTCTTGCAGGCGGCCGAGATCGTCAAAATCGGCGACACCTGGAAGTTCGTCGGCCTGCCCCACGCGATCGACATTCGCAAGCCGATGCTGACGGCCGACGCGGGGATCCGCAACGCGATCTTCGAGCAAGTCCCGGCCAACGGCCCCGGCGGCGGCGAAGATCCCAAGCTCGAGGCCGCCCTCTCCGCACTCGCCAAGTACGACGAGCAGAGCCCGGCCGGAGACGACAAGAAGCAGGTCGCCGAATTCCACGTCGGTCGCATTCGGCTCCTGAACGAAGTCCTCAAGAACATCAAGAGCCCCGACGATCAGCTCACCTACAACAAGTCGGTCGTCGACAGCCTCGCATCCGCCCTCCAGACCGGCCTCTACCCAAGGGCGGAGGAGATCCTCGACAGCCTCATCAAGAAGGGCGACAAGCTCAGCTCCTACGCCGCGTTCCGGAAGATCTACGCGGTCTTCTTCGCCAAGAGCGAGGACGGCGGCAACCTGGTGGCGAATCAGAAGCAGTGGATGGGCGAGATCAAGGCCTTCATCGCCAAGTATCCGGAAGCCGACGAGGTCCCCGAGGCCCTGTTCCAGCTCGGCAGCATCAACGAGTTCAACGTCGAGGAGGAGGAGGCCCGCAAGTTCTACGGGCAGCTCGCTCACGACTTCCCCGCCTCCGACCAGGGCAAGAAAGCGGCCGGAGCGCTCAAGCGACTCGAACTCGAGGGCAAGGCCATCTCCCTCAAGGGGCTCGGCCTGAACAAGGAGTCGGTCGACGTCGCGCAGTATCGCGGCAAGGCGGTCCTGGTCCTCTTCTGGCTCTCCGCCGACGAGCGGTTCCAGCGCGACCTCCCGGACCTCGTGAAGCTCTACGAGAAGAACCGCGAGAAGGGCTTCGAAATCGTCGGCGTCAACCTCGACTCCGAGCCCAAGGACCTCGAGCAGTTCCTCAAGGACAAGCCCCTCCCCTGGCCCGAGATCGTCGAAGGGGGCGGGATGGAGAAGAATCGCCTGGCGCTGGACTTCGGGATCATCACCCTCCCCACGATGTTCCTCGTGGACGGCCAGGGCAAGGTCGTGAACCGCAACATCCGATCCGTCAGCGACCTCGACAAGCAGCTCGAGAAGGTCGTCGGCAGCAAGGGGGCCGGCGTCGCCTTCGGCACGAAGTGATCGTCATTTCCGCAAGCTTTGATTGAACCGTCGAGGCCGGCTCCCTCCAAGGGGGTCGGCCTCGCGCCATTGCCCACCCCCGCCTCGAGCGATTATCCTGGTCCGGGATGGCCGCGGCGATGATAGGGATCCGTCTTTTGAGAACGTGGAACACGTCCGCGAAGGCCGCCGATTCCTGATCCATATCTCGCGAGCCTTCTGTCCGCAACCGATGACCGATCGTCCGGGAGCAACGTCGATGGAGAGTCTGGCCTGCCTCAATGGCGAGCTGATGCCGGTGGACCAGGCCCGAATCCCCATCTGGGACCGCGGCTTCCTCTTCGGCGACGCCGTCTACGAGGTGTTGCGGATCTATCAGGGGCGCTGCTGGCTCGAGGAGCTTCACGCCGTCCGGCTCCGACGAAGCCTCTCCGAGATGATGTTCCCGGCCATCGACGTGGAGCAGGTCTTCGCGAGGGCCGCGCGGACGATCTCCGCGAGCGGCATCGAAGAAGGGACCGTCTACATTCACCTGACGCGTGGTGTCGCCCCCCGCGCCCATGCATTCCCGGATCCTCCCGTGCCTCCGACCGAGTTGATCGTCGTCCGCCCGTTCGACGATGCCCCGGTGGCGGCGATGCGCCGGCGAGGCGTCGCCGTCATGAGCCAGCCCGACGTGCGCTGGGGACGTTGCGATGTGAAGTCGACGAATCTGCTCGGAAACGTGATCGCCCACGAGGCCGCGCATCGAGGGGGGTGTTTTGAAGCCGTGCTCGTGGACCGTGACGGCCTGGTGACGGAAGCGACGCACAGCTCCCTCCTCTGGGTACGAGACGGCCGACTTGAAGCCACGCCCGAGGGGCCGAGCCTCCTGCCGGGGACGACCCGCCGATGGGTCCTCGACCTCGCGGCCGCTCTTGGGATTGCCTACAGCGACACCCGCGTGACACTCGACGAGCTGAAGGCGGCCGACGAGGTGATCCTCGCGGGGACCACGATCGAGGTCCTTCCCGTCATCACGATCGACGGGCAGAACGTGGGGGACGGCCAACCCGGGCCGGTCGCCCGCCGGCTGCTCGAGGCCAATCAAGCCGCCATCGAACGCTGGCTCGCCCCGGCCACGGTCTGACCGACCGACGAATGTGTCAAATTTTGCTATGTTGATGGGGAGGAAGCTTGATTAGGGCCTTATTCGACGAGGTCTTCCGTGGTCCTTCCCTGGTTTCGTGATCGGAACGGTTGCCGTCGAATTCTTCCCTACCGTCGGCGGGAGGCCGAATGTCCACGAGCGACGAGTACGTCGACCCGTTCGAGGCCCATTTTCGACGCGACCCCTTGCCCGGTGCCTCCGTTCAAGTGATCGTCCTCGCCCGAGGGGATTACGATCGAGCCGAGTCGGTCGCCAATGGTCTGGTCGATCTGATCCGAGTCCGGAAGCGCCTCGCGGAAGGCCTGGTCGTCTCGATCGCCGGGCGAGGGCAGGATCAGGTACTCCGAGAGACCCTGGGCCGATCGGGACACCCGCTCGTGCTGGTGACCTCGGCCGAGGAACCCTGGACTTCCGACCACCTCGACCCGCTACTCAAGTCGATCGACGCGTGCGACCACGTCATCGGTCGTCGACGACGAGCGGCGGCGGGCCGGTTGTTCCGTTGGTTTGCCAGGATCCCTTGGAAGTTTCTCTTCGCCGTCCCGGTCTTCGACCCTCACTCGCCGTGCCGACTCCATCGACGGGAGAAGCTGGCGGCGATCCCGCTCCAGTCGTCCACCGACTTCCTCGACGTCGAGATCCTCGCGAAGGCGACGTTCTTCGGCCAGTTGATCGACGAGGTGCCGGTCCCCCCCCTCGCTTCGCCCGAGCTCTGGGCGTTCTGGAACGACTTCCTCGACGTCCTTCGACACCCGATCATGGTCCACCCGTCAGGTCCATCGGAAGATCCGGAGGGCGACCAGAAAGGTGACGACGGTCCAGGCGGCCAGGATGGCGAGGGCCGGGGTGACGTCGAGCCATCCGGCCCCTTCGAGGATCACCCCCCGCAAGGCGCCGATTAGCTGGGTCAAGGGGAGTGCCTGGATGAACGGCTGGGCCACCTGGGGGAATCGCTCGGACGAGAAGAAGACCCCCGAGAACAGCCACATCGGCAGCATGACCAGGTTCATGAGCCCGCTCACGGACTCGGTCGACTGGGCTCGGCTGCCGATCAGCAGGCCGATCCCCGCAAACGCCAAGGCCCCCATCACGTCGACGACGATCACCAGCAGCAGGCTTCCTCGGATCGGCATGCCGAAGACGAGTGTCCCGAGGAGGAGCAGGACCGCAAGGTCGGGGATCAGAAATGTCAGGCGTGACGCGAGCAGGGAAAGCAGGAAGTCACGCCTCGGCATCGGGGTGGCGACGAAGCATTTGAGGAGCTTGGCGATCCGGAAGTTGACGAGCAAGAACCCGATCCCCCAGAGCCCTCCTCCCATCGTGTTCAGACCGATCAGGCCGGGGATGAGGAAGTCGATATACCGCGAGCCGCGTTCCGTGACCGTGACCTCCTCGGTCGAGATCGGGTCTTTCCGCCCCTTGGCGATCTGCAGGATGTCGTCGATCGCCCCCCTGGCGGAGACGGCTTCCGGCCGGGATGGGTCATAGCGGTAGACGATTCGAGACCCGGAGTGATCGACGACGAGCGGGGTCTTGCCGGTGTTGATCCGCCGTGTCGCTTCCTCGGGCGTATCGATCCGGAGGACGAGCCCAGGGACTTGTCGCTTTCGGGCGCCGGCGTCGTAGTCGCGCAAGACTTTCTCGACGTCGGCCGCGACGCTGTCGCCAGGTTTGACCACGAGGTCGACCTGGATGCTCTCCGGCGGTCGGCTGCGAAACGCGAGGCCGAGGCCGATCGCGAGCACCGTCGGGAATCCGTAGACCCAGAAGATCCGGGCCGGCTGGCGGTAAAACTCGCGAAGTCGGGTCAGGTAAAGTTCGCGGAGCGAGTGGGAGCGCGACATGGCGGCCTGTCATCCCAATGGGAAGAGGAACGAGTCGGTCTGGGGCGGATGCCGCCACAAGGTTCGGTGGATCCCAGTCGAGTCGATCGGGCGAGGTTAGCCTCTGCGGGCCCCTCGGCGCTTGCGACCTGGGCGTCCGGTCGGGGATTCCTCGGGTTCATTGTCGCGGAGGTGGCGTCCCGTCAACGTGACGAAGACATCCTCGAGGCTCACCTGCCGGGTCGTCAGCCTCGCCAGCGGGCAGGACTCGGCTTCGAGCCGAGAGAGCAGGGCGGGGATCGCACGATGCGGTTCGCCGACGGTCAAGGCGAAGCCATCGCCTTCGGCACGTGCCTGGAGCACGGTCGGCAGGTCGCCGAAGCTGGAAGGCTCGGGCGCGTTGCCTTCGCCCGCAACGGCGAACTCGACCACGTGCTCCCCGCCGAGCTTGGAGATCAACTCGGCCGGCGACCCCAGGGCGATGACCTTGCCATGATCGATAATGGCGACCCGGTCGCAGAGGCGTTCGGCCTCATCCATGTAGTGGGTCGTCAAGACGGTCGTCCGACCTCGGGCGTGAAGGTCGCGAATCACGTCCCAGAGTTGTCGCCTCGACTGAGGGTCGAGCCCGGTCGTCGGTTCGTCGAGGAAGAGCAGCTCCGGATCGCCTACGAGGGCCACGGCGACGGCGAGACGTTGTTGCTGGCCCCCCGAGAGCTGGTCGACGAACGAGTTCGCCTTCCCTTCGAGCGAGACTCGGCCGAGGACATCCTCAGGCTCGAGGCCTTCGCGATAGAAGCTCCGGAAGAGTCGGACCATCTCCCGCGCGGTCTGTTTTTCGGGGAACCGCGTTTCTTGAAGCGTGACGCCGATCCGCTCGCGCAAGGCCCGCTCGTCATGCTCCCAGCGAAGCCCGAGGATCTCGACATCTCCCGACGTCGGCCGGTTCAACCCCTCGAGGATCTCGACGGTCGTCGTCTTTCCGGCGCCGTTCGGTCCGAGTAGGCCGAAGCATTCGCCGGTGCGGACCTCGAGATCGAGGCCGTTGACCGCATCCACGGGCGAGTCGCGGCCGGGGTATCGCTTGCGAAGGTCCTTGACCCGAATCGCCCAGTCGCCCATCGTCCCGCCTTATCCCGCAGTGGTTGCCACGTCACCTTCTCGGAGACCTTCCCCGAAAAAGCCGGATGATTGTAATCCCCCTCAAGGCGGCCGCCCACCCGGCACCTTCGTTTTTCAAAAATCCTTAATTTGATCACACGATCGAGCGAAGAGACCGTCTCGATGCGTCGAAGTCATGTCGCCCCGCTGTCGGAGACGATTCCGGGGTATTTTCCAGGAATTCTCGGCGATGGACCAAAGGTTGAGCGTTCGACGCTCAGGGGATGTCCGCGCTTCAAGGCGAGGGAACTTGACACCGATACTTCTTTGGACGTCCGCGACGACCGGCGGAAAACGTCCCATCCGGCCACGCTAGGCGGGCGGGGCGGGACTGCTAGGCCACGATCGCGACACGTCGGGCCGGCAACAAGGACGGGAGGGGGACCGCGATGGATCGAAGCAGGAAGACCCCGAGGCTCGAACACCAACGGATCGTCGAGGGACCGTCCGACGAACTCCTCCTGGAAAGCCGACGCGCCGCGATCTCGACCCTGGGGTCCGCGCTCGATTCGAAGGCCGGTCCCGTCCTGCTGACGGGCGAGGCCGGTGTTGGCAAAACCTGGGTCTGGCAACGCTTCTGCTCCACGATGTCGGCGAACCGCCGTTGGATCGCGGTCGATGTCTCACCCGCGAATGATCCGGGGGACCTAGACCGCTTGATCGGACACGCACTCGGAATCGATGTGACAGCGACGGGGTGCGTGACCCGGAACGAGATCGCCGACTTCCTCGAAGAGTGCGCGGCGGATGGCCAGGAGTGGATCCTGGTGATCGACGAGGCGCAGAGCGTGGGTCCTCAGGTTCTCGATGAGATCCGCATCCTGGCGAACCGCCTCGATCGTATCGACGGCTTTTCCGGCCTCATCATCGTCGGGCAGACCTCCCTCGCCCGACGCCTGACGACCCGAGCCCTGGCCCCTCTCGCGATTCGCCTGGCCCAGCATATTCATCTCCGCCCAGTCGATGTCGATGAGGCTGCGGCCCTCCTGGAGCACGAGTGTCCCGAACTGCACAGGAATGTCGACGACGTCGAAGTCCTGCATCGAGACGCCGGGGGAAATCCTCGACGCCTCCTCGGGATGGCACGCATGGCCTCGCGCCGGGTCTCCCGCTCGCCTCTCGAATCGATGCGGCTCGCGAAGCAGCCCAATCCGACGCCGGTCGAGCTCGTCCATCCCATCCCCCTCGCCGATCCCGACCCGATCGCCGATTGGGAGGAAACCATCGACCCACCCGTTCTCGGAACCGCGAAGCCTCCCTTGCGCATGGAGGAGGGGCTCATCGAGGTCGGCTGGGAGCCCGGGGTCGAATCCGAGACGCTGCCCGAACTCGTCAGGAACTCCGCCGAAGACTTGCTGGCGAGAAGCGCCTCGCCTGCTGAAGGTCCCTCGGGCGTCGAGATCATCGATGACCACTACGCGGCCCTCCAGGCCTGGACCGAATGGGCCCAGAATCAAGGTCGGACCCCGTCGCTGGAGGACTCGAACTCCAAGCATGAGGTCCTCGGTGGCGACGAGCTCTCAGAGGACTCCGATGCGGGAGTCTCCACACGCTCCACACCGATCCAGGCGGGCGTCTGGGCTGATCGTCAACAGACCTTCGCCCCCTACAGCCAGTTGTTCACCAGACTCCGCCAGCCGAAAGATTAAGCGTCCTCTGGGTCGTGGCGACGATGCGGGCTGAACGGGCTCCCGGAGACGCAGGCTTGGAAAAGCAATCGGTCGGCACGGTCGAGCGCAAGGGACGTACGCAGAGAGGTCCCGGAATCGGAGGCCGAGGGCGCTTTGCGTTCGCGGCAAGCCGATCCACGCGCCGGACCTTCGGAAAAAAATCGCGGACGCGTCGGGAACGACTGATGAAAGCCCTGGCGGCGGACCGAAGCATCTTTTAGTGGCCCGTGCCCTTCGTGCGAACGAGGGCGAGGGTTGCCGCCGTTCTCCCGAAGCAGGTGTCGCCGGCTGTTGAACTGGTGCTCCCAGGAGCCCCTCTTTCCCGAGGGGGGCACAACGGCGGCTGACCTCGACTCGCCCCTCTCCCGAGGGTCACGGGCCGGGTGCCCCAAAAGGCGGCACCTGCTTCTTTCCTACCACATCGCACGCCCGCCTTGGCGCATCCCTTCCCATTCGCTAAAACCGATCGTGATGCGATCCTCGTGTTACGAGGTCCTTCATTCGTCGACAAACTGGGATGACCCGTCCGTGTCCAACTCGCCCGACCCGTCTTCGGCCGGAAACGCAAGGCTTCTCGTGACCTTGGCCACGTATAATGAGGCGGAGAATCTCCTCCCGCTCATCGAGGAGATTCACCGCTTTGCGCCACACGCCGAGATCCTGGTCATCGACGACAACTCGCCGGACGGGACCGGAGACCTCGCCGAAGGACTACGCGTCAAACAGTCCAACATCCACATCATCCATCGCGCGAGGAAGCTCGGCCTCGGCACGGCGATGCTCGAGGCGATGCAATTCGCGATCGATCACGACTATGAGTACCTCTTGAACCTGGATGCCGACTTCAGTCATCCCCCGCGTTTCATCCCCGCGATCCTCGCGGGGATGAACCAGAACGACGTGATGATCGGCTCGAGGTACATCAAGGGGGGGGGCGTCGAGGGGCAGTTCAACCTCAAGCGGAAGTTCATGAGTACCGGCATCAATCTGTACGCCAGGCTCCTCCTCGGCCTCAAGACGAAGGACAACAGCGGCTCCTTCCGCTGCTACCGCGTCTCCAAGCTCCGCAAGATCAAGTTCGACCGGGTCCGGTCGCGGGGATACTCCTTCCAGGAAGAGATCCTCTTTTGGTGCCGCGTCGTCGGCTGCAAGATGGGTGAGACCCCAATTCTCTTCGAGAACCGTCGCGCCGGCGTCTCGAAGATCAACCAGGCCGAGGCTCTCGAGGCCCTGAAGATCATCCTCGAGCTCGGTATCGCTCGCGTGCTTGGTCAAACTCGCGTCGAAACCGTTTGATTCGAGTCTCGTCCCAACGCGGATGCCGTGCCTTCGTACGGAGCCCGCGCAGGGACGCTTCTGATCCGAACCAAGCAGCACGCTGGGGGAAGCCGGCCTGATCAGGCCAAAGGAGGGAAGGCGCAACAGACCCGCATGAGCCGATCCGGCTCGACGGAGTTGCGCCCGCAGTCCGCATCGAAACGTCGCGCGGCGAATGTGTTCGCACGTGCAGTCGTCAGAGGACGTCGTATTCGCGGACGGTAACGTAAACTTCCTGGCAGGTCTCGGCGATCTTATCCCCGAGTCCCTGGTGCTTGCTCTCGAGCTGGCTGGAGTACATGCCGAGCACCTTGCAGAGGAAGGCGCCGTGGCACGAGTCGGACTCCTGGGAGAGTTGCTCCAACGACTCCTCGATCTGGTCGGCCAGATAGAGGAGGAACTGGGCCTGGCCTTTCACATCGGCCAGCGATCGGATCAGTTCCGGCGAGACCGGCCCTGGCTTGGCGGGGCCGGTGGAGGATTCGAGCGACATCTCCGAGTCTCGTCCGCGCATGAGGGTTCCCCCGAACGAACCGCGTGAGGCCTGGCTCATTCGGATTCTCCGTTCTGATGGTGGTGGCCGTGATCCTGGTGGTGATGGTCGTGATCGTGCTCATGCTCGTGGAAAGCATTCGGCGGACCGTTCACCACCGCCTCGAGCGAGCTGCAAAGCTCGCCGACCAGCCGCATATTCTCGGACTCGACGGTCAGGTTGGCGGCGTGCATCTCGATCAATTGACGGATGAAGATGCGAGTCCCCGCGTCCGACTCGTCCTGAAACCGGTCGACGTCCGCCACGGCCGCACGCACGAGGTAGTCCATGAACTGGAGCTTGCCTCGGATCGTGGCGCAAAGCTTCGCGAGTTGGGCTTGTTCCGATGCTTCGTGCGTAACCGTCGATTGTGACATCCGTATCAACTCTCCCCAACCTGTGCGGTCGGATTCGCGATGGGGTCGTCCGTGACAGGGTGTACTCCGCGCACAACTCAGGTAAGTCGAACCGGGCGAGTCGCCACCTCCGTGTTGCCCCGCCCGCGGTTTGGCATTAGGTTACCGCGTGCTTTCCCACTCTGCAAGCTGGAACCGACCTCAGAACCGCCCACACCATCATGACCGGAATCTCCGGTTCGAGGGCCTCCTCGCCTCGATTCGACGCAGTCGGCGGTAAACGCGATCGAGGTCTTTCGACCCTCTAATCCTCGGCCCCAAAATGAATTCGACTGCCGCGATCCGGCGCCGAAGGTGGGCTGAGATTCCGGTTCTCAGCGGTCCGACGTTTCGTAAACGATTTCGCCATCGAGGACCGTCATGACGACCCTCGCCTTGAGGACCTCGATGGGCTTGGCCTTGAAGAGGTCTCGGTCCACGATCGTCAGGTCGGCTCTCATCCCGGGTTTGAGGATGCCGAGCCGATCCTCCTCGAATGCGGCGTAGGCCGCCCCCGAAGTGAATCCGCGGAGCGTCTCCTCGATCGAGAGCTTCTGATCGGGGTGCCAACCGCCCGCCGGATTCCCCGACTCATCCTCTCGGGCCAGCCCGGCGTAGATCCCGTAGAACGGGTTGACGATCTCGACGGGAAAGTCGCTCCCGAAGGCGACGGAGATCTGGTTGTCGAGGAACCAACGCCAGGCGTAGGCCCCGTCGACGCGTCCCGGTCCGAGCCGGGCATCCGCCCACCGCATGTCGTCGATCGCGTGCGACGGCTGCATCGACGCGATGACCCCGAGTCGGGCGAAGCGTTCGAGATCGACGCGTCGGACAACTTGAGCGTGCTCGATTCTCAAGCGGGGGCTCTTGGCCTCGGGGACGGCCTTGAGGGCCGCTTCGTACGCATCGAGGACGAGGGCGTTGCCTCGATCGCCGATGGCGTGGGTTGCCACCTGCCAACCGTGCTTGAGCGCCTCGACGGTGATGGCCTCCAGGTCCTTGGGCTCGATCAGGAGTAGGCCTTTGTTGCCGGGGTCGTCGCTGTAAGGCTCGAAGAGGAGCCCACCTCGCGACCCCATCGCGCCGTCGATGAAGAGCTTGATCGCACGCAACTCGAACCGAGATGTCGGCTTTGCCGGGATCGGGCGGTGGGAGACCCGCTTCAAGGCACCTTCGGAACCCGAGGCCATGCCATAGACGCGGAGCTTGAGCCGGCCTTCTCGGTCGAGCTGACGATACGCCTCGGCCTCGAGCGAGGAGACACCCGCGTCATGGACTCCCGTCAGCCCCTCTTTTAGCAAGAGGGTTTGCCCGGCGAGGATCTGGCGGGCGAAGTCCGCCTGAGAAGGGGCCGGGATCTTCCCACCGACCAGGTTCATCGCCCCATCGATGAATACCCCGGTGGGGATGCCCTCCTTGTCTTTGAGAATCTGTCCGTCCGATGGAGCCTTGGTCTCTCGGTCGACGTGCCCTCGGCGCATCGCCTCGGAATTGGCCCAGCCGGCGTGCCCGTCGACCCGAGTCAGCCAGACCGGCCGACTCGGTGCCACGGCGTCGAGGACCGATGCGTTCGAGAACTCCCCGCCCGGCCAGAGGCTCTGGTCCCAGTTCTGGCCGGTGACCCAGGCCTCGCCCGGGTGCGACTCGATCCACGCTTTGACCCGCGCGGCGACCGCGTCGGGTGACTTGACACCCCGCAGGTCGATCTCCTCGAGCCCGGATGCGAGGTCGGTGAGGTGCCCATGGGCATCGACCAGGCCTGGAGTGGCGAAAGCGTTGGGCCGCTCGATGACTCGAGTGGACGGGCCTCGGTAACGGCGCACATCCTCGCGCGAGCCGACCGCGACGATCTCACCCGCTCGCGAGGCGAGCGCCTCGGCCCAAGGCTTTTCGGGATCCCCCGTCCAGATCTTCCCGAGTTCCAGGATAAGGTCGGCGGGGCCGTCTTTCGTGAGGCGGAGGGCCTTGCCGGGGAGCACCTTCTTTGGCTTACCCTGGGCGATGACGGCGACGCCGTTGACGTAGAGATACTCGACGCCTCGCGCGTAGCGCGTCGGTCGGTCGAAGGTCGCGGTGTCTCGGAATGTCTTCGGGTCGAACACGACGAGGTCGGCGAACGCGCCGGGTCGGATTGTCCCGCGGTCCGGAAGGTGCAGGATCTCGGCCGGGAGGCCCGTACAGGAACGCACGGCCTGTTCGAGAGTCAGGACCTTGTCGTCGAGGGCGTAGCGGAACTTCCGGGGGAAGGTGCCGTAGCCTCGGGGGTGGGGACGGTCTTCGCCGCCGGGGTTGTGGGCCGAGCCGTCGGACGCGGTCGCGACGAAGTCGTGCTTCATGACGGAGCGGACGTCGTCCTCGCTCATCCCGAAGCTGATGGCCTGGGCGCCGCCGTGGCGCTGGATGTCGAGGATGACTTCGAGGGGCGTCGTCCCTTCCTGGCGAGCGATGGACTCGAGATCACGGCCAACTCGGTCGGGGCGAGGGGCGTAGCGTGCGATCCGGATCGACTTGCCGCCGTCCCGACCGGCGAGCTCGACCTCGATCTCTCGGCGGAGTCGAGGACCTTGTTCCGGGTCGGCGGCGATCCGCGCGAAGTCGTCGGCCGTCCCCTGGATCGCCCAGTGGGGGATGACCATCGCGGCGAGCTGGGTGCTCGAGGCGACGTAAGGATACTGGTCGGCCGTGACGGCCCGCCCCTCTTTCCTCGCCTCGATGATCCGCTCGCACGCGGCCGTCGTCAGGCCCCAGTTCGCCTTGCCCGTCGCCTTGAGGTGCGAGATGTGGACGGGGATCCCCGCCCCTTTACCGATCGCGAGCGCCTCGTCGATCGAGCCGAGCAGGCCCGACCCCTCATCGCGAATGTGGCTCGCGTAGAACCCTCCAAGCTTCGCCACGACCTTCGAGAGCGAGACCAACTCGTCGACGTCGGCATACCGGCTCGGGACGTAGATCAGGCCCGACGAGATCCCCCAGGCCCCGGCGCGCATCCCGCGTTCCACGATCGATCTCATCCGAGCGAGCTCCCCCTCGCTCGGGGCCCGCTCGTCGTTGCCGAGGACGGAGGACCGGACCCTCCCATGTGGGATCAAATGGATGACGTTGGTGCCGGCTCCGTGTTCGCCGATCGCCCGGAAGTACGCTTCGACGTCGAGGGCTCCCCCGCCGCAGTTGCCGGTGACGACGGTCGTCACCCCTTGCGTTTGGTAGTTGAGATTCGACCGGGTCTTCGGCTTGAGGATATTCTCATCCGAATGCGAATGCAGGTCGATGAACCCGGGCGCGACGACCCACTCCGCGGCATCGATGATGGTCGCACCAGGGCCGGGCTCGAGCTCTCCGACGTCGACGATCCGCTCTCCCTTGATCGCGACGTCGGCCCGACGTCCCGGCGCACCGGTCCCGTCGACGACCAGTCCCCCCCGAAGCACGAGGTCGGCCGTGACCGGGCGCTTCTCCGCAGCCGGAGCCTCCGCGCCCATTAAACCCAGGATCCCTACCCACGCGACTATGGCCCGTCCCGGTGTTCGCATCCCGCCGTCCCTCGGTTTCCTGAGCCTCGGACGATTTCCCGTCTCCCCAAATGGGAACCCCAGTGGCTCGGGCCTGTCAAGGAGTGGCCGCGTCGCAACCCAGGACCACCATCGATAAACGGGGCCCCCTCGAATTTCTCGCGAGGATGTCTGACGGCCGTTCGAGGTCGGTGCTATGGTAACCGATGTGAGTGCGGACCGACCGAGCCTTGCGGGGATCGCTCCCGACGCGACTGATGGAATTGACAGAAAATCACGTGTTTTTTTCGAGGGTCGATTGCGTTGCAGACAACCGATCGGCCGACCGCCGTGCGATTCGGGGCGATCGAACGTTTGGGCCGACCCTCCGCGGGCAACTTCGGTCGGAGACATCGGTCGCGTCGTTTTCGCTCGAGTACGTTGAGGCGAGAGAGGGGAGCGGGCCACGATGAGCGCATCGGACGGATTCGACTACGATGTCTTGATCATCGGTTCGGGGTTCGGCGGATCGGTCGGCGCCATGCGGCTGACGGAAAAGGGCTATCGCGTGGCCGTGCTCGAAGCCGGTCGGCGATGGCCCGACGAGGCGTTGCCGAAAACCTCGTGGGATGTCGGCAAGTTCCTCTGGGCTCCCGAGCTCGGGATGTACGGCATTCAACGACTGGAGTTCCTCAACGACGTCACGATCATGTGCGGCGCGGGGGTCGGCGGCGGCTCCAACGTCTATGCGAACACGCTCTACATCCCCCCCAGCCCGTTCTTTGAGGCCAAGGAGTGGTCGGGAATCACCGACTGGGAGGACGAGCTCGCCCCCTATTACGACCAGGCGGTGCGGATGCTCGGCGTCGTACGCGTCCCCTACATGGACACCGACGCCGACCGTTTCCTGCGCGAGGTCGCCAACGAGATGGGGCGGGGCGAGACTTATAATAAGGCCCCGGTCGGAGTCTACTTCGGAACTCCGGGCGTCGAGGCTGACGATCCTTACTTCGGCGGCGAGGGCCCTCGACGGACCGGTTGCATCTCCTGCGGCGAGTGCATGATCGGTTGTCGCCACGGCGCCAAGAACAAGCTCAGCAAGAACTATCTCTACCTGGCCGAGAAATACGGGGCCGTCGTCCGAGACTTGCAACAGGTGACCGACGTTCGGCCCCTCGATCATGGCGGGTACGAGGTCGTGGCCCGACACCCCGGGCTCGAGGGACGGTTCGGGTCCCCCACGCGATACACGGCGGAACAGGTCATCTTCTCAGCCCATGCCTATGGCACGGCCAAGCTCCTCCACCGGATGCGACACGAAGGAAACCTCGGTCACCTCTCGGATCGGCTCGGCAAGCTCGCCCGGACCAACT
This sequence comes from Singulisphaera rosea, assembly GCF_054877945.1. Taxonomy (NCBI): domain Bacteria; kingdom Pseudomonadati; phylum Planctomycetota; class Planctomycetia; order Isosphaerales; family Isosphaeraceae; genus Singulisphaera; species Singulisphaera rosea. The sequence continues at coordinate 224,919 of NZ_JBTYIP020000007.1, read as the reverse complement.
CCGAGGCGCTCCTCGGCAGCGTCATTCCCTATGGGGCGTGGAAGAAGCATCCGGACCGGTTCATCGCCTCGCCGGGATCGGTCGCAATTACCTCGGGCATCTGGCCGGACGACACTACGAGCATCGAACCTGTCTATTACGGCGTCGGCAGTAACGTCATGGCCTTCCTGTCCACGTACCACACGCAAGGGACGGAAGAGCATCGATCACTCGCCTGGCTGGCCGAGCTGATGCGTCACCCGGTCAAGGTCCTGGGACTCGACGACCCGAGGCACTGGTCGGAGCGGAGCGTCATTCTCCTCTGCATGCAGACGCGCGACGAGTCGATCGAGCTCTATTGGGGAAACGGGGCACTGCACAGCCGTCTCGACGAGGAGACACCCCCGCCGGCCTATATTCCTTCGGCCAACGAGGTCCTTCGACGTCTTGCCGACAAGATGGGCGGACGGGAAGGGGGATCCTGGTTCGAGGTCGTCAATCGCAACGCCACGGCCCATTTCATCGGCGGAATCGGGATCGGCGAGACCGCCGACCGGGGCGTGGTCGACCCCTACCAGCGGCTCTTCGGCCATCCCGGCCTGCACGTCGTGGACGGCTCGGTCATGCCGGCGAACCCCGGAGTCAACCCGTCCCTGTCCATCACCGCGCTGGCCGAGCGGGCCCTCTCCTTCTGGCCGAACAAAGGCGACACCGACCTCCGACCGCCGCTCGGCTCGGGCTACCATCGCCTCAAGCCAGTCCGGCCGAATCGACCGATCGTGCCCGCGGGTGCCCCGGGCTCGCTGCGACTCCCTTATTGAGAGGAAACCGATGAGCGACCAGGGTTTTCACTCCGTCGGCCGGAGCGAGCAACTCCCCGACAACGACGTTACCCCGCACTACTTCGCCGAGCGGAAACTTCGCGTGAATGTTGCACGCGTCGACGGCCGCCTCTTCGCCTTCGACGGTCTATGCACGCATGAGCATTGCCCACTCTCAGGTGGTCTGCTCGACGGCACGACCATCATGTGCCAGTGCCATGGGTCGAGGTTCGACCTCCAGTCCGGGGCCGTCCTCCGCGGTCCGGCGACTGAGGGCCTCGTCGTTTACGAAGTCCGCGAGCGCGACGGTGAGCTCCAGGTGAAACTCTGAGGGAGGATCGCTGCTCCTGTCGATCCTCCCTCTTCGGGAACTGCGTCGTCAGGACTCGGCTTGAACGGGCGACTCGTGCTTCATTGAGTTTTTGAGCCGTTCGCCGAGCGTCAGACAGGCGGGCAGGAGGATCAGGTTGCCCAGGGTGCTGCCGGCGGTGGCGATCCCGACCATCGTCCCGAAGTTGGCGAAGGGGGCGAACTCGCTGAACCAGAGTGCGGCGAATCCGACGGCGACCGCGATGCTGGACAGGAGCACGCCCGGCCCCGTGACGGCGTAGCTGTCGAAGAGGCTCTTGTCGAACGGCTGCGTCGCCCGTTCGCGGTGGAACTGGAGCAGGCAATGGAACGTGTCGTCGACCGAGAGGCCGAGGGCGACGCTCGCCACGAGTGCGGTGGCCATGTCGAGCTTGATCCCGAGCCACCCCATCAGGCCGAGCACGAGGGCGACGGCCAGGAGCGTCGGCAAGAGGGCGAGGGCGGCCAGGACCGGGCCTCGCAGCGCGATCGTCAACATCAGGAGGATGCCCAGCACCGACCAAAGGAACGTGGACCACTGGGTGACGATGATCGATTCCGTCGTCTTGGTCATCAGGTACGAGAGACCGGTCAAGCTCGTGGCTCGTCCGAACCGTTCCTGGGCCTCGCCGAGCGCGTGCTGGAAGATTGAGACCTTCCTCGTCGCCGGCTGCTGCTCGAGGAGTCGGAGGAGGATCCGTGCTTGCCCCTTCTCGGGGTTCCAGAAACCTTTCAACAACTCGGCCTGGGGTGAGGCGGCGATCAAGTCGAGCTTGGCGGCGAGTGTCCGGTTGGCGGCGTCGGCGGGGAGCTTCGAGATCCTCCCGTCCGGGTCGAGGACCGTTTCGAGCGAGACGACTTGCGAGATTCCTGGATCAGACTTTGCCCGATCGACCGCGATCGCGCCGGAGAAGTCTCGAAGCTTCGACAGGGTTTCGCGATCGATGGTCTTGCCCACGGGGACGATCAACTCGACGAGCCCGATCCCGCCGAGGCGTGACTCGACCGTGTGATAGTCCTGAACCACGCGAGTATTTTGGCGGAATAAATTAATATAGTTTGACTCGTAATTCAGCCGGAACAGCCCCGAGGCCAGCGGGATCACGACGAGGATCACGCCGATCACGATCCGCGCCGGGTGTTGATGAACCCACCCGATCCCCCGATTCAGCGTCGTGGAGAGCCGGGATTTCGAGCCGTATCGGACGGGGACTTCGAGGCGGAACGGCGGGAGCATCGCGACCGGCGAGAGGATCATGACGAGGACGGCGGAAAGCAACGTGCACGTCCCCAGGATCGTCCCGAACTGCCGAATCGGCACGACGTTGCTGGTCACGAGGGCCCCATAGCCGATCGCGCCGGTGATCGCGCACCAGAAGATTGGTGTCGAGACGTTCGCGAGCGTCTTCCTGGCCGCCGTTCGTGGGTCGGCCTCACGCCGGCGTTCGTCGCGGAAATGGATCGCCAGGTGGCTCGCGGCGGGCATGGTCAGGACGATGATCTGGGCCACGAGCGGACCGCCGGACATGGCCAGCTTCAGGTCGAAGCCCGACATCACCGCCTCGGTGGCCAGCCAGACGGCCCAGCCCGACATCAGGGGCACGATCGCCCACCAGAGGCTCCGCACCGCCGAGAGTGTCACCAGGCCGATCAGGAGCATCCCGACGACCGCGAGCCGACGCCCGTCGATCTCGATGCTCGTGAACCCGTCGGCGAGCAGCACGGGGGGCCCTACGACCGCGGGCCGAGTGAGGTGATGCCGGGTGGCAAACTCATCGGCCGCCTTCCGAAGCGAGGCGACCGTTCGCATCACGTCGTGCTCGGCGGTCTTCGTCAGCCGCACGACCACCGCGTTGGTCGTCCCCGACCCGTCGATCAAGGTGCCCAGGAAGAGCGGATGGTGCGTCAGTCGCTCCTTGAGGTCGGCGCGTCCGGCGTCATCGGCGGCGCGGATCGCTCCGCCGACGGCGAACGCATTCCCTTTCAGGTCCAGCGTCTTCAGGTTCCTTCGAGCCGTGTTGAGGGCTGCATTCCTCAGGAGCGTCGGGAGCTTGTCGAGTGCGAGCAGCGCGTCGTCGATTCTCCAGAGGAGCGGCATCGCGTCGAGGGACTCGACCCGCAAGACGCCTCGGATCCGGTCGGGGCCGACCTCGCGTGCTAACTCGGCGACGCGGTCCATCCCTCCAGCCGTCAGCAACTCCGGGTCGTCGTACGCGATGAAGATGAAGTTGTCGTCGCCGAAGACCTTCGCCGCCTCCTGATACGCATTCATGACCGGGTCGTCTTCGGCGAAGAACGACTTGATCGACTGCTCGTAGCTGACGCGACCGCCGAAGAGGACCAGGACGACGAGCAATGTCACCACCGCGAAGAAGGCGAGGTAACGGGCCTTGAGCAGGATTCGAATCACGGTGTTTCTCTCGAGGTCGTCGGGCGATCGGCCGCGGACCCGAGGCGAGGGCGAGGGCGAGCCTCGTCACCCTCGGTGTCCACGACGCGCTCCAGGGCCGATCCGGGCCGAGTTGACGGGAGTCTTGCTTCGGCCGGGATCGTGTCTGGAGAGGCTCCCGAGGTCCGACGCCTTTCGGCTCGGCCCGTCGGGCTTCAAAGCCCGGTTGTTGCCGGTTCCTGCGGCCGATTTCCGACCGGAGGACGAGAAATCCGGCCTTGGGCCAGGAAAACTCAGGCGCTCGTGGAAGCCAGCGCCTTCCGGATGAGGTCCACGATGCTGTAGAACGCGACTCCACTAATCGCGAAGAACGCGACCCAGGTCAAGATGTCGCTGAGGAGAGAAGGCGCCACGCGCCGGTCGAGATCGCGTCGTTTGAGGTACAGCGTGGCACCGGCGATCAGCGGAAGCATGAGCCCCTGCGCGATCCCGCCGACCTTGATGAGCGCCTGGGGCTCGCGCCAGGCGAAGTAGAGGCCCAGGGCGACGACCGGGTAGATGACGCAGAACGCCCGAGTCGTCCTCTCCCTGGCCGCCGGCCCATCCTGGTGCCAGATTCCGGAGAGGTTGAGGAAGTCGGCCGTCAGCCGGCTATTGGCGGCCGTGGCCACGTACAGGGTCTTGAAGAGGACCGCCCAGGCCCCGACGAGGAACCCGACGTAGGTCCAGGGCCTGAGGCCCGCGAGCGACGTCCCCTGGAGCGGCTGGATGTACATCCGCGACAGGGTCGGGATCATGTCGGGCCCTTTCGGGTCGAGCCCCTGCGGGTGCAGGACGGCCGCACCGAGCAGGTAGAACGCGACCGTCGCGACCGTGAACACGACCATGCTGAACCAGGCGTCGAGCTGCATGACGCGGATCCATCCCCTTGCCCGATGGGCCCACCCCTCATCCTCCGACTGCGGTCCCGTCGCCCTGGCGTATCCTTTCTCGATGCACCAGTACGGATAGGCAAAGAGCTCCGACGCTCCGACCCCCGTGATCCCGAATGCCGAGAACGCCAGCGCCACCGCCGCGGGCGGGATGGCGAGCGTGAATCCGCTTTGCAGGTTGGCGGCCGTGATCTCGAACGACGTCCATTGGAGGATGACGACGCTGACCACCGTGAACAACGTGACGAGCCCGACCAGGATCGTCGTGATGCGTTCCAGCCGCTTATAGCCGCCGGACAGAAGGAGCATGATCGCGGCGATCGTCGTCAACGTGGCCCAGAAATACTCCTGCCGCGCGAGGAGGAACGGCTCCCACGTGGGGACGATCTGCCCGGCAAACCTCGCCACGGCCGCCGACCCGTTGGGGAAGGCCATGTGGGCCGCCTGGCCGACGGTCCCTTCCATGGCGGCGATCTGGGCCTGCGTCGCCAGGGTCATGATCAGCCAGAGCCAGCAGATCCACGAAGCCCCAACCCGAGGACCCGGCAGGCTGTTGAGCGCCGCCAGGGTCGTCTTCCCATGCGTGATCGCATAACGGCCGAGCTCGATCTGGACGAAGACTTTGATGAGACAACTCAGCAGGATGAGCCAGAGCAGGCTGAACCCCGCCTTCGCCCCCAGGCTCGTCGTGTTGATGAGCTCACCGGTCCCGACGATCGACGCCGCCAGGATCAGGCCCGGCCCAATCTGCTTGAGCGCGTTGAAGAGGGTCTTGGGAGGTTCCTGAATCGCGTCCTTGGGAAGCGCGTAGGAATCGGCCTGAGTCGGGTCGTTCATGCGTCGTGCCAGCTCGCTTGGAGGAGAGGAGTCGTCCGCCTGTGGCTCGTCCCGCGGTCCGCATGAACCGACCGTCGCGGCCGATTCAGGAACGCTCACCCCGACGAAATCCCACGCGAAGTCCCGACATGGTACGACCCGGGACCCTCGGATTCAAACACCGAGCGGCGACGATCTCCCGGCCTTGCCGGGAGATCGTCGCCGCTCAGGTAGGCGTTCAACGGACACGGACAGCGATGACCCGTTGGATCCCGGGCAAGGGTCTCCGGCGCGAGGGTCTTTACCCCGACCGACGTTCGAGGTCGGCGATCCCCTGGCCCTGGGAGAGTGGGAGATGCGGGGCGGGTGGAAATTGCACGGAATGGGAACCGGCGACGGCTTCGGCGAGGAAGCCGAGAAGTCGTTCGCGGAACAGTGGCAGGGACAGTTCTTCCGCACGACGTCGAGCGAGGCCGGGATCGTGGCGGCTTCCGCCCTCCTCCCAATCGCGGATGGCGACGGTCAGGCCCTCGGTCGTCGGGTCATCGTAGGTGCGACCTACCAGGTTGTCGACGGTCTCGGCGACTCCCCCCAGGCCCAGCGCGATGACGGGGGTGCCGCATGCAAGGGCCTCGATCGGGACGATGCCGAAGTCCTCCTCGCCCGGGAAGAGCAAGGCTCGACAGCTTCGGTAGTGGTCGCGAATCACGTCGTCGGACTGCCAGCCCAGGAATTTCACGTTCGGCCCGGCGAGGGCTTCGAGACGCGACCGCTCGGGCCCAGATCCGATGATAATCAACCGACGCCCCAGTCGGGTGCAGGCCGCGATGGCCTGGTCGATCCGCTTGTAGGGCACGAGGGCCGACACGTAGAGGTAGAAATCCTCGCGAGGCGTCACGGCGGGGGTATAGAACTCGGTGTCGACGGGCGGGGCGATGACCCGGCTCTCGCGCTGGTAAAACTGCGAGATCCGACCCCGAACGGTCTCCGAGATCGCCACGAAGTGGGAGACGCCGTCCGCCTTGGCCCGATCCCAGTCGCGGAGCCGATCGAGCATCTTCCCGGCGAGGAATCGTCGGACCGGGCGTTCCGTCCAGCTCTCCAGATACGCATCCCGCCCTTGCCAGGCGTAACGCATCGGCGTGAAGCAATACGAGACGTGTGGGACCCCTCGGGGGACGCGCACCGCCTTGGCCACGCAATGGCTCAAGCTTACGACCAGGTCGACCTCGCCGACGTCCCACGACCGGGCCGCCAGGGGCATGACCGGCAAGAGTTTGCGGTAGTGGTTGAAGATCCCCGGGACGCGCTGGAGGGGCGACGTCCGGATCTTCATCGCATCGATCGCCGAGCTGGTTGCCCCTCGCCGATGGATCAGCGTATGCACCGTCGCATCGGGGAAGACTCGACAGAGCACGTCCAGGCACTTTTCCCCACCGCGCATCCCCGTGAGCCAGTCATGCACAAGGGCCACGCGAAGCCCGGCAGGCAGGGACGTCGACGCACTACGCGCGGGGCGCGTCGCAAGACCTCGGACGCTGGCTTCCATGCCGGCCTTCCTTAATTCAGGTCGTGTCGCCAAGATCCCGGGAGTCGGCTTGCACGCTCCGGAGATTCGGCTTCGATCGGGTGCGAGAAGGCAAAGGTGGGAATTCGGGAGGTGTTCGGGCGAAACCTACCGCAGATCGACGAACCCTACAAGAGGGCCTTTCCTCGAAACCGGACGGTATCGACTCCTTTCGAAGGCCCGTCCGGCGCGATGCGTTTCGGTCTTCGCGACCGAAGGGCGAGTTTTCACGTGGCCCAAGACATCGTCACTATTCGAGGAGCATCGCCCATTCCTTGACCACACGCGCCATCTCCGCAAAAACGTCTTCCTCGCTCTTGCGCGTCTTCTTCAAGACCTTGTACCCATGATCGGCCGTATCCATCAGATGGAGTGTCGCACGATCCAACCCTTCGCAGACCGGGCGAAGCAAATCCAACCCGGCGAGATCGTCGCGCGTGCCACTGAGGAAGAGCATCGGGACGGTCACATCCGCGAGGTGTTCGGCTCGCGTTGCGGCCGGCTTGCCCGCCAGGTGCAAGGGGAACGAGAAAAATACCAATCCCTTTACACCCTCGATCGGGGATTCGGCGGCCGCCATCGAAGTCATCCGGCCACCGAACGAATGCCCACCCGCGAGCAGAGCCAGGTCGGGAGCCATCTCCCGTGCGGCCGCGACGGCGGCCCGGACGGTCGCCATGCAGACGGCCGGGGAATCTCGACCCTTGCCGTTCTCCGAGTAGGGAAAGTTGTACCTCAGCGTCGCGATCTTGCACTCGGCGAGGCGTTCGGAGATCGACGCGAGTGTCGCGTGCGCCATGTTGGTGCTGGCGCCGTGGCCGAGGACGAGCAGGTGGGTGGCTAGCTCGGGTCGTGTGAGCCTTGCAGAGACTTCGCCCTTCTCCGCGGTCGCCGTGAACTTGAACTCGCTCGTCACGTCGAAGAACCTCGAACGAAGAGTTATCGAAAGAAGCCTTGAGTCTTCCGCAACAGCACACGCACGAGGCTTGTGAAAGGATCCATCGCAAAGTCATGAAGCCCGTCGTGGCTCGGCTCGAACTTTGAAGACGCGGACTTGTCTGGATCCTAATGGCATCGATCTCGATGCTCAAGACAAGAGAAGTCCGAGGGCAATCTCATGGGTGTCGATGACCAGGCGATCCTCAAGGTGATCCTCAGCAGCCACGCCCTGGAGCTCGACAGCATCCATGGCGTCGCCCACTGGGCGAGGGTCCTGGAGAATGGGCTGCGTTTGGCGACGGAAACCGGTGCGGATGTCGAGGTCCTGCGGCTGTTCGCCCTGCTGCACGACTCCCGGAGGATGAACGACGGCTCGGATCCAGAACACGGCCCGAGGGCCGCCGAGTTTGCCCGGACTCTTCGCGGGCGCGCGTTCGAGATCACATCCCCTCAGTTCAACCAGCTCTACGAGGCCTGCGCGGGGCACACCGGGGGACGGACACATCCCGACGTCACCGTCCGGACCTGCTGGGATTCCGACCGTCTCGACCTGGGCCGGATCGGCATCAGGCCTCGACCGAAGCTGTTATGCACCGAGGTCGCCCGGAGGGACGAGACGATCCAGTGGGCCCAGGCGAGGGCCGAGGCAAACCTGATCCCGGATTTCGTCCGCAAGGCGTGGGGGATCTCGCTCGCGATTCCTCACTAAGCCAAGACCACAGCTCCGTCTGCCATTGTCGTTCAACTCAATGGGGTGACCTTCAGCCGAGTCTTTTGACGGACCTCCTCCGGGTCGGAAATTGATGAGGAGCCGAGCATGATCCCCTCATTGCCATGCGCCAGAATTAACAGATCGACATTTTTTATCGCAAAGACGTTGTGCGTTGGCCCTTCGAAGACGTATTTCCCGTCGAGCCATAAAGGTTCGAGTCCCGGAACCCGGTCCAGCGTGGCGCCGGGTTCGGCCGAAAAGATGTGGGGGCAGCCGAGGACGGCTTCCTGCAGGCAGAACGTCGAGAGGAAGTGGTCCAGCGAGTCGCAGACCTCGACGAATCCCTCCTCCTCATCGGAGTCGAGGTCGGGTGCGTCCGAAAAGACGGGCGGGTCGCCCTTCCCGGTCCTGCACCGGCAGCTCCAGTTCCCTTGATTCTCCCAGAGAAACGTGATCATGCCGTCATCCACCTCGAGCTGGCTCAACGGGACCAGGCTGTCCTGGGTGGCGAACGCGGGACGTTCGACCGACCGGGATTCGAGCAAAGCACCGAATTCGCGGTAGAGAAGGGCCAGGCCGTCGGGGAGGTCGTCGCGAACCTCCGCGAGGCCGGGAGAAGTCGGATAGAATCGCTTCAAATAAACGACGACGTCGCTCAGGTTGGAGAGCATTGTCGGCCCTCGATTTGTGAATCACTCGGCGTTTGTGTCTTGCGTGATGGGTTTCTCTGCCCGTCAAACGGGTTCATCCTCCGGGTGGGATCGGCCTGCGGATTCGTCGAATGCCGGGTCGTGAAACGGTCGCAAGCTTGAGGGATGACGGCCGGTAGATTCGACGACGCGTTGCCATCGGGCGATGATCGTTTCGAGGTCGTATTCCTCGATGGCTTCGGGAGGCAGGGCCTCGGTCAGGTCGTCCAGGATGCGGCGACGAACCTCGGCGTCGTCGAGGCCCTCGGCGCGATAGCGGTCGAACAGGGCTCGGACGACCGCCAGGGTCGTCGAGTCGGGGGCGAGCGGGTTCATGGGGTCCCCCTCGGGCCGCCTTCGATGAGACCGGCGACCGATTCGATGGTCGTCGGAGAATGCCCTTCCAGGCGGTTGTTCACGAACAGGAACGCGGGTTTCCTGAGTGTCAGGGCGCGTTCGGCGATCCGTCTCAGGCCGGATCGTGCGCCCTCGTCGGGTTCTTGGATGGTGCGATAGGGTTCGAAGGCCTTGACCGCCTGCTCATACGCCCGCCCTTTGGCGAGCAAGGCGCGGGCAACCGAAAAGTCGGCGGTGAAGGCGCCGGGGAGCTCGAGCTGATCCTCGAGGGTCGGCATCCGCGTCCAGGCGTTGAGCACATGCGCCACGTTGTGCGAGGCGAGCAGGTCGAAGTAGCTCGGTCTGAGATACTCCGGATTGCGGATCTCGACGCTGTACCGGAATCCTTCGGGGAGGGCGGCGAGGAATGGGTCGAGGCGATCCAGGAAGTCCGTCGACTTCGGGAATACCGACTTGTTGAAGGTGCCGAACTCGAAGATCAGGGTCGCCACGCGATCCTGATAAGGCGCGAGTCGACCGGCGAAGAATCGCCGGAACGCCCCCGCGTCGAGGAAATGTTCATTGCCGCGACCCGCTCTCGTTCCGTAGCGCGCGTGGGACGGCCAGGTCGCGACGGTGATGTCTTCGGGGACCTTGAACGCAAAGAGGAACCGGGCCGGAGCCTGACGGAACAGTCGTTCCCACGACTCGGCCGAGGGGAACTGGTAGAACGCGAAATCGCCGCAGACGCAGGGGAAGACCCCGGCGTATTCGGCGAGGCACTCTTCGTCGAACTTGGCCTGGGAGAACCTCCCCCGGGTTTCGTATCGCCGCGTCGAGTAGATCGATCCCAGCCAGCCCGGATACTTCCAGGAGGACGTCCCGAAGTAGACGCCCCTCTCGGCAAATTCCTTCAGACGTGGGGCGAGCCGCTCGGCCTGGGGTGGCCGGTCGTCTTCATCACGATCGAATAGCGAGAGTTGCGCCATGCATTCGATGCTACCAGAACCCCGCCCTCCATCAGATCTGTTCGCATGATCATCATGGGGATGGTTCCACGCGGAGCACGCTCTGCTATGGCAAACGGGAGAGGGTCCCGGAGGAGTGAACGCCTCCGAGGCCCTCCCCCGAGCTTTGGTGCCGATTCCGATGCATTGCCTACCGAATCACCCGGAAGTCCGGAGTGATGCAGGAAATGGCGGCAAGATCATCATTCATGAGGATTTTGCTCATGCAAAGACATCATTGACAACAGTCCCGGCCACATCGGTGAGGCGGAATTGGCGGCCGGCGTATTGGTAGGTCAACTTCTCGTGGTCGAGGCCGAGGAGGGAAAGTAGTGTAGCGTGGAGGTCATTCGTGTGCATCCGGCCTTCCACCGCTTTGATGCCGTACTCGTCGGTCGCCCCGTAGCTATAGCCCTGCTTGACACCCGCGCCGGCGAGGAACATGGAGTAACCGGTGATGTTGTGGTCGCGCCCGTCCTGACCCTGGGCGGTCGGCAAGCGTCCGAATTCGCTGCCGAAGAGGACGAGTGTCTCGTCAAGCAAGCCTCGGCGTTCGAGGTCGGCGAGCAGGGCGGAGGTGGGCTGGTCGATCGAGCCGCAACGGTCGAGCAACCCCTTGTGGAGGTTGTTGTGGTGATCCCAACCGGGTTGGCAGATCTCCACGAACCGGACCCCCGCCTCGCTCAGGCGGCGAGCGATCAAGCACTGCCTCGCGAAGGAGCCCGTCGGCCCGGAGTTGACCCCGTATTCGTCGAGGATCCTCTGCGGTTCCTTGGAGATGTCGAGCAATTCGGGCACCTCACCTTGCATGCGGAACGCCAGCTCGAACGACTCGATCACGCCGTCGAGCGAGTCCGGCGTGCCGGGGGCTGAGGCCAGGTCGCGGTTCATCCCCTGGATGAGGTCGAGCTGGATGCGCTGGAGCTGGGCCTCGGACGAGGGGCGAAGGTTCGGCAGATATCCCTTGTCGTCGATGCGGGTCCCCTGGAAATGGGCCGGCAGGAAGGCGCTGCCGTAGTTCACGGCCCCGCCGAAATTCGGCGGCGGGTTGACCGTGACGTACCCCGGAAGGTCCTGATTCTCGCTCCCGAGGCCGTACAACAGCCAGGCGCCCAGGCTCGGCCTCGTGAGGGCGGCGTTGGCGCTACCGGTGTGGAGCTGCACCACCGCTTGCGGGTGGGCCGGGGTGTCGGTGTGCAGGCCTCGCAGCCAGCAGAGCTTGTCCGCATGGCCCGCGAGGTTCGGCAAGAGTTCCGAGAACCACGTTCCGCTCTCGCCGTACTGGCGGAACTTGAAATTCGAGGACGTGAGCGTACCGCCGCCCGGTCCGGCTTTCCCGCCGTCCTTCTGCAACCGGGGCTTGTACTCGAAGGTGTCGTGCTGCGACATCGCCCCGTTCATATGAACGAAGATGAGTCGTTTGGCCTTCGGCGTGAAATGCGGGGCCTTCGGCGCGAGGGGTTGTCCCGCTCGGCGGCTGGCGGCCCTGGCCTGCTCCTGGCCGAGGAGACCGGCCAGTGCGAGATATCCGAAGCCCGCTCCGGCGGAACGGAGCACCTGACGGCGGGAGGGGAGCAAACGTTGATTCGGGAGCACGGTGGATCCTCTCGTGATCGATAGACGCCCCGCCGCTCGGGTGTGGCGGGGCGGGGTGTGTTGGGTTGGGTTCAGCGCACGAAGCGGAATTCGGCCGAGGCGTAGATGGCCTGGGAGAGCGCGAGCCAGGCGGCGGTGCGGGCGTCCTTCGGTCGGACGGCCTCCTCCACGATCGCGACGCCGGTCTGGTCGGCTTGATCCGGGTCGGGGGGCGGCTCGGCCGGGCCTTTCTTCTTCGCATCGGCCACGTGCTTGACGTCTCCCTCGGAGGTGGGCGGGGGGACGTACGACGCCTCGTAGCGGCTCAAGAACGCGACCACTCGTTCGACCTCGCCCTCTCCCGGCTCTCGTCCCAGCGTTTGTCGATAAAGCGAGCGAATCCGGCCCGAATCGGTGGACTCCGGATCGGCGAGTACCCGCTCCGCGAGGGCCAGCGACTGCTTCCGGATGAACGACGAGTTGAGCACGAAGAGCGCCTGGGCGGGCACGGTCGTCTCTTCGCGACGCCCCGTCACCAGCGTCTGCTCGACCGGGTCGAATACCTCGAGGGCGCGGGGCGTCAGGCCGCGCAGCAGGGGCAGATAGACGCTCCGGACGAGCAACCTGTCCGAGGCCTCGTGGATCGTCTTGGCCTCCGGTCCGTTGTCCCGGATCTCGACCATCTTCATGTGCCGGGTCGAGGAGTCCTTCGGGCGTTCCTTCGAGACGGTCCCCGAGACAGCCAACACCGCGTCGCGGTACTCTTCCGCCGCGAGCCGGCGAGGGGCATGACGCCAGACCAGTCGGTTGGCCGGGTCGATCGACACGTGGCTCGCCGTCGATTCGGCCGAGAGGCGGTAGGCCCGGGTCAGCACGAGGGCACGCACCAGTCGTTTCAGGCTCCAGCCATCTCGGATGAATCGGTTGGCCAGGTGGTCCAGCAACTCGGGGTGCGACGGGGTGTCGCCGGTGACCCCGAAATTGTCGACCGTGGACACGAGCCCGGTGCCGAAAAGGTGTTGCCAGGCGCGATTGACGGCGACCCGTGGCGTCAGCGGGTTGGCGGGGTTGGTCAGCCACCGGGCGAGCTCGAGCCGACCACTCTGCTTGTCGGAGACCGGCGTCGTCCCGGGCACCTCGAACGCGGTGATGAACCCCCGGGGGACAGTCGGCCCGAGCTTCTCGGCTTCGCCGCGGACTCGGACCTCCGTGTCAGCGATGATCTTGGCGTCGCGGACACCGTGCACGGCGAGCCCGTGTTGGGCCGGGTCGGTCAGGGCCAGCAGGTCCGCCTGGAGCGACTCGTATTTCAATCGGATAGGACGCTGGACCGGTTGGCCGTTCGGCGCTCGCTTCAAACCCTCAGGAGTTCCTCGGATCGTGTCCCAGGCCTCCTTCGCCTTCGCCACCTCGGCCTTGAGCCGTTCCACCTTCTTCGGGTCGGCCGGGGCCAGCTCACCGCTCAGGCGTAAGAGCGACTCCGGGACGTAGTACGCCAGCCCGGCCCCTCCCATCTGGCTCCGCAGCCCCGAGCCGTTCTCCGTGCTGGTGAAAATCCCGGCCAGGGCGTAGTAGTCGGACGTGGGGATCGGGTCGAACTTGTGGTCGTGGCAGCGGGCGCAGCTCACCGTCAGCCCGAGGGTGGATCGGGACACGACGTCGATCTGTTCGTCGACGTTGTCCATCACGAAACGCACCTTGAACCGCTGGTTGACGTCCTTCGGCCCGAGGGCGAGGAAGCCCGTGGCGGTCAGAAGGCGATCGCGCTCGGCGTCGCCAGCCGCGGGGAGCAGGTCCCCGGCGACCTGCTCGCGGATGAACCGATCGAACGGGACGTCGGCGTTGACGCTGTCGATGACGTAATCACGGTATCGCCATGCGTGAGGGTAGGGGATGTTGCGGCTCGGGCCGGTGGACTCCCCGTAACGCGCGACGTCCAGCCAATGCCGGCCCCACCGTTCGCCGAAGGCCGGCGACGCGAGCAGGCGGTCGACGAGGTTCGGGAACGCATTCGGATCGGTGTCGTTGACGAACGTGTCGATCTCCTGCGGGGTCGGCGGCAACCCGGTCAGGTCGAACGTCACCCGACGGACGAGCGAGACACGGTCCGCGTCCGCCACGGGGCTGAGGCCCTTCGCTTCTAGAGTCGCCAGGAGGAAGCGGTCGATGTCGTCCGCCGGCCAGCCGGAGTCGCGGACCTTGGGCGGCCCGACATCGGAGAGCGGGCGAAAGGCCCAGTGCTCGCGCTTGAGCTTCTCGTACTTCGGCTTCGGCTTGCCGAAGGAGGCCGGCATCTTCAGGGTTGGCCACGCGACGCCCTCCTTGATCCAGGTCGTCAGGTCGGCCACTTCCTGGGCGGAAAGGTATTCGCCTTCCAGCGGCATCCGGCGCTTCCCTTCCTGCGTCACTCGGGTCAGCAGGAGACTCTCCTCCGGCTTGCCCGGGACGACCGCCGGGCCTTTGTTCCCGCCACCGATCATCCCGTTTCGGTCATCAACCCTCAGGCCGCCGGCCGGTTTGGTGTCCGCGGAGTGACAGGCGTAGCAGTGACCGGCGAGGATCGGTCTGACCTTCTTCTCGAAGAATTCGACCTTGTCCCGATCCGACTGCTCTGCCCGGGCCGTCACGGCCGAGGTCAAGAGCATCAGACCCACCAACCACTGTTCCCGTTTTCCCAACCATCTCATGGCATTCACCCCATTGCCCGGCTAAGCCTTCTGCAGAGTCGCCCCTGACGCCCGATCAAGGAATCTGCGCAAGGGCGAGTCGGCCCAGTTTTGAGAGCTTCAATCCTCGACTTGGATCACTTCGAGGATAGTACAGTAATTCGATCGACAATATCAATAACGAGATCTTGGGTTTTTCAAGATTTCGGTCAGGAAGGACTCATTTGGGGCTGCCTGGGCATTTGCGATTGAGCGTTGAAAGCTCACCCCGGGTCGAACCGCCGGTGGGAAAATCGCCCTAAGTTCTCTTTGTTGACGAGGTTGCTAAAAGGCTTTCGCGCCCGTTCTTAAATATCGGTAGTTCAGAGAGGCTAATTTCCACTAACTTGATCGGAATAGGCGATAAACCTATTGACCCTGTCCCCAACTTCCGCGAATAATGGGGCTCGACGCCCAAAACTGCGTAGTTACTTGTTTGAGCGTCGGAGTCGGCTTCGCTCTACTCGTTTGCTCAGAGGTACCTATGTCGAATGGGATCGTTTCCCCGAGGGATGAAGAGCGAAAGGTCCCCCTCCACGACGAGGAGTCCGACCTGGATCAGGTGCGTCGGGCCGTCAAGGGCATACGCTTCGGCGAAGTGCGCATCATCATCCAGGATCGCAGGATCGTTCAGATCGATCGCCTCGAGAAACAGCGACTGCGTTGAATATCCCCCCACCGTGAAGGGCCCACTCGTCATCGAGAGGATTCCGGGATCGATCGATCCTCCGGCCGCCGACTGATCGACTCGGAGGCGGCGGGGGAACTGTCGGAATTGTTTTATGACTATGCGTTCGAATGATTGTCAGGTGTTTGCGTCTCATGCTCACGGCTCGACGGAAGGGGGGGGTGCTCGCAGTGGATCCGCGAGGGTTTCCCGGCGACGCGTGAATGCCAACGGCTTTACCCTGATCGAGTTGCTGGTGGTGATCGCGATCATCGCCGTCCTGATCGCGTTGCTTTTGCCCGCCGTGCAGGCGGCGCGCGAGGCCGCCCGGCGCACCCAATGTGTCAACAATCTCAAGCAGATCGGCCTCGCGCTTCACAACTATCACACGTCCTTCGACTCATTCCCCATGGGGTCCTCCAAGAATCTTCAGGATCCCAAAGTCTACGCCGCCGAGCATGGCATCAGCGCCCACGGACAACTCCTTGGACTTCTGGGCGAGATGCCTCTCTACAATGCGATCAACTTCACCTGGGGGATGAATCAGAGCACGACGAGCGGTCCGATTCAGATCACCGTTTACACGACGCGTGTGAAGGAGTTCCTCTGCCCGTCCGACTCGAATGCAGGCCCGGTCAATTTGAACAGTTACTTCGATTCCTCGGGTACGACCACGGTTTCCGCTCCGAATCAGCCGACGACCGGAAGTAGTGGCCTGTTCACCTTCTGGCGATCCTATGGTGTCCGGGACTGCTCCGACGGCCTGTCGAACACCGTCGCCTTCTCGGAAGGACTGGTGGGTGACGGATCGACGAACTGGACGCGGGCGGCAGGCGTCGCACAGCTCAAGGCTGCACTACCGACGTCGTCGCAAATCCTCGACGCCTCGGCGAATTGGCCGGCGGTCCAGGTCGGTCTCCAGGCGTGTGCGACGTCCTGGAATGCCCGCTCCGGCAAGCTCAACACGGGGCGGGGCAATTTTTGGTTCCACGGGACCAGCGCCCAGACGTTGTTCAACACGGTGGTGACTCCCAATTCCAAGACCTATCCGTTCTCCTTCTGCTCCGACGCGGCCATTGGTGACGCCGAGTTCGTGGTGGCCAACAGCAATCACCCCGGGGGCGTGAACGTCCTCTTCGGTGATGGGAGCGTCAAGTTCATCAAGGACTCGATCAACCAATCGACCTGGTGGGCGCTCGGGACTCGCGCGGGCGGAGAAGTGATCAGTAGTGACAGTTACTAAATCCGTGGTTGGCGATTGCCGTTTGCAGGCCCTGGCGGGATCCTGTCCCGGATGCCGCACCTCGCGAGCGATCGTTATCGCATGAGGGAGGGCCTGGGACGGCTTGCCCCGCCGACCGCGGAGCCGTCGTCCGCGTGGCGGTGTCCGGGACGTCCCCATTTTACTTCAACCATCGCACAAATCTGGATCGAGCATGACAACGAACGATCGCCAACGATTCCGCAGGGGGTTGCTCAGCTTCGCAGCCCTCGTGGTCGTCTCTGCTCTAGGTGACGGGAACGCCGCGGACGCGGCGCCGGAACGGCCGAACATCGTCTACTTGCTGGCGGACGACCTGGGGTGGGGCGACGTCGGCTGGCATGGGAGCGAGATCAAGACTCCGAACCTCGACAAGCTGGCCGCGGCCGGCGTGAGGCTGGAGCAGTTCTACGTGCAGCCGGTCTGCTCGCCCACTCGAGCCGCCCTGTTGACGGGCCGCTATCCGATGCGGCATGGGCTCCAGGTCGGCGTGGTCCGCCCCTGGGCCCAGTATGGATTGCCGCTCGAGGAACGCACTCTCCCCCAGGCGCTCAAGCAAGCGGGTTACGAGACCGCCATCGTCGGCAAATGGCACCTGGGGCACGTCCGCCGCGATTTCCTCCCGACCCGTCGGGGGTTCGACCACCAGTATGGTCATTACAACGGCGCCTTGGACTACTTCACTCACATCCGCGACGAGGGCTTCGACTGGCATCGCGACGATCGCGTCAACCGCGACGAAGGGTATAGCACCCACCTGATCGCCCGCGAGGCGGCGAAGATCGTCGAGCAGCACGACGCCTCGGGGCCTTTGTTCCTCTACGTCCCGTTCAACGCGGTCCACGCCCCCCACCAGGTCCCCGATTCGTACAAAGCGCCTTACGGGCACCTCAAGGAACCGCGTCGGACTTACGCCGGGATGCTCTCCGCGCTGGACGAGGCCGTGGGCCAAATCGTGGCGGCCGTCGACAAGAAGGGGATTCGAAAAGACACGTTGTTCGTCTTCTCCAGCGACAATGGAGGCCCCGCACCCGGGAAGGTCACCAGCAACGGTCCGCTCCGCGGGGCCAAGGCCACCCTCTATGAGGGGGGCGTGAGGGTCCCGGCCTTCGCCACCTGGGAGGGCCACATTAAGCCCGGGTCGGTCGCGAACGCACCGCTGCACGTCGTGGATTGGTATCCGACGTTGCTGAAGCTTACGGGGATCTCGCTCGACCAACCGCTCGCCCTCGACGGCCGGGACGCCTGGGGGGCGATTGCCCAGGGTGGTCCGTCACCCCACGACGAAATCCTCCTCAACACGACGCCGCAAGCGGGTGCGATCCGCGTGGGCGGCTGGAAACTGATCGTCAGGGCGGCCGGCTCGGGGACCGAGGACGACGTTCATCCGGTCGAAGGCGCCGAACATCCCGCCTCGACCGGGGCGAGCAAGGTCGAGCTGTTCGACATCGCGAACGACCCCTACGAGAAGGAAGACCTGGCGACCTCCAATCCCGAGAAGGTTTCCGAGCTTCGTCGCCGCTACGACACCTTGGCCCGGCAGGCTCGACCTCCCCTGTCGGCTCCGAAACCGCCTGGGTTCCAGTCCCCCCGGGTCTGGGGAGAATCCGATTGATCGGGATGGGCCGAAGGTTGGAAGTCGGAGTGGACTGACCGAGGCGATTGTCGAGAGCCGGCCCGCACCGACCGGTGCCGGCTCCCATCTTGAAACGGCAGCATGTTTATGACGATCAGACTCTCGAAGCGACATGGCTGGCTCTTGATCATCGGGGCGGCGATCACCGGGGGCACGGTCGTCTCATCGACTCTGTGGCGGCGCCCGTCCTCCCCCTGGCCGCAGGTCACCAAGGGAGAGCCGAAGGGAATTACCCCGGAGCCGAGCGTGTCCGGGAAGGCCGAAGGGATGGAGTGGATCCCGGCCGGGACGTTCTGGCGAGGGTCGACCGAGAGTCCCGATGCCCAGCCCGTCCATGAGGTTGAGCTCGACGGATTCTGGTTGGATCGCACGGAGGTCACGAACGCCCAGTTCGCCGCCTTCGTGAAGGCCACCGGATACCTGACCGTGGCCGAGCGTGCTCCGGCCTCGGCCCAGTATCCCGGCGCGCCTCCGGAGCTCCTGGTTCCGGGGTCCATCGTGTTCACGCCCCGGGGAGGCGAGACCGATCTGGGCCGTCCGCTTTCCTGGTGGAGTTACGTCCCCGGGGCTGACTGGCGGCATCCGGAAGGCCCGCAGAGCTCGATCGAATCGCGGGCCGATCATCCCGTCGTCCACGTGTGCTGGGAAGATGCGTCCGCTTATGCACGCTGGGCCGGCAAGCGGCTGCCCACGGAAGCGGAATGGGAGTATGCGGCCCGAGGCGGGCTGGACCGCAAGCGCTACGCTTGGGGAGACGAACTCCTGCCGGGAGGACGTTGGCGAGCCAATATTTGGCAGGGCCACTTTCCCTCGCAGAACTCCCGAGAGGATGGGTTTGCGGCGACGTCCCCGGTCGGCACGTTCTCGCCGAATGGGTTCGGGCTCCACGACATGGCAGGAAACGTCTGGGAATGGTGCGAGGATTGGTATCGTACGGACACCTACCGTTCCTCCCCCGCGAAGAGTCCGAAGGGCCCTGAGTCGAGCTTAGACCCGATGGAACCGGGGATCGCGAAGCGGGTCCAACGCGGCGGCTCGTTCCTCTGCAGCGATACCTACTGCGTCCGCTATGAGGTCGGGGCTCGCGGGAAAGGAGCTCCTGATAGCGCGGCCAATCACGTCGGATTCCGTTGCGCTCGGAGTGGGTCGCAAGCCCCTCCAACACCTCGAGGGAAACCCGCCGTATCAGGATTTCACCCCTCCCCGCGCGGAGCCTCTCTGCCCGAAGCGTGCTGCGTCTCCTCACGCGATAGATCCTGAAAGGCGTGAGGACCGGATCCGCTACGGGCGGTCCAGGCCACACTGACTATCGAGACCTGCGAGGACATCACGACTTGGTCTCCCTGACGAGCGTCCCCCCCTTCGACGTGGAGATTCCTCGGGGTGGTTTGAATCAAGAAAGGACGCGTCGGCATGAACAAGCGTTCGCTCGAGTGGGCCATCCTCTTTACCCTTATGGTGGGCGGATGCACGAAGGATGAGGGAAAGTTTCCCGGAGCTTCGGCGACGGAAGTGGATCGGTCGTTGCCTGCGGAGGCTCAGCAGAGACAAGGCATTATCCGAGGGGCGTTGATGAGTCTCCAGGAGGGGTATCCGATCGAGCGACTGAAAGGCTTTCTCCCTCGTGTGAAATTCGTCGAGTCCGGATCGCGATTCCTGGACGGGGCGAAATACTTCGAAAGTTGGCGGTTCAACGGTCGACCCTCGGGCGATGAAGTCCCCGTCTCCCTCTTCTTCACCTTCGAGGATCCCGCGAACGCGGGTCCAAAGAGGGTCGATCGCGTCTACCTGGTCAAGGGCACGTCGGGGCGGTTTACCGTGACACGAAAATGAATATTGATGCTCGCAAAATTGAAGGAGATCCTGGCCGGAACCTGGTCGACTGTCTCATGGCGAGAGATCGTGGCGGTAAAGGAGGTCGAGGCACCCAATGTCGACCCTCGTTTCAGCGCATTGTCACTCGATGGTACGGGATGGCTCGCGGCGTCGGTGATCCGTTCGGCCTCACGGCCCTTCCTGGGATCCTGCCGGCAGTTCCACGACCCGCGGCCGTTCGACGCTCGTCGTCTCCGTCCTCACGAACGAACCCGAGCATTCGGCCTCGTGTTCGGTTCTCGACGTGGCACGATGGCGATCATGCTGTTAGTCTATCCCCTGGCGTAGGGACCGAATCCAAGCCGACCAGGGGAAGCTCTTCGAACGATGGCCGCCTCTCCTCCCTCCTCGATTTCGAAACGGTTCCTGGACGACCTGACGACGGCGCTCGGGGCGGAAAACGTCCTCTATAAGCACGACGAGCTCGTCGTCTACGAGTGCGACGGCTACGTCATCAACAAGAACGTGCCCGATGTCGTCGTCTTCCCGACGTCGACCGAGCAGGTCGTCGAGGTCGTCAAGCTCTGCAACCGGCACGACGTCCAATTCGTCCCCCGAGGGGCGGGGACGAGCCTGGCCGGGGGGACGTTGGCGATCGGCGGCGGGGTGATGATCTGCCTCACCCGCATGAAGCGGATCCTGGAGATCAATACGAGGGATCGCTACGCGATCGTCGAGCCCGGGGTTGTGAATGTCTGGCTGACGCGGGCCCTCGGCGGGACGGGGTTCCATTATGCCCCCGACCCGTCGAGCCAGAGCGCCTGCACGATCGGCGGCAACTTGGCGACCAACTCGGGAGGCCCCCACACGCTCAAATACGGCGTGACGGTCAATCACGTCCGGGGGGTCGAGCTGGTTTTGCCCGACGGGTCCCTCATCCACGCTGGTGGAGTTACCGAGGAGAATCCTGGCTACGACCTCACCGGGCTGATCGTCGGGAACGAGGGCACATTCGGCGTCGCCACTAAGGTCACCGTCGGATTGACTCGGGATCCTGAGGCTGGGCGGACCTTGCTCGGGGTGTTCGACAGCGTCGACCAAGCGACCGAGACCGTCAGCGGGATCATCGCGGCCGGGATCGTCCCGGCGGCCCTCGAGATGCTCGATACCCTGATGATCCAGGCGATCGAGCAGGCCTTCCACTTCGGGTTCCCGACCGACGCCGGCGCCGTCTTGATCATCGAAGTCGACGGTTTGGACGCCGGGCTCGACCGCGAGGCGCAGGCGATTTCCGAGATCGTCCAGGCCCACGGCGGCTCGGTTCAGAAGTCGATCACGTGGCGGACGCGCAAGGAACCCGAATACGTCGCCATCTGGAAGAGTCGCAAGTCGGCCTTCGGGGCGATCGGGCGACTCAGCCCCACCTTCTGCACCCAGGACGGCGTCGTCCCCCGCACCAAACTGCCCCACATCCTCCGCCACATCACTCGCGTCGGCGAGCGGTATAACCTTAGAATTGCCAACGTCTTCCACGCCGGTGACGGCAACATTCACCCGATCCTCCTCTTCGACGAGCGCGACGCCGAACAGGTGAAGCGTGTTCTCCAGGCGAGCCACGAGATTCTCGACGAATGCATCGCCGTCGGCGGGAGCGTGACGGGAGAGCACGGGATCGGCGTCGAGAAGATGGAGTTCATGCCCAAGCTCTTCACGCCGGAGGACCTCGCGACGATGATCGCCCTCCGGAACACGTTCAATCCCGAAGGCCGATGCAGCCCCGACAAAATGATCCCCGGCGGCGCGGGCTGCATCGAGCGGAAGAGCCCGGGGCATCGCGCCTCGGCTTGATCGGTGAGCGAAGGGCATCCGCCTCGATCGAGCGATCGAGCGGAGAGGGTACCCGATCCGGGTGGCGACACGGCTGGCCTCCTCTTCGCTTCTCGGGTACACTCGTCCGGGCCCTGGGCGAGGGTAGGGGTATTGAGATTCCCATTCAAATTGGTGCGACTGCGTTAAGGTTGCACAGGTTTGATTGTAACGAGAGGCCAGGGACGCCGTGGCCAAGCGACGGAATTTCTCGAGGTGGCGACGACTTCCCGAAGTCTTCCGCACCGGCGAACACAAGATGCCCGACCCCGGGGATCAGCCGCAACGGATCTCGCTCTACGTCGTGGGGAACCTCCTCGACGTGGCCGAGGTGCAGGCCAGGAACTCGGAATTCAGCACCCTCCAGGAATACTGCGCCGACTTGCTCTCCAAGGCGATCGAGGCGCAGCGGATCCGCGAGCAAGTCGCCGACGTCGAGGCGAAACGCGGGGCCTTGGGAGGGCTCCACGAGATCGCCAATGACCCCGCCTACCTCGCGGAGTGGAGCGCGCAGGCGATTCCGAGTCATCGAGACTGGGCGATCATCAGCCCCGAGGAATCGGAAACCGGGTCGGAGGAATCGGCGACACCCAGTGGTCCCCGACCGATCGTGATCGGCCGGAGGGAGGACGAAGGCGAGTACGAGGACGAAGTCGAAGTCGAAGTCGAAGACGAAGACGTGCACGACGAGGTGAAGACTTCGAGGGTGGAGCAGGGTCCTGGGCTCACGATCAGCCTGGGAATAACGGCGGCTCCCGAGCCGAGGCGTCCCGAAAGTGTCGCGACTCCTCCCGGGTTGAGCCCGGCAGCCCGGTCGATCCTGAGACATGCAGGGAAGGGGGAGGATCCCAACACGTTCCTCCCCTGTCTGCGGCGTGGAGCCTCGCTCGAGATTGCCGAAGTCGCCGAATTGGCGAAGGCCCTCCAGGATCTCGAACGGGAGTATCGTTCTGAGCGGATCCTCGACAGGCAGGTCGTTTTCGCGCTCCATCGACTCGCCTATGAAGGGCAGGTCTTGCTCACCGACGCCTGGCCCAACCACTTCGACGAGTGGACCGTGGATACGCTTCGAGCCGTGCAGGAGGCCGTCGAGCGGATCCTCTCCGGGAGGGACATCCGCTACTTCTCCGACGCCCCTCGACCGGAGGACCTTCATTGAGCTGGCCCGACCTCCCGAATCACGACGGTCTCGGCGACGGCCGATCGGCGACGCTGACCGACAGACCAGAGACCGTCGAAGCCCTCCAGAACACGGTCACTTCACGAGTGGCCGAGGGGCATGCCATCTATCCCAGGGGAGGGGGGACCGCCCTCGACTATGGTGGCACTCCCAGGCTCCCCGGCGTTGCGATCGACCTTCGGGGGCTGAATCGGGTCGTCGATTACCCGTCGGCCGACATGACGATCACCATCGAGGCAGGGGTCACGCTCGGTCAATTACGGGCGACCCTCGCCGAGAAGCAGCAACGCCTCCTCCTCGACGCGCCTTACCCGGATCGGGCGACGTTGGGGGGCATCTACGCGACCAATACCAACGCCTCCCGGCGCTTCGGCGCGGGGAATCCGCGCGATCAGATCATCGGCGTGAGCTTCGTGACCCACGACGGGGCCCTCGTCAAAGGGGGGGGCCGGGTCGTCAAGAATGTCGCTGGGTACGACCTCCCCAAGCTCATGACCGGCTCGATGGGGACGTTAGGCGTCCTCACCCAGATGACCTTGAAAGTTCGCCCGATCCCCGAGGCGAGCGAACTGGTCTGCATCCCCTACGCGAGTATCGAAAGCCTCACGCTGGCGCTCGAGCGGCTCAATACCTCGGGCACGCGCCCCATCGCGGTCGACGTTTTCAATCGGTCGGGTGCCCAACATGCCGGGGAATCGCTAGGAATACCGAGCGCGGACTGGGTCCTCGTGATCGGCTTCGAAGACAACCTGAGCTCGGTGACCTGGCAGGTCGACCGGTTGATGCTCGAGGTTGGGAAGACCGACGTGGTGATCCACGAGGGGGATCACGCCGAGCCTCTCTGGGCGGCCTTGACGCAGTTCCAGGCGTCGGAGCTCGGGGCCGTCAGCTTCGTCGCGAATCTCCGACCCTCCACGGTCGCTCCGTTCCTCAAGGAGATCGATCCCACCCTTTGGGCAGTCCAGGCGCATGCGGGAAATGGCGCGGTCCGGGGCCATGCCGTCGGTCTCGAAGGGTTGGAGCCGATCAAGTCCGAGATCACCAGGCTCCGCGCCCTGGCGGTCGCCGACGGGGGCAACTTGATCCTCTCGCGGTGCCCGACGGATTGGAAAACCGACCTGCGCATCTGGGGAGAGCCCCGGCCCGACTGGGTCTTCGCCGAACGGGTGAAACGGGCCCTCGACCCTCGAGGCGTGATGAATCCAGGTCGATTCGTCGGTACAATTTGAAATTCGGGACGTCGGTCGATTTCGAACCCGAAGGGTCGAAACCACGACGACCTCATCCCCGGGGTCACGCAACGCGGCCTGCCATCGTCGAAAAATGAATCCCTCCGACCCCGGTCGGTCGCGCCCTTCGGCGCTCGAGCAAGGATCCACCGCTTCATGGTTACCGCGACTCCCGACTCCTCGTCGCAGACCGCTTCGGCCGGGACGACCTCGACTTCTTCGAATCCTTCGGGGGCGGGAGTCGACCTCGACTGGCTCTCGAGCCGGATCGACTATCGCCGATATCAGGACTGCGTCCACTGCGGCCTCTGCACGGCCAGTTGCCCGACCTACATCGAGACGAGCGACGAGAACGACAGTCCCCGCGGGCGGATCTATCTGATGCGCGCCGTGGCCGACGGGCGGATGGGCCTGAGCCGGGAGGTCCGGAAGCACCTGGATCTCTGCCTCGACTGCCGGGCTTGCGAATCGGCCTGCCCGTCAGGAGTCCGGTACGGCCAGATCATCGAGCCCTTCAAGGTCGCGATCCAGCAGTCGGCGCCCGCTGGCCAAGGGACGAGTTGGCTCCAGAAGGTCATCCTCCACCATTTGTTCCCCTACCCGGGCCGGGTGCGCGCCGCTTTGTTACCGGCTCGACTCTTCCAAAAACTCGGGGTGCTCGACCTCGCCGAGTCCCTCGGCCTGACCCGACTCCTGCCCACCACGCTCCGCCGACTCCAGGCTATGCTGCCGAAGTTGGAGCGGAAGAGTGGACCCCTTCCGGAGGTCCTACCCGCGATCGGGCCGAAACGGGCTCGAGTCGGCCTTTTCCTCGGCTGCGTCGCCGACGCGATGTTCCCGGATACGAATGCCGCGACGGCTCGCGTCCTTCAGGAGAACGGCTGCGAGGTCGTGATCCCTCGATCCCAGGTCTGCTGCGGCGCGATCCACTATCACTCGGGCGTCGAAGAACCGGCTCAGGCGTTTGCGCGTACGAACATGGCGGTCTTCGACCCCAACGAATTCGACGCGATCATCGTCAACGCCGCCGGCTGCGGTGCGATGCTCAAGGACTACACCCACCTGCTCCCGAAGGACGAACATACCAAGGCGGAGCGGTTCGTTTCGAAGGTTCGTGATATCTCCGAATTCCTCGTCCAGCTCGGCCCGATACCGCCCAAGAATCCCTTGCCGATGAAGGTGACGTACCACGACGCGTGCCACCTCTGCCATGCGCAGCAGGTCCGCTCCCAGCCTCGACAGTTGCTGGAAATGATCCCCGGCGTGGAGCTCCTCCCGCTCGAAGAGAGCGAGATCTGCTGCGGCGCGGCGGGGACTTACAATCTCACCCAGCCGGAGATGTCCGAGCGGCTGGGGCGTCGGAAGATGGATCACATCGAGGCGACGGGCGCCGAGACCGTGGCCACGGGTAATGTCGGCTGCATCCTCCAGATCGCCCGCAAGGTCAAGGAACGTGGCAGCGCGATGGAGGTTGCCCACCCGGTCGACCTTCTCGATCGGGCTTACCGGGGGCAATCGAACTGAGAGGCCGAACGGACGAATCGCGTCGGGTGGACTTCGCCCACCGAGCCTTCTGAAAACCCGGCGGGCGGTGCCCACCCTAAAGATGCTTAAGAATCAAGTCTGATGAATCGATTGGTCGTTGATGCGGCCGACGACGGCCTCGATCAGGGCCCCGAGGCGAGGGGTCGCCTCGCGCCCGGCCTCGAGGACTTCCTCGTGGGTAATCGCCGCGCCGGTGACGCCGGCCGCGGCATTCGTGACGAGGGCGAACGCGAGGACATCCATGCCGCCGTGGCGTGCGACGATCGCTTCGGGCACGGTCGACATGCCGACCACGTCGGCACCGAGGGCGCGGAGCATCCGGATCTCGGCGGGGGTTTCATAACTCGGACCCGGCAAGCACGCATAGACGCCTAAAGATAGCTCGATGCCTAGTCGTTCCGCCTCGTCCGCTGCGGCCCGGCGGAGCCCTGGCGAATAGACGGTCGTCATGTCGGGGAACCGGACGCCGAACCTCTCGTCGTTCGGGCCTCGGAGCGGATTCTTACCGATGAGGTTGAGGTGATCCGACAGGCAGAGGAGGGCGCCTGGCCTCAACCCTTCGGCGATCCCGCCGGTGGCGGCCGTCAGGATCAGGGTCGTGATCCCCAGGAGCTGGAGGGCCCGGACGGGCAGGGTCACCTCGTCCAGCGAGTGGCCTTCGTAGTAGTGGAAGCGGCCTTGGAGGAGGACGACGCGAGCTTCCCCGAGCGTGCCGACGAGGAGGTTGCCGTGATGTCCGATGACGGTCGGCTTCGGGAAATGCGGGATCTGAGCGTAAGGGAGGGTCGTGCGATCGGTGAGCCGCTCGGCCAGCACCCCGAGGCCCGAACCGAGCACGACGGCAATCCTCGGCGGCTCGGGGACAAGTTCTCGGATCGCGAGTGCGGCCTCGTTCGCGCGTTCGAAGGTGTCGGTGTCGGTCTCGGTCATAGGAGGATCCCCGCGATGCAGGCCGACAGGAAGTTGGCGAGCGTCCCGGCGAGGAGCGCCCGGAACCCGAGGCGGGCAAGGTCCGCGCGACGCTCGGGGGCGAGGGCACCGATCCCCCCCAGTTGAATCCCGATCGAACTGAGATTGGCGAATCCGCAGAGGGCGAAGGTCGCGATCGTGAACGACCTGGGGTTCAACGTCGGCTTCAAGGTCCCGAGCTGGCCGAAGGCGATCAACTCGTTGAGCACGGTCCGGGTGCCCAGCAGACTACCAATCGTCCGGGAGTCGGTCCAAGGGACGCCGAGCATGTACGCGACGGGAGCCAGCACGAAACCGAGGAGCGACTCGAGCGACTCCCCGAAGATGCCCAGGATCAGGTTGACCAGGGCGATGAGACCGAGGAAGGCGATCAGCATTGCCGCGATGTTCAACGCGAGCTGGAGCCCTTCACGGGTCCCTCGTGAGGCGGCGTCGAGGACGTTGGCATCGTTCCAGTCGCCCGACGTCTGGATCGTTCCCACCGTCTCGGGCGTCTCCTTCTCGGGTATCAGGATCTTCGACAGGAGGATCGTGCCGGGGGCCGTCATGATGACGGCCGTCAAGACATGCCTCGCCTCGATCCCGCTGGCGAAGTACGCGGCCATCGTCCCGCCGGAGACGTGGGCCATGCCGGAGGTCATCACGGTCAGGAGCTCGGATCGCGTGAGCTTCGGGAGGTAAGGACGAATCGTGAGGGGTGCTTCGGTCTGGCCGAGGAACAACGACGCCGCCACGTTCAGCGACTCGGCACCGCTCGTCCCCATCGTATGGACCATGACCCAGCCGAACATCCGGACGACGATCTGCATCACCCGGAGATGATAAAGGACCGCGAACAAGGCGGAGACGAAAATGACGATCGGGAGCACCCGGAATGCGAAGACGAATCCCGCTGGCCCGCCCGCGTCGACGAGCTTCGGCCCGAAGACGAACTCCGACCCTTTCAGCCCGCAGGCCAGGACCTCTTTGACGACGTCGCCGGCCTTGGCCAACACCTCCTCCCCGGCGGGAACTTTAAGGACGATCAGGGCGAACGCCCATTGGAGGAAGAGACCCCAGAACAGGATCCTCCACGAGACGGCGCGTCGATCCTCCGACAGGGCATACGCCAGACCGAGCACGCAGAGAATGCCCACGAAGCCTCGGACGCGGTCGAACGTGAGCTGAGATTGCGGATCCTTGGGCATCCGGATGGCAATGTTCCACGGCCCGACGTTGACCTGGAACCATTCCTCCACGACCCCATCCTTCGAAGTTGCCTCGGCGGAGTCTGTGTTCCCTTCGTGCTCCTCATCCTTCGGAGAGGCCTCGGCCTTGGTCGTCGCTTTCGGCTCGGCTCGGGCCGGCGTCGCCGCGGTGTCTTTTGCCTGGATTCGTGGCGGGGCCGCAAGACGCGGGTCGCGATTCCCTGGCTTCGAGGGGACTTCGGTCGAGGCCGTTTTCTCTTCGCTAGCGCGCTTGACCCCGACGGCTTTCTCTGTCGGAGCCTGGGCCCTTGCGGACAGGCCGCATCCGAAGACGAGGACGCAGACGAGCGTCGAAAGGGTTGTTGAACTTAAAGAATGCGTCATTGGAAAACAGTTTTAAGGTGAGCCATTTTGGTCATGAGCCCTTCTGCCGTTCGTCGATGGATCAGGGATACTTGGTTGATCACGAAAGCCTCTCGACGATCAGCGAGTGATCTTCCGGCGGATGGTCACCGAGTACGTAGGCGCTCCCGATCATGCTGAGGGCCCGTTCGCGATCCGACGGATCGTTGATCGAGACCGTGCAGAGCGGTTCGCCCGCATCGACAGAGTCTCCGAGCTTCTTGTGGAGGAGGACGCCGACGGCCGGATCGATGCTCGAGTCCACGCGATGTCTGCCGGCACCCAGGAGCATGGTCGCCTGTCCGATCGGCCGGGCGGCGAGCGAGGTGACGAAGCCGGAGCGGTCTGCCTTGATCTCGACCTGGGTGGTGGCGGTCGGCAGCCGTGCGGGGTCGTCGATGGCCCGGACGTCGCCCCCTTGGGCCCTCACGACGGCTCGGAGGCGATCCAGGGCCGAACCGTCTTCGATGGCTCGACGACAATGCACGCGAGCTTCGTCGAGCGTCGAGGCCCGATTCCCCATCAAGACCATCTCGGCGGCGAGCTCGACCGACAGGTCGACGAGGTCGGTCGGGCCTTTCCCCTGGAGGCATTCGATGCTCTCGACGACCTCGAGAGCATTCCCCACCGCGCGGCCGAGCGGCTGCTCCATGCGGGTGATCAGGGCCTTCATCCGGATCCCCAGGTCTCGCCCGATATTACACATGGTCTGTGCGAGGATCCGCGAGTCCTCGAGCTTTTCGATGTAGGCCCCGTTGCCGGTCTTGACGTCGAGCACGAGGCCATCGATCCCCTCGGCCAACTTCTTCGACATGATCGAGGCGGAGATCAGCGGGATCGACTCGACGGTCGACGTCGCGTCGCGGAGAGCATAGAGGTGTTTATCCGCCGGCGCGATCTCTGCCGTCTGTCCGATGAGGACTAAACCGCATTCGTTGAGGACGGCCTTGTATCCGTCGAGGTCGAGGTTGACCCGGAAGCCCGGGATCGACTCGAGCTTGTCGAGCGTCCCCCCCGCGTGTCCCAAGCCTCGGCCCGAGACCATCGGCACGGGGACCCCGACCGCAGCCGCGATCGGTGCCAGGATCAGCGAGGTCTTGTCGCCGACCCCGCCGGTGCTGTGTTTGTCGACCTTCAGGCCGGGCGTCGCGGAGAGGTCGACGACGGTCCCGGATCGCATCATCGCCTCGGTCAAGGCGACCGTCTCGGGCTCGTCCATGCCCCGCCAGATGATGGCCATCAGCAGGGCCGACCACTGGTAGTCGGCGACCATCCCCGTGGCGAGGCCTTGGACCATCCAGCCGATCTCGGCCGCATCCAACGACCCGCCGTCGCGTTTCTTGCGGATGATGTCCACAGCTCGCATGGCATGCGTCTCCGGCCGGCGACGACCGATGCTCGGGGCGGTCGAACCGCCCGGGAAGCGAAGGATAACCGGAATCCTTCGTCGAAGGGATGCCGGAATCCGCGAAGTCGATCAGGATCCGAGCGTCGCGAACTGGCGGTCGCCGGCGTCTCCAAGCCCGGGGACGATGTATCCGACCTCGTTCAAGTGCGAGTCGACCGCACCGATGTGGATCGGGATGTCGGGATGCGCCTCCGACATCTTGGCGATCCCCTCCGGGGCGGCGATCAGGCTGAGGAGTTTGAGTCGAGTCACCCCCGCAGCCTTGAGAATCGTACAGGCGTGGACTGCCGAACCGCCGGTCGCCAGCATCGGGTCGACCACGAGGGCGAGCGTGATCTTCGGCCGTTTGGGGAGTTTGCAATAGTATTGTCGGGGGAGCAGAGTCTGCTCGTCCCGGTAGAGCCCGACGTGCCAGACCTCGGCTTCGGGGATAAGCTCGAGGACGCCTTCGGCCATGCCCAGGCCTGCGCGGAGGATCGGGACGATGCCGATCGTCTCGGCGATCGTCCGGCACGAGGCCGGGCCGAGCGGGGTCGTGACCTGGACGTCCTGCAGGGCGAGATCCGCGGTGGCCTCGCCCGCGAGCAGGCCCGCGAGTCCGCGCACGAGGCGACGGAACTCGGGGGGATTTGTCCGAGAATCACGCAAGAGGGCCGTCTGGTGATGGACCAGAGGATGCTTCGAAGGGAAGACCAGGGACACGCTCGGCTCCTCGAACTCGGTCGAAGTCTTACCCAATCCGACGGGTCGCGACCATCGCGTCTCGGCATGATTCCGCGTCGGCTTTGGAATCGCAGCGTCCCTCGATCCTAACACGAACGAACCCGCGAACGCGGAACCTTCCTCGACGCGAAATCCTTCGATGGGCAGGTCCGGTGAATTCGGGCTCGCCTTGCTGCTATCTCTCGACTGGCGTACACTCAAGTTAGGATTCGAATCGGAATCGAACCCATCCCGCGGTCGAGGATGTCCCGGCGCAATGTCTGTCCAGTTCGCCGTCTTAGCGAGTGGTTCTCAGGGGAATTCGACCCTGGTCCAATCGGGTGGCGTCGGGACGCTGATCGATTTCGGGATCGGCCCCAGGGCGCTGGGTCGCAGGCTCGAGAGCGTCGGGTCGTCCTGGAGTCGGGTCTCGGCCGCCTTCTTGACGCATACGCACGGCGATCACGTCAACAACGCGACCCTGCACATGATGGCCCGCCATCGCATCGCGCTCTACTGCCACGAGACGCATCGGCCGGCGCTCAGGCGGCACTCCGGATTCCTCGAGCTCGATGAAATGGGGCTGGTCCGTCACTACGACGACGAACCGTTCCTGACCCCCACCGGGCTCCGTGTCGAGGCCCTCGAACTTCGACACGACGGACCGACCTTCGGCTTTCGCTTCGAGCTGAAGCCGGCAAGGAGCCGGCGATCGGTCTCGCTCGGTTATCTCGCCGACACCGGGAGCTGGTCGATGCGGGTCGTCGAGGCGTTGGTCGAGGTCGACCTCCTCGGAATCGAGTTCAACCACGACGTCGAAATGCAGTTGCGGGCGCCGAGACATGTTTCGCTCATCGCGAGGAATTTGAGCGACCACGGGCATCTCTCCAACGCTCAGGGGGCTGCGCTGGTGTCGGAGGTGTTGGGGCGGTCGGGGGTGGGGAGCATTCGCCACCTCGTCCTCCTTCACCTGAGTCAGCAGTGCAATCACCCGAAGCTGGCCCTCGGCACCGCCCGGGAGGCCGTCCGGGCCCAGGGGCACAAGACGAAGATTCACGCCGCGAGCCAATCCGTGGCCCATCCGAACCTGCGGATTGATCCGAAGGGGCGACGAACTTCGGCCCGCCGACTGGAAATCGATACCCTCCCGTTTTGAATGCAACGCCAAGGGGAATCAGAGCTCGTGCCGGCTTACTTCGCAAGCGACGTCCATCTGCGGCTCGACCGCCCCGAACGTGGTCGACGGTTCGCCCGTTGGGTCGATCGACTCGGCCCGCAGGACTCGCTCACGATCGTCGGGGACCTCTGCGACTTCTGGCTCGTCTCGAGGCAGTTGTCGAACGCCGCGGCCGAGTGCCCCGGCCTGATCGCCGCCGCCGAATTTCGCCGACGAGGGGGGACGCTGACGATCCTCGCCGGGAACCACGACCTCTGGCTCGGGGAGTTCTACCGGGAAACGCTCGATGCCACGTTCGTGGAAGAGCCGTATGTCGTCGAAGCTCACGGAAAGCGGCTACTCCTCGTCCACGGCCACCACTCCTGCGGCCGAAGCGCCTGGAAGGCCTGGATGGAAGGGACCACGTTCCTTAGGGCGTTCCGGAATTGTCCCAAGCCCGCGGCTTCGGCCCTGGACTACCTCCTCGAGAGGTCCAACGATCGAGGACGCTCGGCCGACGACGCCCGACAACTCGCGGCGTTCCGCGAATTCGCCCTGGGCCGCGAGAAGACGATCGACCTGGTCGTCATGGGGCACGTCCACCTGGCTGTGGATGAGTCTCGGTCCCCGACTCGTCTGGTCGTCCTCGGTGGCTGGCATCGGCAGTCGAGCTATCTGAGGGTTGACGACTCCGGAACGACCTTGGTCGTCGAAGCGGACCCGGGATCTTAGCTCTGCGCCTGGCCACGGCCCCCGCCCGCAAAACCGGAGTTCATACTCAAGCCGTTGTTGGATTGTGACTCGATCGGCCTCGTGCTGAAAGATGTTTTTTATGTCAAAGTTCGATCATCATTTGCATACGAATCGCCACTCGCCCGACAGCGTCATCGACCCGCTGGATTTGGTCGAGACCGCCCGTGAAGTCGGTCTCGACGGGGTGGTCATCACCGAGCACGACTACCAGTGGCACCGTGAGGAACTCGAGGAGCTGTCGGCCCAGGCGAATGGCCTCCGCGTCCTCTCTGGGGCGGAGATCTCGGCACGAGAGGGGCACTTCCTCGTCTACGGGCTCCCGAACCTCGACGAGACCCCTCCCGGGATCCGGGTGGCCGATCTCGTGGCGGTCGTCCGCCGCCATGGCGCCGCGATCGTCGCCGCGCACCCGTATCGTTGGGACCAGCCCTTCGACGCGATCATCGCCGAACTGGGGCCCGTCTTCGACTCGCTCGAGCTGGTCAGCAACAACGTGACGCCCGATACGCGATCGAAGACGGCGCAGCTCCTAGGAAAATTCCCGATGGGGGCGACCGGCTCGAGCGATGGCCACGAGGTCGGCGCCATCGGTTGCTACTACACCGAGTTCCCGGGCAATGTCGTCACGATGTCCGACTTCGTCGCCGCCATCCGTGCCAAGCAAGGCCGACCAAGGCACCGAGCCGGGGCCTGGCAGACCAGCGGCCCGATGGATTGAACGGGACAGGCCAGGGCGTCGGGCCTCATTGAGATCGGAGAACCCGGGCCAGGGCGTCACGTTCGTTGCGGGTCGCGTTGTTCTTTTGCCGGACTTGCTGGGATAACGAAGTCCAGCGCGTTCGGAACTCTCTCTGGGCAACAGGCGACGGAGGCCGGTCGAAGGCATGCGACAAGATGCCCCGAAGTCTCTGGATGTCCGTGGACGACGAGGGCGTCGCCAGGTCCTTTTCCAAGCGGTCGAGGACATTGAGCTGACGCTTGAGCTCGGCGCGAAGCGTCGGCTCGCGAACTCCTCGCATCAAAAACGAGTCGCTCCGACGATCCAGTGGGGTGGGGCTCCCCGAGGCAGGGATCAATTCCGGGATGAACGACGCCGGATCGAAACGGGCGTGCAACTGGGCCTGGCGGAAAAAGCGATCGACGCCGATGAGTTCGAGGTGCAATTGATCCGAGGCGTTGACCTGTTTCGTGAGGAGGGCGATCCTCTCGCCGAAGATCCGGTCCTCGGCGCGGTTGGCGCGGACCTGGGCCGCTCCACTGGCGACCATCAACAGCAACCCCAATGCGCCCGCCCAGATACCTACCGGCCGCTCCGCGGTCCGGATTAATCGCCGGTGCGCGAAGCCAATCAGGGCGCCGACGATCGCACCGCCGGCATGCCCCCAATTGTCCACGATGGGCAGGATTTGCCCGAGCACCGCGGTGAAGATAAGGATTCCGACCATCTGACTCTTCAGATAGTCGCCCATCCGTGTCCTCGATCTCCACCCGACCACGGCGCAGAGGGCGACGAGTCCGAGCACGATCGTCGATCCGCCACCAGCATGAGACGCGGGATTCGAGCCGACGAGATACCTCATCAATCCCGAGACGAGGTTCCCGCCGCCGCCGATCAGGGCATAGATCGCCAGGGTCTGGCCGGCACCATACCAGGACTCGATCACGCACCCTAGTTGGTAGAGGCCGAAAACATTGAGTCCGATGTGCATGACATTGTAATGCACGAACGTGCATGTCATGGCTCGCCAGACCTCGCCTCTGAAGAGCTCATCGAGCGTGAGGTCCCCAAAGCGGTGGGCGGCCGTGAAGTTACCGAGGATGACTTGGCCGGCGGAGGGGAGCGGGGGCTCGTTGAATCGGCAAGAGAGCATCAAGAGGAAGACTGCGACCCACGCGGTCGCAAGCGACATCGTCGCCGGGAAATCCTTGAACTCGACGTACAGGAAACGGAGCATCATCCTCGCTCGCTCGGGGATCATCGTTCGGTCGGTTCGAGGATCGTCCGGATGCGGTCCATCCGCCTGGCGAACTCCTCGTCTTCGAGCGCTGGGGCAAGACTTCCGGTCGATAGCGGTGGATCCAACGGGACCCACGACTTGCACCCGAGTTGCTCCTGGGTGACGCGAATCGAGTGCGCCGAGGGTCGCCGATAAACCCGAACGCCCAGGACCCAGAGCCCCGGGGATCGATAGTGGAATCGCTTGCGGATCGTCTCCTGCGTCCAGACGTGGAATTCGTGAAGCCCCGCCAACGTCGATTCCTGGTCGACGAAGGCGATCGACCGGACCTGAGCGAGGGCATCGATCTCCACGAGATTCAGCGCATCGCCCTGGGGGCTGGTCGGCGGCACGCGAAGGCCTTGCTGACCCTCGTGCAAGTGCGTCGGATAAAGCCAGAATTCGGAGT
This sequence comes from Singulisphaera rosea, assembly GCF_054877945.1. Classification (NCBI taxonomy): domain Bacteria; kingdom Pseudomonadati; phylum Planctomycetota; class Planctomycetia; order Isosphaerales; family Isosphaeraceae; genus Singulisphaera; species Singulisphaera rosea. The sequence continues at coordinate 189,922 of NZ_JBTYIP020000007.1, read as the reverse complement.
GTTCGGGCCGAAAGCCGTCGGGCCCCTCCGAGATCCCTCCCTTGCGGAGGATCAACGTCTGGACCCCGGAGCCGAGAGCCTCGCAGACCCCGGCCCACTCCTTGAACGCGACCCCACAGGGGTCGGCGAGACCCGATCCGTCGCTCATGGTTGCCACTCGACCTTGGGTTGTCGGATCATCAGGTCGGTCACCGCGGCCAGGGGCGATTTCTGTTCGAATAGGATCTGATAGAGCTCGTCGGTGATCGGCATCGAGATCCCTCGCTCGGCGGCCTGATCATGGACGCTGCGGGTGGTGGGCACCCCCTCGGCTACGTTGACCATGGCCGCAAGCACGTCGTCGAGGGAGGATCCTCGCCCGATCGCCTCGCCGAGCGAACGATTTCGGCCGAACGGGCTGTAACAGGTCGTGACCACGTCGCCGACGCCGGCAAGGCCGAAGAAGGTCGACTCGGTGGCCCCGAGGGCCACACCGAATCGGGCGATTTCGACGAGACCCCGGGTCAACAGGGCGGCCTTGGCATTGTCGCCGAACCCAAGCCCGTCGCAGACTCCCGCCGCGATGCCGAGGATGTTCTTCAAGGCCCCGGCGAGTTCGACCCCGAGCGCGTCGGGGTTCGTGTAGACGCGGAACGACTCCTGGTTGAGGGCGTCGCGGACCCGGTTGCAGAGCCGCTCGTCCTCGCCCGCGATGACGACCGACGCCGGGAGACCCTTCGCGAGCTCTTCGGCGTGGCTCGGCCCGCTGAGGATGGCGACGGGGCGAGGACCGAGCGTTTGCTGAATGATCTGACTCGGTCGAGCGAACGTCTCATTCTCGATCCCCTTGACCACGCTCAGGACGGGGATCGATGCCGGGACTCTTTCCGTCAGCCCTTCGAGGGTGGTCCGAAGATAAGCGGACGGGATCGCCGCAACGATCACGTCGGCGCCTCCCGTCGCGTCGCAGGCGTTCGGCGTGACCTCGACGTTGGCGGGCAAAGCCACTCCGGGGAGGTGCCTGGCATTCTCCCGAGTCCGGCCGATCTCCGCGGCCTGCGAAGGATCTCGGGACCACATGTGAACCGACCGAGCGGAGCGGGAGAATAACAGCGCAAGCGCCGTCCCCATCCCCCCCGATCCCAAGATCGCGACCCGTTTCATATGCCGACGCGTACCAAAAGACAACCGCCTTCATGGGTCGGCGAGTGTGAATTCATCCCCGAGTTTCCCCACCGACGATCAAGCGTCGATTTTCCACGATCGCACGACACGATGCCAGAGCAACGCCCGGAGGTCTCGAGCCAGAATCGATGCGGAACCGTCGAGACTCGCTCTTGCGTTGGAACGCGTCCCCGACGCTTTGACCCGGTCCTTCTGGATCGACCGGGCCAAACCATCGAGTGATACCTGCGAAAACAGCGTCAGTCGGCTCGCTTCGAGGTCACTTGCCGAGCGTCTTATAGCCCGGGGTGGCCTTGGAAACATTGGGCTCGACGCTGACCTGGGCCTTCCCCGTGACCCAGGTCAACGCCCCGATCAACAGCCCCTGGTAGAGCGGGCTTTCCCAGACGTCCTCGCGGTGTCCCATCGACGAGTAGAACACTCGCCCCATGCCGTGCATGCGAGCCCAGGTCTCGGGGAAGTTCGGCCGCTGGTACATCGGCCCGGTCATCCCGCTTGTGTCGTGGGCGATGAGGACGTGGAGGTCGTCGGCGAGATTCTTCTGAGCGTACCATTCGTCGTTGATCTTGAAGCTGCTGCCGAAGGCCTCGACGCCGGGGAACTGTGGGGTGATGACGTCGAGCTTGGCGAGTTGTTGATCCCCGTGGATGATGAACTCGCCGCCGATCATCTCGATGTATGGGTCGACCGTGTCGCCCTGGCTGTGGAACGTGTCGGTGGCGCAATGCATCCCGATGAAGCCCTTGCCCCCTCGGATGGCGTCGAGGAATGCCTTCTTCCCGTCTTTCGACATCGGGGGAGTCTTGTCGGTTCCCGCCTCGGTCAGGTCTCCGGTCGTCTGGAAGGCGAAGGCATCCCACTCACCGATCTTGTCGGGGTCGAAGAGGCGGCCGTCCTTGGACGCGACGACCTCGAATCCGTGCTCTTTCCCGGCTTCGGTCAAAATCCGCTCGGCCAGGCTGAGTTTGCCCTCTTTCCGGGCAATGACCGAGTGTTCGAAGCCGGCACTCTTGGTGAAGAACAGGACCTTCTTCGGGGCTTGCTTCGGCGCCGCGATCGCCTGGCTGAGGACCCCGTGTCCGAGGAGGCCGGCACCCGTGGCGAAGAGCATCTGACGACGATTCAGGTTCATGTGACGACACTCCAGGCTGATCGGAACCGACCCCGTCGAGGGGTCGGAGGACCGAAAGCGTTGCATCGCCCCGCATCCTAACCGTCAAACTTACGCCGGACCATAGAGAAGGCCTGACGTGGGCGGAGACAGTCGAGAGCCTCGTGAAACTTCCGAGTCGATGAAACGAGACGTGTCGCGGCCTCGTCAACGACCCGAGAGCATGTGCTCGTAGAGACGCTCGACCCCTTCGAGCGTCGGAGTGGGCCCGCAATGGGACTCGATGAGGGCGCGTGCGGCGTGTCGCCGCCGGTTCTGCATCGCCGGATCGCGAAGGAGGGAGACGGTCCGCTCGATCAGGCCCGCGTCGTCTTCGCAAACGCCGGCGTGGACGCCGTCCTGGGCGGGCAGCCCTTCGACGCCTTCACTCGTCGTGACCACCGGGACCCCGTAGGCCATCGCCTCCTGAATCTTGATCTTCATCCCGCTACCCCGGCTCGGGGGGTACAGCAGGACGCTGGCCCGCTCGAAATACGGCCGGATCTCGGGGACGTCCTCGTCGATCGAGACGTCGGGGAACCCGATGTATTCCCCGAGCTTCTCGCGGGCCGACCACCCGACGATCTGGAGCCGGGCTTCCGGCATCCGACGTTTGATCTCGGGCCAGAGGCGAGTCATCAGGCGAACCGCGGCCGAGTAACTCGGCGCCCATCCCATCGAGCCGATCAGCGTCAGGATCGGAGTCGAGGACCTCCGGTCGTCGGGGATGAACGGATAAAGGGACGTATCCAGGCCGAGTGGGACCGTGTGGAGATCCGCCCTGGGGTTCATCTCCCGGATCGGCGGCTCGAGTCTCTCGGAAACCGTTCGAATATGCTTGTAAGTGCGCAGCAGCCGACGCTCGGTCCGGAAGATCAGGCGGCGTTCGAGCGCCTGGAAGAACGACTTCGGCTGCCGCTCGGCCAGGTCGATGCACGCCAGATAATGGACGTTCACCAGCGTCCGGTCGACGTGGTCGAGTCCGACCCAGCCGCTCCAGAGCTGCTCGAGGTGGAGGACGTCGTATCCCTCCGCCAGGGCCGAATTCAGATCGTACCGGAATTCGTCGCCGAACATATAAGAGAACGGGCGAGTCGCCGTGTCCCACTTGGCCCGCAGGCCCGCGCGCTTCGGGAACGGGTAGAGCCGGAGGTCGTAGCGGGATTCCGGGAAAAGCTCTCGGGCCTTGGTGATGTCCTCCGACTTCCCGCACGCGGCGAAGGCGGTGACCCGGTGGCCACGCTCGACCAGGCCCTTGAACAGAACGTAAAACCAGCGCGCCGCCGCGTTCCCGAACGGGAGGGGAGGCTCGATCATCACGAGAACGATTCGGAGCGGCCGCATGCGACGTCTACGTCCTCGAAAAGAGGGGACTGAAGCCGGGGTGAACGAACCTCTCGCCAACCAACACGATGACTGGAACGACTGCGGATGCGTCGACGTGATCAGGAATTGGCCTGTGACGAGGTGAGCCGGCGGGCGAGGCCCTCGACGTCGTAGCCGCAGAGGGTTTCCACCACTTCATCGGCGCCGGCGTCCCAGAGCATCCGCGCGGAGTGGCTCGAGGTGTAGCCCACGGCACGCATGCCCGCGGCCTTGGCCGCTCGGATGCCGACCGGTGCGTCTTCGAAGACCACCGCACGTGACGGGTCGACACCGGCCTTCTTCGCGGCGACGAGGAAGACCTGCGGGTCGGGCTTGCCCCTCTCGATGTCCTCGAGCGAGGCGATCGAGATGAACCGGCCCGACAGGTCGCACGAGTCCACCGTCATGTCGAGGTTCGGCCGCACCGCGCTCGAGCCGATCGCGAGCAGAAACCCGGTCGAGGAAAGCCCGTCGAGCAGCTCGCGAACGCCGTCGATGAGGGTGATCTGGCCCCGGGCGAGCTCCCGGTAACATTCCTCCTTGAGGTCGGAGTATCGGCGTGCCTCCTCGGCCTTGAGCGAGTCGCCCAGGAGCTTCTCGAAGATGCTCGGGTTGGTCATCCCGAACGTCTCGTGGATGAACTCGGGGGTGATGGCCAGGCCGGTGCGTCGCCCAAGCTCGACCCAGGCATCCTGGTGAAACGCAAGAGAGTCGACCATCACGCCGTCGTGGTCGAAGATCGCGAGGAGCGGTGCATCAGCCTCGGGCACGGGAAAAGTCCTCATCGACGTAAGTTGCTGGAGCTCGGACCACAGTCCGTCGCAACGGCATTCATGAAGATTTTAAAGGTAATGAGGTGATCAAGAATAGGGTCTGAACATCCCGTGAAGTTGGATGGGACGATTTGCTAACCTCAAGCCGTCGCGGGCCCTTGGGTTCGTCGCGTACCGGGCGATGAGCCGGCATCGACCGAATTTAGTGGACTTTTGTCATGGGTTCAAGAGGCCGGAGGATGCTCGGGCCGCCCTTCGTGAATGTTCGTGGTCGAAGCGAACAGACGGAGACTTGTGAGGGGCGAGTCCTGGGCTGGAACAAACAACGACGCCGTCCCATCGCTGATGAGACGGCGCCGGAAGGTTGATTAGCCCAGGACTCGCGAGATTCCGGGAATTACTGGATGCCGGCGGCCGGGCTGTTGGAGGTGCGCTCGAGGTTGACGCGAATCCAACCGGACGGATCCAGGGAGGAGACCTGTCGGATCGCGAAGCCCCTCAGTTGCAGGTTGCTGAGGGGGACGTCGATCGGCTGGCCCTGGAGCTTGGTCTTGAAGAAGTTGAGGACGAACGTGCCGGCGAAAGCGGTCAGCGGCTGGGCCTTGGCCTCATCCTCGTTCACCGAGACGACTCGGGCGTTCGGACCGGGGTCGAAGGACTCGATCCGACCCGAGAGCCGGACGGGCGACGTCTGGGTATCGGGCGTGACCTTGAACGAGATCACGAACTCAGCGCGGGGGGCCTCGATCCGGTAGACCTGCGACGGCGGTCCGAAGAGCCCGCCTTTGGCGGCCTGCGGCGGGGCAGGGACTTCGATCTGGAAGTCGTGGACGAGTGCCACGAGGTGCCCGTTGGCGTCGGCGGCGAATTCGGGCGAGTGGCCCGGTCGTTTGACCCGGACCGCCAGGACCTTGGGGTCGTTGGCGGCACGGGCATCGCCCACGGCCTTCAAATAGGTCGGATAGTCGGCATTCTTCGAGACGATGATCCCATCGCGCGGGGGCGTGTTCGGGGGGACTTTCTTGGTGACGATCATCAAGTTGTGCAAATCTTTGACGGCGTCACTCTGGAGGTAGCCCCGAGTCAAGCTCGTCATGATCGAGCTGAGGTGGAGGTCGGCGGAGACGCCCGACGCGGGCGTACCGAAACGCGAAGGCTGGGGTTCATAGGCACCGATCTGGTCGAGAGCACCACGCCACTGGATCGTCCCGCCGATCAGGGCGTTCTCGGGGCGCGACCTCAGGCTCAGCCCGGTGATGAGCAGGTTCCCAAGGGAGAGCGCGTTGTTGCCGATCAAGAACCTCGCGATCTTCGCGTTCTGTTCCGCGGCCGCCTCGGCGATCTTCTCGCCGCCGAGCTCCGCCGCCTCCTGAACGACGTTCTCGCGAATCTTGCCGATTGCCCCCTCGTACACCTTCTGGGTGATCTTCTGCTGGTTGAAGCCGACGATCGAGGCGATGAAACGGCCCAGGCCTTTTCCGCTCTGCTTCATCGACCCGATGAAGGCGTCGGTGCTGTGGGTATACTGCGGGCCGAGCTGCAACCCGTTGGGCCCGAGCACGGCGACGACGGTCGTCTCGCTGACGTCCTGGGAGGTCGCGGAGAAGTAGTAGAGCTTGGCCGCACGACGACCCTTCGGGTCGTTCATGATCTGGTTCTGGAAGTCGGTGATCGGCGTCACGCTGGTCGCGATCTGCTTGTTGTAGAACGCGATCCCTTGGTCGCTCCAGAGCAATCCAAATCCCGTCTTCGGGCCCGCGGTGACCTGGGAGACATACCCCTTGCGATAGATCGGCCCCGACTGGATGAGGTCGTTGGACAGCACGGGGCTGAGCGTCGCCACGTCAGCCGAGATGTCGAGATTGGGCAGGTTGTACAGGTCATTCAACGCCCGCTCGAGCTCGATCGACGGGACCCACGGCCGCGACTGGTTTCCCGACTGGAGGGACGCGAGCGACCCGTAGATCCCCTTGAGCCCTTCGAGCCGTTTCGCGACCGTATCCGCGGCGTCGTAACGACGCATCGACGCCCCGAGGTCGTTTTCGACGAACCGGATCCAGCGCTCGCGATTGCTATTGATATTCGAATCGTTCGTGCTCGTGAGCGCGTTGATCGAGTCGGTGAGCCTCCGCGAGGCCCACGCAAGCCGGACGCGAGGCCGGAGCCAGATTCGGAGATTTTCCCGAAGCTCCTGCGCCGGCGGCCAGGCGACCCCCTCGAGGGCCGTCGACATCTTGTAGATGCTGTTCAGCGAGACGAGTTGTTTGTTGGCGTCGGAGACGGTCGAGTACGTCTGAAGCTCTTTCTTTAGGGCGTCGAAGAAGGCGTTCCAGCCCGGCGCGTTCGGGTCCGAAGATCCGGGGACGGCCCAGGCGGTACGGACCCGCCCGATCGTCCGGTCCACCTCCTGATAACTCGGCGCCGCGGGGGCGGCACCGAGGCCAGCCCCAATCATGCTGAGGGCGAAGGCCCAATTCCCGATCCCGCGATATCGCATGCGTCCTCCCAGTTGTCGCAGACGCCCAAAGTGGGGCCATTCCGCCTAATGTACTAGCCTATCGCCCCGAAATCGATCATGTCTTGACCGCAAATCCTCACCAGTCAACCAAAGCCCATGGTGAAAACCGTTTATTCGATATCATGGCGAGGACTGGTCGCTAACATCCGTTGTGCACGTCAAGGGTTCACATCACGGACGTCAGGCCGCACATTCGGCAAAGTCGGTGCCAAGCCTCGAGAATACCAAGGTTGCGATCTCAGAAGGAGATGGCACTTGTTCTCTTTTACGCTTTCTGCGAAATCTGCCTAATTTGAAATGAGTATCCGTTTGAACCAGTGCAACTCATTTGGTTCCGGAATTTCGTGGGGCGGCCGGCCGAGAATAATCGGTCGATTGACCTTGTTTAAGTTTGGATCCGGAGAGGGAGGGTGACACGGACTCGGCGTCATCGCGGACGACGAAGTGGCATCCGCAAATTTCCTTGGGAGAGGCGCAGGCCAGGACGAGTCTCGCATCAACAGGTAAGCGACGGGTTGGGGAACGCGAATGCGTCGTCGTCTTCCTCACCGGCGGGTCGATCGATGCATGCGAAGTCTTTTTCGAGCAGGACACGAATGGACCCGCCGTTCACGGCCTGCTTGTGATCGAAGCCGACGCGGTCGCCCTCGAGCCACTCGATTGCGTCGGCGGGGTCGATTCGGAGGGTTATCCTCCCCTCGCCGTAAGCGACCTCGGGCCGTTCTCGTGGGGTCGGGGCGACCTCGACGGAGTAGGAGAACTCCAGACCCGGCCCGAAGTTGATGGCGTCGACGACGCGGCTTTCTCGAACGAGCCGCTCGATGTCCCTCCGATCCAGTCGGATTCGGATCGAATTGCCTTTGATACGCAATTTCATAGGTGTCTCCTAAACGGAGTGTGCGTCCGTGCTCGATGGGGCGATCCGCCCAGCGTCGGCGTAGACGTTGAATCGCGAGTCGCGCACGAAGCCGAGGAGAGTCATCCCACATTCCTTGGCAAGCTCCACCGCGAGGCTCGAAGGGGCCCCGACGGCGCCGAGTACCGGCACGCCCGCGAGTGCGGCCTTCTGCACCAATTCGAAGCTCACTCGGCCGCTGACCAGCACGATTCGTTCCGAGAGCGGAAGGTGTCCCTCGAGCAGCTCGGCGCCAATGAGCTTGTCCAGGGCGTTGTGCCGGCCCACATCCTCACGAAGGGCGAGGAGCCGGCCCTCGGTGTCGAAGAGGCCGGAGGCGTGGATCCCCCCCGTTCGGGCGAACCCCGATTGTCCCGTCCGCAAGGCCTCGGGGAGTTCGTGGACGACCTCGGGTGCGAGCCGCGGCACCCCCGGCGCGATCGCGTGACGAATCGCCACGCGGACCGCCGCGATCGTCCGCTTACCGCACGCGCCGCAACTCGACGAGATGAAGGAGTGCCGGTCGAGCCCGGCCGAGTCGAGGATCACGCCGGGCCGCAGTCGGACCTCGACTGCATTCGACCCTCGCCGTCGCACGCCTTCGATCTCGTCGCGATTCGTAACGATCCCTTCGGTGAGCAGGAAGCCGACGGCGAGATACTCGTCGTCGCCGGGCGTCCGCATCGTCACCGCCAGGGGCTTGAGCTGGCCCTGGCCGTCGACGACCCGGATCTCCAGCGGTTCCTCGACGGACAGTTCGTCGTCCCTCTGGGTGGAATGCGAACCCGTGACACATTCGACCGCGACGCTCGCAATGCCCGACCGCTGACACGCGCGACTCATGTTTGTGTCCTCGACCGGACGATCTCGACGTTCGCGTGCATCAAGGGCGGTAGTTCATCTTGAACACGGCCCGGGCCGATCGGGCGGAGGACGTTCGATCCGGGCAGGATGTGACACGCGGGATTGCCGGTTGGATTGTCGTGTTTCCACTCGAAGCGCACCGAGTCGTCCCTGATGGAGCCGGGGTGGCGGTCGAGGCCGGACGTCGATAGCTCTCGCTCTCGCATGTCTTCATTCTTCGAGAGGACGAACAGTCAAACGATTTCAGTTCGTGATCCCGGTCCTCATCGCCAAATTCCTCGGCCGTCAGGGTCGGCTCCCCATGACTTGGTATTTTACCACGATCCCGGTCGTGAAGTCTCTCGACGTGGAGGAACCCCAGAAAGTCCGTGGTTCCGGACGTAGACCAGTCTCGACCTAACCTCCTTGAGAAGAAAGGCCGACGACCTGTTTAGCCGTAATCCTAAGGATTTGGACGAGCTTCGGGTCGGCCCGCTCGGGAGTTGTCGGCAAGGTTGCTCGGGCGACGAACCGAGTCGGCAGGCGGGGAACCACCTGAATCCGGTGACCCCACGCGTGGTAGAATCGCTCCCTGTCATGCGAGCCGAGGTCCCCTCGAGGTCTCGGTTCTTCCATCCATCGTCGTCGAGTTGAATCGATTTCGAGCCGCGCCTGCAGGCGGGTCTTCCCGTCGGAGATCTTGCTCAATGCTTTCGTCCTGGAGCCGCCCCCTGTCAAGTGTCGTCGTCGCGATGGCCTCGACGCTCGTCCTCGGATGCCAAGGATCGACCACCCCGAGTGCCAATTCGACTCCTCCCTCCAAGGGAGCCTCGACGAAGACCAACGCCGCGACCATCGAGTCGCTCAGCAAGGTGACGACGGTCCAGGGTGATCGCATGGCGAACGCAAGCGACACACCCGTGACCCTCTCGAAGCAGACCGAGCCGAGCCCGTTCCGATTCGAGGAGGTCGCCAAGGCGAGCGGCATCGACTTCGTCCATTTCTCGGGGATGTCGAAGGACAAACACTTCCCGACCGCGAACGGCTCGGGCATCGGGATGTTCGACTACGACGGCGACGGGAATCTCGACCTGTACTTCGCCAGTGCCACCGTCCTCCCCCTGGGGAGCGGAACCTCCGGACCGAATCGGCTCTACAAGAACCTTGGGAACGGCAAGTTCCAGGACGTGACCGAAGGTTCGGGGCTGGGTTTCCAGGGCTTCTGTCACGGGATCGTCGTCGGCGACGTCGACAATGACGGCGACCAGGACGTCTTCCTGTGCAACTACGGCTCGAACGCGTTGTACCTGAACGACGGGCACGGGAAGTTCACCGATATCAGCAAAACGGCCGGGATCGACGCGCCGAACTGGTCGTCCGGAGGGGTGTTCTTCGACTACGATAACGACGGCGACCTCGACCTCTACGTCGCGAACTACGGCGAGTGGCGATATCCCGAGGATGACCTCTTCTGCGGCGACCGCGAGAAGCACGTCCGGCTCTACTGCTCGCCCCGGTCGATCAAGACGGTCAAGCACATCCTCTATCGAAACAACGGGAATGCCACGTTCACGGACGTGACCGATGCCGCGGGGGTCGGCCGCTCCGACGGGCACGGTTTCGCGGCCGTCGCCGCGGATCTCAACGAGGATGGCAAGATCGACCTGTACGTCACCAACGACATGAACCCGAATTTCCTGTACCTGAACAAGGGAGACGGGACGTTCGAGGATGCCACGGAAGGGTCCGGGGCCGCCTACGACGAGAAGGGTCAGGCGCAGTCGGGCATGGGAGTCGACGCCGAGGACGTCAACGGGGACGGCCGCCCCGAGCTGTTCGTCACCAACTTCGCCAACGAGTACAACACCCTGTATCAGAACCTGGGGAAGGGGAGTTTCATGGACATGACGCCCTACTTCGGGCTCGCGTCCGACACCTTGCCCTGGGTCGGGTGGGGCACCGCGCTCGCCGACTTCGACAACGACGGCTGGCCGGACAACTTCGTCGCCAACGGCCAGGTCGACGACAATCGCCGACTCATCGGCCAGAACGTCGAGTACGAGGAACTCGCACTCCTGTTCCACAATAAGAAGGGCGAACGCTTCCGCCTCGCGACCCTCTCGGCCGGCGCGTATTTCGACCAGAAGCACGTCGGCCGAGGCGCGGCCTTCGGCGATTTCGACGACGATGGGGACATCGACATCGTCGTCAACCACAAGGATGCCCCGGCCGCCCTTCTGCGAAACGACTCCCAGACGAGCAACCATTGGATCCGGCTCGACCTGCGGGGAACCCGCAGCAATCGCGACGCGATCGGCACCCAGATCGAGGTGGTCGCGGGGGCCCTCACCATCAAGCGTCAGCGCAAGAGTGGATATAGCCTGATGTCTTCGAACGACCCGAGGGTCCTGGTCGGGATCGGGGCCGCGACCCAGGTCTCGAAGCTCACCCTCCGTTGGCCTTCGGGGGAAGTGACCACTCAGGAGAACCTCAAGGCCGACCAGAGTTACTCGTTCGTCGAGCCCGCGGGGGACTCGAAGGCGACCGCCGTCCCAAAGCCCAACCCTTGACGGGAATTCGGCGGGTGGAGGACGTCGGTTCCAGGTGGCGGAGACTCGCTCGATAGCACTTTGGGCTTGGACCCTCGGAGGAAGCAGAATCGAGATGAGCGCCTTCGATCGCCGTTACCTCGCTTGGCTGGCCCCACTGATCCTGCTCGGCTCGGCCGTGGGAACCTGGGCCTTCGTGATCCGCAAACCCGTCGATCCCGACCAGATCTGGAGGAAGGCGGAGGAGGATTTCCGCGCGGGCGCGTATGACCGAGCGGAGCAGGCAGTCACGACTCTGGCCCGGCTTCGCACTCCCACCGCGCACGACTGGATGCTTCGGTCGCAGATCGCCATGCAACGTGGCCAGGCCGACGAGGCGATCGTGGACCTCGCGAAGATCCCCGATCAGGATCCCCTCGGGGGACAAGCACGCCTGATGGCCGGGCAGCTCGACCTGCGGCGGCATCGAACCCGGCCGGCGGAGCAGGCGTTCTTCGAGGCCTTGAAGATTGACCCGAAACTCGTCCAGGCCCGACGCGAGCTGATCTACCTCTACGGGGTCCAGGTCCGCCGCAAGGCGCTCGGGGAACAGTTCCTCAAGCTCTCGGAAACCGTCCCCCTGACGTTCGACAATGTCTTCCACTGGTGCTTGACCCGAAACACGGTCTGGGAGCCTCTCGAGCTCACCCAGATCATGGGGAAGTTCGTCGACGCCGACCCCGGAGACCGTTGGTCCCGGCTCACCCTGGCCGAAGCCCAGCGCCAACTCGGACACAAAGATCAGGCCGAGGCGACTTTGAAACCTCTCGAGGCGTGCGACCCGGACGCTCGGGCGATCCGGGTCCGCCTCGCATTTGACCGGGGTGATGAGGCCGGCGCCGAGGCCCTGCTTGCCGAAGGGCCCGAGGACCATCCCGAATTGGCCAGGCTCCGGGGCCGGCTCGCGTTGACCCGTCGAGACGGCAAGGCCGCCCTGAAGCACTTCCGCGCCGCCTACGCCGCGGAGCCGGACAACCGCGATACCCTCTTCGGCCTCAGCAGCGCCCTGAACATGGTCGGCGACAAGTCCGAGGCCGAGGACTTCGCCAACCGTTCGAAAAACCACGACATCCTCGGCTCGCTCATGCAACGCGTCTCCGTCGAGCGGAACCGCCAGGACACGAAGCTCCTTCACCAACTTGGTGCCGCGTTCGAGTCCATCAACCGTCTCCACGAAGCCAGGGCCTGGTACAACCTCGCGATTTCGCGCGATCCACTCGACCGAGAGGCTCAGGAGGCGATCGCGCGTCTCAACGCCGCCATCGCTGCGGCAAATCAAGGGAAACCAGCCGCCTGATCCAGGTTCGAACGGAGTCGACTCGGGTGGTTGACGCGGTCGTCACGTAGCCGGGGCCGGCGGACTTCCGATTGCCCGATCCGGGGGCAACCGTTACCATCCCGGCCGATTGCCGGCTTCAAGGATGAAGGCGGCGCATCGCGAACTCGAAGGGAAAGGAATCCTCCGTGTCTACCCTCGCACCGACGGCCGAGCGGAAGAGCGCCGGGGTTGCCGACTTGTCGGTCGTCATCGCCTCGGTCAACGGGTGGGACGTGCTCGAGCCGACGCTCGAAGCCCTCGACGCCCAACCCGAGCGAGGGCGGATGGAGGTCATCGTCGTCGAGGCCATCGGCGGCGAGGTCCGCGAGCGACTCCGGGCCCATCGCCCGAGTGTGGTCGTGATCGAAGCCGAACGCCAGCCGATCCCGAAGCTGCGGCACCTCGGCGTCTGTCAGGCCAATGGCCGCCTCGTCGCGATCCTCGAAGATCACGGCCAGGTGTCCGAGGATTGGGCCGCTTCCATCTTCGAGGCTCACGAGGGCCCCTGGGCCGCGGTGGGTGGCGCGGTCGAGAACGGCAAGCGCGGGCTCGTCAACTGGGCGGTCTTCTTCTGCGAATACACCCCTTACATGAAGCCGGTCGCGGAAGGGGCCTCGAACGACCTCCCGGGCAATAACATCGCCTACAAGCGGCCCCACCTGATGAAGCACGCCCACGTCCTCGCCGACGGGAAGTGGGAGTCGTGGATCAACGACCGCCTCCGCGCCGACGGCGTCCCGATCGCTTCGACCAACGCGATGGTTGTTCAGCATATCAAGACGTTCAAGCTCGGGTACTTCCTCGTCCAGCGCTTCCACTTCGCGCGTTCTTACGCGGGGATGAGACGGGTCGACCAGTCCTGGCCGCAGCGATTCGTCTACGGCTTCGGCTCACTCGCCCTCCCGGCGATGCTGATGGCGCGCGTGACCCGCACGGTCCTTCGCAAGGGGCGGCATCTCGACAAGTTCGCAATGGCGGCCCCTCTCGTGGCCACGTTCCTGAGCGTCGGAGCCTTCGGGGAGATGATCGGCTACCTCATCGGGCCGGGCTCGAGCCTGGAAAAGGTTGAGTGACCAACCCGCGCTGAGTGTTGTGATCGCGGCGAGCGACTCAGCTTCGGCGGTCGCTCGCACCCTCGCGAGCCTCTCCCGAAATGGGAATACGGATCGCGTCGAGATCATCGTCGTCGCGGGTTGCGACCTTCCACTCCCGGCCTGTCCCACCAGGGGAGTGCGCTGGATCGAGGCGCCGGCGAAGACCGGCGTCCCTGGGTTGCGGGGACTTGGGGTTGAAGCGGCACGAGCCCCGGTCGTCGCCTTTACCGAGGACTCGTGCACGTTCGCAGTCGGTTGGTGCGACTCCTGGATCCGGGCCTTCGAAGACCCTCGCCTCCACGCGGCGACCGGTCCTGTGGAGCCTGCCATGGGGAATTCCCCGGTCGAATGGGCTGTCTTCTTCTGCGAGTACGCGCCTTTCCTCGGAGGGCAGGGGGAGCACCCTCGCCGGTTGGCCGGGAATAACTTCGCCATCCGCGTCGAGCCCGGGATCGCTCCCGATGGCGAGGTCCACGAATCGGAAGTCCACCTCGAGGCTTCCGCTCGGGGCGCACTGACTCGCGACCTCGAGGAAGCGATCGCCTACCACGTCCGGCGGTACGGCTTCGTGCGGTCGTTTGCCGAGCGACTCGCGTTCGGACTCGACTTCGGACGGCTCCGGGCCGCTCGGCAACACCCGGCGACCCGGATCCCGGCCGTCTTCGCGGCCCCGGCAATCGCCGCGGTCCAAATCGCCCGACTGGTGACCGTCGTATTATCACGGGGTCGTTACGTCGGACGACTCGTTACGAGCCTACCCCTGATCGTTGGGCTGCTCTCGGCGTGGAGCCTCGGAGAGTCAATCGGATGGGCCTGGGGGCCGCGTAGGCATCCCCCTTCCGGCAAACCACGTGGAAGAGCGGACCAACCCCCCTCGCACACGCCTGACCGATAATCGTGCCGATGACCGCGTTATAAGCCTTGGCAACCCGCCGCTTCAGCGGGCTGAAGGCGGCGACCTCGGCCTTGGGCAGTCCTGGAGCTCGGACCACGCCCTGGCCGAATGGGCTACGCTTCAACAGACGCCACCATCCCACATAGCCAAGCGTCCGGATCGCCCGGAAGTCGACACCACGCGTCCAGCGGACGTAAGGCTCCATCCAGCGACGCGGGAGGAAACCGACGCCCCAGACCTGGACGTGCGGCTCGGGGGCGAGGCTGAAGCGGTTGGGCGACGCCAGGAAGAGGCCGCCTCCCTGGACGAGCACCCGGTGGGCTTCGGCCAGGGTCGCGGACTGATCGGTGACGTGTTCGATCACGTCCCCGGCGATGATCGTCGAGAAGCGGGCGTCCTGGAACGGGAGGCGCTCCGCGCACCCGCAGACGAGTTGGACGTGCGCCAGCCCTTCTTCGTCGAGCCGTTTCCGGGCCACGAGCAGCCAACGGAGCGCGATGTCGATCCCCCAGGTTTCCCGCTTGCTGGTGCCGAGCGTCGCGAGGAACGACCCAGTTCCGCAGCCGAGGTCGAGGAGTGGTCCTAGTCCGGTCGGCCCGACGGCGTCCAACCAATGCCTCGCCCGCTCGGGGGCCGAGAGGATGTGCGCCATCTGTCGACGCCGGAGATCGGCCGGGATCTCGGGCGAAAGGTCGTAGTACTGTTCGAGCAACTCCCGGAAGGTCACGCTATCGAAACGCTCGTCGAGCCGGCGTGCGAACACCCAGTCGGCCGAGTTCGCGAGGTAGATGTCATTCGACGTGCGGAGGTCGGGAATGCCTCGGAGCCCCCGATAGTTCGACCGGCAGCCCTGGCAGGACCATGAGTTCCCCCCGCCGGACAGGGCCCCTCGGCAACGCGGACAGACGAGCCGAATGCTTCCGTTCATCGAAAAATGCTCCTCCCTACCGGTCGATGCCCTCCGAACTGGCCCGCCGGGTGCGCCGGGATGGTATCTTGGTCCCTCTCATCGGGGAACCCGAAAATCGTTGTCCGATTTCGGCGAACACCCTGTAGGGTTCCTCTGTCCGGCGAAAGCCCTCGGAGTTTTGGGTAAACGACATGAGCATGTTCGACGACGAATTCGACCGCAACGCGTACGGGTCGCAGCGAAGGGCCGTCGTGCGGTTCGGCGCCATCAGCGAGGCCTGGACCCTCTTCACCCAGCGATGGGGCACCTGGGTACTCACGGTCCTCGTCGTGCTCGTCTGCTACTCGATGGTCGGGAGCATGGTCTTCGCCGTCTTCGGCGCCCCGAAGCTGAAGGGGGTCGAGGCGTTCCGGTTTCCGTTCACGCAGGGGACCCACGCCATCCCGGCCGTCTTGACCATGATCCTCGTCGGATTCCTCGTGGGCGGGATGATCCGGTTGGCCTGCCTCCAGGTCCGTGGGCTCAAATTCGACGTGGGGACGTTGTTCAGCGTGACCAACGTCGCCGGCGATTTGATAGTCGGATCGCTCCTCTACGGCCTGGCCACCTCGGTCGGCTTTTTCCTGCTCTTCTTCCCGGGGCTCGTCATCTTCGGCGTCCTCATGTTCACCATTCCCTTGATCGTCGATGGCGGGGTCCCGCCCGTGGAGGCTGTCCGGAAGAGCTGGCACGCGCTCAAGAGCCAGTGGCTCTCGGCGACGCTCTTTCACATCTCCATCTGGTTCCTCTCCGGCCTGGGGGCCTGCTTCTGCGTCGTAGGGCTCCTCGCGACGGCCCCGCTCTACAGCCTCTCCATCGCCGTGCTCTACCGCGACTTTTTCCTGCACAAGGGGGGATGGTCCGTCGAGAAGCCGCAGCCGTACACGGATTTCTGACATCGTTCGGACTCACTTGGACTGACGTCGATCCTGTGTGAGTCTCTGCACATGAGAGTGGGTTTCGCGCGATCGCCGTGTTACAACCGTGTTGACGGGCGAGGGCCGCGCCTCGCC
This sequence comes from Singulisphaera rosea, assembly GCF_054877945.1. NCBI lineage: Bacteria > Pseudomonadati > Planctomycetota > Planctomycetia > Isosphaerales > Isosphaeraceae > Singulisphaera > Singulisphaera rosea. Next base: position 173,357 of record NZ_JBTYIP020000007.1, on the reverse strand, counting down.
CGGACTTCGAGGCTGTCCCAGAAAGGTTCGGCGAGTCCATGCGCAGCGCAACACCCGCGACCGCTGGTCGGTCGACGATCGCGAGAACCCTGCTTCTGATGTCCTGGGTGCTCGGGATGGCCGGGCCGGCGGCCTTGGGAGGCGGATACACGCCCGACGAGGCCGCGGCCCGGATGGTCGTGCCGCCGGGGTTCCACGTCGAGGTCGTCGCCAGCGAGCCGATGATTCGCCAACCCGTGGCCGCCACCTTCGATGAACGCGGCAGGCTCTGGGTCATCGAGTATCTTCAATATCCCAACCCCGCCGGCCTCAAGCCGGTCACGGTCGACCAGTATCTCCGCACCAAGTACGACCGCGTCCCCGAGCCCCCGCCCAAAGGCCCGAGGGGCGCCGATCGCATCAAGATCCTCGAGGACACCGACGGCGACGGCCGGGCGGACAAGGCCACGACGTTCCTCGAAGGCCTGAACCTGGCCTCCGCCGTCGCGGTCGGCGATGGTGGAGTGTACGTCGGACAGGCGCCCTACCTCCTCTTCTATCCCGACAAGGATCGCGACGATCGACCCGACGGCGACCCCGAGGTCCTCATCAGCGGCTTCGGGCTCGAGGACGCGCACGCGACCGTGAACTCGATGCAGTGGGGGCCCGATGGCTGGCTCTACGGGGCGCAGGGGAGCACCGTAACCGCCAAGATTCGCGGCCTCGAGTTCCAGCAAGGGATCTGGCGCTACCACCCGAAGACCAAGCAGTTCGAGCTCTTCGCCGAGGGGGGAGGCAACACCTGGGGCCTCGACTTCGATGCGGGAGGCAACGCCTTCGGTAGCAGCAACGGCCACTACTTCACTTTCCACATGGTGCAGGGGGGGAACTACGTCAAGGGCTTCGCGAAGCATGGCCCCCTCCATAACCCCAATTCCTTCGGCTATTTCAACGCGCTCGAGTATCGCGGCACGAAGCCCGGCGGCCACGTGACGCCCGGGGGGATCATTTATCAGGCCGACGCCTATCCGCCCGAATTCCAGGGGGCGTTCATCGGCGGCAACCTCCTGTCGAATACCGTCTACTGGCATCCGCTCGCCCCGACGGGCTCGACGTACTCGATGTCGACGGGGGGAACGCTCATCGACGCCAAGGACCCCTGGTTCCGGCCCATCGACCTGCTCGAAGGGCCGGACGGCTCCGTGAACGTCGTCGACTGGTACGACAGGCGAGCGGCCCACCTCGACCCGAGAGACACCTGGGATCGCACCAACGGCCGGATTTACCGGGTCGTCTACGGGCAAAGACGGAAGGTGGCCCCGTTCGACCTCTCCAAGAAGTCGAGCGAGGAGCTCGTGGCCTTGCGGACGAGCAAGAACGACTGGTTCGCTCGGGAGGCACGCCGGATTCTTGCCGAGCGACACGACGCGAGCGTAATCCCTCCGCTCAAAGCCCACCTGAAGGACGATCACGACGAGACACTCGGACTCCGCGACCTCTGGGCCCTTTACGTCAGCGGAGGGCTGGACGACTCGACGGCCTTGGGGCTGCTCGAGCACGAGCTCGCCGGGGTCCGCCGATGGACCGTCCGGCTGCTGGGAGACGAGCGCCGGATGTCGCCGAGTTTGCTCGCCAGCCTGATCCAGCTCGCCGAGACCGATCCGAGTCCTGCCGTCCGCAGCCAACTCGCCGCGAGCTGCCAGCGCTGGGCCTCGAAGGAGGCCCTTCCGATCCTCGCCCGGCTCATGCGGCACGACGAGGACGCGACGGACTCCCAGATCCCCCTCATGGTCTGGTGGGCCCTCGAACGCCAGTTGCGCGACGACCGCGACGGTGTCGTTCGCCTGCTCGCAAATCCCGAGACCCAGAAACGGACCCTCGTCCGTGACGTCGTCCTCGAACGGGTCGCCCGCGTCCTCGCGTCTCGCTCCACTCCGGAAGACTTCGAAGCGTGCGCCCGGCTCCTGTCCCTAGCCCCCGGCGCGAACGAAGTCGCCCCGTTGATCTCAGGCATGGAGAAAGGCTTGGAAGGGCGGAAGCTTGCCGCCGTTCCCCCCGAGCTGGAGACCCCGCTAAGAACACTTTGGAAGCAGGCGACGCCGACCCCGTCGCTGGTCCGCCTCGCCGTCCGACTCGGCAGTCTTCCCGCGTATCAGCATGCCCTATCGCGAGTCGTGGATCCTTCGACTCCCGCCACAGAGCGGATTTCGCTGGTCGAGTTGGTCGGCCAGGTGGGCAAGCCGGCCGGCCTCTCAGCCCTCCTCGGCGTCCTTGCTCGAGACCCGAGCGAGGCCGTCCGCCTCGCGGCCGTCAACGCGGTCGGAGGATTCGACCAGATCGAGGTCGCCACGTCCCTCATCGACCTGTACCCGAAGCTTCCTCCCGTCCTCCGCGATCGCGTGCTGGGCCTGCTCTGCACCCGGGCGGCCTGGGCGAAGCCCCTCCTCGAGGCTATGGCCCAGAAGAAGGTCTCTCCCAAAGACCTGCGACAGTCCCAGGCGCTACTGGTCGCCCAACTCGGAAACTCTGATCTTACTTCGCGTCTCGAGAGCGTTTGGGGTCATGTCCCCGGGCCCGGGTCTCCCGAGAAGACCCGACGGATCGCCGAGATCCGGGGGCTCTTGCCCGAAGGCGACAAGGGGAATCCCGACCGCGGCCGGCCGATCTTCAAGGAGAACTGCGCCGTCTGCCACCGCCTGTTCGAGGACGGCGAACGGATCGGTCCCGAGCTCACCGGCGCCGAGCGAAGCAACCTCGACTTCCTGATGACAAGCCTCGTCGATCCGAGCGCCCTGATTCGCAAAGAGTACGAGTCGCAGACCGTGGCCCTCGACGACGGCCGGATCCTCACCGGCTTGATCGTCGAGGAGTCCGCCAACACCCTGACCTTGCTCGACAGCAACCGCCAGAAGACCGTCGTCCCTCGCGATCAAGTCGAAGAGATGAAGCCGTCTCCCGTGTCGTTGATGCCCGAAGGGCTCATCGACAAGCTCCCCGAAAACCAGATCCGCGACCTGTTTCGCTATCTCCAAAGCCCTGGTCCTCGGTAACGTCCCTGGATTCACGCGCTATCAAATAACCGGCCCCGGCTGGCGACATGATCATGTCGCCAGCCGGGGCCGGTTTTGATGACGCCCTACCTCGATCGCTACCGAACGATCCTCTCGCGGGGTCTTCCCCCGAATTCCTTCGTGTCTCTGTGCCTTTGTGGTGAAGGCCCCACCCCATCGACCGGGAGACTCAACGCCGCTTCGGGTCGAGATTCATCTTCAACTCTTCGGGCGTGACATCGGCCTTGATGCCTTCGGGAGGCACGTCGACCTTGGCCGTCCAGAGGATGGCGTTCAGGATTAGCGAGCGGAACTGGGGGATACCCCAGTTGGTGTGGTTATGTCCGCCCGTGAATCCGAACGAGCGGCCGCCGTCCTTACGCTCGGTCGTCCAGGCGACGACCTGGTCGGTATACGTCTTCTTGTCGTGGCCGACGAGCGACTTGGCGACGAGCAGGGGGGTGACGCGGGGGTCGTCGGGGCGGAAGCGGATCTTGAAGTACCACTCGTCGTTGGCGTGGAAAGGGCGGATCCCGCTGGAGATCGGGTGGCCTTCCTTGGCGACGACTTCGGAGTCGTTGTGGGGATTATCCGAGTAGTGGGTCTCGTAATAACCACCGAGCCATTCCAGGAGCTGGTCCCCGGGATTCCCCTTCGGAAACTCGACGGCATAGTGGAGGCAGACCAGGCCGACGCCCTGATCCATGAGTCGCTTCATGACCTGGAGCCGCTCGCCCTGGATCATGGGGTGGCCGCTGCCGCCGTCCATGTAGAAGACGACCGACTTGGCACCGTCGAAGACGTGCTCATCCTTGGGCCAGCCCCCTTCGACGAAGACCGGGTCGATGCCCGGGATCGCCTTGAGCCACTTGACGAGGAGCTTGGTCCCCGCGTTGAACTCGTGTTCGCCCGGCCCGTGGCTCGCCTTGCCCGCGATCAGGACGATCTTGGCATCCGCCGCCTGCGCGGTGGCCGAGGCGCCGAGCCAGGTAAAGAGGCTGAGGATAGAAAGCAAGAGCATCCGCGTCTTCATGGGCGAGTGTCCTCGATGTGAGCTCAATTGGGCAAGTTTGGATTCGTAGTGTCGATCAACGAACGCGGCCCATGGAAGCCGGCCGATTCCCCAATCGGGAGCTCGTTCGGGACCAAGGGCCATGGGGGCGAGTTCGCGGCACAGCATTTCGGGCGAATCGCGTTCGGGAATGGCTCCCCGAACGATCTGAAACAAGCCCGAAGCGCCGGCGAGTGAATCCCGTTGCAGAAAACTGAAAAAAATACACTCGCCGGCGCTACGGGCTTGTATCGGTGTCACACCGCTCGGTCGTACGGACGTTCCCCCGGTGGGTGGGGCACTCTTGCCCCGCGGCTTTCGCCTCGACGTTCGCAGCAAGAGCGGGGCAGGAGTGCCCCACCCACCGGGGGGATCATCCGCATCCGAATGGGGCCCTGGATTCGGCGCCAACTTTGAGCGTTGACGCCGCTCCAGGCTCGGTTCAGATCAACTGGGTCTGGCCGGGGACGGCCACCGGGGGCGTGGGCAGCGGGCCGAAGGCGAGCGTCTCGGGCAAGAGGTTCTGCTTCGAGTTCAGGGCCTCTTCCCAGGTCACGGCCTTGCCCGTGTAGGCGGACATCCGCCCCATGATCGCCGTCAGGGTGCTCTCGGCGACCGTGCGGAGCTCGTTCAGCGGCGTCCCGGCGCGGATGCTCGCGATCAGGTCGATGTGCTCCTGCACGTACGGGTTGACTTCCTTGTTCCTGAACCGCGACTTCTCCTTGCCGATGAAGCGGTATCCGTTGCTCTCCCAACGTCCGGTCGAGCCAACGACGGTCTCGGAGACGTTGTTCTCGCACCCTTCGATCTGCCGGGCATAGCTCGAGATGTGGACCCCGTTCGCGTACTCATAGTCGACCGCGAAGTGGTCGAAGATGTGTCCATAAGCGGGGCTGGTCCGGACTTGCCTGCCCCCCATGCCGACGGCGCGGACGGGGTGGGCGTTGAGCGCCCAGTTCATGACGTCCAGGTTGTGGACGTGCTGCTCGCAAATATGGTCGCCGGAGAGCCAGGCGAAGTAGAGCCAGTTGCGGATCTGCCACTCCATGTCGCTCCAGGCCGACTCCCTGGGCTTCATCCAGAGGGCGCCCTGGTTCCAGTAGCAGCGCCCGCCGGTGATCTCGCCGATGGCCCCGTCATGGATCCGCTTCATGCACTCGACGTAGCCGGCCTGGTGCCGGCGCTGGGTGCCGGCGACGACGGCCAGGCCCTTCGACTTGGCGACCTCGGCCGCCTCGAGGACCTTGCGGATCCCCGGTCCGTCCACGCCGACCGGCTTCTCGGTGAAGACGTGCTTGCCCGCCTTGATCGCCGCCTCGATCATCATCGGGCGGAATCCGGGAGGGGTGGCGAGCATCACGAGGTCGACGCCGGAATCGATCACCTTCTGGTAGGCGTCAAAGCCGACGAAGCAATTGTCGTCATTGACGGCAAGCTTGTCGCCGACCTTCTCGCTCCCCTTGAGCGTGCTCTTGCAGTTCTGAAGGTGGTCGGAGAAGAGGTCGCCGAGGGCGGTAATCTTGATGTTCTTGTCGCCGGCCGCCGCCTCGCAGAGGTTCTCGGCGGCGCCGGTCCCTCGCCCGCCGCACCCGACCAGGCCGACCTTGATCAGGTCAGAACCCGCGGCGTGCGCCGTCGACAGGAGACCGAACTGGGTGGCGACCGCGCCCCCGACGACTGCGGTCGAGGACTTGAGGAAGTTGCGGCGATTGGCCCCGGTGGGATCGGTCATCGGATCACACTCCTACGAGAGTCTGTCGGTACGGGTACGGCCTTGGGCACGACGGAGGGGAGGGGGGAGTCCCGGGGCAAGGCCCCGGGCAGGTATCGCTGTCGAGAAGATCACCCGCCCTGGAGCGGCGATCCCCCGCTCGATTACTTGGTCCCTTTCTTCTTCACGACCAGCGACTTGAGACCGCGGAGATTCTCCTGCTCGTCGACGGCACGGACGACCCGGAAGCCGACGAACGTGGCGTCGGTGTGCCACCAGATGCTCTGGGGACGCTGCGGGTCGCGGACGCTCCACTCGGGGTTCGACGAGTTCCTCGCCGCGCTGCGGAGCTTCTCCGCGTCGTCGTCCCACGAGCCTCCTCGGGCTACGTACGGATATTCCTTGGCGTCGGGCAGGACGACCGGGCCTCGCGCCGGGGTCGTCTTCGCCAACGTACTGTAAATGTCCCCGACGTAGTGGTCCAGACACCACTCCGCCACGTTGCCGTGCATGTCGTAGAGGCCCCAGGGGTTCGGCTTCTTCTGCCCGACCTTCTGGGGACGCTCGGCGGAATCGACGTTCCAGGCGTACTCGCCGAGCTGTTCGACGTCATCTCCGAACGAGTACGCCGTCTTCGTCCCGGCGCGGCAGGCATACTCCCACTCGGCTTCGGTCGGCAGCCTATAGACATGACCCGTCTTCACGGAGAGCCAGCGGGTGTATTCCATCGCGGCGTGGTGCGTGATGCAGATGACCGGCTGCCCTTTGCGGCCGAGGCCGAAGGTCTCGTCGGCGTAGGGTCGAGTCGGCCTCGTCAGGGCGTCGGCCGCCTTCTCGCTCTCGGGCTGCTTGGCGAGGTCGACCTTCTCGCGCTCCTTGCGCTTCAGGTCCATCGCGAACGCGAACTCGTCGAACTCGTCCCAGGTCACTTCATACTTGCCCATCCAGAAAGGGGCGATCTCGACTTCGAGCTGCGGCCCCTCGTCCTCTCCGCGCTTCTCCTCGCCCGAGGGGCTGCCCATTTGGAACTTGCCGCCGGGGATGGGGAGCATCTCGAACTTCAAGGTCGTGCCGGGGATCGCCTCCGAGTAAGGCTTGGACGCGTCGGTCTGGGCCAACGCGGTGGACGAGCCCATCAATCCCGAGAGGGCGAAGGCCCCGGCGGCGAGCCAATGACGAAGGCAGAACGGAAGCCGTTGCACGTGAGGTAGTCTCCACGAAAGAATGGGCCAAGGAGGGCGATGGGCGTCCTCGGGTCCGAACGCGGCCTGGAGCAAGGTTCTCGATGGCGATCCAACGACGGGGCCGGCTCTCGCGGCCCTTCTTCGCGTGCTTGGCGATCACCGGGTTGGGGGCCGGGCCGGGGCCCGAGCTGTCGCGCTTCGAATTCGCCGAGACCCACATGGGTAGCCAGTTTAAGATCGTTTTATACACGGAAAACGCGCAAACCGCCAGCCTCGCGTCCCGCGACGCCTACGCCCGCATCGCCGCCCTCGACGCCACCCTAAGCGACTACCAGCCCGACAGCGAGCTGATGCGACTCTGCGGCAAGGCCGGTGGCCCTCCCGTTCCCGTCAGCGCCGACCTCTTCGACATCCTCGCCCGTTCCCGCTCCATGTACGAGAAATCCGCCGGTGCTTTCGACGTCACCGTCGCCCCGGTCGTCCGCCTCTGGCGCCGGGCCCGTCGCGAGCGCAAGATGCCCGACCCCGACCTCCTCGCCCGGGCCCGCGCCCTCGTCGGCTCCGATCGGATGATCCTCGACCCCGACAAGCGCACCGTCCAACTCCTGACCGCCGGGATGAAGCTCGACGTCGGCGGCATCGCCAAGGGCTACGCCTCCGACGCCGCCATTCAAACCTTGAAGCGCCACGGCATAACCCGCGCCCTCGTCGCGGGCGACGGCGACATCGTCGTCAGCGACCCGCCCCCCGGCCGCGACGGCTGGACCATCGGCGTCGCTCCCGTCGAGTCGTCCTCTGCCCCCCCTCGCCGCTACTTCTCGCTCAAGAACGCCGCCGTCTCCACCTCCGGCGACGCCGAGAAGTTCGTCGAGATCGACGGCAAGCGCTACTCCCACATCGTCGACCCCAAGACGGGCCTCGGCGTTATCGACCGCGCCAGCGTCACCGTCATCGCCCCCGACGGCGGCACCGCCGACAGCCTCGACACCGCCATCTACATGCTCGGCCCCGACCGCGGCCTCCCCCTCGTCGAATCCACCCCCGGCGCCTTCGCCCTGATCGTCCGCCTAACCCCTCAAGGCGAAAAGGTCTACGAATCCCGAAACCTCAAGACTTTGCCTGCCGCTACCCCACCCCGATGACCTCTGTCTACCTTGTCCTCTTCACACGAACGTTACGCCCGACTCTTGACTCGGGGCCTCCCCCAGGGTATAAAAAGTCTCCTCAAGCCGAAGTGGCGGAATTGGCAGACGCGCTAGGTTCAGGTCCTAGTGGGCTAACCATGCCCGTGGAGGTTCAAGTCCTCTCTTCGGCACATTGAAGCATAGAGGGGTTGCGTCGACTTGACGTAACCCCTTTTTGCTGCGCAGTGTGTTTGTCGCTCGGGTGGCCTACCTCTGCACGCGTCGGAAGTCGACAGCGGCGCAGCGGTTGACCGAACATGATGGTGCGGACGACTCACGACACTTGTCGATTTTTGGTAAATTTGCATTTCTTCAGTTGCGACCAGGCCTCGATCTCAGCCCTCGTGCACGGAGATGTTTCCGATGGACGTCGTACTCAAAGGCGGACCGCTCGATGCTCAGACGGTGACCATCGCCGTCGCCAGAACGACCTACAGCACCCGCATCGACGACCGCCTCGTCGTCTACATCCAATCCAACGAGCGGACCGAACGCGGCCAGCAAGTTTTCCTCCACCGCCCTGCACAGGCGGCCACCAACAATGGTAACCCCTAACTAGACTACCGACGGGGCGGGTGAAAAAGGGGACGTGACGGAATGGCATGAAGATAGCACACAGGTTCTTCGCTGGCAATGATTTGCGGAGTTACCGTCGAGGCTTCTTCATAAAGCGATACCGCTCGGCCCTTGGTTTTTCACCCGCGGCTCGATCCGACTACGCCGCGAGGCATCGACGAGCAAACACCGACAGGTCCCCGCCCTCGATCCCGATCAACCAACTCATCGCATCGACCAGCCGGATCGGGTCGGGTTCCATTCGCAGGAGATGAGCCGACTTACCCATCGACGAATGCACCAGGTTGCACGCCAACGAGATGATCCCCGGAAACTTTAGCACGGCCTCCAGGGTCTCGTGTCGCTGATAGCGTGAGTATGATGACAGATAAAGTTTGAATGTTGATTTGGGCATGCCGTCTCCGGCGGTGGAGCTCGGCCGAGTACGATGCCGCGTCCAGCAGGCTCGTCACCAGCGTGATCTCTCGCATGCGGTAACGCAACCCACGCAGCTTGATCTCCTCAGGCATTGCCCCATCTTTCTCCGCCGTTATCCACGAAGGCTTACCTCTCGACTTGAACCAGACGACGACCTGGTCCGAGTCCCCTTGCGCAGTATCCAACACGAGCGGGCAGCCTCGGAATCTCCTTCGCCCCCCCGGTCCCCGGCTTGCCAGGGGTGAAGTCGACGATCTGTCGCTGATGGATTCGAAACACACCATGCAACTTGCGGCCGAACAGTAAGGCCATGTGAGCATAGGAGCAGAACCTGCGACCCCCCTCTCGATGCCGCCGGGTTCCAGCACCCCCGAAATCTCCGAGGCCCTCGACTTGTCGTGGGTTCGCAACGGCGACGAGATCGAGCGGAGCAGCATCCCGATCGTGAGATCGTTGTGGGAAGCTCTCGCAAATCTGTTTAAAATACCCCCAACCACGGCAAAGAACTGTTTGAGAGCCGGCTACGGCCGAGCTTTTCAAATCGACCTACCGTTTACCTCTCGCCGATAGCGCCCGCTTGAGGACACCTCGTGAAAGGGGTCCGACTTTGCGATTCGGAATCTCCGTCCTCGCACTCCTGTTCGCTGGAGTGATCCTCGGTTCAGCGGATGCGAACGAACCTTCGCGTGCTGAAGCCGCATTTTTTGAGAGCGAAGTTAGACCCGTGCTGGTCGAGCGGTGTTGGTCGTGCCACGGCGATAGCAAGGCCCCCAAGGGAGGGCTTCGACTGACGTCTCGCGTCGAGTTACTTCAGGGTGGGGACAGCGGCGAGGCCGTGGTCGTCGGCGATCCCGATAAGAGTCCGCTGATCCAGGCCGTTCGGTATCTGGGCGAGCCCAAGATGCCTCCCAAGGAGAAACTGAAGGACCGTGAGATCGAGATCCTGACCAAATGGGTCAAGTCGGGGCTTCCGTGGCCTGAGGCGAAGGTCGCACCCGTGGCGGAGAAGCGAGATCGTCGTTTAACCGACGATCCAGGGCGATTCTGGTCATTCCAGCCGATCCAGGCCGTTGCGGCTCCCGAGATACGAAACACGACTTGGCCCCGATCGGACATTGACCGCTTTATCCTCGCTCGACTTGAGGAGAAAGGTTTCGGACCTGCTCCCTCGGCCGATAGACGGAGCTTGATCCGACGGGCGACTTTCGACCTGATCGGCCTACCTCCTTCTCCCGAGGAGGTCGAGGCGTTCATCGCCGACGACTCGCCCGACGCATTCGCGAAGGTTGTGGATCGTCTGCTGGCCTCGCCGCTCTATGGGGAACGCTGGGGTCGTCACTGGCTGGATATCGTTCGCTACGCCGATGCACGTGACCTGATCCAGTTGCCCGCCGAGAGCGATTTTCGCGAAGCCTGGCGTTATCGAGACTGGGTCGTTTCCGCGTTCAATCGCGACCTTTCTTACCCCGAATTCATCCGCGATCAGGTCGCCGGTGACCTTGTGCCGCCAACAGATCGCAACGGGATCAATGCGGCCGGACTGGTCGCTACGGGGATGCTCGCGATTGCCGACTTCGTGCCTGGTGACGTTGACAAGGATCAGATGATTGCGGATTACGTCAACGATCAAATCGACGTCGTCGGCCGGACCTTCCTCGGGCTCAGCCTTGCCTGTGCTCGCTGCCACGACCATAAGTTTGACCCGATCTCGACCGAGGATTATTATGCCCTGGCGGGCATCTTCTTCAGCACTCGGCTCGTCCCCGGCCCTGTCGCGGGCAATACGCCACTCGTTCGAGTGCCGTTGCTCCCGGAGAATGAAGTCGCCAGGATCAAGGCACAAGACGCGGCGGATCTGAAGCGAAGGGCGGAGCTTGAGAATACACTCCCCGACGCCGGGGCGCGTGAATTCCTCGCCTATCTGAAAGGCTCGCTCCTCAAGCAGACGGCGAGTTATCTGGTCGTCGCGTGTGAACATCGGGCGCAGGCATCTGAACCCAAGGTCGAAGTGAGCGAGCGTGCCAAGCAGCAAGGTCTTGACGCCAAGATGCTCGCGGGCTGGGTCGAATATCTGGGCCGAGTAAAATCTCAGACTGGGATCCCGCGTCATGCCACGCTGAAAGCCGCGGCCGCTGGCAAACTCTCCGGGGCTGAGCTCGAACGATCCGCCTCGGAGTTGCAGGCGGCCATCATCTCGCATTCGAAAGCGCTCACAACGGCAAACTCTTCATTGAGCACATCGCTCCTGATCCACCTTCGAGCGGACGACCCCTATCTTGTCACCGATACCCAGGGACATGTCACGCTCTGGCCCAACCATTCGACTCTGCTAGCGGACGCCAAGGTTGTCGGCCGAGAGCTTGGGCCGTCGAAGGTCGAGGTTGCGATCCATGGGAATACCAAGACGGTGCTTCGGTTTGACGGTCGATCGATGATGGAATCGCCGAGACGGGCACCTCCGGTTGGCAGCCTGTTCGCGGTCTTTCGGGGCGCAAAGAGCGGCAGCGCGACTCAACGGCTCGTCGGCTGGGAGGATTCCGATGTCGGTAAACATGGGCTCGGTCTGATGCCGAATCCCGCCGGCCCATTGCACGCGGTCTTGCGGAATCAAGGGACATCGGGAGATCTTGTCGACCCGAATCGGGCCGAGGATTTTGAACTTGTCTGCGTGACCTGGGGCCCGGGCGGGACCGCTCTCTACCGCAACGGAGCAACCTTGGCCCAAAAAGGGATCGAGTCGATTTCTTCCGAAGAGAAGATCACCGCCCTGCACATCGGCGGACCGGGTTCCGGGACCAGTCCGATGTTTCAGGGCGAGGTCGCCGAGATTCGTATTTACGATCGTCCTCTCGAAGAATCCGACCGTAGGCAGGTCGAGGCCGAATTGCGCGGATCCTGGTTCAATCCTTCCGATCCGAGCCGTCCATCTCGCGAAGTTCTGGCCGATCTTAATGAAGAGCTGCTGTCGCCTCGCGGCCCGTTCTGGGTCTCCGCGGAGCAGCAGGCGACGATGCTTCCGGCCGCTAGTCAGGCCAAGCTTGCCGCGATGAGCCGCGAGCTTGCGGAGCTCAAGAAGAAGGCACCACGCGAGATTCCCATGGCGGTTGTCGTCCAGGACGGCGGTCCTGCGGGGACTCGTCACGAAGGCTTCAAGGACGCCCAGGTTTTTCTTCGCGGCAATCCCAAGCGTCCTGGCAAGACGGTGCCTCGTGGCTTCCCTCGAATCTTGACCGGCGAGCATCGCGAGCCGATTACCGATGGGAGCGGCCGTCGCCAACTCGCCGATTGGCTGGGGAGAGCCGATCACCCGCTGACGGCGCGTGTCATGGTGAACCGGATCTGGCAGCACCACTTCGGCGAGGGGCTGGCCCGCACTCCCAACGATTTCGGAAACCGCGGCGAACGACCGACGCACCCGGCGTTACTCGATTTTCTCGCGGGACGATTCGTGGCGTCGGGCTGGTCGATCAAGGCCATGCATCGGCTCATTATGCTGTCATCAACCTATCAGCAATCGGTTCATGCGGTTGCTGGGTTGGTTGCGGCCGACCCCGAAAACCGGCTGGTCGGCCGGATGAACCGTCGTCGACTGGATGCGGAAGCCATACGCGACAGCCTTCTGGTCGCCGCCGGTCGGCTTGACACGGCGCCGGGGGGACCTGCCTTCGTCGATTTGAACGTTCCGAGACGGACGCTTTACCTTTCGTCTGCACGGACCGGAGGCAGCACTTCCGACTTCGGACGCCTCTTCGACCGCGCCGACCCCGGGTCGATCGTCGACCGTCGAGGTCAGTCGACCGTGGCCCCTCAGGCCCTCTTCTTCATGAACGACCCGTTCGTGGTCGATCTCGCTCGCACAGTGGCCAAGCGTGTGGCACGAGAGGAAGGGGACGGTGACGACAAGGCCCGGATCCATCGACTCTACAGGCTGGTTTTGAGTCGGCCTCCGACGCAAGCCGAGGTCGAGTTGGGCCTGGGTCTGCTGATGCCGGGCGCGGAATTCGACCCCTGGGAGCGATATTGCCTAATCCTATTGGGAAGCAACGAGTTCCTCTATCTTGATTGAGTTGAACAATGGATGACATCCACTTCCCGAGTCGCCGCCAGTTGCTCCGACAGGCGGGCGCCGGCTTCGGGTCGCTTGCACTGGCGGCGATGTTGGCCGAAGAGGTTCGGGCGACCTCGGCTGGAAATCCACTGACGCCTCGCGAGCCTCATTTCCGGGCGCGGGCCAAGCGCGTGATCTTCCTGTTTATGCCCGGCGGCCCTTCTCAAGTCGATACCTTTGATCCCAAGCCGCGTCTCCAGCAAGAACATGGCAAGCCCTCACCCAAGCTCTACCAGGGGCAGACCCGAAACCTGCTCGCCTCCCCCTGGAAGTTTCGAAAGCGAGGGGAGTCCGGCCTCGAAGTCAGTGAACTCTTTCCACATGTAGGGAACTGTATCGATCAGCTTTGCGTTATCCGCTCCATGGTGGCCGACGACCCCAATCATCCGGGGGGCTGCCTCCTGATGAACACCGGGGAACGCGTCGCGACGCGTCCCAGTCTCGGCTCCTGGATTTCCTACGGCCTGGGGACCGAGAATCAGAATTTGCCGGCCTTCCTCGCGATCGGACCGGGACCACTCATCGAAGGGAGTCGGCAGTATGGTGCCGCCTTCTTGCCGGCATCGTACCAGGGGACGTTCGTCTCCGACCTGGAACGCCCGATCCGCAACCTGAAGAACGCCAACGTCGGTCTCGATCGGCAGCGACGGGAACTCGACGCCTTGAAACAGCTCAACACGATGCATCTCGACCAGCGAGCCGAGGACAGCCGACTCTCCGCTCGGATCGAGTCGTTCGACCTGGCCTATCGCATGCAGATACAAGCTCCTGAGGCTTTCGACATTGGTCGCGAGTCGGAGGTGACCAAGCGACGTTATGGCCTCGACCGTGAGGAGACGCGAGACTTCGGCCGTCAATGCCTGCTGGCTCGGCGACTGTCCGAGCGAGGTGTGCGATTCGTCCAGCTGTACCACACGACCGGTGGCTTCCAACCTTGGGATCAGCACAGCAACCTGAAGGATGGCCATGCCAAGAATGCCCTGGCCACCGATCAACCGATCGCCGCGCTGCTTCAGGACTTGCAATCGCGGGGGCTCCTCGACGAAACGCTGGTCATCTGGGGTGGTGAATTCGGCCGGACTCCGGCGGCTGAGGGTAAGGATGGGCGGGACCACCATCCCTACGGCTTCACGATGTGGCTCGCTGGGGGCGGTGTACGCGGGGGCATGGCGCACGGCAGCACCGACGAGTTTGGATGGGACGCGGTCGAGGATCGAGTCCACGTCCATGACCTCCACGCCACGATTCTCCACCTCCTCGGGCTTGACCACGAAAAACTGACCTATCGCTCCACGGGGCGAGACTATCGATTGACCGACGTTTACGGCGATGTGGTGAAGAAAATTATCGCTTGAGCACCAGTTGAGCCATCTACGGAATAAGTCAAGGACCGATCGAGTTGCAAACGGAGCGTGTGTCCAACCACCAACCCACCTGATCCCTTCCGACGCCGGATCGCCATGTCGATCGCTGGATTCGCGGCGGGTTTACTGGCAATCGAACCCTCGGGATACGAGGTGTTGGCCTGATATCGTTCGTAGTGGCGTTACGCGACCAAGCTGAACCAGACGGGACGGCCTCACTGCCGGAGTCAGACCGCAACAGCTTCGTGCTCCGGCAGGTATTGCTGGACCACCACGCGAGCACGCTCCACGTATTCCTGCTTTTGGCCGACGGGAGCGACGTATTGGACGACGCTCTCCGCCATGTCCCAACCTGCGAGGCGAGCGATCACCCACGCCGCGAGGTAGTGAGAGCCGAGGCAGCCTCCGGCCGTTGCGACGTTCCCGTGGGCGACAAACGGCTGATCGAGGACCTGGATCCCGGCCTCTTCAACCCACGGCTTGGTCGTCGAATCCGTGCATGCCGGGACGTTTCCAAGGAGTCCGAGCTTCGCGAGCACGAGCGCCCCGGAGCATTGGGCGCCGATGGTCTGGCGCGAAGGGTCGAGCCTGAGCTCTTCCATGAGGCGTGGGTCTCTTACCAGGTCTCGTGTGAATCTCCCACTGCCGACGATGACCGCCTCGGCTTCCCGTGCGAAGCTCAGGGGAGCCTGAGACTGGACGACAACGCCGTTCATCGACGCGACCCGATCGGTGGGGCACACAATCAGAGCTCGCAATTGCGGCGTCTTGACACGATTGAGCATGGCCGAGGCGACGAACGAATCGATCTCGTTGAAACCTTCGAAGGTAAGGACAGCGATGCGCATTCGGCCTCCAAGGTCTGAGGACGCGATACAACGGTTGTTGCCGAGTTGCTATTGCTGACGGCAATTACGGTCGCCGGCCGCCGAAGAAGGCAAGCTCGAAAGCCTTAATGACCGAACATCGAGCTACGATCCGTCACGGATAGGTTGAATGGATTTTGAGCCACGGATGTAGCACGGATAAACCATAGGAACAGGGAATTCGTCCATGGATGGTGCGGATGGTCAAACATCGGAGATTTGTTAAAGTTGTTGAATTAATCAATTGTATCGATCTGCGTTATCTGCTGATCATCCGTTTCTCGTCCTTTCCGTGTTCCATCCGTGGCTAAGAGCGTTTCGTCTTCCATACCCTGGCGGATTCTAGCCCGATGTAGGGTCTTTGAATTCATCTGGCTTTGGGATCCTGCCGCCGTGAAGTCGTCGTCGGTGGCTTGGACTGAGATTCGAGCGCCAGCCGCCGGACGGCATCGAGGATGACTTCCTCGACGCGAGGCTCGAAAAAGCCGACCATGGGGCTCAGGTTTCGGCTCCAGGCCCAGAGGGTCACGCCGATCGCCTCGTGGCCGCCCTCCTTGACGACTCGCGCGGTCGGGAGGTAGCCGAAACAATCGTTGCTGTAGCCGGCGATCCAGAGCTTGTCTGGGCCGATTGCTCTGCGCAAGAGGGTCGCGTACTCGGCGACCGGCTCGCCCGGCAGGGCCGTCAGTGTCAGGTCGTTGCCGAATTGCCAGACCGCGACGGGAGCCTTGTAACGCGTCGGCAACGCTCCGCCCGCGTCCAGAACTTCGAGCATGTGCCGGGCTTGCCACGCCTGGAAATTCGGGCGATCCAGGTAGCCTTTGATCTCCTCTCGGGAGAGTTGCTGCAGCGGCAGGTCCACCTGCGCGTAGCCGATCTGGAGCGGACCGACGACGGGGGCGAGTGGCCCATCGAGCACCCGGCAGACCTCGACGCCGAGTGTGTTGCCGTGCTTCCGCGCCTCTTCGATCGTGCCCCGAGGTTCCGGGTTGGCGTCGCCGCCGCAACCGGCCAGGAACAGGGCCGTCGCGCCGGGGTGTCGGGCCTCGACGACCGCGCGGGCGTAGCCGGGATAGTCGGCGCTCAGGGCGTTCTGGCCGCCGGCGGCTACCGCGTGGCAGGAGCACCCGAAGACCACGGCGAAGGTCTTCCCTTCCGGCGAGTCGATCCGCAGGACGGGAACCGCGTCGTCGACTGGAGCATCGGGGTTGGGAGCCATGATGACCCCTTGCGGTTTCGGGAGCCGACGGTTGGTGGGCACCTTGGTGCGGCCAGCCGCCCAGGAAAGTTTCGCCGGCTTTAAGGCCGCGAGTGCCTGCCCAACCAGGTCGACCAACTGATCCTGAAGCCGACGGGTGTAGTCGATCGTCGCCTCGGCCTGCTCGGACGTCATGCCCGGGTGGGCGACGTTGATCGTGCGGTTCGGATCCAGGCTAACGACCGGCCCGGTGTGGGTGTGCGAGGCGTTGAAGATCAACCGTTCGCGGCCCAGGCCGGTCCGCTCGGTGATCCGGCGCGTCACGGCATCGGTGACGACCGCCGCCTGAAACCCGACCAGGTCGGCGGCGACGATCACGGCACGGCGGCCTTGTGCGTCCTCCAGAGCCAGCGCGCGGGCCGAAAGGTCGTCGGAAACCCCTTCGTACGGCCCCTTGCGGCTGGTGTATCCGAGGAGGATCAGGGGCCTCTCGGGCGTTATCGTGACCGAGGCCGACCCGGCCCGCCAGGACGAGGACGCTGCGCCGCCGTCGAAACCTCGAGTCGCCGGAACACCGAGGATCCCCAACAAAATCCCGACCACCACCGCTCGGCAGAATCTTCTCATCTTCGACTCCATGTCTTTCAGGGACCATCAGCATACCGGCTCTTGCCGCCGAGTGCACCCTCGTCGACGATCCCGAATGCTGGAGGGGGATCACCCCACACGCCGAACTTGCTTTCAATTCGGACTCAAGAAAATGCGACGTAATGAATTGTTGAGGTTGGCTTGATGAGCCGACTGGCTCGATAGGATATTGCCACGCCCCCGCTTCTGGTCTCGAGTGGAATGAAACGGGATACAAAAGCCTCGAGATCTGGCGGACCTATGGACTTCGAGAGAAGGCTCAGGGAGGAATTCGCTCGCAACCCACGGGGCTCGCTCAACTCCAGGTTCGACGTCTGTCGGCGCTCGTCAAGGGCGCTAGCCGAGTGCCTTCGTCCCCAGGGGCATGTGGACTTCCTCGAAGTTATCAGCGACCCTGAGAATAATTGCCACAACCAGATGCTGGAGTGGATCGGTCGGCACCTCGACCCCGAAGTCATCGACCCGGCGTTTGCGACGAGGCATATGAAGGTCGGCCTACCGGACCGGAGGACGATTCAGTGAAGTTCGCCGAGATTCGGCTGAAATGCCGTACGTCCCGGTACGGCCCCAGGCGGGGATCGGGAAACCGAATCGTAGGGGCCTATCCATGAAGCCGGGCAACCGCGACATCCGCCACAAAGTTCTGATCGCCGGTGAGGAACTGCGAGAACTGCAACGGCACACTGCCTTGCTCGTCGAGGCGTTCGGGCTCGATCGCAAGATCGAGGCGTACAAGGGGACTCGACCGATCACCCTTTACCGCTGGGATCTGGAGTGTCTCATGGACACGATCGAGAGTGAACTCAACGATCCGAGAGAATACCCCGACGAAGCTGCGCCCGAGTATTTGGCCCTGAAACGCCTCGCGCAGCAGCTCCGTGAAGAGTATGACCGGCATTACGGCGACGAGTGGGGCGCTCCCAACATTCCTATCAGGGCGGCGAGGATCCGACCTGGGAGTTCGAAGGCCTGGCCCCGTGAGAGTGCCCTCTGGAGTATCGCCTCACTCGTCGTAACGACGTTTGACGAAGACGCCCAGAAACACGTCGGCGGATGGATCGAGTTGACTCCTACCGTAGTAGGTATGGGAAGTTCGAGGGACCCCTGGGCTACGTCAATCCGGGACGGCATTCACGCGATTCGGCTTCTTCTCATCTTGATGAACGGATGAAAGGTCTGACTTGATGATATCGCGAATCATTGTCTCCGTTGGCCTCCTCGGCTCGATCTGGGCCTCGGTCCCCAGTCTACTGGCCCAAGAGGCGCCCAAGCCTGAATGGAACTATTCCGCGGAGCAACTCCGGCCCTTCTGGTTGGGCGAGGTGATGGAAGGAGAGTCGATCCTCTTCCTCAGGGATGACACGACGGGCGAGGCCCGAGCATCGGTGCTCTTCCCAATCCAGAAGCTTCTCTCCGTCCGGAGCTCGTCGGGCGAGGCCCAATATGAGGAAGGGCGAGACTACCTCTGGAAGGCCGACTCGAGAGAGATCGTAATCCCGAAGGGGTCGCGGATCACGACGTCGACGCCTGACTTGCTCCGCAGGCCTGCGGGGAGTCAGCCGTATCGGCTCACGCATCGGGACGGGAACGGGGAGATTTATTTCGGGGGGAAACTCGAGTATCACGAGCTCCAGACCATCGTCCGATATTCGCACGCGCCCGGCCTTTGGAAAACGTCGGTGCCGAAGTTTGATCCCAAGGCTTTGCCGCATACGATGGAGACGCTCCGCAGCCGCGCTCCGCTGAAGATCGTGATGCTGGGAGACAGCATCTCCACGGGGTGCAATGCCTCGGGATGGGCGGATGGGAAGCCGTTCCAGCCGGCTTATCCGGACCTGGTGAGCCGGGCGCTGCACGAGACATATAAGGGACAGGTCGAGGTCACGAACCTTTCGGTCGGCGGGATGGACTCGGCGTGGGGGCTGACCATGGTCGGGAAGGTGGTCGAGGCCCGTCCGGATCTCGTCCTCCTGGCCTTCGGCATGAACGACTCCGGCGGTAGGCCCGCCAAGGACTTCGGGGAGAAGATCGCCGCGACCATCGAGGGCATCAGGAAGGATCGTCCGGGGACCGAGTTCATCCTCATCGCCACGATGGTTGGGAACCCGGGTTGGGTCGCGCTCAAGCAGGAGCTCTTCCCGCAGTATCGAGATGAGCTCGTGCGGTTGTGCGGTCCGGGGGTGGCACTCGCCGACGTCACCTCGATCTGGAGCGAGTTCTTGAGGCTTAAGAAGGATTGGGATCAGACAGGCAATGGCGTGAACCACCCCAACGACTTCGGCCATCGCGTGTACGCGCAGGTGATCGCCTCGCTCCTGATCCCGATCGACGAACACGACGGGGCGAACTCGCCTGCGGGGCGATAGGAACGAGGCTCGACCCAGGTTCGGTCTAGATTCAACTACGGATGGAGGTCGGAAACCATCTAGCCACGGATGAAACACGAATAAGACGGAGAAGGGGAACGATCAACAGATGGCAGGATTAATACAGGTAATCCATTTATTGGTTTGATGGATTTAGTAGGGTTTCCAATCGGAGTGCCGAAAGAATCGCTTTTTGAGTGATCATCACGACCGGGATTGAAGGGAAAGGATCGTGGAGGAAGGGGGGGCGATCCCCGAAATCGGCGAGGTCCTCGGGAAGGTTGATTCGAACCCACGGCGCCTTGAAAGACTCGGCCCAAGCCTTGCAAGCGGCGGGCCGAGTCATTTTCGAACGGTCGTTTTGAAGGCGGGCCGCAGCAAGTCCCCGCGTCGACGCCGGGGTGATTCTATTGTTTACACGTTTTCGCTTGAATCGCGAATCAAGCGACGCAAACGCGTCGGCGCCATCGGCGAACGCCAAGCCCGGCGAGGACGGACACGCACAGGGCGAGTGTCGAGGGCTCGGGGACCGGGGTGTAGTTGTCGTATGCGTAGAACGGCGAGGGCCCGGTGGGGTAGATCGTCTGGGGGGCGAGGATCTGGAAGGATGCGAGCGGGAAGGGCAAGGGGTTCGGCCCGACCTGGGCGATCGAACTGACCGACGCTTGCATCGTGGAAGAGGTCGTCCCGGTGATGGTCCCGTTGATGACGCCCTTGATCTCAAGCTCCGAGTTGGTCGTCCCGTCGTTGAGGAACACGTCGATCGTGTAAGGGACATTGTCGTAGTTCAGGACGTTCGAGCCCGGCAGGCTGACGGAGGTGTTGAAGCCTCCCAGGTTGATCGCGCCCGGCAGGTAGAACGATCCGACGGCCGTCGTCCAGGAGATCGGGCTCCCGGGGTTGCTACCGCCGATCGTGCCGTACGTCGTATAGGAAATCGGGTTGGCCTGGGCCGAGGTTGCTGCGAACCCCCCCAAGGCCACAATGGCAAAAAGTAAGGTGGAGAATCCGCTCCGAGTCACGGCCAAGCTCCTTATTCACGGGTATCCAAAGCTGGATCGACACCAGGTGATGCAACTGATTTCACCCTCATTGTCGGCAAATACCGGAGGCTTCCCTTAGCGAAACGCCTCTGCCAAACCAGGAGTTGCGAAACATAAGCGGCATCCCTGCCGCGCGTCCGGCTTCTGGAGGCGACTGGGGTGAGTGCGCAAGAGAATCCGTTGGCGCCCTCCCTCGAGACGGGAGCGGCAGACTCCGGTCCGGTTTTCGATCTTAGGGGAGGGACGACGACATTTGTGAATTTTCGTTAAGTCCTCATTTCAGCGACCGGGCCTGCGTGAGCCGCGGCCCATTGAGTGTTCGGGGTCAGTCGATCCGGCCATAGGCCGCTGCTGCGTGGCGGAATCCCTTTCAATGGCACAATCCGGCGCCGCACGGGCATAGACCAGGAATGGGGTGTCGATCCCAACGCCCGGATAAGACATCGACCAGACAAACGCTTTATGAGGATTTGAGCCGTCGAACGACCTTGGGCCAAGGAACCGTCGAGCATGAGCGAGCGATCAAGCGCCAACGCGCATGGATTCGGAACCGAGCTTGCCCGACGCATCGACGCGGTCTGCCGCCGGTTCGAGGGCGATTGGCGCTCGGGCCGGAGTCCGGTGAGAGGCGACTACCTGGGGGAGGTCCCCGAGGTGGCACGACGTGCGCTCGAGGCGGAGTTGGTCGGGTTACAGGACGAGTTGCGCCGGGTGGACGAAACACTCGCGAGGATTGAGTCCAGCCCGATCACCAAAGCCGCGACCTTCGCGCCAGCGAGCCCACCCACAATCCTGATCCCGGGCCTGGCGAATCCCCTCGTGGATGAGGAAGCCACCGTCGCACCCGCCGAACCGGTCACGCTCGACCATCTCGGATCAAGGCCGTCGCCGGAGGTCGTCGCACCAACTCGCGTCCGCTACTTCGGCGAGTACGCGATCGTCCGCGAGTGGGGTCGTCTTCGAAAGCGCGACAGGTGGGCCTGATCCGTAAGGTCGCTCTCAAGATGATCCTGGCAGGACAGCTTGCCGACGAAGTCGACGTCAAGCGGTTCCTCACCGAGGCCGAGGCGGCCGCGAACCTGGACCATCCGGGCATCGTGCCGATCCTCGAGGTCAACCAGCACGAGGGTCAGCATTACTTCAGCATGGGCATCGTCGAAGGCCAGAGCCTCTCGCAGCGGCTGGTCGAGGGGCCGTATTCGCCGACTGAGGCCGCGGCCTTGATGAACAAGGTCGCCGAAGCCATCGACTACGCCCATCAGCATCACGTGATCCATCGCGACCTCAAGCCGGCCAACCTCTTGATCGACCCGTCGGTCAACCCGCACGTCACGGATTTCGGCCTGGCCAAGGAGCTGCAAGGTGACAGCGGATTGACGGGCTCCGGCCAGATCATGGGGACGCCCAGCGACATGCCGCCCGATCAGGCCGGAGCGTATCGTGGCGAAGTGGGGCCCAACGCCGACGACTATGCGCCGGGGGCGACGCTCTATGCGTTGATCATCGGTCGTCCCCCATTCCAGGCGGCCAGCGTGATGGACACGGTGCTCCAGGTCATCGGTGAAGAGCCGGTGCCTCCACGCCGGCTCAATGTGGGCGTCCCACGCGACCTGGAAACCATCGTGTTGAAGTGCCTGGAGAAAGAGCCGGGCAAACGTTATGGTTCGGCGGCGGCACTGGCCGACGACCTGCGGCGGTTTCTGGACGGACGGCCGATCAAGGCCCGGCCGGTGGGACCGATCGAGCAGGGCTGGCGATGGTGCCGGCGCAATCGCTGGCTGGCCGTCGCCGCGGGTCTGGCCGTCGCCGCGATCGTGGCCGTCGTCGTTCTGTCCCTCCCGGTTGCCGACCGCCAGGCCCCGCTCGCGAATACGCAGGCCAAGTCGAACAAAGACATCCTCGCGATGGCCCACAAGCTTCGCGAGCAACGCGACTCGGCCCGCGCCAACCTCTACGTCGCCGAGATGCGGGCGGCCGCGAACCTTCGGGATGAGGGGAACGCCCCGAAAATGAACGAAATCCTCGGGCGATTCGCCATCCCCGAGAAGGACACCGTCGACCTGCGGAGCTTCGAGTAGTACTACCTGCGCCGGCTGCCCAGGACTGTTTCGCCTGCTCGTCGCGAGCAGGTCGCGGTGCCATTAGAGACGGGGCAAATACCGCGGAACACGAGTGCCCAACTGCCGGGGGAAATATGGCGGAATGTGAGCGGCACTCGAGATATTGATTTAGTGGAAAGATGTGGATTTCACGGGATTCAAGGGGTCGAGATCGAACCGGCGATCGCCTGCCCGTTTTCTAGCGTTGACCCCCCGAATTTGTGAGTGTGACCTTCGAGTTGCCTTGCAACAGTACAACCTCGAAACACGAACGAATGAATCTCTTGTTATTTATCTAGAAATTCACTCGCTTGCGCTTCGGGCTTGGAAAAGGCCGAATGGAGGCCCCGCGCGATGGGCACAGCCCAGTCGTAATTTGCTCCAAGCCGTTAACCCGGAGGCTACTTAAGGCCCATGAGCCGGGCGATACGATTGGTCAGACCACGGACCAAGAGGTATGGGACGACTGCCAATGTAGCCGCCACGATCATCGCCAGCCCGGGATAGAACCAGTGGAATGCGGTGGCTTGGTAGATCACATCAAGGACAACGGCGACGAAGAACAGCTTGCCCACATCCGTCCAGAGTTGTCGCAACAGGGTACGCCTTTGCGGCGAGTTGAGGACGAGCGTCCAGAGGAAAGCGGGACGCCCTTCGCGGGCGTCCCTCAACCCGGAGCGAATGGCGAAGAACGAGGCCACCAGCGGCTGTAGGATGAAGCGAAAGTGCAACGCACCCGTCGCGCGTCCGACAAGTTGTTCCCAGCCGCGAATGAGCATCTCTTCCATGCGCTAGTTCCCGACCCTCTTCACTGCCGGCGGCTTCCAGGTTCCGTCGAGGATCGACGGGGTCTCTTCCCTGGGCCAATACAACCTCATCATCAGAATGAACGTGTCCTTCGGGGCCGGGAGCCAGTTGGCTTCCTTGTCTTTGCCGGGCGACTCGTTCTGGATGAGGAGATCCAGCGAGCCGTCCGCGTTGTACTTCAGGTTGTTTCGCGGGCTGACCGTGTACTTGTTCAGCGGGTTGTCGGCGAAGAAATAGGCTTCGTCGTACATGGTGATCGACCAGAAAGCGTTGGCCGGCGGGCTTTGGCCCTTCGGGAAATGCAGCACGTACTTGTTGGCCCCACTGTACACCCTGCCGGCGGAGTCGTTGGTCGAGGTGGGGTAGACAGCGTCCTGCGCCCGGTTGGCCCCCAGGCCGATCGCCGTGATGAAGGCCCGCTGTAGATAGTCGGTGCCATAGATCCCGGCCTTCGTCGTGAAAATCCAGCCGTTCTCGAGCGAGCCGCCGTCCTTGAAGTGGGACATGATCCTGCCCTGGGCCACGCGAGGCACCATCGCCAGTCCCTTGGCGATATCCGCATCCACACGCGAGATGTCGAAATCCTTACCGGGGATGATCCCGATCTTCGCCAAGGCCTCGACCATCGGGGCGTCTTCCTTCGCCGGCGCATTTTCCTTCATGAGCGCCGCCAGCAGCTTGAAGTATTCCCCAGAGTCGAGCTTGTGGACCTGTTCCCGGACCGCCGACTTCATGTCCACCGTCGGATCGACCCGGCCTGCGGGGGGCGTGAACGCCTTGCCGAAGGCGCTGAGCGGCCGGAGGTCGTACTTGTCCATCGTCGCATGGCACGCCTTGTAGTCGTCCGGCGTGCCGGTGCAGTACGTGCGTCCGAGAATCCAGATTAGATTCGTGGGTGACTTCAACTCCTTGACACCCTCGGGCAGATCGCCCTTCCATCCCGGACCGGTGATCGCGTAGGTCTGGGCTCGATTCCCCGTGGTCCGGGTGCCGGGCACCGCGAAGACGTCCGTCCAGCCACTGAGCATGGGCATGAGGAAGTAGCGGTCGCCCATGTCCGGCAGGCTCAGGACGTAAGGCTCCTTCGCGAGGTTCAGCCAGGCGGTCGAGTAGAGCGTGTCCGCGTTCGGAGCGGTCACATCTCGGAACGTGGCGTCCGGGTAGGTGCGGGACCTGTAGAACTGGCCCATCGGGGCGTGGTGGTCCTTCGGTCCGTCGACGTTGGTCATCACTCGCCGGGTGAATTCCATCGTGACCAGGGAGTAGCCGTAGACGTAAGCCTGGACGCCCGTCTCGACGGCCTGGTTCTCGACGACCTGCGCCCTGGCAGGCGACAGCTCGCCTGGGAGCGCGAAGAGCCCGAACCCCAGTGTGATAAGCCACCGCGTCATTACATTCATAAAACCCCCCTCCGGATGGTCTGACTCGTTTCGTGGATCATAATTGCGTCGCCGAACAGTTACCGACCGAGATGTTCCAGTGCGGCGCGGAGCGGATCGCTGGGGATTCGAATGATCCCGACGAACGGGCGGTCCAGTTCGAGGATCAGGAAGATCGCACACGAGATCGCCGCTGCGCATACGGCGAGAGACAAGAGTGCGGTTGCGTTCCGGGGCGCGAACAAACCGAAGCTGCCGAGGATGAGGGTCAGCCAGAAGATCAGCACCACGAGGAATGGAAACGGGATCGAGCTTCCTTGTTGCCGTGCGTAAAGCGACCAACGCATCTGTCCGGTGTCGGTGACGATCTTCAGGGCCTGTGCTTGGATCGTACGTTGGGCGTCGGTCTTCGCACCGAGGGCCAGGATGCGGTCGAACACCACCTCATAGCGCCCCTCTGTACCGGTTGTTTTTCCGGACGCTTCGGTCCGGCGGCCGTCGCTTGGCCACGTCCGCTCGATCAGGTCAGTCACCGATACGCGAAGCAATTCGCGGATCTCCTTCGCCTCGGGTCCGTAATGAGCCAGGGTGCGGTCGAGCGTGATGACGTTGCCTGCCAGTTGGGCGATGCCGGCTTGCTGGGAGTCGAACGAGCCTTTGGCCGACGCGACGAGCAAGCCGAGCACCATCCCGGTCAAGGTTCCGAGAATGCCCACGGCCAGCTTGATGACTTCCTTCGACTCCGGGTTGAGTTGATGCTCCGGGAGCCTGGTGCGGAGCAGAACACCGAAAAGGGATCCTCCGAAGGCGCAGGCGAAGACGACAAGGGCAATGGTTATCGAACTCATGAACGCGATCTCCGCTCGGAGCTGGTCTCGACCCTTCGCCTCGGACTCGTCAGACCGCGGGGAATTTGAAGACGCCGAAGGAACGGTCCGAACGGCCAGGACCGGGGCCCAGCCCGCTGTCCGCTTCCGCAACGAACCCGGCCGTTCCGGTAGCCGGCAGACTGTCCGCGAATCTCGGCGGGTCGCGCACGCTCTGGGCGACGAGCCGAAGGACGCGTGGTCCTCGAGCAACGACCCGCGAAATCCGCCACACGGCCGTCGGATCGTATGAGGTCCACGACGAACCGCTCCGGTGTCAGTGGGCGACCGGTCCTCGGCCACCGTGACCACGTGTCGAACTGGCCGAGCCGAAGGCCGGGGACGCTCCCAAGAATTCCCAGGTGACGGTCTGCCGGGAGAAGGCGGCCTGCCGCCATGGCAGGCTTTGCACACCCTATGTGGTAGCCGGCGCAGGACGTCGCGCCAAGTCTGTTCACGGGTCGATCGGTA
Organism: Singulisphaera rosea; assembly: GCF_054877945.1. Classification (NCBI taxonomy): domain Bacteria; kingdom Pseudomonadati; phylum Planctomycetota; class Planctomycetia; order Isosphaerales; family Isosphaeraceae; genus Singulisphaera; species Singulisphaera rosea. Next base: position 146,990 of record NZ_JBTYIP020000007.1, on the reverse strand, counting down.
GACAATGTCACGGGATCGCCGGCTCATCGATAGGAATTCCGATGAAACGCGGCGAGGGAAAGCAACTTTCGCAAATTTACGGATGACAAAGTGCGCTTTGCGCACTTGCCCTTCCGAAGAACCTCGATGGTCGCACGCCACCGTCAGAGCGAGATGATCCCGTGGCGGGTGGCGTACTGGACCAGCTCGGCCCCAGGGCTTCCCGAATCCGGGCCTTCTGGGCCTCCGCGGTACGAACCGATGGATAAGTTCTCCGGCGATCATGGGGCTGATGTAGGTCCGACCGAGCAAGGCCTCGCGGACGGCGGTCACCAGCTCGGCCGACACCGAGTGCTCGAGGACGAGGCCGAGGGCCCCGGCCTGGATGGCCCGGCGGGCGTAAGCCACGTCGCGATGCATGGTCAGGAAAACCACCCCGGCTTGCCCTGTTCGCGAAGCTGGACCGCGGGCTCGATGCCGTTGAGTGTCGGCATTTTGATGTACGCGACGATCACGCCCGGCCGGTGCTCTCGGGCCGCCTCGACGAGTTGTCGCCCGTCCGCCACCATCCCGACGACCTCGAATTCGGGTTCGAACCGGTCGCGCAGGCACTCGGCGAAAATCGTGTGGTCCTCGGCGATGAGGATTCGGGCCTTCACGAGTCGCCTTCCTGGAACGTGGCGTGGACTTCGACCGTGGTCCCCCGCCCAGGTGCGGAGGTGAGGGTCGAGTTGCCGCGGATGAGCCGGACCCGCGCTTCGATGCTGGCCAGCCCGAGTCCCGCACCAACGCGCGCGGCCCTCGGGTCGATTCCGATGCCCTCTTCGCGCACCTGCAGTATCAGGTCCGTGCCGGCGATCGCGAGATTGACTCGGCCTTTGGAGACGGCCGCGTTCTTCGACAGATCGCGAAGGGCCTCCTGGGCGACCCTGTAGACGCACAAGGCCACATCTCGTGGAACGATCCGGGGCACGGCGTCGGCGCGGAAAGCGACGTCGATCCCCTCGCGCCTCGAGAATGCGGCGCACTCGGACCGGAGGGCCTCGGCCAGCCCCAGGTCGTCAAGGATGGCGGGATGCACCTGCCGAGACAGCGCATGTAAATCCTCGGCGACGTCAACCAACCGGCCCTGCATCAAACGAAGTCGCCGGAGTGCGGTCGTCGAGTCACCGAGATGGACCTCGAGATCCGCAATGTCGAAGACCAAGATGGCCTGTCGCTGCGACCCGTCGTCATGCTTTTCAAGGGCGACCCGCCGGCGCTCCTCTTCTTGGGCGGTCAGCAGACTTGCGGCCAACGTCCGGAGGGCATCGTCGGCCCGCTTGCGGGCCAGGGCATTGGTAAAAAACGTCCCCGACCAGGGGGAGTCGGCGGACCAGGTCGTCCGGCCATGCGATGGTCGCGCGGAAGGGGCGAACCCGATGGCTCCCACGACGCTCCCCGTCACCTTCAACGGGATCGTCAGGTTCGTCTTCATCCCCGTCCGGGTCAGGAAGGCTCGTTCGATGGTGGCCTCCCGCGGCAAATCGTCGGGAGTCCGGAACGCTTCGCACGCGAGGATCTTCCGAGAGTAGGCCGGGAAGTGGGACTCCACGATGACCCGAAGCGACGGCGGCACTCCCGGCAATTTGTAAGAGTGAGTGATCTCCAACTGGTTGCCCACCAACTCGCCCATGCCGCTCCGGTCGATGCCCAGGAACTCCGCGATCCGCCGCAGAGCGGTCACGATTTGCGAGTCGAACCGGCCGAAAGGCACGAGACTGCCGTCACCATTACCGACAAGGCCACATCGCTTCGGGCTTGTCGCGTGTACACGTTTGCCATCGCACCGCTCGGACAGGCTGCGACCAGCATCACCCCGCGGTGACGACATACTGCAAGCCTACAGCGGTTCTCAGTCGCATCGCACACTGTAGAATCGGCTGAAAGCCACGGATATTGGTCGAAAGCGTTCGCCTTGTGCGCTATGCCTGCGTTAACCGCTGTAGGCCGCTCGCAAGAATCCAGCCCAGGCCAGGCAGCGACACCGTCTGACCTAAGATTGCCGGGGGTACGGCCCTGGGCTGGATCGCCACCCTGCGGAAGTCGGCGATCGTGAGCCCCATGCCGACGACGACCATCGCGAAGACCATGAGGATCGGCACGCCGACATCAATCAGAGTTTTTGAGAATCGACCCCCCGCGACCGTCGGTCATCGCCGACCGAACACCGGCCATTCGGCCGGGTGCGCCGCTCAACGCAAGGACGCAAGGACTGACATTGTCTAACGTCGTAGCGGATCGGATGCCTCGTTTCAACGCGATTGTCGGGCGTCAAGTTGGCTTTGTTCGGGGATCGCAGCCCATGCCCGAGGCGAGGTGAATTACCTTCTTGTATGGACTATTCATCAGAGAGTAATGATTCTCTCACTGTGCTTCCGAACCCAGACGAGGAGTCCAGTTCCGGCTTGACGTTAAATTGACAAATATTCGATTTTTATATTTATGATTATTGTGATCGGAGTGCCCTGCGGGCGGCGAAAATGGATGGCTGGAGAAAGTATGCGGTCATGCAGTTCAGCATCAAGACCTTGACTTCACTCTGACTTCGCGATGCGGTCGAGCAATTCTCCGAGCAAGAGTCGCTCTCCCGCAGTCAGGCCTGGAATGGTTTCCAGGTATGCCCGAAGCTCGGCTGCGGCGGTCTGCGGCTCCCGTTCAACGCGAGTTTCGCCTACCGCCGAGATTGCCGCGAGGATCGATTCCCTGGTGAACGTCGCGAGGTCGAGGTCTCGGGTCGCCTCCGGCTGGGAGAGGAGCGTGAAGGCGGTGCCCAACGCGGCGGAATGCCAGAGGTCGACCGCTCGGTCCACGCTGGTCGTCAGGAGTCCGGCACGGGCCAGGCGATGAATCCTCTGGCGCAAGACGTCTCTGCCGGCCTTCGCGGCCGGCGATGACCCATTCGACCGAGGGTCACCGGCAAGGATCTCGAAAATGCCGGGGTTGGCCAGGCAGAACGCAATGTGCATGTCCCACCCTTCTCGCAGATCTTCGATCGGATCTCGATTCGGAACCCGTCTCGCCTTCGACGAGACATAGGCCGCCATCGCATGCTCCGCGACCGCGTCGAGCAAACCCATCTTATCGACGAATAAACGATAGATCGTCGGAGCTTGCACGCCGGCCGCCATCGCGACGGCTCGGGTCGTCGCCGCCTCACGACCCCCTTCAGCGATCAGCCGCGAGGCCGCGGCGAGGATGCGCGACCGTACGTCTCCATCGGGTTCGATCGTGCCTGATTGGGTTTGCGCGTCAGCCATGGATCGATCGTAACCGCGTCGTCCTTCCCGAGAAACCGGAACTTGATTTTGACGATTAACGAGGATATCGTTTGGGTGTTATCAATGGAAACGGGCCATCGGAGGGGTTTTCCATGATCGTTGTCACCGGGGCGAGCGGAAATCTCGGTCGGGCGATCGTCTTGGCGTTATTGGAGACGGTCCCTGCTCGACGCATTGTCGCAAGCACCCGAGACGCCGGGAAGGTCGCAGACCTGGCCATGCGTGGCGTCGCGATACGCGAAGGCGACTATACGAACGCGGAGAGCCTCCGCCACGCGTTCGAAGGGGCTGAACAGGTCTTGATGATCTCCTCGAATGCCGCGGCACAGGGGGGCAACCCGCTGGCTCATCATCGGACCGTTATCGACGTTGCCCGCGAGTGCGGCGTAAGACGGATCGTCTACACGAGCCATATGGGGGCCAGTGACCGTTCGCACTTCCCACCGATGCAGACTCACTACGCCACGGAGGAGATGCTTCGGGAGAGCGGGTTGTCGTGGACGGCGCTGCGAAACGGATTTTACGCGAGCACGGCCCTCCTTATGCTCGGAGAAGGGTTCAAGTCCGGCTCGATCCGGGCACCGGAGGACGGCAAGGTTGCATGGACCTCGCACGCCGATCTCGCGGGTGGCGCTGCGGCGATCCTGTTCCACGAGGGGAGATTTGAGGGGCCGACGCCACCATTGACCGCGACGGAGGCTTTAAGCCTCGCCGAACTGGCGGCGATTGCCTCAAGTATTCTGGATCGGCCGGTTGGGCGGGAGCCGATCGCCGACGATGAGTTTCGAGACTCTCTGGTAAAATCGGGAATGCCCACGCCGTTGATCGAACTCCAGATGGGGCTGTTCCGAGCCGCTCGGGCCGGGGAATTCGCAACGGTGGATCCCACGCTCTCGACGCTCCTCAATCGTCCGCCCCAACGGGTCGAGGATCTCGTCAAGGAACGAATGTCAGGCTGAACTGGTCGGGAGTGCTTGGGCTTGGTCCGCCAGGCTCCGTCGAGAACAAACGCCCTAGGACACTCAGTCTCAGCAAAACAAGGAGGGGATCGATGTCGGAGAAGAAAGTCGCTTTGATCACCGGGGCTAACAAGGGGATTGGCTTCGAGATCGGACGCCAACTCGGGAAACTTGGCTTCGCGGTCGTTCTCGCCGCGCGGGACGAGGCCAAGGTCCACGCCGCCGCCGACCGGCTCCGAGGAGAAGGGCTGGAGGCGGAAGGCGTCCGAGTGGACGTGACCGACCCTTCTACCGGCACCAGCGCGGCCCGTTGGCTCGAGGATCGATATGGACGCCTCGACGTGCTGATCAATAACGCGGGGATCAGCCTCGACTTCGCCTCGCACACGAGGCCGTCGGAGCTCGAGTTGGCGACGCTCAAAGAGACCTACGAGACCAATGTCTTCGGGGTCTTCTCCGTAACCAGGGCCATGATCCCGCTGCTTCGCAAGTCGTCCTCGGCCAGGGTCATCAACCAGTCCTCCACCCTCGGCTCTCTCGGCGTCATGAGCAACCCCGCCTTACCGTTCTACGGCGTCAACGTCCTTGCCTACAACTCATCGAAAGCCGCCCTCAATGGTTTGACCGTGGCACTCGCGAAGGACCTCGCCTCCGAAAGGATCTCGGTGAATTCGACCTGCCCAGGCTGGGTCAAGACCGACATGGGCACGGACGCCGCCCCGCGTTCGGTGGAGCAGGGCGCGGCGATCGCCGTGAAGCTCGCCACGATGGATGATCCCCCGACCGGGAAGTTCTTCGACGATAACGGCGAGATCGCCTGGTAGGGTGCGGATCGAAGTCTTGACCGCCGAACTCGAGAGCTCCTGTCCGCGGACGGAGGCGAGGATCGATTCGGGCCAAAACTCGTCGTCCCGGACGATCGGCCCCGGAAGGTTTCAAGCCGTCGGCGGAAACCTTTGTACAGACCGGGCCGACTTCTCCGATAAAGAAGTCGATGGCCGATCGTCGCGGCGGTCGCGAACTCGAAGGGTCGAGGTGCGAGCAGGCCGTCCAAACCCGGCCGAAACGGAGAATCCAAGGTGACGACCTTCACGACGAAGCGAGAGATCTTCGCGAAAACCTCCGACATCTTCGCGGCGATCCAGGATCCGGATCGACTGGCAAAGTGGTGGGGGCCCTCTGGATTCACGAACACCTTCGAGACCTTTGAATTCCAAACGGGTGGTCGTTGGGACTTCACCATGCATGGCCCCGACGGAAAGAATTATCCAAACGAATCGTTTTTCGAGACGATCGACTTAGACAGAAGAGTCGTAATTCGACACGTCAGCGCGCCCCACTTCCGACTCACGATCACGCTGGATGAGCAACCCGAGGGGACGCTCCTGTTGTGGGAGCAAGCCTTCGACGACGACTCGGTGGCGAATGCGATCCGCCACGTCGTCGAGCCCGCGAATGAACAGAACCTCGACCGTCTCTCCGCCGAGTTGGAGGCAAACGTCCCGATTGAAGCCTGACGGACGTGTCGTACCGGCCGATCTTGCGACGCAAGGTGAGAGCGGACTGACAGTCGATCGGCTTGCTTATCCACGACCCTCAGTGGGGCGACAATGGGAGGTTGAAGACTATCCGAAGAAGACACAGGTCGACGCAAGTAAAATTAACAATTGCAGTGATTTCATCTTCGGCGATCTGTGTCTTCTGCGGAAAAACTAGTTTTCTCCGGTCCATTTTCCATTCGCGTTCTTGTCGTGGTCGATTCTCGTCTGATATCCGGGTCGTTGTTCCATTAATCGCGGGCGCCTTCCTGAAGCGGGAGTATGCCATGACGCCGAACTCGCCCGCGCCGACGAACCTCGTCCCACACCCCATATTCGGCGTCGCGTACTCTCCCGAGTCCGGATTCCCGGCAGACCTGTCCCGGCAGAAGCCTTCTCCTTGCCCGATTTTATTTTATGTCGACATGCTGACGAAATGTCGAAATTGCCTTCGGCCGTTCGTATTCCACGCTCGGGAGCAGAAGTACTGGTACGAGGACCTTGGCTTCGACCTCGGCGCTCGCTGCCCTGCACGTTGCCCGGAATGTCGGCGGTCGCGCCGACGGCTCCATCGTCACTTTCAACGATACTCGGAACTGAGCCACCAAGAGGACCTGACCGACACGGAGCTCGGGGTGTTGGTCGGCGATTCGATCGTTCTCTACAAGGCAGGGATCTTGGAGGACGAACAACGATTGCGCAGGCTCAAGAATCTCGCACTAACACGGCTCGCAGGTGAACAAGTCACACAAGAGCTCGTCGGCGTGATCGCGGCGATTCCCGTGGTCGGAGGGCATCGGCTCGGCGTCGCTGAAAGCAGGTTGCTGGAATCGATCCGTCGACTGATCGATGCGGGCATGGAGGTCGTTTCCGAGGTCCAGGCCTTGGCCGCAACTCTCCCGGCGGACAACCTCGACCTCGGGTCGGTCCCCTCCTATGCCAAGGCTTTCGAGCGGCTCAGAAGGCGCGGGCTCTTGACCGATTGGGTCCAGGACAAGAGCGGACGTTGGGGAGTTCGACCCATAACGACCGTTTGAGACGATGGCTTCTGATCCCCTCGCGAATCTCGCCCTATCGCCAACTTCGACTCGAGCCCGTCCGCTCAACCCGCTGCCACCTGGGCTCGACGATGGGTTTTCGTCGGTCGAAGTCGAATTGAGCCACCGTTACCTCAAGTATTGGCTTGTCAGCGAATTCTTGGCGGACAACAGCGCCTCTGGTGTCCCTTCGAAGATGACACTCCCCCCCTTGTTTCCACCTTCGGGCCCCATGTCGATGATCCAATCCGCGTTCTTGATGATGTGCAGGTTATGTTCGATGACGATCACGGTGTTCCCCGCCTTCACCAGTCGATTCATGACGTCCAGGAGATGGCCGATGTCGGACATGTGCAAGCCCGTTGTCGGCTCGTCCATGACGTAGACGCTCCCCTTCTTGTGGAGTTCGCTGGCCAGCTTGATGCGTTGGCACTCGCCCCCCGACAGGGTGCTCAAGGGCTGCCCCAAGCTCAGGTAGTCGAGTCCCACGTCACTCATGGCTTGAAGTCTGCGAACGACGTCCTTGATCTCGAAGAACTCGAGGGCCTGCTGCACGTTCATGGCAAGGACGTCGCTGATGGATTTCCCACTCAGCTTGTACGCGAGCACGTCGTCCTTGAATCGCTTGCCGGCACAGGATTCGCAGGGGGTCTTCACTTCGCTGAGAAAGGCCAGGTCGGTGTAGATCACGCCCAGCCCCTGACAGCCCTCGCAGGCACCCTTCGAGTTGAAGCTGAACAACGAGGCGTTCACCTTATTGGCGGTCGCGAACGCCTTACGGATGGCGTCCATGATGCCGGTGTAGGTGGCAGGATTCGAACGGCTCGAGACGCCCACCGCCGATTGGTCGATCACGATGGCGTCGGGATGCTGCTGCAAGAAGACCTGATGGATCAGGGAGCTCTTACCCGAACCCGCCACTCCCGTCACCACGGTCAGCACACCGGTCGGGATCTCGACGCTCACGTTTTTCAGATTATTGACGTTGGCATTCTTGATCGCAAGTTTGCCCTTCGGCTGGTGGAACTTCGATTTGAGAGGAATTTTCTTCCTTAGATGGGTTCCCGTCAAAGTCTCGGCATGGAGCAGGTCCTGATAGCTCCCTTCAAATACGATCTCGCCACCGCGACGCCCGGCCTCGGGACCGACGTCGACGATATGGTCGGCGACCTTGATCACGTCCGGGTCATGTTCCACCACGATGACGGTGTTTCCCTTGTCGCGGAGCTTCTGCAGGAGCTCGTTCATGCGGTGGACGTCGCGCGGGTGCATGCCCACGCTGGGTTCGTCGAAGACATACATCACGTCCATCAGGCTGCTGCTCAGGTGCTTGACGATCTTGATCCGCTGGGACTCGCCCCCCGATAACGTGTCGGTTTCCCGGTTCAGGTTCAGGTACTCGAGGCCGATGTCCGCGAGGTGCTGCAGGCGAGAGACCAAGGTTTCGACGATCGGCTGCGCGACCGGATCGTTGATGGAACGAGCGAACTCGATCAAGTCGGTGATCTCGAGGTTCGCCAACTCGGCGATGTTACGTCCGTTGAGCTTGCATTGCAGGACGGGCCGGCTCAGCCGAGCACCTTGACATTCCGAACAGGGGCCCATCGTCATGTACGGAGTCACCGCATTCTGCGTGCGCTCCGACATGGTCGCGAGGTCCCGCTTGATGTATTTCGACGCAAACTTTTCGATGATCCCCTGGAACGTCAGGTTGACATCCTTGTTGCCGACCCTGGTCTTAACCTTCACCGGCCCGCAGAACAGTAGCCGATCCATTTCCTCGCGGGTGTAGTCGGAAAGGCGTTTCTCGGGGTCGAACAGTCCGGACTGGATACAGAGGCTCCAGGACCAGCTATCGACCGCGTATTCCGGGAATTGGATCGCTCCCTCATTGAGTGACTTGGATTTATCCAGGAATTTGTTCAGATCGACGTCGAGCTTTCGACCGAGCCCATTGCAATTTGGGCACATGCCCTGCGGGTCGTTGAAACTGAAGACGTTGACCGGGCCGACGAACGGCTGGCCGACCCGCCAAAACAACCGGCGTAAGATGCTGTAGATGTCCGTCACCGTCCCCACCGTCGAGTGCGAGCCGCCGCCAAGACGCTTCTGGTCCACCACGATGGACATGCTCAGATTCTCGATCGCGTCCGCCTCGGGTTGGGGATAGCGCGGCAAGAAATTGCGGACGAAGAGGCTGAAGTTCTCGTTGAGCAGCCTTTGGGCTTCATTGGCGATGGTGTCGAAGACGATCGATGACTTCCCCGAACCGGAGACACCCGTGAAAATCGTGATCTTCCGCTTCGGGATCCGCAGCGAAACATCCTTGAGGTTGTTCTCCCGTGCGCCCCGGATCTCGATGAATTCCTGAGACATTGATCCTCTCCTTGAGATCAAGCGGTGGTCCGGAGACTACAGGCCATTTCCGCAACATGTCTCGCCGATCACCACCAAGTTCACTTCCACCACAAAGGCATCACGACACAAAAGACGAAATCCGGAGAGGATGGCGCCATTTCCGAGGTTATTCAGGTTCCTCGGTGACTCTGTACCTTTGTGGTGGGTTTTCGATCGCGCCGACCAAAAGCGGCTTGGTGGACTTTCGCGAGCCGTCTGGTTATCGCTGGGACTCGACGGCGATCCGTTCGGTCGGTCTCTTGGTCAACAACCTCCGCACGAGATGGCCCTTCCACATCCACAGGCCCGAGACGACGAGTATGGGCAGAAAGACATACCGTGTCGCGGGTGCGTACTTCGGGATTTCTTCGAACGGGCTATAGATGTACCCGATGATCGGAATGCTGAAGATGAGGTGGATCCAGCGCAGGATGGAACGCTTGACACCTTGGTTCATGGACGTCTCCAGAAATGTTTTGAGGGGGGACCTCGAAGGCTCCAGGTCAGGCCTGGGAATCGACGGCCCAGGCCCCCGGGACGAATCTCTGAGCAACTGGGCCCACGAAGCTTCGTCATGCTTGGGCAATGTTGACGTTTGCTTCCCCGTCAGGCTTGACGGTGTTCGTCGCCGTGACTGGCCTCGAGGTTGGCCAGGATGGCGGCGAGCGACTTGTGCATCCTCGCCCAGCCGAATTCGGCCCCACGGATCGCCCCATCGCCCGACGGTTGGGTGAGGTCGAATCCCGAGTGTTCGAAAACGAGATGTGTCCCTTCCCCATCGGGTTCGAGCCGATAGGACACACGCGTGTTCTCGACGGGACCGGCGACCGACCATGAGAAGAGGAGCCTCCTCGGCGGGTCGCACTCCAGGACCTCGCACTGCACGATTAACCCGTCGAAGCCCGCCTTGGGGTTCGGAGGGACGTGGAATGTGAAGCGGTGGCCGACGCTCGGCTTGAAGTCGTTGGGAAACATCCACTCGGCGAGGGTCGCGCTGTCCGTGAGGGCACGCCACACCTGCGCCGGCGGTTGTGGTATCCGCAATTCCCTTCGGATGGTGTTGCTCACTCCTGACTCCTTTCCGTGAGTTGCTGCTGGAGACGATTGAGCCGGTCGTCCCAGAACCGCTCGTAGTGCGCCATCCACTCTCGCACCGGCCCGAGTCGTTCCGGGACGAGATGGTAACGGCGCTCTCGCCCGTGCCGTTGCTCGGTGACGAGCCCGGAATCGAGCAAGACGCGGAGATGCTGGGAGACCGCCGGGCGGCTCATCTCGAAATGCACCGCCATCGCGTTGACCGAATGGTCGGACTCCGCGAGGAGGTCGAGCATCCGCCGACGCGCCGGATGGCTGATGGCTCCGAAGACATCGGGCTCAGAATTGGGGGCGACGACCATGAGGCCTATATTGGTAAGAAAAACCTTACGAGTCAAGTTCGAAGTTTGCGGACTCTCCGCAATTGCGTGTTCACGACTTTGGCCGCCCAGCTTCGCGTTACCGGGCTTCCTGGCGCAAGCCCCGAAAGTCTCCCGGCGCTTGACCCAATCCAGCGAATATTTATAAGTGATAATATTAATGAGTAATTAAATGGAATTATTTTATAAAATATTATTTCGATTTACATGTGTCAATGGGTTGGCGGTAGCTACGCACACCGCTTGAAGGACATCCAGTCTCTCGTCACTCACCCCTTGCGGTCGCTCTCGGCTCCGACTATTTCTGGAGTCCTCCACCTCTACACCTTGAGGGCTGTCCGCATGTCTCCGCTCGGTGAAGCGATTTTTCAGGTCTTGGCCCTGAGAACCGGCCTGGCGAGCCCACTCATTACGTATAAGCAACTTGTAAGCGCTCTTCCTCCGCTAGAGTCACCCTATGACGGGGTGGCACACAATGACGAGCGTCTTTATCGAGCTCTGAGCGAAGTGGGCCAGAACTGCCGAGAGCGCAACCTTCCGGTCCTGATCGCCCTGGTCGTCCGCAGCGTCGAGAAGTCTCCTGGGCTGGGTTACTATCAAAACTTCCACTCAGAGGCAGGAAACGACCCGGCCAAACGACATGAAGCCTGGGAACGGGAGGTGGAACGTGTTCGAGGGACGGTCTACTCCGTGAGCCAGCGAACACAAAGTTCGACCGGTGTGAGCGGGTCATCGACGAAAGAGCGACAAGGGTCCTCACCCCTGGGCATGCTGCGAGTCGCCGAACCAGGGTCGAGGCCAAGCCTGGTTTTTACCGGGCAGATCACCTGCCCTCGTTGTGCCGCGCAACTTCAGGTTGAGGTGGAACGGAACGCGAACGCGATCACGGCGAAACAACCCGCTTTCGCATTGGTCGAGGCGGAGGCAGCATCCGCCGGCAGGGCGATAGGGCACCTATTCATCGGCTCGATCCTCACCTCACCCGTACTCTATTACGGCTCGTTTGTGCACTGCGGGACCGAGCAACGGGTGGCGGTCTTCTTCAATCGGGCACTCCGAGATCGAACGGATGCACATTTGACGATCATGCCCTCGGCATCGACCTCACAAAGTCAGGCGTCGGCGGACGACGAGGGATTCCGGCTTTCCTGACAACCTGACGAGAATTCTGAGAATCGAGTCCTTCCCAGAACATTGAACGCCCATGCCCGGAAGCCATCGCGGTTGGAAGTTCTGGGCATGGGTCGTCTGCATGGTCGGGGGAGTTCTAACCATCAATTCCGGCTGGACTTAACTCAGGCTCACCAACTTGTTCTCGACGGCCAACCAGATGCATTCGTTGGCCAGACGAGGAGGAAGTTCGGGATGCAGCCCAAACCACCAACGGATGAACCCGGCTTCATCGGTGGGGACTACACCTCGCCCGAATTTCTTCACGAACTTCTCGTGGAACGAATCGAGCTTGAAGTTGGCGAAGACGGCCGTCAATCCTTCTCGCCAAAGCCAGAGCTGCCAGTCGCAGATCATGTAAGCCGACATGGCTGGTCCGACCATGAAGAATTCAGCGGCCAGGCGGGTTCGTAGAGCCTGCTCGATGGTCCACATGCCGCCACCGAACGGGACGCCTTGCCTGAAGTCGCTGGGGGGAAAGGATTGGATCCCCAATTGGTCGCATTCGGCCCGGAGCCATTCACGGAAGGAGAATCGGAAGGGACTCAGTTTGTCCGAGTTCTGCAGCAATGCTCTCAGGGACCATCGATATTTCGTTCGAGGGAATTTCTCGAAGGCGTCCGCGAGCGATTTCCCGATCTCGCCCCCTTCTGTTCGCAGAACTTCAATGGTCTCTGGCCGTAGATACTCGTCCCAACGTCCTCCACGTAGATGATCACGAATCGTCTTAATCTGCCACAGCGAGGCGAGCTCCGGGATTCCGATGCCTCTGGTCTTCAAGGGAATGAAGTCGGGGGCATGCCTTGTCAGTGGGTCGATTCCGGCGAACTCGGCGGCTCGGAAGCCCTGCATGTCGATGCTGTGCCCGAGGAATGCGTGCCAGTTCAGATCCTCCTCCGTGTCAGGAATGAGGATGTCCGAACGAAGAATCATTTGGGCGTAGGCTGACCATGCTTTGTCCAGCTCTGGACAGCCGGTCGAGATCGTCGCCGGGACTTCGCCCTTGCCCGAAATGGCGCAGGGGCGAACGTTATCGATGAGCGCCTGAGTCGCGAGATTTGGACGTTCGGTTCCCCCGGCCACACACGCGGTCGACGCGTCCGGTTTGGTTGCAACCTGGGGATCACATACGCCGCAAGGACTGATCCCGAATCCGGTCGCGTCGACCGCCCAGCGGTCCAGAAGCTTTGGAATCGTCGAGCAGGTCTTGATGTATGACCGCGTCGTCCAGTTGTTCGGCAAGCCGGTATTGATCAACTTGCACGACGTACGATGCAACTTGAGGTAGTTGCCGGTAGGAACGCGGAACGAGTCGACAACGAAGCCGTTCGGATTCTCCGCAAGCCAGCGGAGGTAGCCTTGCTCGTCGTCGACGAACTGGACGTAACCGGTGAGATTGTCGCTCATCTGCGTGTTTCCTCGTATTCGTAAGGCGCAAACAAAAAACAGGGCCTCGAACCGGCACTTGACGTTGTGCCGACGTTGCCCTGCCTTTATTTGCCCACGACCGGGTTCCCATCGCAGGCGGCATCAGAATGTCTCAGGATTATCAGAGACGTCGTGCTTGTTGTCAAGCACCTCGCATAGCTATTGCCAGTTACCGATCTTCGTTTTTCGTCTCACTGGAGGAGCTTTAGGAGGACCCACCTCGGGCGAGGGGCTTCAAGGATCTTCTATGTTTTCGGCCTTTCCCCCTCTGCTCTTGGTTCCCGCATCGCAAACGCTCGATCGATACGACAGGACGAAGCCCGGACAATCTATAAAACCTTATTAAATCTAGAGTAGGAGTCTTCAGGTTGGCGTCGTCTCGAGCTCAATCCAGGTCGGTGCATGGTCGCTCGTTTTCTCCCTCGCTCGGATCTCTCGGTCCACACCGGAGATCCTCAACTTTGGGAGCAAGTCCGGGCTCAGGAGCAGGTGGTCGATCCGGATGCCTGCGTTGCGGGAGAAAGCTCCTCGCATGTAGTCCCAGAAGGTGTAGATCGTTTCCTCGGGGTGGAGGTGCCGGATCGCGTCGGTCCAACCTTGGGCGAGGAGGTCCTGATACGCCCGGCGAGTTTCGGGGAGGAAGAGGGCGTCATGGACCCAGCGTTCGGGCTTGTAGGCGTCTCGCTCGGATGGGATGACGTTGTAGTCGCCGGCGAGAACGACTGGTCCCCGCGCTTCGAGCAAGCTCGCGGCGTACTCGTGGAAGCGTCGAAACCATGCGAGCTTGTAGTCGAACTTGGGGCCTGGGGCAGGGTTTCCGTTCGGGAGATAGAGGCAGCCGATGGTGAGGTCATCAACCTTGGCTTCGATATAACGGCTATGCGTGTCGTCAGGGTCGCCGGGGAGTCCTCGCCGACTCTCTGCGAGCGGCCTGCGTGCGAGGATGGCGACCCCGTTCCAGCTTTTTTGACCGTGCCAGACCGCCTCGTAACCGACCTGACGAATGGCCTCGACGGGAAATCGTTCGTCGGGTGCTTTCAACTCTTGCAGGCAGGCGACGTCGGGCCGGAACGACTCGAGCCATTCCAGGAGAAGAGGGAGACGTGCCCCGATTCCATTGATGTTGTAGGTGGCGATCTTCATGAGGGGATGGTCATCCGTGAACGTTGGTCACTGGACATTTCCCGCGCGAAAACGCGGACTGGTCTTCCTTCGAGGACTCCGAGGGATTAAGCCCCTGAAACGACCAGGGCGAGCGCAAAGCCGTCGTAGCCCTTGATTCCCACCGTTTGCAACGCGGTGGCGCTGACGCGAGGTTCGGCCGAGAGCCTTGCGTTAAAGCGTCGCACCCCTTGAACGTTGGGGTCGTCGCTCGAGGGATCGATCACGGCGCCGTTCCGCACGACATTGTCGACGATGACCAGGCTCCCGACCTTCGAGAGCTTGAGAGCCCACTCGAAGTATTCCGTCGTGCTCGTCTTGTCGGCGTCGACGAAGATGAGGTCGAAGGGCCCGAGTCCCGCACCGGCGATTTGAGGGAGCGACTCCAACGCGGGACCGAGCCGGATCTCCACGATATCACCGAGTCCGGCTTGTTGAATATTCTCTTTGGCCACCTCGGCATGCTTGGGATCGGCCTCGAGGGTGATCAGGCGACCTCCCGCTGGGAGCGCACGGGCGAGCCAGATCGTGCTGTAGCCGCCGAGAGTACCGACTTCCAGGATTGTTCGGGCGCCTTGGAGTCTCGCCAGGAGATGGAGGAGCTTTCCCTGGGCGGGAGAGACGTGGATCGCCGGCAGGCCGGCCGAGTCGCTCCGTTGTAGGGCGGCTTCGAGAGACGGGTCTTTCGCGAGCAGAAGATCGGCAAAGTACGTGTCGACGGCTGTCCATGTCTCCTGCGTCATCATTCCTCCGATTGGGGGCCGGCTTGCTCGGCGGATCGTGTGGACGGATCGATCGGCCTCTCGCGCGAGCTCGACCGGGCTCACAGTACCATCGTCCCTCTTGGCTCGACAGGGTCGACCGAATTCGTTGAGTCCTTGTCCGGACGAACGATGCTGCTATCCAAGCGCAATACCCGTAGGTCGTGAAGATGAGGGAAGAACGATTCCACCAGGGAGACCGCATTTTCAGAATCGTTTTTCACTTGGGCTCGGGACGCTTTACAATGGCGACGCAACTCGAACGGTCCCCCTGGGACATCTCTCCACGAATCTGGTCCTCGGAGCGCGACTCATGGCGACATCCTGCCGATGGGGACACCGCCGGACTCTGGCTGTGCTCGGCCTTCTAAGTGTGTTGATAGTTGGATGGCTCCTGCGTCGAGAGACGCTCGCGGCTGAGCCGTCAGGATCCTCCTCCGGCAAATCGACACGCGTACCCTGGCGAAGTTCGAAGCTTGTGGGGTCGCCCGATCCGCCCTTACCGTTCAAGTTAGTCCGAGCCTTCCCGAAGCTGAAGTTCGACCATCCCGGGCTCATGTCGCGGATCCCAGGGACTGACCGACTGGTCGTCGTCGAAGTGGGGGGCACCCTCACCTCGTTCGTCCCCGGTCCGAATGCCAAGACTGAACCGTTCCTCGACTTCCGAACCGAAATCAAGACGATCCCGGACCATCCCGACGCCAAGGAATTGGAGTCGGTCTACGGACTCGCCTTCGACCCCGACTTCGAAAAGAATCGACGCTGCTACCTCTGCTATACGCTTAGGGGGAAGTCCAGCAAGCCGAACCTCGAAGACGGCACGCGAGTCTCCCGATTCACGGTCACTCAGGCGAACCCACCGAGGATCGACGCCTCGAGCGAAGAAGTCCTCCTGACCTTCAAGCAAGGCGGGCATAACGGGGGGGACATCCACTTCGGGCCCGACCGAATGCTCTATATCTCGACCGGCGATGCCGGGTCGCCAAACCCACCCGACCCGTTCAACACCGGTCAGGATATCTCGGACCTTCTCTCGTCCATCTTGCGCATCGACGTCTCGCGCAAAGACGCGGGGAAGAACTACGCAGTCCCTCCGGACAACCCGTTCGTCGGGACCAAGGACGCGAGGCCTGAAGTCTGGGCCTACGGGCTCCGCAATCCCTGGCGAATGAGCTTCGACCGACAAACGGGTGAGCTGTTCGTCGGCGACGTCGGCTGGGAACTCTGGGAGTCGGTCCACCGGATCGAGAAGGGGGGGAACTACGGCTGGTCCGCGATGGAAGGACCTCAACCTGTAAAGCCCGAGAAGGTCGGGCCGACCCCGATCCGGCCGCCGCTCATCGCGCTTTCGCATACCCTCGCCTGCAGCATCACAGGGGGCCTGGTCTACCACGGGCAAAAGTTTCCGGAGCTCCGAGGTGCCTATATCTTCGGTGACTGGGAGACCAGACGGATCTGGGCGGCCCGATTCGACGGCGACCACGCGAAAGAAATGACGGAGATCGCGCCGCCATTAGTTCGCATCGCGGCCTTCGGCGAGGACAAGGACGGGGAGATCTACGTCCTCGACTACGACGACGGCACGATCAATACGCTCGAGCGCAATTCCCGAACCGCCCGCAACACGAAGTTCCCGACGACCTTGTCGCAGACCGGGCTCCTGTCGTCGGTCCCGAAGTACACGCCCGCGCCCGGGGTCGTACCGTTCAAGGTCAATAGCCGACAGTGGCAGGACGGGGCGACCGCCGAGTATCTGCTGGGACTTCCCGGGACTTCGTCCGTCTCCCTGTATGACAAGGGGAAGCCGGTCCCAGGCATGGTGAATTGGCATAGCTTCCGGATGCACTTCCCCAAAGACGGTGTCCTCGCCAGGACGCTTTCCGTCGGTGGGCATCGCGTCGAGACCCAGGTTTTGCACTACGATGGCCTGGATTGGCGACCCTACTCCTACGCCTGGCGAGAGGACCAGTCCGACGCCGACATCGTCCCCGCGGAAGGCCTCGAGAAGGACGTTCGCGACGGGAAGCAGGTACGGCGCTGGCAATTTCATAGTCGAAGCCAGTGCATGTCTTGCCACAGCAACCAGTCGGAATACACCCTGGCGTTCCTCCCCGAGCAGTTGAACCGCAAGGGGACCGATGCGGTGAACCAGCTTGTCTTCCTGACGAGGGCCGGATACATCCAGCGCAAGGGGGACGAGGACAAGGCGCTCCCGCCCTTCACGGCGAGTTCAGTGGCCAGGGAGCCGAAGCTCGCCGACCCTGCCGACCGCGGCCAGACGCTCGAAGCCCGGGCTCGGAGCTACCTCCACTCGAGTTGCGGCCACTGCCACAGCGAGCACGGGGGCGGTTCGGTGCCCTTGCGTTTGAAGTTCCCCGTCGAAGTCGATGAAATGAATGCCGTGGGAGTTCGGCCGCTGCGGGGAGACTTCTCATTGCCGGAGGCCTGCATCATCAAGCCGGGGGATCCGGGTTCGAGCACGTTATATTATCGAATGTCCAAATTCGGACGTGACCGTATGCCCCACATCGGTTCCGAACGTCCCGACGAGGCCGGCTTGCGGCTAATCGAGCTGTGGATTGCCAGCCTCGACGCCGCCCAGGGGAAGAAGTGGGCGGCATCCCCGGCCAATCCGACGGCCGCCGTCCTGGCCGACCCCAAGTCGGCCTTGCCCCTGGCCCGGAAATTCGGTCGAGGCGAGCTCAAGCCGGCGGAACGGGACGCGCTCGTCGCCTCCGCAGCGAAGCTGTCCCCCGGGCTGGTCCGCGACCTGTTCGAGGGCTACCTGCCCGTCGATCCCAAGGCGGTCCGAAAGCTCGGGTCGAACCCCCAACCTCGCGCCATCCTGACGGTGTCGGGCGACGCCAAACGAGGCGAGACGCTCTTCTGGTCCACCGCTCTCAACTGCGGCCAGTGCCACAAAATCGGTGAGCGTGGCAAGACGATCGGCCCTGACCTATCGGCGATCGGCAAGAGCCGTTCTCGGGAGGATCTCCTGGAGAGTCTCCTCGAACCTTCTCGACGGATCGAACCCAAGTATGCAGCCTACCTCGCCCTTTTGAACGACGGGAGGTCGGCGACGGGGCAGTTGGTCAAGAGAAGCGAGAGCGCCGTCGTCTTGCGTGACGCCGAGGACAAGGCGATCACCCTGGAGGCCAAGGACATCGAACAGCTTCAACCTTCCCTCCGATCGCTCATGCCCGACCAGCAACTCGCCGGCCTGACCTCGCAAGAGGCGGCCGACTTGCTGGAGTATCTCCGGAGCCGGCAGTGAAACGCCGATTGTCGAGGGGGTAAGGTGAGCTCGCTCTGAGAAGTCGGCTTGGGGGGCGGGAGGATTGCCGGGACGTTCCGTCCTGGTCGTCTTTCCGCCCACCTTGTTTGTTGCGGAATAGGGTGGGATGATCGCGTACTTGTCTCCGGCAAGTGCCGAGGCCCTGAATCCTGCCCATACTCGACGTCGACTTTTATGAGAATGGTCCTCGCCCTCGGGATCGTCGCGGCGACCATAGGCCTGGTCGTTCGCCGATACGACCTCAGGCTCGCCCTTTTTGGAGGAGGGCTGGCCCTCGCGAGCCTCGCGGGCCGACCGCTCGCGGTGCTCGACGCGTTCGCGAAGTCGATGATCGCCGGGATGGTCGCGCCGATTTGCGCGGCGATGGGATTCGCGGCCGTGCTCCGGGTGACCGGGTGCGACCGCCACCTCGTGAATGTGCTCACCCGCCCGCTGCGAGGCCGTGCCTGGGCCGTGGCGCCGGGTGGAATCGCCGTGGCCTACGTCGTGAACCTGGCCGTCCCCAGCCAGTCCGGCGTCGCGGCGATGCTCGGCCCGATCCTGATCCCGCTTCTCGTCGCCGCCGGATACCGCCCCGAAGTCGCCGGTGCGGCGTTGGTGCTCGGGGCCTCGTTCGGGGGCGATCTGCTCAACCCGGCCGCCCAGGATGTCCAGGCCCTCGCCGGGGTCGTGGGGATCATCCCGCATGCCCTGAGTCGTCGTGTGATCCCTGCAAGCATCGCCGGACTCGTCTCGGCCATCGTCGTCTTC
This sequence comes from Singulisphaera rosea, assembly GCF_054877945.1. Classification (NCBI taxonomy): domain Bacteria; kingdom Pseudomonadati; phylum Planctomycetota; class Planctomycetia; order Isosphaerales; family Isosphaeraceae; genus Singulisphaera; species Singulisphaera rosea. The sequence goes on along the minus strand of NZ_JBTYIP020000007.1, from coordinate 127,780 downwards.
AGCTTCAGCGCCCGGCCGGCTCGGGGCGAGGAAGTCCCCTCGACGGTGGACCCTCACGGGGCAACGATTCCCGAGATCGATCCTGAGGAGCGAATCCAACCGCTGAAGGCGATCATCCCGCTCGTACCCGTGGGGCTGCTCCTCCTGTCCCACGCCGGTTGGGCCCCTCTCGGCTGGCTCCTGGTCGTGGACGGTGTGGCCAATCGGCCCGACCTCGCGGCCGCGATCCCGGTCGTCCGAGCCCTCCTGATCGGCTTCGGGCTGGCCGCGTTAATCGGCTGGCGGGAGATTCGCCCGGTGGCCTCGGCGCTTTTCGAGGGGATGGGGGCGGCCTACCGCGACGTCATCAGCCTCACGATCGTTGCCCAGTGTTTCGGAGCCGGAGTCGCCGCCGTCGGGCTGGGCGACGCCCTCCTCTCTCGGGTCGGTCATTCCCATCGAGGTTTGGCGTTCCTCTCGATCGCAATTCCCTGGGGCCTCGCCGCACTCTCGGGTTCCGGTTCCGGGCCCGTCCTGGCCTACGCCCAGGCTTGCCTCGCACCGCTCGCCGACCGGGCCGGAATGCCGACCCTCGGTGCCCTCGCGTGCCTCTCCGCGGCCGCCGGACGGACCATGTCCCCCGTCTCCGCCGTCGTCCTCTGTGCCACGGGCCTCGTCGGCACCACGCCAGCCGGCCTCATCCGACCACTCCTGCCCGCACTGGTGGCCGGCATGGCCGTGGCCCTATTGATGGCTTATGGGCGAGGATAGGGATTCACCGGGCGAGGATGAATTCTTTGGTGTATTGTCCCGTGAAATTCATTCGGACAGGATGACGAATCGCTCTGTGATGCGAGCGCGACGGAATCGACGGCGGCGGTTGACGTGCGCTCCACGGGGCCTGATGCCATGTCGAGGAAGTCCTCGCACGCGTTTCAACGGTACCGATTCCGTCGAGGTGACGCAAAGCTCCTTATCTGAAAAGATGGCAATGAGAAGGCGCCAAGAATAGATAAAGTGGGTAAATCGGAGAGAAATGGCCTGACACGGACGGTTTGGGCCTGGGGCTTAAAAACTTCATATCGCGACGGTGTGGGCCGAATCATCATGAAGCGGATTCCATGAAGCCGAGGGGTGTTCCGGTGTCTGTACCTGCTGTTCGACTCGACGAGCTCAGGGCGAGGGGGAGATCCGCACGTCCGAGTTGGAAAACCGGGAGGCGTTCGTCGACCTGCCCTCGTGGGCTGGAAGACACGTGAGCGGCAGACCGTAACGTGCCGTCGCATTCTCATAAAAGGTGGCGTGCCCTGAGCCTGGTTCGTGCCTTAAAGGTTAATTCTCAGGAGACTTAGGGTAACCATCCGGGTTCTCGGCCTTCGACTTGTCAGCGAACCGGTCGTTGGGATAAAATGCTCGTTCCTTGGAACTGGTGATTCCCGGGAGCCTCGCCTACCGCTTGTCACCCGAACACCATCTCGACGAGGGGCGCTGCGACGGACGCTAGGGCGTTCCTGCCAGGCTCGCGAGGTGGAGAAAAAATATCGTGCAACGGCGCCCGTTCATTTTCTTTTGGAGTCTATGAACGTGGCCACCGTTGCGCAGAAAACCGCCGCCTTCACCGATTATCTCGTCGCCGACATCGGGCTCGCCCCGTGGGGCCGCCGCGAGATCGCGATTGCCGAGACCGAAATGCCTGGCCTGATGGCCATCCGCGACGAGTATGCCGCGTCGCAGCCCCTGAAGGGCGCACGCATCACCGGCTCGCTCCACATGACCATCCAGACGGCCGTCCTGATCGAGACGCTCAAGGCCTTGGGCGCCGAGATCCGCTGGGCCTCGTGCAACATCTTCTCCACCCAGGACCACGCCGCCGCCGCCATCGCCGATGCCGGCATTCCGGTCTTCGCCTTCAAGGGCGAATCCCTCAAGGAGTATTGGGACTACACCCACAGGATCTTCGAATGGGCCGACGGTGGCCACTCGAACATGATCCTCGACGACGGTGGCGACGCGACCTTGCTGCTCCACCTCGGCGCCCGCGCCGAGGCCGACATCCACGTCCTCGACAACCCGAGCAGTGAGGAAGAGCGGATCCTCTTCGCCGCCATCAAGAGCCGCATCGCCTCGCAGCCGGGCTGGTACTCCAAGAACCTCGCCGCGATCAAGGGCGTGACGGAAGAGACCACGACCGGCGTCCACCGCCTCTATCAGATGCACAAGCGGGGCGAGTTGAAGTTCCCCGCCATCAACGTGAATGACTCCGTCACCAAGTCGAAGTTCGACAACCTCTACGGTTGCCGCGAGTCGCTGGTCGACGGCATCAAGCGCGCCACCGACGTGATGATCGCCGGCAAGATCGCCGTCGTCGCCGGCTACGGCGACGTGGGCAAAGGTTCGGCCCAGGCCCTCCGTGCCCTCTCGGCCCAGGTGTGGATCACCGAGATCGACCCGATCTGTGCGCTCCAGGCCGCGATGGAAGGCTACCGCGTCGTCACCATGGAGTACGCGGCCGACAAGGCCGACATCTTCGTGACGACCACGGGCAACTTCAAGGTCATCACGCATGCTCACATGGCCAAGATGAAGAATCAGGCCATCGTGTGCAACATCGGCCACTTCGACAACGAGATCGACGTCGCGTCGCTCGAAGACTACCGGTGGGAGGAGATCAAGCCCCAGGTCGACCACGTCATCTTCCCCGACGGCAAGCGGATCATCCTGCTCGCCAAGGGCCGCCTGGTCAACCTCGGCTGCGGCACCGGCCACCCCTCCTACGTCATGAGCTCGTCCTTCGCCAACCAGGTGCTTGCCCAAATCGAGCTCTGGGGCAACCCCGACAAGTACCCCATCGGCGTCTACGTCCTGCCCAAGAAGCTCGACGAGCACGTCGCCCGGCTCCAGCTCAGGACGCTGAACGTCCAGTTGAGCGAGCTGACCACCGAGCAGGCCGCCTACATCCACGTCCCCAAGGAAGGTCCGTACAAGTCGGACCACTACCGCTATTGATCGAAGCCTCTCGACCGCGGGGAGCCTTGCTCCCCGCGGCCGCCTATCTGTCCTGGTCAAAGCCGTATTGTATGTCCATGAACAAAGATTATCTTTTGTCGTTATCGCTTTGCAATCCTGTCATTTTTCCGATTGGCATTGATGAATTGGTGAAGGCAAAGGTTTGATTCCCACGCCAAGATGGCGTACCGTCGACGCGTAAACGCAAGGCCGAGTCGGGGACCGAATCTTTCCTGGCGCCCGCCAGCGATCGACCCGGAGGTGGACTCGCATGCAGGACGCGTCAGCTTCACCCATCGCCCGCAGGCGCACGGCACCGCCTGAGCTGCTGCGTGCCCTCGGAGATCGGTTCGGGGATCGGTTCAGCACCGGCGAGGCCGTCCGGCAATCACACGGCCGGGATGAATCCCCGTTCGACGCCACGCCCCCGGACTGTGTCGTCTTCGCGGCGACCAGCGATGAGGTGGCCGAGGTCGTAAGGTTGTGCGCCCTGCACCGGGTCCCGGTCATTCCTTACGGCGCCGGGACTTCGATCGAAGGGCACATCATGGCCGTCGAGGGGGGCGTGACCCTCGATCTGTCTCGTATGAACAAGATCCTCGCGGTAGACGGGGAGGATTTCACCGCGACCGTCGAACCGGGGGTGACTCGCAAGCAGTTGAACGCGGCGATCGAGGGGGCCGGGCTCTTCTTCCCGGTGGACCCGGGCGCGGACGCCACGCTCGGCGGTATGGCCGCCACGCGCGCGTCGGGCTCGAACGCCGTGCGTTACGGGACGATGCGCGAGAATGTCGTCGGCCTGAAGGTCGTCACGGCCGATGGCGAGGTTGTCCGCACCGGCCGCCGCGCGAAGAAATCCTCGGCGGGGTATGACCTCACGAGGATCTTCGTGGGGAGCGAAGGGACGCTCGGGATCATCACCGAGGTCACGGTCCGGATCTACCCGCGTCCCGAGGCCATTTCGGCGGCCGTCTGCCCCTTCCCGGACGTGGCGGGAGCGGTCAACACCGTCATCCGGACGATCCAGCGGGGGATCCCGATCGCCCGCGCCGAGCTGCTCGACACCCTGACCGTCACCGCGGTCAACCGGTATCAACAGACGGCGTTGAAGGAGCAGCCGACGCTCTTCCTGGAGTTTCACGGCACCCCGTCGGGGGTTGCGGAGCAGGTCGAGGCCGTGCAGGAGATCGCACACACGCTCGGTGGCCACGACTTCGAGTGGGCGACCGCTCCCGAGGATCGTGCGCGACTTTGGGACGCTCGGCATACCGCCTTCCTGGCGATCCTCCAACTCCGTCCCGGAGCGCGGGCATTCGTCACGGATGCCTGCGTGCCGATCTCGCGGCTGGCCGAGTGCATCGCCGCGACGATCGAGGACACCCGCACCTGCTCGCTGCCGTGCCCCGTGCTCGGCCATGTGGGCGACGGTAACTTCCACTGCATCATCCTCGCGGATCCGGACAACCCGGACGAGATGCAGGAGGCCGAACGACTCAACCATCGGGCGATGCGCCGCGCCCTGGAGCTGGACGGGACCTGCACCGGCGAGCATGGCGTCGGCCGGCATAAAGTCGAGTTGCTCGTCGAGGAGTTCGGCGATGCCGGAGTCGACCTGATGCGTCGGCTCAAGCTGGCGTGGGATCCACTGAACATCCTCAATCCCGGGAAGATCCTCCGCTCAACGTGAGCGGGACGAGCGCGAGTCTCGTCGAGTCGAGGATTGGTGGGGGCCTTGTCGCCGACGTGTCGGGTCCGATCCGGGGTCGCTCCTGTGGAGAGTCTCATGGCACCTCGCGGATCGCTCGAGGACAAGTTGGCAGCGCTCCGCGAGCTTAGGGGCCAGACGCTCACGCCCGATCAGAAGGACGAGGTCCGCAAACGTCTCGGCGACCGCTCGAACCTTCTCGTGGCCGCGTCGGCGGTAATTGTTGGCGAGAGCAAGCTCATCGAGTTGGCGAAGGACCTGGAAACGGCCTTCGACCGAATGCTGATCGACCCGCTCAATGTCGACAAGCTCTGCCGCGCCAAGATCGCGATCGTCCAGGCCCTCGACCTGATGGAATACGACGCCCCGGATCTTTTTCAGAAAGCGGCCGGTCACGTTCAATTCGAGCCGGTCTGGGGAAGGACGGAAGACTCGGCTCCTCCCCTTCGCGCGTCGGCCGTCGTCGCGCTGGCGAGGCTCGAAGGCCACCGCTCGCTTCCCACTCTGGTCGACGCGCTGGCCGATCCCGCCAGGGATGTGCGGACCGCAGCGGCCTCGGCGCTCGGCGCCGTCGGGACTGAAGCGGCCGGCCTGATCCTCCGCCTAAAGGTCCGCATCGGGGACGGCGACCCCGACGTCCTCTCCGAATGCCTGTGCGGCCTGCTTGCCGTCGACCCTGGGGAAAACCTCGGGCTCGTCACTGAGTATCTCAACCCGATCCATCAACCAGCCTGCGAGGCGGCGGCCCTGGCACTCGGGAGGTCGCGCCTCCCCGAGGCACTCGCCCCACTCAAAGAGTGTTGGCCCCGTTGCCTCTCCGCCGAGTTGAGACAGCAGGTCCTCTTGGCCATCGCCATCCTCCGCAGGTCCGAGGCGACCGAGCACCTGATCCAACTCGTCGCCTCAGAAGAGGTGTCGACGGCGATCGCCGCCCTGTTCGCGCTTCGAATCTTCAAGGGTGACGCTCGGTTTCTCGAGCGTGTTGCGTCGGTCGTTCACGATCGCGGCGACGCACGACTTCGGAGCCACTTCGAACGAGACTTTCTCGTCGAATGAGACCTGAGCTCGGGGAATCCGAGGTGGGATACTCCTTCGGACCATAGGATCGTCGACCCTCGTAGACGATGTCGCACACGAGTGCGCGTTTGGTTCTACGACCGCTGGACAATCTCGACGCCCGTCAATATTCACCATGGACAATCTCGACGCCCGTCGATATTCTCAATGCCGGTTACCATGATCGGCTAGACGAGCGGCGATCAACTGCAGGCGAGGGAGGCCATGGCCGAGGAACGCCTACCTGATGCAGAGCTTGAGGTGATGGCCTGCTTGTGGGGGCTGCGCCAGGCGACCGCGCGCCAGGTCCGCGAAGCCATGGAGGCGTACCGGCCCATGGCACACACGTCGATGGTGACGCTACTGGGCCGGCTGGAGGTCAAGGGCCTGGTGAAACGGGTCAAGGGGCCGGTCGGCAAAGCGTTCGTGTACACACCCACGCGCCGGCCTGGCGGTATGTACCGTCGCGTCATCGGCGATGTGCTGCAACGCATCTTCCGCGGTAGCGGGCCCGCGCTGGTCACTGCGCTTTTCGAGACGCAGCCACCGACACCCGCCGAAATCGAGGAATTACAGCGACTGCTGGACAGGCTTCGACGGGAGGCCGATCCCGGGGAGTGAAACGTATGCAACCGCTGCTGCCACAGATCAATGATGCCGCCGCGAATTGGTTCCCATACGTATGGCACGTCACCTGGCAGGCATCCTTACTCACCGTATTACTACTCGTCGTCGTCCGGTTGGGGCGGAGATGGCCTTCACCGTTGCGCTACGCGCTGCTGGTGATTGCGCTGGTCAAGTTCACGCTACCGCCGCAGTTGTCCATGCCGACGGGCCTGTTCAGCCGAATAGGGCCGACGGTTCGGGATGTTTCGGCCGAGACGAATGTCTCCACAGTGGTGTTGAGTCCCCCTCGTCTGATGGCTCCTCCCACGCCTCTGGCGGGGATCCCATTGGGACTGCCTCGGATCGATCCTGCATCGAAACGGGCGACGAGATCGAGCGCTCCTCAACCCGACTCGACGACGCTCGACGGCAAATCATGGTTGATGCTCCTGCATACCATTGGCCTCCTTGCCTCCGGCCTCTGGCTCTTGCATGGGTTGCTCACCATGGGCCGCACCATCCGTCGGGCCGCGGAAGTCTCCGACGGTGAAATTCGGCAAAGATTCATTCAGTTATCCGAGAGACTTGGCCTGCGGCACCCGCCCCGCCTCCTCCTGTCGCACGAGTCTTTCGGGCCGGCCGCCTTCGGCGTGCTGCGACCCGTGGTCATCATCCCCAGCGTGGTGGCGCAACTGGAACCCTCGGCGCTCGACGCCGTCCTCGCGCATGAGTTGGCCCATCACCGCCGGCGCGACCCGTGGATCAACTGGGTCCAACTGGGCCTGTCGGTGACCTGGTGGTTCAATCCCGTGGTCTGGTTTTTGAATCGACAGATCCGCAGGATCCGTGAGGATTGCTGCGACGATCTCCTGTTGACACACAACCTGACGACGGGCCCGGCCTACTGCGACACACTTCTCGAAGCAGCGTCCCGCCTGAGTGGGCGGGCGAGCGCCAGCGTCTCGATGATGCTGGGCGCACACTTCCACCCCCTCGGCCGCCGTTTGGAGCGAATCATGGATCGAACCTTGCGGAGAGCACCACGACTCTCTCTCGCCGGCATGCTATCCCTGGCTGTACTCGCTTGCGTGGCCTTGCCCGGGCTCCGCCGATCGGAAGGTGATGAGCCAACGCCGTTGGCGAGGAGTGTCGAGCCGTCGGCTCCCAAGACCACGGCAAACGACGCCGTCGCGACCCAGTCCTGGCCCGAAGGAACGAAGATCCAGGGGAGGGTGCTCGACCACCGCGGCGTTCCAATTGCTGACGCCGAAGTGCTCTTGCTCGGCGAGGAGCGGATCATCGTGGACGCCGATCGGCGGAACTGGTTCGTGATCAATCGGGAAGCCCCGAGCCCGTCTTCCACGCGGACGGACCGGGACGGCTCTTTCACCGTCACGAGAAAACAGGGGCCCGCGAATCGACTGGCCGTGATCGCCAAAGACCCGCTGCTCTGGGTCGTCCCCCGCTCCGGACTGCAACAAGTCGACAAGGTCGAGGTCAAACTTCCCCCGTCCAGTCGCCTTGCCATCCGGAGCGATTTCCCGAACAAACCGCGCAAGCTGCCCGTGATGATCGAGCTCAAGTCCTGGGACGGCTCCGCATGGAATGCAGACTCGCTACGATTCCACATGTCGTTCTTCTCGCTGAACAATCCGGGCGAAACGGTGTTCGAGCATCTTCCCCCCGGACACTACACAGTCCAACGGTTCGAGGAGACGAAATCGAGTGGGAACTCGGTGCTGATGTCGGGGGCCGACCGTCGGCTGATCCAGATCGAACCCGCGAAGCGGGCCCTGCTCTCCCTGGAAAGAAAGCTCGGGCGACCGCTCTCCGGTCAGGTGCGAGGTTTGGAGGGCGTCGAGTTGCGTGAGGCGTATTTGACGATCTCTCAAGTGGGCCCGGAAGAGGTCCTCGACACGGATGGGCGACGAGGCAGGATGATCGTGACATATGATGTCGTACCAGTCACACCTCAAGGCCGGTTCACGATCGACCCCATCCCTGGCGGAGAATATTCGGCAGACCTCTTCGCGGTCCGTGCATCGACACCGCGGTTGTCGAGCCAATCGTCGGATTTCTCGGCCGGTTCCTCATTCACGGTGCCCGAAAGAGGAGACGCCCCAAAGGTCGAGTTCGTCGCGAAAGCGACCGCCCAGCCGGATCTCTCCAAGACGACCGACCTCCGCCTGCGCGTCGTCGACGAAGCGGGGACGCCAGTCTCGAGACTTGACGCGATGGTGCACACCGCGGATGCGGGCTACGGGCCTTGGGTCTCCGGTCGCGACGGCATGGTGTTCCTCGGCGGCGGGGGGGAGTATCGCGAGGCGCAGGCCCTCGACGTGCACGTGCGAGCCGACGGCTTCGCGTCCGCCGTCGCGCGGTTCGTGGGCCCCCAGCGCGAGGAGTTGAGTGGTGGCCGTGCGACGATCACGCTGAGGCGTGGGCGGAAAGTCCAGGTGCAATTCACACTCCCCGAGGGCATGACGTGGCCCAAGGGAGCGATGCCCGAGTCCTACTTCGACGATATGCAAGAACGGGTGCGCATGATGCGACAGCCGAGCAATCGTCGGGGCGAAGTTGTTTCGGATTTTAATATGCTCAGCTTACGCGAGGTGGGCTCGGGTCGATTCGAGTTCCGCCTGGCCGAGGACACGCCTCGAGTTCACATCGCCGTCCACTCGCCCGGTTTCCTCCAATTCTTCGAAGCCGGTCCCTTCAGCCTCGCAAACGTAAAGGGCGAGAACCTGGAGGTCGAAGTCCCTCGTCCGGCCGGGCTCAACGTCTCCTTCGAGCCCGGCGTTCCGCCGGGCGGTGAAACGCCTTTCAAAGGTGCCTCGCTGCAAGTCCTCCGCCAACTCCAAGGCAACAGCTACCTGGAGGTCAGCTCGACTTCCGGGACGTCACCGAGCCCTCAGCTCAAGCTGACCGACCTCGCCCCTGGAAAATACCTCGTCAGCGTCCGCACCCAACCCAAGGAAGAGATCAAGCCGCTTCCCGGCACTGAAATCAACATCGGTGCCTATTTCGACCAAAGACAACCGACGCTCAAGGCCGGTCAATCCGAGCGGATTGAATTCCGCTCGACACCCTACGACCCGAATGCTTTCCGCGGTAAGCGGACTGCGGTCGTGAAGATCCGGACGTCCGACCATAAACCGGCGCAGGGCCGCCACGCGTCCGTGACCTATTTCGACGGTCACTACGGAACCCAGGTCGTCTATTCGGGTGCCGTGCCTGCCTCCGGCGACATCGAGCTGACCGGCCTCACCGACAAGGCACAGCCGTCGTGGTTCCCGTACCCCGCGTACACGGTCAGCGTCGACAAAAAGCGACTGGGTTCCTTCGGCTTCGCCGACGACCCGTTGACGCAGCCTTTCGAGTTCTTCCTGGCCCCGGGCGCGGGTGACATGGCACCCGACCTGGAGTTGACGAGCTTAGCGGGCGGAAACACGTTACGACTCAGCGACCTCCGCGGCAAAGTGGTCTTCCTGGAACTCTGGGCGACCTGGTGCGGCCCTTGCCAGCAACCCATGGCGAAGCTGAACGCCCTGGGGAAAGAGCAGAGAAACGCCTGGAGGGATCGAGTCGTCCTCCTCCCGGTAAGCATCGATTCGGACCAGGTGAAGGTCCGGTCGCACATACAACAACGCGGATGGACTGGGTTGGAACATTTCTGGTCCGGCGGGGGGGGCGCCAGTGATTTCGATGCTCCCGCCGCGCGGGCGTTCGTCGCGTCCGGGGTTCCGGAAGCCGTCCTCATCAGCCCAGCCGGGCGTATCCTATGGCGCGGCCATCCGCTCGAGAATTCGGGCGGAAACGACCTCAGAGCGAGGATCGAGGGCGCCTTGAAATAGGGGCGAGGCCGGTGTCTTCCCCGTGCGAATAAGAAAACCCCTCGGCGTTTCCGCCGAGGGGTTTTCGTTCTGAACGAAAGTCGGGGCGAGAGGATTTGAACCTCCGACCTCACGGACCCGAACCGTGCGCTCTAGCCAAGCTGAGCTACGCCCCGTCTTTTCCTCACTGGCGGGTTCATAATAGCGTCCCAGGCAGGATTGTCAATCGCGACTCGACGATTCTATGCGTGGAACGGTGGAAGTCGCTCGTTCTTCTCCGAGTGGGGTCCGAACAGAATTCAGGTATCGGTGCCAGCCCTGCTCGAGGGGTTCGAGATCGCGGCCGAAGACGGAGTGGAAGGCGGCGAGGGGTCGGTTTTCGGTAGAAGGGCCACGAGGGTTGGGCGTGCGGAGGAGGTCGAGGTAGGCCTGGAAGGACTCGGGATGCTCTTTGCGGAGGAAGTAGACGAGAGCCCAAGATTGGGCGTAGAGGGATCGTTGGTAGCCCTGGGTAAAGCTGGCGGTCTGGAAGAGGGGAAGGAGGGGGGGGGAGGGATGGATGCCTCGCCAGTCGAGGAGGCGGATGTCGTGGGCGCGGCCAAAGCCTGACCAGCGGCCGCCACGGATGACTTCAAACTGGGCGGCGAAGCCTTCGTGGAGCCAGGTGGGGAAGTCGTCGTGGCGCGGGGCAAGTCCGCTGGCGTCGACGAGCTGGTGGACCATCTCGTGTGCCGCGGTTCCTAGGTCGATGGCGCGTCGGTCCATGTCTTCAAGGAACTCGCGGCGCTGGAGGTCCTGATTCAGCTCGCTTAAGACCTTTTGACCCTCGGTTCGGTTGAGGAGTCGCGGCCGATCGCCGCGGAGCTCGAATCGCAGTCGACTTCGCGGGGGCATGGTCTCGAGGGTCTTGGAGAATTGCTCGAGATCGGTTCGGCGAAGATCGAGGGCCTCGCGCGAGGCCCTCGACGTTTCATGGCTCCTGGCGTCGAACGCGACCACGGCCTTGAACGTCGGATGGTAGTAGCCACGAGTGCCCCGGAAGGCCCCGGCCTCCTGGGATTTCAAGAAGGCGAGATAGTCCTGTTGGTCCGAGAACCAGACGGAGGGCATCCGCGTGCGAGAGACCGGGAGTTCGGTCCCCCGGGCGGCGAACATGAGGTAGTAAGTCGTCGTGACCCGCTCGATGAGATCGATACGCTCCGCGGCCTCTTCCGAGGAATGCTGGTGGAGCAGGAGGACGTGGGATCCTCGGGCGGCCTCGGCTCGGACGCCGATCGCCCGCTCGAGCCGCTCGAGGTTTGGCGGGTCGGAGCAAGGCGTTTCGAGTCGAGCGAGGGCCGCCAACATCCGTGAGGTTGGCGCGTGGGAGGAGTCGCCGGGCTTGCCCTCGCGCAAGAGGGCCACCGCCTCGGGGGTGAGGCCGTTCTCGAGGGCCCACCACGCGGCGGCGAAACGATCCTCAGCAGTCCCCGACAGGGCTTTTCGGTGCCTCGCGTCCCACTCATAGGCGGGCCAATGGCCGGGGACGATCTTGCGGAACTCCCGGCGCGAGAATTCGAGGAAGCCGGTGGGGACCTCGAGCCGCACGACGTCGCCCTGGACGGTCGCGGGGATCTGGGCTTCGCCCCCTTTGGCGAAGTAGACGAGCTCACCCCGGACTTCGAGAGGCCAGTCGACGGCCGCGGCCAATGCGATGAGCAGGATGGCGATTCTGGGTCGCATGAGGCCGACGCTCCTTCCTGGATGGACGGTCGTTGATCCTAACGGCTGCGGTAGGCTATCGCCATCCGAGGATCGAACCGACGGATGCAAGAACTTCGTCGGGATCGGGGTTAAGGCATTTTTCGACCCTGGCTGTGTTCGGGCGGGCTTTTCGCGCAAAATCAGGGCGAAGGATTCGCAGGGGAGGTTTGTCTCCCGGAAGTCAGTCCTGTCTCGACACGATCTCCGAGGATGGCGAGTGATGCAGGAAACGTCCGCCCCCAATCCGCTCACGGTCGGCGCCGGGAACACGATGACCCCGCAGCCGTGTTCCCTGGTGATCTTCGGCGGCAGCGGCGACCTGGCGCGTCGGAAGCTGATCCCGGCGGTCTACAACCTCGCCCTCGACGGGGTCTTGCCGACCAACTTCGCCGTGATCGGCTTCGCGCGGAACGAGTTCAGCGACGAGAACTTCCGGACGTTCGCCCGGGAGGGCGTCGAGACGTTCTCCAGGAGGCCGATCGACGACGAGCACTGGCCCGACTTCGAGCGGTCGCTTTTCTTCGTGCCGGCGTCGTTCGACGACCCTTCGTGCTACGAAGCTTTGAAACAGCGGCTGGCCGAGGTCGAACCCCAGTTCGGGATCCCGGGGAATCGCGTCTTTTACCTGTCGATCCCGCCGAGTTTGATCGGGACCTGCGTCGAGCAGCTCCGGGCCTCGGGGTTGATCAATCCCGAAGGGGATGGGCCTTTCACCCGGATCATCGTCGAGAAGCCGATCGGACGGGACCTGGCGAGCGCCCGGCAATTGAACGCGACCTTGTCGAAGGATTTCGACGAGCGGCAGGTCTATCGGATCGACCATTACCTCGGCAAGGAGACCGTGCAGAATCTCCTCGTCGTGCGGTTCGGTAACTCGATCTTCGAGCCCCTCTGGAACCAGAAGTACATCGACCACGTCCAGATCACCGTGGCCGAGGAGGAGGGGGTCGGCACCCGCGCCGGCTATTATGAAGAGGCCGGTGCGCTTCGGGATATGGTGCAGAACCATATCCTGCAGCTCCTCTGCGTCACGGCGATGGAGCCGCCGTGGTCGATGGGGGCCGACGTCGTCCGGGACCACAAGCTCGAGGTCCTCAATTGCCTCCGGCCGCTCGCCGGCGCCGAGGTCGACCGGAACGTCGTGCGCGCCCAGTACGGTCCGGGATTCCACAACGGGGAAGGGGTCCCGGGTTATCGTCGAGAGATGGGGGTGAACCCCAACTCGACGACCGAGACCTATGTGGCGCTCAAGATCTTCGTGGACAACTGGCGATGGGCGGGCGTCCCGTTCTATATCCGGACGGGGAAGCGACTGCCTAAGCGGGCGAGCGAGATCGCCGTCCAGTTCAAGCCCGTCCCCGAGATCCTCTTCAACGCCAATCCCTCCGCCCCGCTCGAGCCCAACGTCCTGGCGCTTCGGATCCAGCCCGACGAGGGGCTTTCGTTCAAGATCGCGACCAAACGGCCCGGGCCGAAGCTGAAAATCAACCCCGTCCGGATGGACTTCCGCTACGACACAACCTACGGCGACCAGACTCCCGAGGCCTACGAACGGCTCCTCCTTGACGTGATGGCGGGCGACGCCACGCTGTTCATGAGGCGCGACGCGGTCGAGGCGTCCTGGGTCTGGATCAACAACATCCTCGACGCCTGGGAGCACAGCCGGAGCAAGTGGCTGCCCGAGTATTCCGCGGGGACCTGGGGCCCCGTGGAATCGGATCGTTTGATCCAGTCGGACGGGCGAGAATGGAGGACTTTATGAGCGCATCCTCATCGAAGCCCGACCTCTTCATCCACCCGCCGAAGCCGGTCGATATCGCGGCGATCGAACGGGAGCTCGCGCAGCTCTGGAAGCACCCTGAGTCGAGCTCCTCCCGAGGCGCGCAGGTGATCCGCGCCTGCATGTCGAACCTGATCGTCTATTGCTCGAGTCAGGACCAGGCCGGCGTGGTCATCGAGGAACTCGACGAGATCGTTCGGCTCCACCCGAGCCGAGTCCTCCTCCTCGTGGGCGAGGTTGGCTCGGGGGCGGGGACGATCGAGGCATACGTCTCGGCCCATTGCCACCTCGCAGGCGACCACAACCGGGTCTGCTCGGAGCACGTGACCGTAAACGCCTCGGGCGACGCGGTCCCGCGACTCCCGTCGACCGCCCGGTCCTTGCTCATCGGAGACCTGCCGACGTCCCTCTGGTGGGCGAGCCACGAAGCCCCTCCGCTCGGCGGTGCGCTCTTCGACGAGCTCGAAGCGATGACCGATCAGGTCGTTTATTCGAGCCTGAACTGGACCGATCCTGCACACGGCACGCTCGCCACGAGCCGCTGGGCGCCGGAAGCCGAGACCTCCCACACGCGTGTTGCCGACCTCGCCTGGAGGCGTCTCAAACCGTGGCGAAGTCTCATCGGTCAATCGCTCGACCCCGTCGCTGCGCCGGGCGCGCTCGAGGCGCTCGACCGCGTGACGATCGAGCACGGTTCTCCCAGCCTCCCTCAGGCGTGGCTGCTCGTCGGCTGGCTCGCCTCGAGGCTGGGTTGGCGATCGGCGGGGGCGGCGATTCGCAAGGGGGAAGAACTCGTCTGGCGATTCCAGTCCGCCAGAAGTTCGGTCGAAGTCCGGACCAGGAGGATCCCCGAGGGCGACCCGGAAATCCGCGACGTCGCCCTCTCGTGGAAGGCGGATGCGTCGAGAGCGACCCTGCGGTTCTCCTCGAGCTCGCCCGGAAAACTTGCCGTCACGTGCGAGGGGATCTGCTGCCAGCCGAGGGTTTTGCTCGCACCCCACCAGTCGCGGGCGATCCTCGTCGGGCTCCAACTCCAGGATCGTGACCCCGACCCGCTCTTCATGGAATCGCTGGCGATGGCGGGGCGCATGGCCGAGTGAGTCCATCCGAGTGGGCGGGAGAGCAGGGACGTTCTAGCCACGGCTTGAACACGGATAATCCTGAGGCATTCAAGATATTTTAATTATATTTTTGAATGTTTATTATTTTAATATGTACCATCTGTTGATTGAAAATTTTTCCTGGTTAGTGCTCCGTTCGGGGCTTCTCCGAGGGGCTCGGGCAAGTCGGAATCGATCGAGATAGAATGCCGCGTGGCTGGTGCGAGGAGAAGTGCCAATGCTCCTGGCTGGTGATATCGGGGGGACCAAGACGGTCCTGGCGCTGTTCGAAGAGTCCGAGGGGAACCTGACGAAGGTCCGCGAGGCGACGTTTCCCAGTCGAGCGTACGACACGTTCGACAAGCTCCTCCTCGAGTTTCTCGCGAATCGCGCGGAAGGGGCGCCTCGGGCGGCGTGTTTCGGGGTGGCGGGGATCGTGGTCGACGGGCACTCGGACGCGACGAACCTGGCGTGGTCGTTGGACGAGCGGACGTTGGGCCCCGAGATCGGCGTGCCTCGGGTGAAGCTCCTCAACGATCTCGAGGCGGCCGCGTACGGCATGCTCTATCTCGGGCCGGACGAGCGGAGCATCCTCCAGGCTGGGACCGCGGGACGACGGGCGGGGAACGTCGCCGTGATCGCCGCGGGGACCGGGTTGGGCGAGGCGATGCTCTTCTGGGACGGCGAGCATTACCACCCGATCGCCTCGGAAGGCGGGCATGCCGACTTCGCTCCGACCAACTCCCTTGAGATTGAGCTCCTGCTCTATCTTCGAGACAAGTTCGGCGGCCATGTGAGCTGGGAACGCGTCCTCTCGGGGCCGGGGATTCACAACCTCTACGAGTTCCTGAAAGATCGCGGGCATGGGGTCGAAACTCCCGAAGTCGCCGAGGAGTTGATGCACGGAGATCCGAACGCGACGATCGCCGGACATGCCCTGGCCGGGACCGACCCGCTCAGCGAGGCGGCGGTCGACCTGTTCTGCTCGGTCTACGGCGCCGAGGCGGGGAACCTGGCGCTGCGTTGCGTTGCGACCGGCGGGGTGATCATCGGCGGCGGGATTGCACCGAAGCTCCTCCCCGCGTTGAAGAAGGGGGCCTTTACCCGTTCCTTCGCCGCGAAGGGGAGGCTTGCGCCGCTGCTCTCCTCGATCGAGGTGAGCGTGGCCCTCAACCCTCGGGCGCCCCTGATCGGCGCGGCGCATTACGCGGCTCGCCTCTGAACCGCCGACAGACGAAGCGGCTCTCCCACCCGGTCGGTCGGTCAGGGTCGCTTCGTTGCCCGGGATCCCGGCATCCGTTGACGATAGGCCTGAACGATGACGGCCCTGTCTCGAGTCCGAATCGAATCATCTTGATTCCCCTCCATTCGTCGAGCGCTTCTCTCCATGACTTGCAAGGAATCCGAGCGGCTCAAGACGTGCACCGATGACTGCGGTGGCTGGCGGAGTTGGGGCCCCTACCTCAGCAGCCGTGCCTGGGGGACGGTCCGAGAGGACTACAGCGACGACGGCGACGCCTGGAGCTACCTCCCGCATGACCTGGCCCGGAGCAAGGCCTTCCGCTGGGGTGAGGACGGCATCGCCGGCATATCGGACCGGTTCCAACTCCTCGCCTTCGCCCCGGCGTTCTGGAACGGGAACGACCCAATCCTCAAGGAGCGCTTCTTCGGGGTCGACTCCCACGAGGGGAACCACGGCGAGGACGTCAAGGAGTATTATTTCTACCTCGACAACACACCCACACACTCCTACATGCGGATGCTCTACAAGTACCCGCAGCGCGAATATCCCTACCGCCGACTCGTCGAAGAAAACCGGCGTCGGACCGAGGCCGACCCAGAGTTCGAGCTGATCGACACGGGGATCTTCGACGACGACCGCTATTTCGACATCACGATCGAATACGCCAAGCTCGACGTCGAGGATATTTGCATACGGATCGAGGCCGTGAATCGAGGCCCCGACCCGGCCCCGTTGCACATCATCCCCCACCTTTGGTTTCGCAATACCTGGGCCTGGGGGGCTCGCCCCTCGCCCGAGCCCAAAATCTCGCTGAGTTCGGAGGATCGATCGGCCATCAGCCTGGTGACCGACGACTCCGAGGTCGAGACCTTGCAGTCGATGCCCATCCATTACCGGCTCGGCCGCCGGGCCCTCCACGGCCCCCAGGGCGGCGTCCCGTTGTTTACGAACAACGAGACGAACATGCCGAGGGTCTTCGGCCCCGGCACGCCCGACCGGAAGCCTTATGTGAAGGATGCGTTCCACCGGTTCATCGTCGACGGGGAACACTGTACGAGCCCGACGCCCATTGGGACGAAGGCCGCACTCCACTACCGGTTCGACGCGATCGAGCCGGGCGGCACGGTCGTCCTCAACCTTCGGCTCACCAACCGTGGCGAGCTGGACGCGCCGTTGGACGTGGTCGAGCCGACGATCGCCCTCCGCCGGGCCGAGGCCGACGAATACTACGAGACGATCCACCCGAAGTCGGCGACCGTCGACGAGAAGCTCGTCCAGCGCCAGGCCCTCGCGGGCCTGATCTGGAGCAAGCAATCCTACCTCTTCGACGTCAACGTCTGGCTCGACGGCGATAACCCCGAATGGCCTCCTCCGGAAGGGCACAAGACCTTACGGAACCACCACTGGAGGCACCTGAACTCCCTGCGAGTGATGACGGTCCCCGACAAGTGGGAATACCCGTGGTTCGCGGCCTGGGACCTCGCGTTCCAGTCCGTCGTCTTCGCGCTCGTGGACGGAGAGTTCGCCAAGCACCAACTCTGGATCCTGCTCTTCGAGCAATTCCAGCACCCCGATGGACAGATCCCCGCCTACGAATGGGAATTCTCCGACCTGAATCCGCCCGTCCACGCCTGGGCGGTCTGGCGCGTCTACAACATGGACCGCATCCGCTCGGGGAAGGCCGATCGCGACTTCCTCGAGCGCTGCTTCCACAAGCTCCTGATCAACTTCGCGTGGTGGATCAACAAGGTCGATCGCGAGGGCAACAACATTTTCGAGGGGGGGTTCCTGGGCCTCGACAACATCACCGTCGTCGACCGGAGCGTCCCCTGCTCGGACGGTTCCCGGATCGAACAGTCCGACGCGACGGGATGGATGGGGATGTTCTGCCTCGTCCTGATGCGGATCGCGCTCGAGCTGGCGAAGGAGAATCGGGTCTACGAGGCACTCGCGTCGAAATACTTTCAACACTATACGTAT
Source organism: Singulisphaera rosea (assembly GCF_054877945.1). Lineage (NCBI taxonomy): Bacteria > Pseudomonadati > Planctomycetota > Planctomycetia > Isosphaerales > Isosphaeraceae > Singulisphaera > Singulisphaera rosea. The sequence continues at coordinate 109,749 of NZ_JBTYIP020000007.1, read as the reverse complement.
GTTGCGGCGGCCATGAAGAACATGGGCAACCGCGACTACCAGCTCTGGGACGAGGACGACGGGTTCTTCTACGACGTCCTGCGCTACCCCGACGGTCGTTACCGCAAGTTCCGGGTGCGCTCGCTCGTCGGGCTAATTCCCCTGTTCGCGGTCGAGCGCCTCGAGGAGGCGTGGATCGAACCGTTCAAGGAGTTCCGGGCCAACTTCGACTGGTTCATGCGGAATCGCCCCGAGCTCGTCCGCAACGTCGTGCACACCGTCGAGTGGGATGGGCAGAAAACCCACGTCCTGACCATCCTCGATCAGGAGCAGATCTGCCGGATTACGGAACGGATCTGGGATCCCAAGGAGTTCCTCTCCGACTACGGGATCCGGAGCATGTCCCGGGCTCACCTGGCCGAGCCGTTCGTCTTCGACGGCCGCGTCGTCGGCTACGAGCCGGCCGAGTCGTTGGCGCGAGTCAAGGGGGGGAACTCGAACTGGCGAGGGCCGATCTGGTTCCCGACGACCTTCCTGCTCATCGAGTCGCTCCGGAAACTCGGGAAGGCCTTCGGCAACTCGATGGGCGTCTCGGCACCGGGCTGCCACCCGGTCACCTTCCAGGAGCAGGCCCAGGACATCGCCGATCGGCTCATCAAGATTTTCTCCAGAGACGATGACGGTCGCCGAGCGGTCTACGGGGGATCGAAAAAGTTCCAGACCGACCCGCACTGGCGGGACCTGATCCTCTTTTATGAATACTTCCACGGAGACAACGGGGCCGGCCTCGGGGCCGCGCATCAGACCGGCTGGACCGCCCTGGTGGCCTCGTTGATCGACGAGTGGCGTGGTTGAGTCGAGACCGAAGGTTCCAGGAAGTAGTCATCCTGATCGAGTCGGAGGGACGCGGGGTCGATCATGGTCCCCGGACGTGCGAATGACGACGAGACACCCTATCCAAGGCAGAGCCGCAGGGGGAGACACCGTATGATCCATAAGGACTTCGTCAGGCTAGCAGCGATCGCCATTGCCCTCATGTTGTCGGCCCTTGCGAAGGCGGCTCCACCCAAGCCCGACACGGGCTCGAGCGGGGCGTTCCCTACCGATGCGAAAGGTCGTCCGCTGAACCTCGGCTTCGAGACCGGGACTCTCGAGGATTGGAAAGTCGAGGGCGACGCTTTCCAGGGGCCGCCCGTCGAAGGGGACACGATCCATGCCCGTCGTTCGGATATGAGCAGTCACCACTCCGGCAAATACTGGGTCGGCTCCTACGAACGCCGGGGGGATGCCCCCCAGGGTACCTTGACCTCGCTGCCATTCAAGGTGACCCACCCATTCGCGAAATTCCTCGTCGGCGCAGGGTCACACCCGACGACGCGTGTCGAGGTCGTCCGTCAGGATACGCAGAAGGTGATCTTCGTGGCTTCGGGTGATGACTCGGAGAACCTCAAGCCCGTCGCCGTGGACCTGACTTCGCACCTCGGTAAGATGATCTTCTTACGACTCGTCGACCGCCACTCGGGGGGATGGGGACACGTCAACTTCGACGACTTCCGCTTCTTCTCGACGAAGCCCGACGTCCCAGATCGCCCCGCTCCGCCCGTTCCCGACGAATACGCGCACGAGGGCCTGAGCCCGACCGACGCCGCGGCCGCCATGACCGTTCCCGAGGGGTTCAAGGTGACGCTTTTCGCCGGGGAGCCCGACGTCGTCCAGCCCATCGCCCAGGCTTTCGATGACCGAGGGCGTCTCTGGGTCGTCGAAGCGTACTCGTATCCCGTCCACGTTCCCCAGGACAAGGCAAAGGATCGGATCCTGATCTTCGAGGACAAGGACGGCGACGGCAAATTCGACAACCGAAAGATCTTCGCCGAGAAGCTTAACCTCGTGAGCGGGCTCGAGATCGGTTTCGGCGGCGTCTGGGTCGGGGCCGCCCCGAACCTGATGTTCATTCCCGACAAGGACGGCGACGATCGTCCCGACGGGCCGCCCCAAATTCTCCTCGATGGCTGGGGCTTCGAAGACACCCACGAAACCCTCAACTCGTTCACGTGGGGGCCAGACGGCTGGCTTTACGGGTGTCACGGAGTCTTCACGCATTCTCGAGTCGGTCCCCCCGGCACTCCGGACGACAAACGCGTACCGATCAACGCCGGCATCTGGCGCTATCACCCGACCGATCACCGCTTCGAGGTGTTCTGCCACGGCACGAGCAACCCCTGGGGCGTCGACTTCGACGAACGCGGGCAGGCCTTCCTCACGTCCTGCGTCATCCCGCACCTTTACCAGGTGATCGACGGGGCCCGCTACGAGCGGCAGGCCGGTCCGCATTTCAACCCGTACACCTATGACGATATCAAGACGATCGCCGACCATCGCCACTACCTCGGGTCGAACCCGCACGGCGGAAATGGTCGATCGGACGGGGCAGGGGGAGGGCACGCCCACGCCGGCGCGATGATCTACCTCGGCGGAGCCTGGCCCGAGGAATACCACGGCTCGATCTTCATGAACAACATCCACGGTGCCCGGCTTAACCGAGACATCCTCGTGCCGCAGGGGTCGGCCTTCGTCGGCAAACATGCCCCCGACTTCCTCATGGCCAACGACCGCTGGTCTCAGGTCGTCAGCCTGAAGTACGGCCCCGACGGCAACCTCTTCATGATCGACTGGTACGATAAGAACCAGTGCCATCACCATGTCTCGGAGCTGCACGACCGCACCAACGGGCGGATCTTCAAGGTTTCTTACAAGAACTCCACGACCGAATCGGTCGACCTGAACGCGTTGACCAGCTTCGAGCTGGCGAAGATGCAGCGCTACCGGAACGAGTGGTTCGTACGCCACGCGCGCCGAATCCTCCAGGAACGCGGACCCGATCGGGACGCGATCCAATTCCTCAAGGACGCCCTGCTGCACGACCCCGATGCCCCACTTAGGCTCCGGGGCCTCTGGGCGCTCCACGCGATGGGAGCCCTCGATGACTCGGTGATCGACGCCGGCCTCTCCGACTCTCGCCCGGACGTCCGAGCTTGGACGATGAAGCTCGCGGCCCAATCGAGGGGCCTCAGCCCGATTCGCTCGAGGCTGGCGAAGCTCGAGGAGATGAGCCGGTCCGACGCGTCGCCGATCGTCCATCTCGCCCTCGCCTCGGTGGCCCAACGATTGCCGCTCGGCGACCGTTGGGGGATCGTGGCGGGCCTCCTCGAGCACTCCGAGGACGCCGTCGATCACAACGTCCCGTTGATGGATTGGTTCGCGGCCGAGCCGCTCGTCGAATCCGATCCCGGTCGAGCCCTCAAGCTGGCCGATCAGGCTCGGATTCCCCTGGTCCAGACGTTCCTGGTCCGCCGGATCGCGTCCCTCGGGACGAACGAGGCGATCGCGAGCCTCGTGGTCATGCTCGGCAAGTCCAACTCCGCCCCCGTGCAACTGGCGATCCTCGAAGGGATCAATGAGTCGCTCAAGAGTCGTCGACAAGTGGCTATGCCCAAGGCCTGGCCCGAGGTCGCCAAGACCCTCGCGAACAAGGGCGATGCCCGGATTGTTGCCGAGGCGAAGGCCCTCGCCCTCACCTTCGGCGACCCATCGGCGCTCGCGTCGATGCGCGAAGTCCTCGCAAATCGGGCCGCGGACCTCGGTCGACGCCGAGGCGCCCTCGCCGACCTCCTGAGGGTCCATGACCCTAGGCTCGCACCCACGCTCCAGACGCTCATCAACGAGACATCGCTCCGAGGTCAGGCGCTCCGGGCCCTGGCTTCGTACGACGATCCCGACACGCCCAAGGTCATCCTCCTCGCGTATCCCGGATTCAGCCTCGCCGAGAAGCGTGACGCCTTGAGCACGCTCGCGTCGCGACTCGAGTGGGCCCGCGGACTCCTGGCGGCCGTGGCGTCGGGGACCGTTCCGTCGAAAGACCTCTCCGCGGAGATCATCCGCCAGCTTCGCGACCACAAGAGCGCGGCGCTTGACGCCGAGATTACGAAGCACTGGGGGACGATCCGGGAGACGGCCGCCGACAAGGCCAAGCTCATCGCATCCACGAAGGCCAAGCTCAAGTCGGACTCGGGACGTGAGCCGGACGAGCAGTTCGGACGGGCCGTCTTCGCCAAGACCTGTCAGCAGTGTCATTCCCTTTTCGGCACGGGAGGGCAGGTCGGCCCCGACCTCACCGGGTCGAACCGGGCGGATCTCGACTATGTCCTCGCGAACGTCCTGGATCCCAACGCTCTCATCGGCAAGGACTACCAGGCGCAGGTCATTTCCACGACCGACGGTCGCGTCCTGACCGGGATCGTCAGGCGCGAAGATCGAGACGCGGTCGTCCTCCTCTCGGCGAATGACACCGTCACGATCCCCAAGGGCGAGATCGACGAGCGGCGGACCAGCGACAAGTCGATGATGCCCGAGGATCTGGTTGCGAACCTCTCGGAGTATGAGTTCCGGTCCCTGGTCGCCTACCTGGCCAGTCCCAGGCAGGTGCCCATGCTCGCGAACGCCGACAACCTGCCCACGTTCTTCAACGGGCGAGACCTAACCGGCTGGCAAGGCGACCCGCGCCTTTGGTCGGTCGAGAACGGTCAAATCGTCGGGAAGACGCCGGGACTCGGCCGCAACGTGTTCCTGCGTAGCGAGCTCGCGGTCCAGGATTTCCGACTGACGCTCCAGGTGAAGCTCGTCGCGAACCAGGGGAATAGCGGGATCCAGTTCCGGAGCGAAGCACTCCCTGAAGGGGAAGTCAAAGGCTACCAGGCGGACGTCGGCGAAGGATGGTGGGGCAAGCTCTACGAAGAGCACGGGCGCGAGTTGCTCTGGCCCCAATCCGGAGAGGACTACGTGAAGCCGGGCGAATGGAACACTTACGAGATCCTCGCCGTCGGCGACCGGATCCGGACGTCGATCAACGGTCACCCCTGCGTCAAGCTCGACGACCCCGCCGGTTCTCGTCGCGGCATCTTCGCGCTCCAGCTCCACGCCGGAGGGGCGACGGAAGTCCGGTACAAGGACCTCAAGCTCGAGCTGAATCCGAAGGCCGGGGATTGAGCACGAATTCCTGTTCGGCTTAATCCCGCGCATTCTCGGCCGTGGGACGGTCGGAGTCCTGAAATGGTGTCGGTCGGCATGCCCGCTTCGCGATTGATTAGTCAATGGGCGCTCGGCCGAGTCGCACTCTTTCGGGACTCTCGATTCTTTTTCCGGAGCATGGGATGCTGGTCTTGAGTCGGAAACGATCGGAGCGGATCCTCATCGGGTCCGACATCAGGATAACGATCGTCAGGATCGAAGGTAGTCACGTACGGGTCGGGATCGAGGCGCCTGACAACTTGATGATCCTCCGCGCCGAGCTCCTCGAGCGAGGCACGGCCGAGGTTGCCAACGAACAACCCTCCACCCAACCTTCGGGGCTTCCCGAAGGCTGAGCGGAGGGTTTCAAGTTCGTCGGACTTCGGTTCGAGACTCACGTCTCGGTTCAGAAAGCGACGCCCGGATTGGCCCCGACGGCTTCGTCTTCCCCGCCACCGCCCGAGAAATACCGTTTCGCCTTGTCGCCGACGGCGAACGACTCGAGGCAGAGCTTGATCTTGCCCGTGAGGCTCGATTGGTCGGCCTTCGGGAATTCGAAGATCAACGCAACCTCATATTGATCTTTCTTGTAGAGATAGATCTGGACGTTCTTCCCGTTCACCTCGAAGGTCGTCCACTTGTATTCGTTCGACTTCTCGTTAGTCACCTTGAACTTCGAGAGCACCAGCTCTTCCGGCGGCGAGTAGGAGCTGGTGACGAGGTCGATGACATCCTTGTTGAAGTTTGTCCGGTCGGCCGTGTCGGCCGGCGACGGGGCCGCCTTCTTCTTGGACGCGTTCTTGGCGAGCTTGAGTCGTGCCAGGACGTGGAGGCTCTGCTTCTGCGCTTCCAGGAAGGTCTTCTCGATCTCGAATTTCCCGGGTTCCGGGGCCGTCAAGAAGAACTCCTTGGCGACCGCGAGGGCCTTCGGAGGTCGCAGGTAGATGGAGAATTCCTGCCACTCTTTATCGGTTGCGGCGGGCGTCAGCATCTTGTCGAGCCGATCCTCGTACTTCATCCGTTCCAGCGTCTGATTCAATCGGGCCTCGTAGCTGTTCAGCCCGCACCCTCCCGCCAGCAGGATGACCGCGCTCCCCAACATGGCCGCGACCCGTCGCATGAAATCACCTCGCCGTCGGCATCTCGAAACAGAAACTTCGTTCCTCTTAATGTCCATGGGCTTCCGGGCCTTGTCAAGCGAGCCCTTTCCGGGTGGGATGGGGGGTCGAGGACCGAGTTCCTCGTTCCTCTTGCCCGCGGCTCGGCATTCGGAATGGTTTCAGAAACCGGGGACGAGCGAGAGTTCCGGTCAACCTCGAGATCTCACGACCGGGGAGGTCGTCGGCTTGGTGCAGATCATCGCGCTGGTCAAACCGTTCCGGGCACAAGCCGTCCTGGCGGCCCTGGAGTCGATCGAGATTCTTGGCGGAACGGTCCGCGAGGCAATGGGTTACGGCCGACAGAAGAATCGGCTCCATCGCTACCTTGGGAGTGAGTACAACGCCTCATTCTTGCCTAAGGTCGAGATCACCCTCTTCGTCAACGATCAGGATGTGACGACTGCGGTCAAGACGATCGTTGCCCACGCGAGGACGGGACGCATGGGCGACGGCAAGATCATGATCTTGCCGTGTTTAGAGCCGTCCATCTCCTGGTGATCCGGTTCAGTAACCCGGCCAAGGCGCAGGGAAACCCGCCGAAGGGCGACGTTCGCCATCGGTGGGTCCGTTCGACTTTCGACGAGTACGTTGGGGGTCTGGGGCGAGAACCGCGGTTCCTCGCAGGAAACGCCCGGGCCTTACTCGTCGTCGTCGAACTTCAGATCCAACAAGAAGTCGGCGACGGCATCGTCGGTGGTCTTCTCGGGTTCCTTGGGCTGGGCCTTCGCCTTCGGCTCCGGCATGCTCTTGACGACGGTTTCTTCTTCTTTCGCAACGACGGCGATTGGTTCGGACATTTCGAAATCGTCGTCCATCTCGATTTCGAATTCGTCGTCTCCCGAGTCGACCGGTGCCACTTCGACCACGGCCGTATCGCCGGGCTTCGGGGCTGTCGCCGGGCGTGCCCCGACGGCGTCGGCCTTGGCGACTTTCAAGGAAACTTGACCGACGGTCAACTCGTCGCCGGCTTCCAGGACCCGCTGGTCCGTGATCCGCTTACCGTTGACGTAAGTGCCGTTGGAGCTTCCAAGGTCCTTGACGAGGAGCAGGCCCTTTTTCTCGAACAACTCGCAGTGCTTGCGGCTGACCTGCGAGGATTTAATTCGAAGCTGACAATCGTCTTGTCGGCCGACGGTGGTGACACCGTCCCCGAGCTTAATCGTCGTCGAGGCACTTCGGCCCCGGACGATCACGAGTTGGAAGTCCATATTCGACGATCCTAGACGGAAACCACGGGGAGGGACGGCTTTTCTGGGGAAGATAGGCGTAATACCAGGCTAACTCCTCCGGCCGTCCGACGCAAATGAAATCCGGCCCTACGAACTCGTCCACCTCCCTAAAAAATCGGGGGCGGATCGGCAAATTCCAGGGAAAAGCAGACCGAGCGCAAACCAATCGTGAAGGACCGACGTACAAAATCCAAGGTCGCGATGAAACTCCCCCGTGCGAGACCTAGAATCATTGTGGAAGGCCAAACGATGGCGTGGCCCGACTCCTTGAGGATGAGAAACTGACGTGGATGATGGTTTGTTTGCGTGATACAGTAAAAATGATACCGGCCGGCCCTCAGGGATGGACCTTTGGGAAGGTGGCCGGGACCCGCGAGAGTGTTCTATGAGAGTTGAATTCGAAAGCCCGAGGCCGGAAGATCCCGCGATGTTTGCGGCCGAATTGCGTTCCTTGGCATCGAACGCCCACCGAATGATGCATGACTCTTCGTCCTCCCCGGCGGAGGCCAAAGCGTTGGCGTGCCGTGCCGCCCGCCTCAAGTCGCGGGTCGTGGCGAGGTCGTCCAACGATCTGTCCGAATGGTTGTCTAACCTCGAACGACAACTCGACGACCGCTCGAAGACGAGGTCCAGGTCGCTTGCCCGTTCCGGGGTGGCTTGATTCGGAGCGTTTTGTGATTCGTTCCACCTGCTGAGATAGGATCGTCAAGTCCGAACCCGCCCGGCGCATTCGCCGTGTGCATGACCGAACCACTCGGGGACTTGGCGATTACATTCCGTCACTCCTCGGCACCCCAAAAGTCAACGTGACGACCGGGACTCGGCATGTTTCCGAGTCACCATTCCCCAACCTCGATCCCTCCCCAAGACTTCGCAGTTTTCGAACCGACCAACCAAACGGTTTGAGTCGCGGGGGAGCGTCATCGCGCTCGGCACCGACGAAAACTGACAATCGAAAGCAAACGAAGAGAACGCGGATTCACGATCGCGCCTTTGGCCGGGGCCACGACGGCTCGGCTCGATTGTCAGTCATTTGATCAGTGATAATCTTGATGATTTGACCGACGTAGGGGTGTGACGATCAAACCCCAGCCACCAAGTCCGATGGGAGGATGTCCTTACGGATTTCCTCCCTCGGTCGGCGACCTATGGTGGCAAGGTATCCTCGCGGCAGGATCCCGCCCGGCGAGCTTGGCGAGGGATTCGAATCCTCGGCGTCCGGACCCCAGCGTTTGCGAATCGCCGGGGTCCGGAACGTTCGCTCAACGACCGTGGTGAGCGAAAGGCCGGTTCGCGTGGGCTCGTTGCTTCATGGAGGCGACCGAGCGTCCGAGCGGCAGGATCGCCCGTTGGGAGATGAAGGAGATCGTCGAGCCGCTTCCCTGGAAGGGCGCCTGACCCAGGAAGGTCGCGTAGGCGACGCGCCTGGCCGCCTGTCCGAGCGGGACGATAAAGCTGGCCTTGCCCTGGACCAGGGTAAAGCTCCTGAGCCGATTGTTGCCGTAGGCGATCGTCACGGTGCCTGCGGGAACCCCGAGGATGGGCGAGGCAGGGGTTACCGTGATCTGGAAGGTCACGAACCGTCGCCCCCTGACCGTCTCCACGAGCGGCACAAGTTGGGTCGTCGTCAAGGGAGACGGTACCACGACAGGAGGGGGCGGCGGAGTCGGAGCGGCGTTGACGACCTGAGAGAATGCAGCCGAAGTGCTCGAGGCCAGGACCGCAGTCCCTCCGTAGGTGGCCACGACCACATGGGGCCCCTCGGCAAGCGTCGAGCTTGTCAACGTGGCCTGCCCCTGGCCGTTCAAGGTGGCCGTACCAAGGGTCTGGTTGGTGCTCTTGTCGAGGAACGTGACCGATCCCGACGGAATCGGCAAGCCGGGCCCGTTCGGGCTGACGATCGCGGTGAAGGTGACCGCCTGTCCGACGGTGGCCACGCCCTGGGAGCTTGTGAGCGTCGTCGACGTCACGGCCGGGGTGGTCGTCACGGTCTGTGTGGTTGTTGGCGTGATGACGGCCTCATAGTTCGGGTCGCCGCTATAGAACGCCGCGATCTGATAGCTCCCCGCAGGCAGGGCTGGCAAGGTCAGGGTGGCACCGCCCGTGGCACTCACGGGGACCGTTCCCAGGATCTGTCCGGGCGACTGGAAGGGGCTGATGAAGGTGCTCGGGGTGCCGGTGACGATCACCTCGAAGGTGACCGTCCCGGTCGGAGCAGTCGTCCCGGCGACCGCCGGTGTCACCTGCGCCGAAAGGGTGACGGACTGCCCCACATTCGTCGTCCGTGCCGAAGTCGTGAGTGTGACGGCCGGCTGCGAGTTGGTCGCATAGTCGACGACCTGCGCGTCGGTCAACGGTGTCACTGCGGGGGTGTTGCCGCCATACAGCGTGTTGATCTCATTGATGATCGCCTGGGACAGGACCCCCTGGAGAATCGTTCCGGGATGGAACCCGTCTCCGGAGAAGCCGTCGGTGATGGCCTGACCGGAGGCGGTCATGTCCACGGTCACGCCGTCGATGACGGGGTTCTTTGTGAAGTCCGTGAAGAGTTGCTGGGTGTCGACAACACCAACGCCCGCCTTGTTGGCGTAGGTCGTCTTCAAATAGGTATTCAAGTCGGCCGCGTCACGGGTGATGTCTCCCTTCAGGTTCGGGTAGAACACCGAGGCGACGCTGAGAAGTGAGTCGACCAGTGGGGAGATGGTGATGTCCGGGGTCGTCATCAGCACGATCTTGGTGTTCGGGCTGGCCGTCTGGATCGCGGAGATCGCCGCCGCAATCGAGGTCTCGATCGCCTCGTTGATCACCCATTGGCCGGATGGGGCCGTCGTCTCGAGCGGAGCCTTGTCGCCGTGGGCCACATAGTTCTGCGCAGCCTGGGCGTAGTCGTTCCCGCCGATCAGGATCGTGACGACGTTGATGTCCTGGATCGTCGGCGAGCTCTGGGTCACGAGCCCGGGCTGCAGCACAGGCGTCGTGGTGGGGAACTCATTGGGGTAGCCCTCGTACTCCTGCGCGAACGTCGTCCCCGTCTGGGAGTAGTTGTAGCCCGCGGCGGTCGTACCGCTCAACGCCCAGTCTTCGGCATAACCCTGCTCTCGCGTCGCGCCTCGGCTGATCGTGGAGAACGGCCCGAAGCTCACCTGGGAGGAAAGGTTCGTGGCGACATTCTCTACCCAGTTGCTCGCCGAGCTCCTGCCGGTGAGGAAGAGCTCCGGGGGAAGCGTCACCTTGAGCGAGCTGGGCGCCGACGTCGGCGACGAAGGGAGGGAGCCGAGGATCCCGAGCAGGTTGGAGATGGGGTCCGTCGTATTCCCCGCACCCGTTGTCAGCGAGCCGATGAGGGCCGCCGCGCTCGGCGGTCCATAGAACTGGTACTCGTCGCTCAGGCTGTCGCCGAGCGCCGCGAACGCCAACGGCTGCGTCGCCAGCAACACTCGACTCTCGACAGACTCGACCATCGGCCGTATCCCGAGCGTCCGGGCCCGCCCGTTCTGGCCAAATGCAGCCAATCGGCGCCGATCCTTGATAGTAGCGATCCTTGTCCGCGAGCTCATGGTGCATCCTCTCGGCTTGAAGTTGGACAGGTATGTCGTCGACGGGTGCTAATCTTCGATGATCTTATAAGCCCGTCGTACGCGATCCATTGAGATGGAAGATTTCGCTTCACCCAAGCTGCCCAGATGCGAACCAGGCAGCGATTTCGGACTCGAGGACGACCCCCATGTTTCCCCGAAGATCGGGTGACGTGGGGCGTGATCCCCATTGGAATGGGTCGGCTTGGAATGGGGAGGAATGGTCCGCCTCGCTGCGCAGAGTTAAGCCCGGAGAGACTGCCGCGAGTTTCGAGCGCGATGCTCATCCGCATCGAGGTAGCGGAGGCCCCCCCGACTCAGAGCAAACTCTGGAATGGTGCCATGCAAGCCCAGCCTTCGCCGGAGTGTTCCTGACCGTCACACGCCGGGGTTGTCCCTGAATGCGCGCACAACATCTTCCAAAATTCTGAGCTGTGAGACCCCCACAAGAAGACCCGTCTCAACAGATTCGTGAGAGTCATCCTAGCGGACCAACAACGCGAGTTCGAGTGTTTTGGGTAAGATGTTTCGATTTTCCCAACCTCGACGAAACCTCAACATTTTTCACGCACGCATGCTCGTGTGTATGGGGTCCGATCGGAATTCCGAAGGTCGAGAGTTGAGAATCCCCCGGGGCTTCGGCGTGTGCCGATGACGCGTACGCTCGTGTCGTCCTCGCCTTGTTGGACCGGAGGCATGGTGTCGGTACTGGGAACTCGGGATCGCTCGAAATTGGACCAAAATCGAAGGCGAATTTTTTAAGAATTGGAAGGCGTCTTCGTTTATTGGTGTTCAACAGCATCGTAAGTGCCTGAGACCACAGGCGCGGTACTGTGATGCGAAGGGAGTCGCGTCATGATGGGATTGGGAAGGCCGAAAACGTTCGTGTCACACCAATCGCGATCTGGAATGGTGAAGTCGGTCCGACGCAGACAGCTCGCCGTCACTTGAGGTCGAGGAGACTCGGCCGATCGCCCGCCGAATTTAGTCATCGCCCGCTTGCCAGGCCGCGTGCTCCGTACAATTATTGAATTGGACACGTTCGAAGATGTTGGCCGATTCCGGGGGCCGGCCGAGGGCAGGAGTCGCCTCGGGGCTTTTCCTCCTGATTTTCCCGCCCGTTGGCATCGCTCGAGAAGGATTATCGGTTTTCCCAACATGAACCACCGAAACCCATGGACCGCCGGTCTTCTTACGGCGGTATCCGGAGCTTTCTTGATCGGCTCGATCGTCGGTTGTTCCGGGAGCGGCGTCGAAACGCCTCCTGGGGACCCGGTCGTGCGTCGGAAGGCCAAGGAAGACATGCTGAAGGGGATTACCGGCTCCGGCAAGACCGGCAAGTCGAAGAAATCCCGTGCCGCGAACGACCTCTTCTGAGCGATCGCATCGAGCCCCGCCGCGGTCCCCGAAAAGGCGACCGGCGAACCCCGATGCGGCCCTATTTCATCCCGGTCCCCGACGACCCGTGGACCCGCGGTTTCCAATCATCAAACGACACAACGACCCAGGAGTTTCTGCATGATCCGTTCGTCGTCCTCGCAAACGACCCGAACCCGGGGCTTCACTCTCATCGAGCTTTTGGTCGTGATCGCGATCATCGCGGTCCTCATCGCGTTGCTGCTCCCCGCCGTGCAGGCCGCCCGCGAAGCCGCCCGCCGCATGCAGTGCGTCAACAACTTGAAGCAGATCGCCCTCGCGTTCCACAACTACCATTCGCAGAATAACGTCTTCATCACGGGCGAAGGTTGGTCGGGCAACGCGGTGAGCCCGGGAAGCCCGCCGCGACGGTCGTGGGGATGGCGGCTCGGCGTCCTGCCGTTCATCGAGCAGGCTCCGCTCTACAATGCGTTCAACATGAGCCTCACGGCCTGGAATCCCCAGAACTGGCCGACCGTCGGTGACGTCACCATCAACGCCTTCCTGTGCCCGAGCGACGGCAAGGTGGCCATCCCCACGAATCAAGGGACGGCCTTCTCCGGTTTCGGCTACAGCGGTACCGTGAATATGCACTACTCGAGCTATGCCGGCATGGCGGGGACCTGGTTCAACTTGACCACCCCGATCGACTGGCCTGGCCTTACGAGCGTGATGGCGGGCGCCAACAATAGTAACGGGATTATGTTCCAGGGCAGCAACATCGGTATCAACTCGATCACCGACGGCACCAGCAACACGATCCTCATCGCGGAATGGGCCTACGGCAAGATCCGCGACTACCAGGACCAATGGCATTGGTGGCTCGGCTACAACCCGGCCGACTCCACGATGACCTCGGAGTACCCGATCAATCCCCAGCGAGTTTGCCGCGACGGCGTCGGCGTGAACACCAGCTACATCGATGCCGACTCCGCGGGCAGCTTCCATCCCGGCGGGGCCAACTTCGCCTTCGCTGACGGCTCGGTCAAGTTCCTCAAGGATTCGATCAACACTTCGCCGTACGACCCGAATAGCTGCACGATGACGATCATCCAGGGCGGGAACAACAACTACTCGTTCATTCCCGGCAGCACCCTCGGCGTCTACCAGGCCCTGTCGACCCGCAACGGCGGCGAAGTCATCAGCTCCGATGCTTTCTGAACCCAGGGACGCTCGAAGAACGCGACCCGGGTGAACCGCTCAGGTCGCTTTCTCCACCCCGACACTTTGCCCGAGAACGATCCGATCTCGAAGGACCAGCCGATACTCGGCTGGTCCTTTTTTTGCGCACCTCCCTGACGACATCCGCGATTCATTCGCACTTGACGCGACGGTCTCGGAGCGTCTCGACGAGACAGATCTTCGATGAGGACCACCACGGTCGAACCGGAAACGAGTGCGGTCCGCCGACCTTCCCTCGCATCGCGGTTGGGAAGGTCGGCGGACCGAGTGTTACGTCAAAATCTCAGGATTTGATCAAGAGGTGGTTTCGAAGGGATTGCTCACTCGAAGAGCATGGCGGCCTCGACCGTCCGGATGTCGTTGCCGTCATGCACGGCCAGGTTCATCGGGCCGCGCATGTTGGCCGCGGCGAACTTGCCTTCCTTGGTGAGGCAGAAGAACGAGACGCCGAAGTTCGGCTTGCCCTTATCGTCACGGAAACGGGGGTCGCGGGTCGTCGTCTCGTGGATCCGCTTCAGGACCGCGACGAGGGCATCCTTGGGGGCCATCCCCTGGCGAAGGAACTCGACGACGAGGAACGAGGAGCAATTCAGGAGGTTGACCTCGCCGAGGCCGACCGAGCCGCACGAGCCGACGGTGTTGTCGAGGTAGAGCCCAGCGCCCAGGATCGGCGAGTCGCCGACGCGGCCCGGGACCTTGTACCCCACGCCCGAGGTCGAGGTGACGCAGCCGAGGTCGCCGTGGGTGTCGAGCACCGAGCAATGGATCGTGCCGTGGACGAACGTGTTGGTCAGGTCGCGCACCTTCGGCTCGAGCTGGGCGACTTGCATGGGGATCCGCGAGTCACCACGAAGTCGCGACTCTTTCCACTGGATCCAGGCCTTCCGGGTGACCTCGGTCGTGAGATCCGCCTCGGGGAAGCCGTGGCTCGTCGCAAATTTCAGCGCATTGTCGCCGACGATCAGGACGTGCTTGGTGCGCTGCATCACCACGCGAGCCACGGCCGCGGGATGGACGATGTTGCGGAGGGCGGCGACGGCACCACCGCCGTGAGTTGGTCCGTGCATCACGGCGGCGTCGAGCTCGACGACACCGTCTTCATTCGGGGTACCACCGAGACCAACGGTGTGATCGTTGGGGTCGGCCTCGATCACGGCCACGCCTTCGATCGCGGCGTCGAGAGGGTCTGCACCCGCCCTGACCTTCTCCATGGCGATCTCGACGACCCTTTGGTTCCCGCTGGAGATGACCACCGGCCGACCGGCTCCGGGCGGCTTGACCGGCGCCGCTCCGAGGGCCAACGTTGCCATACTCGCGGTCCCGGCAGACATGAAAGTCCGGCGATTCAAGCTCGATCTCATCGGAGTGCGATCCTGCTCTAGTTCGGGTCGAAGAAGTCGTGAAGGGGGGAGGAAGATGATACCACAAAAACGAACGGAGCCCCGCCACCCCCAAAGGGGAGGACGGGGCTTGAGCCGTTCGATTTGATCGAACGCTTCGGATCAGTACGAATCCGCGCTAATGACCTCGCCACCGTTGCGGGTGGAGAGGGCCATGTAGGTCGGGAAGGGGGCCGTCGCGATGAACGAGTTCGCCCCGGCGTTGATTTGGGGAGGAACGCTCGCGCCGTTCGGGACCGGCCACGTGGAGATCGTGTCCTTCAGGAATTTCACCGAACCGTCGCAGAAGAGGAAGTTCGCCCCCCCGGGATGGAAGCTCGAAGCGGCACAGACCCACTGGTCGGCGTTGATACCGGCAGTGCCACCGTCGCTCGACTTGTTGAACGGGTTCATCGGATACATCGTCGTGAACATCGTGTCCGCGTAGTTACCCGAGGTCCACCATGCCCAGCAGCCCTGCTCGGCCGGGGTTACTCGACCGTAGGCGACCTCCGCGATGGCCATCGTATTGCTCGTGCCATCGGTGATACCTGCAATCGTGGAGCTGCTATAGAAATAGTACATCCCATTGGCCTGGGATTTGGACGTCGCGAAGGCCGCAGGGTCACAGGCCGGATCCATTGAACGGGCGGGGGTGAACCAGGTCCCGGAGCTCCCCTTGTAGCTGGTGAACCGCATGCCGCCGGGCGCCGCGTTTGGAAGCAACTGGCTAACCTTGCCGTCGCTCGGGCACCAGAGAGCCGTCACCCCGGTCGACTGCACCGTGTAATTCGGGGGATTCTGGTAATGAACGGCGCTATTGTAGGCATTGAAGAGCTGGGCCTGCTCCATGAACGGCAAGAGCGCGATGAAAATGCTCGATTCGTGACGTCCCGAGCATTTAGTCGAGGCGGGATCGCCGGGCGGGCCGACCGTACCGCCACTGGTGGGGGTCATCATGTAGGCGCCGATCGGGAATGCACTGTTCGCCGACTCGTAGTTGGCCGAGCCCAGGCCCAACTGCTTGAGGTTGTTGACGCACTGGGTCCGTCGGGCGGCCTCACGAGCGGCCTGCACGGCGGGCAACAGCAGGGCGATCAGGACCGCGATGATCGCGATGACGACGAGCAACTCGATGAGCGTGAAGGCTTTCGTGCCCAAACGCTTCCGGGGTGATCCCAACAGCATTGCGGAAACTCCTGCGACAAGAGGAAGGAAAAATGCCGGACGATCAGGACAAGGCAAACATTCGCGAATCAACGACATGAATGCCTATTAAGGACTAGAATTGGATCGAATTCCTGCGCCGTCGCCACACTTCGGAGGCGGCGTTCCGAACCCTTCGATCTCGGGGAACGACGGCGTTATCGACTCCTCCTGGCTTTCCCTTTCGGGTTCGCCACGATTCCCTTGGTCACGCCGAAATTCCCCTTCTGCATCGCGTCTCTCCGGGATTGAACGGCCTTGAAGTTCTCCTCCGTGGGTGCCGGCCCGGAACCGGAGCAACCCGCGACGGACACCAATCCGGCGATCACTCCGCAAGACAAGATTCCCCTCAGTCCTCGGTCAAGGCGCATGGAACCTCGCATTTCGACTCCACTCCGCAAAAGAGAGAATCCTCAAGACGTTCAATCCCGGGCGAAGCCGAGACCAGATCGACGGGACGAAACGGCCCGGGCGGGGAGCGCACGGGTGTACTGCGTGGACAGACGAAAAACCCGAGGAGAGATCTAAGCAAAAGAAGGAGTGTTAATTCTTTAAGAAGAAGAATTCGTCTCCCCGTGTTTCTTCAGAATCGATCCGACTTCGCGGGGGGTGGTCCGAAGCAACCATCAACAGGACGCATTCAAACCGTCGAGGTGATGGAGGCACGACATCGTGCTGTGTCGCCGAAACGCTTGAAATTTCTCGACTTCGTCAGACAACACCATACCAGATCGTGAGGTGTGTGACACAATATTGGGTGACTCATCCATGCAGTCAACTGTGTGGGGTGGTGGATTGTTTTCGGTAGCGAGACATCATTATGGAAAACGATCTCTTTAGTGGATCGGATCATTCGAGTTTCGAAGATTGTGGCGGGAACGAGGGAGCGTCGTGATTGTCGTCCACCAGCGTTTCATCCGAGTCTAGGCACAGGAGGATGCGGGACTGAAAGTGTTAGGCCCAACCGGCCGCGATTGTGTTGTGGCGTTCCTCGAGGTGAAGGACGTGGCGGTCCTTCCTGGACTCGAACCACGATGAGGAGAGACCTGGCAACACGACTTTCCACTCCAGGTCTCACCGAATAAATTGAGACATAGGGGACCATGTCGCTCCACCATCCTTGCCGAACGCGGTTTGGCAGGGAACTCTTCATTCCATCGCTTTAATTTCAGAACCGTCCTTCTCCACTCGGCTGCTGCGAGGTTGTCGAGTGAGTCAGTTCAAGGAGTGAATGGGATCGCTGGACAGCCGAAAGCCGATATTGCGATTTGAAAATATTGGCGATTTGAAATGGGTTCGAGCAGGCTTCGGACCGACCGCTTTACCGGCGGCGGTTGTTGGGTCGAACGAAGCTTGCATCGAAACGGAAGGAGCCGATTAGGCGGGGGTTTGCTGGGAGATGGTGACGTGAGCGTTTCGGTGGTCGATTCGATCGTCAGGGATTGCGTGCGGTAATATCTGCCGACGAGCTCGCGGATCGGCTCCTAGGATTTGGGATTCTCGAGCAACCGTCGGCCACAACAAGGTCGGTTGCACGTCCTTCGCGCCGTCGGCGATCTCGCTGCCCAGGACTACGGGCGGGTGGACCGTCCCGGCCGAGCCATCCTCGGCAAATCACCGAGCATGTCCTTGAGTCGTCGGAGGATCCGTGATTTCGCCTGTCGGACCGCTGCGGCTGAAACCCCGAAATCGTGCGCAATGTCTGCCGGGCTATGCCCTTCGACCGCGGCGCGCCAAAACGCCTGCCAGCTCCGATCCTCGAACTCGCCTCGGACGAGTTCCATGGCCCGACTGAGAAGCTCGTCGATTTCCAGATCCCCCGAATCATCGGGGAAATCGAGTCCCGGGTCGGGAACCTCGAGGAATCGACGATAGGCCTCGGCACCCCCCTGGGCGGGTGGGCCGTGACGCCGATAGGTGTCGAGGAGCTTGTTCCGCGTGATCCCGCGGAGCCAACCCCGGAAGGTATCGCCTGAACGCTCGTAGCGGAAGGTGTTCATCCCGAGAGCGACGGCCTGGAAAACCTCCTGAACCACGTCGTTGGCATCTTCGCCGCGGACGCCCCACCGATGGCACCAATGATGGACGAGCGGGGTGTAGAGGTTGACCAGCCTGGCCCACGATTCCTGCCGATGGGCCTTGATCCCCTCCATCAAAGTCAAAGAGGTCGAGTCCGCCGGCTTCGCACGGAGGCGTTGTGGGAATTTGGCTTCATGCACGGCCCGGTCACTCCGATGTCATCATCGACCGATCGAGTGCTTACACGCCGATTATTTTAATTTCATTAATTCTTCACGGGATGGACGGCGGGCCACATATCGGTTAGTCGCGAATCCGCGGCCGGGAAGAGGCGGGCCGACGCTCTTAACTGCTTGGTATCATTCTAAGAGATAGAGCGGAGGAAAGGAAGGAACGTCCGGCATGAGGTTCGGAAAAACAACCCCGGCCCGGGGACCCGATCTCGAGGACGCTTCAGGCTCCTTAAGTAGGCCTGGCTTAAGACCGATCCGGCGACCTGATCGACGTCCTCACGAGTGAAAGTCGGGCGGCAAAGAGTACCGACTTTCGCGATACGGACCGGGAGCGATGTCACAGGGCTCCGATGTCTAATTGAGTGGCCGAGTTTTAGCTGTATGTGAGCACGAGGTTTCGCGTCGCGTCAAAAGTATTCCTGGCGAATCGTACTGGTCCACGTGACCGAGCGGGACTTCAGAGTGAGGTAGTTGATCGTGCGCCGCCATGGTTGCCCTTCGGACGAAGAGTTATCCGACTTCAATCTGGGCGACTTGTCGGAGAGCCTTCTCGACGAGGTGGCCAGGCATCTGGAATCCTGCCCACGTTGCGAGGCCCGCGCACAGAGACTCGACTCGCAGACCGATGAGATCCTCGTGGCCTTGCGACGCACCGCGTCGGGCACGAGTTCGCATCCCGACTGCAAACCCCAGCCTCGTCGATCAGGCCGGGGCAAAGACTCCGGACCGGTCCGCCCATTCCTGGATGAAGAGATTCCTCGATCGCGACCGAAGACATCCGCCGAAGATCGCTTGGCTTCCAGGAAAAACCCCATAACCGAATCCGCCTCGGGCGAGCCGCCGGTGCTCGAGGATTTTCGGCTCGATGGTTACGAAATCGGCGACGCGCTCGGCGAGGGGGGCATGGGCCTCGTCTACCGGGCACGCCAGGTCGCGTTAAATCGATCGGTCGCCTTGAAGATCATCAGGGGCGATCCGACTCGGCTCGTCTCGCGGTTCCAGATCGAGGCCGAGGCCGTCGCCAGGCTCCAGCACCCGAACATCGTCCAGATTTACGAGGTCGGCTGGAAGGACGGTCGCCCCTATCTCGCTCTCGAACTCGTCGACGGTGGCTCGCTCGAAGAGAAGCTGGCCGGGCGTCCCCAGCCGGCCCGGGAAGCGGCCGAGTTGGTCCGCACCCTGTCGAACGCGGTCGACTATGCTCATCGTCGGGGGATCATCCACCGAGACCTCAAGCCCTCCAATATCCTCCTCACCGCCGGAGGCGTCCCCAAGATCGCCGATTTCGGCGTCGCCAAGCGCTTGGAGCTCAACGACCACGAGACTCGGGATGGCGACCTGATCGGCACTCCCTGCTATATGGCCCCCGAGCAGGCCAGCGGCTCGGGAGAACAAATTGGCCCCGCCACCGACGTCTATAGTCTCGGCGTAATCCTGTACGAGACCCTGACCGGCCGAGCACCATTGCAGGCCCCGACCGCAATCGAGACCCTGATCCTGGTCAACGTCCAGGAGCCGGTTCCTCCTCGACGCCTCCAGCCCCGGATTCCGGCCGACCTCGAGAGGATCACGCTGAAGTGCCTCGAAAAAGAGCCCGGTCGACGCTATGCCAACGCGCTCGACCTGGCGGAAGACCTTGGACGGTTCCTCAACAACGAGCCGATCCTGGCTCGGCAGATCCCCTGGTACGAACGGGCGTGGCGTTGGGCACGTCGACGGCCGGCCCTGGCCTCCGCGCTAGGTGCGGCGGCCATCGGGCTCGTGACCTCGATCCTCGCGGGCTGGCAATACAATGCGATGCTCCGGAGGTTCAATTCGGACCTCCAGACCGCCGCTGCGCACGAGCAGGCCAACGCAATCCGGGCGGAGCAGGCGAAGCGAGAGGCGCTCGTCAACGCGAAGTCCGAAGCGGTGCAACGCGAACAGGCCGAGAAGACCCTGTACTTCAGCCACATCGCGCTGGCGGAGAGCGAGTGGCGGAACAACAACGTGGCCGGGGCCGACCTGCTGCTGGAGAAGTGCCTGCCGGGACCGGGGCGACATGACTATCGAGGCTGGGAATGGGCTTACCTCAAAGGGCTCTCGCACCCCGAATTGCTGACGCTCCGAGGCTGTCGGGAATGGGTTCATTCCGTCGTCTATAGCCCCGATGGACGCCGGGTTGTTGCCGGGTCAGGCCTCCCCTTTAACCTCCCCGGGACGAATCCTTCCATCACCCCGGGCGACCTTCGCATCTGGGATTCGGCAACCGGACAGTTGATCGCAGCCCCCGAGAAACATGCCGGGGCGATCTGGGCCGTCGACTATAGCGCGGATGGACGTCGAATCGCCTCGGCCAGCGCCGACGGCGCCATCTGGATCTGGGATGCCCAGACCTTCCAGACGGTCGCCAAGCTCAGCGGGCCGGAGGTCTCGAACGTCTCCTTGAAATTCTCCCCGGTCGGCAGCTTGATCGCGATCGCCGATTCTCGTTCCTTGCGGCTTTGGGACTGGAAGACGCAGGAGATCAAGTTCGAGTCGACACACTTCCGAGGAAACTGCCCGATGGCCTTCACGGCCGACGGCACCCGGCTTGTGGCGGGACATGAAAGCAGCGTCGTCGAGCTTCTCGATATCAAAACCGGCTCGATCTTGAGGTCGTTCAAGGCGGACTTCGGGCAGATTCGCGGGGTTACCTTCAGCCCGGATGGTTCGATCCTCGCCGGGGCGACCGAGATCGGACCGATCGTCATATGGGACGCGGCGACCGGCCAGGAACGGCTCCAACTCCGAGGCCACGGGGGCGAGTCGACTTGCGTGGCCATCAGCCCTGACGGCACGAGGCTGGTCTCGGGCTCGGTCGACCAGACGGTGAGGGTCTGGGACCTGAAGTCAGGTTTTGAAGTGCTGAACCTGCGCGGGCATACGTTCGGCGTCCGCTCCGTGGCGTACCAGTCCGACGGCGCCTGCATCGCCTCTGGTAGTCAGGACGGCACGGTCAAGGTTTGGGACGCGAATCGAGACCCTCGCGGACTTCGGATCCGGAAGGGAGACAACGGGGGGGAATGGACGGGACGACTGACCTTCACACCGGATGGTGAGCGCATCATGGTCGTCAGGCACGACCTCGGGCTGCTCCAGTCGTACGACGCGACCTCCGGGAAGTCGTTATCGCAAAAGTCGATCCGGGTCGACAACCAGTACCGCTGCCCTCGAGGGGATACGTCCTTCGATGAGGACTGCCGGCAACTCGCGGGCCCGCTGCGGGAAGACCCCAAGCAGATCATCATCTGGGACACGTCGACGGGACGCCAACTCCTCGCACTCCAAGGACACTCGACGAGGGTCGTGAGTGTCGCGTTCGCCCCCGACGGTCGGCGACTGGCGTCGTCGGCTCGGGGGGCCGCGGGAAGCGGCGAGAATGGTGAGGCCATCCTTTGGGACGCGGCCACGGGGTCTCGACTCCGGACCTGGTCCGGCGAAGCGAGCTCGGCGGTGGTCCGACACGTGTTCAGCCCGCGTGGAGAGCAACTCGCCGCCGGGAACGACGACGGGACGATCCGAGTCTGGGATGCGGAAACGAAGGCCCTTCGCCTCACACTCGTCGGCCACCGCGGTTCGATCACCGACATGGCCTTCAGCTTCGACGGGCAGCACCTGGCGACGGTCGCCCGCGAAGACCCCAACGTGCGTGTCTGGGACCTCTCCGACGGCGCCGAGATCCTGACGCTCCGGGGCGACAAGCATCCGCTCACGAGCGTCGCTTTCAGCCCCGACGACCGGCGACTCGTCTCACTCGGATACGAAGGCTCGGTCAAACTCTGGGATGCCACGACCGGACAGGAAATCCTGAGCTTGCGAGGGCTGATTTCCCAGCGTCCCGGCGACTATTACTTCAACGCCAGGGCTGTTTTCAGCCCTGATAACTCGAGAATCGTCTCGAACATGTGGGACGGCGGGCTCGCCGTTTGGGGGGGGAAGGAACCGAACCCCCGCTAGCCTCCCTCGCCCCACACCCGCCAACGACTGGACCTCGCCCGAGGCCAGCCACACTCCCTGTATTAACCATGTTTTCACCGATCGCTAGGAGAAATCATTTTATGGAAGCCGTATCGCGCCCCGGGTCCTTCGACGTCGAAACCTATCCGGGACCGAAGCCCAAGGTTTCTCCGAACCGCGCCGCCACGGCCCTTCTCGGGGTGATCGCGACTCTTCTCGTCGCCTCGGCCTCCACCTCGATGGCCGTGGAACCTCCCCAAGGCTACGTCTGCGAGAAGACGACCGGAGCGATCAAGATCGACGGCAAGCTCGACGAGGCCGACTGGGCCGAGGGCCATCTCTCCGGCGACTTCATCGACATCGAAGGGCCGGCCAAGCCCAAGCCCCGCTTCGGGACCAAAGTCCAGATGATCTGGGATGACGAATATTTCTACATTGGTGCACACCTCGAAGAACCGCACGTGTGGGCGACTCTAACTGAACACGACTCGGTAATCTTCGCCGACAACGATTTCGAGGTCTTCATCGACCCCGACGGCGACAACCTCGAGTACACCGAGTTCGAGCTCAACGCCCTCAACACCGAGTGGGACCTCTTGCTCCGCAAGCCGTACCGCGACGGCGGCCCTGCCGAGAACAGCTTGGAACTTCCCGGCCTGAAGACGGCGGTCCATGTCGACGGCACGCTGAACGACCCGAGCGACATCGACCGAGGCTGGACCGTCGAGATCGCGATCCCCTGGAAGACCCTCGCCGAACACGCCAACCGTCCGTCCCCTCCGAAGCAGGGGGAGCAGTGGCGCGTGAATTTCTCGAGGGTCGAGTGGATCACCAACATCGTCGACGGGAAGTATCGCAAGCTGCCCAAACACCGCGAAGACAACTGGGTCTGGTCGCCCCAGTTTGTCGTCGACATGCACCGGCCCGAACGTTGGGGCTATGTCCAGTTCGCGACCGGCCCTCGTGGTGCCACCCCGTTCAAGCCCGACCCGACGGGCCCGGCCAGGGATCGCTTGATCTCGGTTTATCAGGCCGAGCGTGCCTATCACAAGGCGAATGACGGACGTTGGGCCGGGAGCATCGAGCAACTCGGACTATCGAAGGACGTTTGCGACCCCTCGAAGCCCATCACCCTCCAGTTGACCGAAAAGGGGTTCGAAGCCACGGTCGAAACCCCCACGGCCGACGGGGCGTCGAAGAAGCTCCATATCCGTCAGGATTCGCGCATCTGGTTGGATTGAGCGATAGCGTCTCGAGGACAGGAAATGCAAACGAGGAGGGAGGACGCCGATCGTCCTCCCTCCTTTCGATTTCGAAACGATTGGACACATCAGGTCGTCAGTCTCGACCCACGCGCCTCACTCACGTCCTGGATTCGGCCGGAACTCGGCTTGCGTCCGTCAGGCCGAAATCGATGGAGACGGTATCCGGGATCGACGTCCCGGACGACGCGATCCCGGCGTCGAGTTCCGAGACTCGGAGTCGCAGTTGTGCGTCGGTCATTCGACGTTTCAGCGACGGGATCGCGTTGGTGAGCCGCATCCCCGTCCGCATCGCTCCGAGGGCCAGTCGACCGACGACAGGCTTGTGGATGAAGCTATCGCCGTTCATCTGTTTGCGTGATTCCTTGACGGCCTCGAAGCTGTACTCGAGCATCTTGGATTCGTAATCGGCCACCGCTTCGACCAGCGAAGCTTGGCTGTCCCGCACGGCGGTCAAGTTTCGGCAGAGCAGGGCGGCGTCTCGCAAGGCCGTATTCGCCCCCACCCCGCGCCCTGGCGTCATCGTGTGAATCGCATCGCCGAGGAGCGTCACCCGCCCGCTCGGCCAGGGCTGCGGGGGGACCGAAGTTCGGATGTTGATCGGGAAAACCGTCGAGAGATCCGAGCGCCGAATCAACTCCCGGAGATTCGGGTGCCAGCCGGCAGTCATCTCCTGAACGATCCCCACGAGTTCTTCGCGAGAGGCCTTCAAGGGATCGAGCCTGTACCTGCGCCGGGAGGCCCAGAAACCCCACATGATGTAGTCGGTCGTGTTGTCGTAGAGCATCCCCGGCCAGTGCCCGATCAGATCGGCATCGTTGCCACCGATCCCCGTCTTTACGCCGTTTCGATCCCACTTGAACTCCATGACGTGCAGGATCGCCCCATACCCCTTGGGGGCCATCACCATCGAGATTCCATGGTACGCCTTGAAGGGCAGCAAACTCCGGGTCTCGGCCGTGAGAGGGACCTTGGCACCGATGCTGAGGATCCCCGTATCCTCCATTCGGGCGTGGGGCAGCATCTGTTTACGAACGCGTGACCCGGCGCCGTCGGCGGCGATCAAGATGTCGCTTTCGACCGAGGTTCCATCCTCGAAGTAGGCCGTGACCTTGCCCTCGCGATGTTCCTCGTAACGTACGAACCTCTTGTCGAAATGCACTTCGTCTTCGAGGCCCGTGAGGAGGACTTGTCGGAGCGTCATGCGACTGACCGACTTCTCGCTCAAGATCGGGTCGTCCTCGGGGGGGACCTCGAGCGAGAGCACCTCGGACAACTGCTCCGTCAACATATTGAAGTATTTCGGTGCACGGGCGCAGGTGGCTACGAACGTCTGATAAAGATCTGGGGGCAAGCACTCGTGAAGGGCTCGGCTGCCCGTCGGGCTGATGCCGACACGATATCCCTGCAACCCGTCGGTCCGCGTCCGGTCTCGCTCGAAGACATCGACCCGGATGCCGGCTCGCTTCAAACCATGCGCGAGGCACAACCCACCGGTCCCTGCACCGATTACCACGACACGCAATGAATTCGGATTCATCACAACGCTCCTTCTCCCACGGGATCAATTCCGAGGAACGAACGCCCCGCGCCAGACTGGCGCGGCTTGCCCGACGAAGCGTCGCCTGTTACCCTCCCATGCGCCTGCATTGAGGCCAGGTTTCGCTCCGCGAGCCCGACTTCAAGGGCCGAGCCCTCGGCGTCGGTGGTGACACACCTCGCCGGGGGCCGGCTTCAACTCTTGCCACGAGCTAATTTGTCTCGGGTCCCTTCGGTGCGGCGTGGAACCCTCTCCACGCCAGGGAGTACCCTTCGTCCTCCTTAATCCGACGAACGATCTCATCGATGAACTGACGTTCGGCCTCGATGACCGCGATTCGATACTCGACCTCGACAAGATACAACCGCTCGACAACCTTGGTCGCCTCGGCGAAGGACGCACGCAACTCCTCGGCGATCTCACCGAGCCGCTCGGTCCTCGCTTCGAGGAGCACGACCGCCTCGTCGGGCGGAATCGCCGGGAGGAGCGCGAGTGCCGCCTCGAATTGCAAGTATTCTTTGTTGGGTGTCTCGATCATCTCCCGGAGCCAGGCCCGCATCCGCTCATTCCCGCTCGGGGTCAACTCGTAGATCGTCCGCTCCGGTCGTCGCCCCTCTCGGACCGTCTCCTTCACCTCGATCGACCCTTCACGCAAGAGTCCTTCGATCACGGTGTAGAGCGATCCGTACCGTAACTTGATACTAGATCCCTTGTTGCGCATCTTCAGCGTCGCCGCCATCTCGTACGGGTGCATCGGCCTTTCGAAGAGCAGCACGAGAACCGCGAGCGCCAACGGATTCGAGGACGGCTTACTAGGAGCCAAGGCTGTTCCCTCCTTCGCGAATATCCGTCGCCGTATATATCGAGAACGGATAGACGCTGCAAGCCAGTTCGTCCGGTCGATCGGTTTATTCGCAGGAGGTCGGGGAACGAACGGCGAGTCATTTGACTCGAGCTTGACGGGTTCTAAAGCTCGGACATCCGCTGAGCGGTGTGGAACGCCTGCAATGACCTCGTAGACGTATATCCCAACCCTTGCTCTCGCCCAGCCAGCCCTCCCGAGGCATCTCGAAATGCCCGATTTACAGGCTCGCTCTCCCACTCAATTCGGCAAGAGTTGATCCGGACAAGCCCGTCGCAACCCTTCAGGCTTTCAAATACAATGGGTGCCGATGGAGGCCTGGGAAAACAGGGGTGAATTTGAGGTTAGATTCTCAGGGTCCGTCGAAGTCGAGTTGCTCACAATCAGGAGATGCATCCGTGGACCAGTCGATCTCGCCAGGAGGCAAGGGAGCGCCATGGAATTCAAAGAGAATTCGACGTAAGAGGACGCCCATATTTCCGGCCTGCGAGACACTCGAGTCGCGCGAGATGCTCTCGACTTTCGCAACGACGTCGCATCGTCAGGAGACATTAATTCCGCCAGCTTGGGTCGGTCGGGCCCACGGTGTCGTCGGTTCCGCGGCCACGAACCGGGCCACTTCAACGGTGGTTTCGTCGCGATCCGCCGTCCTGTTGCAGACGCTGCAACGGGTGATGAATCAGTACCAGATTCCAGGTGCGGTCGCGGGGGTTTGGACGCCCGGTAAACCGCTCTGGATGGCATCCCAGGGCTTCGCCAACGTCTCAACCGGCGAGCCTATGACCCTGAAGGACCGCTTCCAGATTCGGAGTGTCACCAAGTCGTTCACCGTGACGCTCGTCTTGCAGCTCGTACGAGCACACAAGCTGTCTTTGACCGATCCGATCTCGAAATACGTTCCCGGGATCCCCAACGGCGGCACGATCACGCTGGCCAACCTCGCGGGAATGACCAGTGGCCTGAAGAACTACACGGCGGTTCCGGCGTTCCAGGCCGGCCTGATCGCCGACAATGCCCGGCAATGGACGGCCCGAGAGATCGTGAATCTGACGATCCCCGATTCTCCGTTGTTCCCGCCCGGAGCCCAGTACGACTACAGCAACACGAACACTCTCCTGCTGGGAATGGCCGTCGAGAAAGTGACCGGTCACCCGCTCGGCCAGGTCCTCACGACGCGGATCTTCCGGCCTCTCGGCCTCCGATCCACCGCCTATTTCGACGGCTTCGCCACATCCACGCCGATGCCGACCCCTTATGAGGTCGACCCCCAAACCGGCGAGCGAGAAGCTCTCCCCGAATTCAATCTCTCGGGCTTCGGTGCCTCGGGGGCCATGGTCTCGACGCTCCCCGACCTCCTGCGTTGGGGACGAGCCCTGGGGACCGGCCGATTGATCGGACCACGACTCTTGAACCTTCGCCAGCAGCTCGCGCGTCCGGCGACCGACGGTCCCGAATACAATCAGTACGGCCTCGGCATGGGGCAACTCAACGGCTGGTGGGGCCATACGGGCGAAGGCCTCGGCTTCCAGGCCGCCGTCATGTACGACCCCATCAGCCGATCGGTGATTGCCGTCGCCATCAATTCGAGCCAACCGGAGAACGTCGCCACCCAGATCTTCAAGGCCTTGGCCAACGTCGTTCGTCCCGGAAGCGGACCCGAATCGCGAAGGTGATAAATGGCACCCGGAATCGAGGCAACCGACACGTGAAGCGATTTATTGCCCCGATTCCGCTTTCATGTATAAATTCTGGCGCATAAGCATTCTGATGTACTGTGAACCGCTCCGGCGGGAATTGCCTGAATGGCTTGGCAACAGGTGATTATGACGCGTCATCCCGTTGCGTTCTCAGAGATCCTGGTGCAGTCGGACTGGAATACACGTCCGCAATCACGATTCGTTCAGATTTGCACTCCAGTCTGCACCAAACCCGTGCAAGACAAGGCTTTCCCTTTCCATTCCTGGCATCCTGACTTCAGAGCGAGTAGTGGGGGAAGGCTGAAGGCGTGGAGGGATGAGTGGGGCAGTCAGGAGAATGCCCTTGTTGAATCTCCTGACAATCGGCTTGAGTGGGCGATGAGGGACTCGAACCCCCGGCATCCTGCGTGTAAAGCAGGCGCTCTACCGACTGAGCTAATCGCCCAATGATTCGAAGCGTCGAGGTTCCTTTCGACGGGTTTGGCCCGCGCCAGGAACCTCGAAGGATTATGTTAAGCCAACGATGGGTGAACTAGAAGGCGATTTTCGGTCGATTCCCGTTTTGCCCTCGCCATACCACCGCCGATCGGGAAGAACTGTGGGTCGAACTACTGAAATTCCAAGTCGGTAGGGCGGGTGAACGAGGTCAGCGAGTGTCGATCAAGGCATCGTTGGTACCGACGTTCCCGGCCGCGTCGGTGGCGCGAACCATGAGGATGTGGAATCCCGGCTTGAGGTCGGGGAGGGACAACGTCATGGTTTCTCGAGGCGAGTCGTAGAGGCCATCTTCGGGGAAAATCGGGGTCCATTCGCCGCCGTCCAAAGCGTAGGCGGCCTTGACGAGCCGGGTTGAACGGTCCTGGAGCGTGATGACGGCACCTCGAGATTTCGGGGCGATCGATACCTCGGGGGACTGGTGGTCGACTGCGAAGACGTCGCTCGTCCGATCGACGGTCAAGACGTCGTCGGGGTTGTTCGAGAGTCGGTCGCTGGCCGTCAAGCGAACTCGGTAGTGGCCGTCAGGTACGGCGGTCGTGTCCCACTCGAGGCTCGAGGCGGTGATGGGCTGCTCGGGGCCGATGCGGATCCAGTCCGGCCAGCCTTCCTTGCGGAGATGGACGGTGTAGCTCAACTCGTCGGAATTCGGGTCGGTCACTTCCCAGCGTAGGTTGAGCTTGGTTTGACGGGTCGTGCCGTCGGCGGCGGTGACGTCGGGGACCTCGACCTTCACGATCTCGGGGGGCAGGTTGACGGACTGGTGGCGGATTGCGACGGAACGTAATTCGGGAGTCTTGGAGGAGTCGCGGGTCGAGAGGGTCGCCCGATACTGGGCGAACCGGCCCGGAGGAACACCCGCTTTGGCCCCCTCCGGGTCGGTCTGTTCGCTCGACCACGGGGACCATGTGGAGTCGGGCTCGCCGACGTTCCCGGTTCGCATCTGGAGGGCCACCGTCGTCCCCTCGGGCTGTTCGGCCCGCCACGTCAACGCACCGAAGCGGCTGATGAGCTTGGTATCGAGGACGTCGGAGACGATCGTGCCGCTGGCGACGTAGCCGGAATCGAGCCGGATAATCGCGCCGGGATCTCCCGTCCCGATGAGGAGGGCATCCTGCGGACCGGGGATCATCGAGAGGATCTGTCCGTGATCGAGCTTGGCGATCGGTGCCCAGGCATGCCCCTGATCGCGGACCTCGAACAACTGGCCTTCGGGACCAGTTCCCACGAGTAATCGGTCGCCTTGCCGGGCCAGGGAAAAGATCAGGACGCGGCTGCGGAAGACTTCGCGAGGTACGCCGTCGGGCCCGATTCGATAGACCGCATTGTCGCCAGCTGCGGCGGGCTTGGGGTTCGCCGATCCACCGACGGTAGGCGGAGGGTTAGACGAGGGTGTGGGAGATGCCGACGGCTTCGGCGGTTCCTGAGCCGCCATGACGGCCCCTATCTTGGTGTCGAGTGCGGTGAGACCACCACCAGTGAAGAGCGAGTTGCCTCGGCCCGAGCCTCCGCCCCCGCCGGCTTCGGCGGCCGTCCCCGCATAGAGGACGCCCTCGGGAGTGAAGAGGAGCGTCCGGACCTCGCTTTGCGGGGCGTCATAGACGACCGACGTCTTCCCCTCGGCGGAGACCCGATAGATCAATCCCTCGCCGTCGCTGCCGGCGTAGACCGAGCCGTCCGGGCCAATGGCGACGCAAAGAAGATGTGAATGGGGACTATCAAGCAGGAGCGTCCGCGTGCCGTCGGGGCTGATTTTCCAGAGTTGACCCGTCGGGCCCGTGGCGGCGTAGAGGTTGCCCTTGGTGTCGGTCGCCAGGTCCCAGAGGTACTTGATCTCGGGCGTGAGCCGAGGCGCGGTTATCGGCGCCTTCGGGTTGCTGATATCCACCAGCAAACCGCTCGGCCCCGTGCCGACGAAGACTCGGCCGTCGGGCAGGGTCGCGAGCGAGAGGGCCTGGGAGTCGGAGGCGTCGTACGCCAGGGTCCACGCCGAGTCGTCCTTGGGATCCCGGCGGAAGACCTTGCCGGCGTCGCCGGTGGCGGCGAAGACGGTCCCATCCGCCAACTTGGCGAGGTCCCAAACTCGGGAGGCGTCGAGCTTGCCGACCGTGCTCAAAGACTGGGCCAGCCGGACTCGGCCATTCTCGGCGACGACGATTCTCTCGCGATGGCCCTTGCTGAATGCGGCCGAGGTCTCCTGCCGCCAGGTCTCGAGTTTTGCGGCGGCCGGGCGTGAAAACGCGGTCGACACCGCGACGATCCCGAGTAGGAGGGCTCTGGGGACGATCCGCCGACCGGCCTGCGCATTCAAGCTCATCAGATCCCCTTCGATGATGGACGACGCTCACCCGGACCCGGACGTTCCCGCGATCACTTCAGCGAGAGGCCGGTATCCTTGACGACGGTGATCCGGAGCGTCTGCATTCCTTCGACAACGTAAGGCGTGTCGGCCACCGCGATCAAGTCGGTCCTGACGGGAGGCTCGGGGCTCTGCCGGCTGGTCGAGAGTATGGCACGAGCGCTGCCGGGCAAGTTGGGCAACGGTTGCCCCTGGATCGCAAGGCCGCGGTCGGGCAAGGTGAAATGGAGGTACAGCCCCGTCCGTCGCGGCTCGATTTGGAAATGGATCGACTTGAGGACACCGGCAAGGTCTCGAGGCTCCGTGAGGGCAGGCTCGTTGCGGAGCCGGCGTCGGAGGCTGTTGACCATGTCGCAGACACCGACCTCATAAGTCCCGTCCTCGAGATCCGCCGGCAGGGCCAGGTCGAGGGTCACGGTCTGCCGGTCCCCCTTGAACGGCTTGAGAGTGACAGAGGCCTTGACGGTCTCGCCCGGCTGGAGTCGGTCCGTCGCCAGTCGGACAGACTCGATCTGCGCGACGGTACGCCCCGAGTCGATTTCGACGTCGCAGTCGATGGATTCGATCCGGACAGGTGCCATCGCGTTGCGGACCAGGATGCTGACGATCGAGGCGACCGGGCTGAACAGGGCTGCGGGCCCCATCGGGCCGGTGTAACGCGGACCGCTGGCCGTGTCGTGGATCTCGATCGGGTCGTGTCCCTTGAGCTTGATCGTCGCGCGGACTTTGGCCGTCAACTCTTCGGGGAGGTTGCCCTCGGTGTCGATCGCATTCGTGAGGACCGACATCACCAGCGAGGGGAGTAGGTTTGGCTCGCGGACCAGTTGCACGTGGTAG
Organism: Singulisphaera rosea; assembly: GCF_054877945.1. NCBI lineage: Bacteria > Pseudomonadati > Planctomycetota > Planctomycetia > Isosphaerales > Isosphaeraceae > Singulisphaera > Singulisphaera rosea. The sequence goes on along the minus strand of NZ_JBTYIP020000007.1, from coordinate 78,277 downwards.
GTTCGCGGCTCGGAGTATCGCCCCGTCTTGACGTGGACGTCGAGCGGAATCATGTCGGGTTTCGGGCCGATGCGACCGGCGACGCCGGTGCTCACGTCGGTGTCGACGACCCCGACGACTCGGAGCGGCGAGCCCATTTTCATGCTCACGCTGGCTCGGGGATAGACCGTGTGGATGTAGCCGGTCATCATCGGGAACTCGCAAGCCCCGAGGCTGAACATCGGGTGGCCGAAGCCGTAGACCCGGTTACCTTCGACATGGGTGACCGTGCCGATCCCCGAGAGGTCGAAGTCTCCGGTCACCATGGCGATGCTCAGGGGAGAACCGGGGACGAGGGGTCGGTCGCCTTCGTCTCGGATGACCTGTTCGGGGGCACCGCCGCCGGCCATCGGAGCGAGTCCGAGAGGGCGGAGCCGGTCGCCGAGGATAGCCAACGCCCTGGGGCTGAACCCCGTCGCCGCCATGGGCATGGCGATCGGACGCATCCCGGCGAGGGAGCCTCCCGAGACCGCGACGGGCAACCCAGAATCGGTCGAGTCGGTCGAGAGCCCGTCGATGAACATCGAGGTTCGGTCGTAGGCTGCGTGGATCCCGCCGTCGGTCGACTCGGCGGCGATCCGGCGGTCGTTCGAGCGGACGTACTGGACCATCTGTTGGAACGGCGTGACGCCCGCGATCGGATCCTTGGCGAATTCCCAGGCGAACGCGACGGCTCCCAGGAGCTTTCCGTCAATATAGATCGGGCTCCCGCTCATCCCCTGGATGATGCCGGCGTGCTCGAGGTTGCATCCGGTGAGTCGGCAGAGGACCATGTCGCGGCCGGGGCTCACCCCGCGCATCACGCCAAGAACCTCGGCACCGAACTCCTCGAGCTTCGTCCCGACCATTACGGTCTGTCCCGTCCCCTTCATGCCGGGGCGGACATCTTTAATATCCCAGTAAGTTTTGGGGTCCGGCTCGGCGGCCTTGGAATGCACGCCACCCAGGAGGAGGCCGAAGAGCACGAGTCCCGCGGGCCCGAGCTTCCGAAGAGGGAACGACGAGGCTTGCATCGAGCAGATCTCCCTGGGAGTGGCCAGCGGCCAATGGCGCGGGGATCCAAAGCAGAGAAAGGAATCGGAAAGGAGAGAGGAGGAACGTGGCGTCGAGCCGCCGTAGTTGAGTGGAGAGGGATCCCCAAGGAGGACCGAAGTCGCATCCACGGAGGGGATTCGGGAGATCCGCCGACACCTCCATCACGGGATGAGATCCTGCTCCTGGATTATCGTCTTCAATGGTAGCCCTCCCTTAACATCACGTCAACCAATAGTTCATCCGCTCTCCATCAAGGCGACAAAGGTTCTACGTCGGGTCGGACAAAAGGTGCGCGCGAGCCGAACAGGCGTCGGGATGAGTCAATGATTCGACTCGCCGAAATGGTCGCCGAAGCCGTTGAGGCTTTCTCGAGGCTTGGGATTTCGACTGAGCTCTTCGCGGAGGATCTCGAGGCGCTCGTTCGCGAGGGCGCGGAACTGCCGGCGAGCGTAGATCTTCGTGGCGATCCAGTCGAAAAACGCGAGGACGAGCAGCGCGAGGATGAGGATGAAAACCCCGAACCAGATCTCGACGAACAGCAAGTTCGTCCGCCCCTCCACCTTCGGCGCGATCCGAGATCCCGCGGAGAGGCCCACGGCGATCAGCATCAGGATCAACGCGACGAGAAATCGACGAAGGTCCTGACGTCGGAAGTGCTGGAGGTCTTCCTCGGGAAGCTCGTCGGAGCGGTTCTTTCGCTCAAACCAGAGCCAGAACGCCAGCGCGATCGCCACCGCGCCGACGGCCAAGGACATGACGAGGCCCGCCGCCGCCGTTCGATGGTCCACAGGCACGAGCGTCACCCTCTCGTTCGGGACGGGATCGAGCCGCCCTCGACGATCCCTGAACCGACAGAGATCCGGGAGACTTGAGCTCACCATCCTAACAAGGTTCGGAGGGAAGTGCCCGTGTCCTCGGATTGTTGTGGAGTGAAATGGAGTCCGACCGGAGTCTCGTCGCCAAGGTTGTGGCCACCGGGAGAGGGGTCGAGACTCGGGCAAGTGGCCGAGCCGAGGGGGCAGGGCGGTCGGACCGAACGCTCTCGGCCCGACCGAGGTGCTAGGAAGATCAGTAGCTGTCGGCGCTGATGACTTCGCCCCCGGCCTTGGTGCCGAGGGTCCACCAAATCCGGCGATCGATCGAATTCTTGATGAACTTGACGCCGCCATCTCCGAACAAGGTATTCACACCGCCGGGGTGGGCGCTGTTGGCGGCCCAGGTGAAACCATCATCTGGGTAATTGTTGGGACCGCCATCGAGTCGGCAGGCACCGAACGTGTACTTGCTATCGTTAGGCGTCTGGATGGTGTTGAACATGGTGTAGCCGGTGATGCCTTGGGCCCAGCGATAACCGCGATGGTCGCCGATCTTGTCCGTGGTCGTCTGGAACGCGCTCTGGCACTTGTCCAGCAACGACAGGATGAACGTGGGGTTGGTGAAGGCATCGTTAAGTCGATTGTCGAGGTCGCTGGGGCTGGCGCCATAGATCATGTTGCCGCGATAGCGACTCGGCGGCGTGGTGCTCGGCCCCCAGACGCTGCTGGCCCGGCTGTCGCCGACGAGCGTCTCGGAGTAGGCCACCGTGTTCGACGTCCCGTCGGTGCAACTGCCGATGTTGTACGCGATCGTCTGGGCGAAGAGGCCGGTGCTCCCCGTGAACGTCCCACCGACGGGTTGTCCGGGGGCCCAGGCCAGCCATTCCTTCGTGCTGTTCATCGAGTCGGTGGTGGTCCCGATGCAGGCGGCGTAGTTGTTCGTGTTTTTCTTGCCGGCGACGTAGGGGTCGGACGGGCACAGGTAGGCGGCCAGGATCGTGAGCGCGAACGTCGAGTTGATCCCGTCCTCGAACTCGGCCGCGAAGTTGAAGTTCGCCGCGTTGTAGAGCGGGGCCTGCTCGAGATAGGGGAGCATGAGGGCCTGGGCACTCATGTTCGGACCCCAGGTGGAATAAAAGCCCGTCGTCGTGAAATTGACGGAAGCTCCCGACGGGAACGAGCCCAGGGCGGAGTGGTAATTGTGAAGCGCCAGCCCGATCTGCTTGAGGTTGTTCGTGCACTGAATGCGACGGGCCGCCTCGCGGGCCGACTGCACCGCGGGCAGCAGGAGGGCGATCAAGACCGCGATGATTGCGATGACGACCAGGAGCTCGATGAGCGTAAACCCGCGCCGAGACCGATGAGTCATGAATCTGCCTCCGGATTCGAGATGTGATGACTGCAGAGATTGATCCGTCTAAGGGTGCCTCACTTCGTCCGAATTCCAAAGCCTGTGCACGATCATTACCGGGTCCGCCTCGCCTTCACCTTGGTGGTGGCCGCGCGCTGTTTCATCATGTTCTTGAAGCCCTCCGCCATGATCTTTTCTTTCTCCTTGTAATCGGCGGGGACGACGGCCCTCGAGCCCGCGGGGGGGACGCCTCCGCCGCAGCCCGTCGTGCCGAGGAGGAAGGCGGTCCCCACGGCGAGCTTCATGAAGCTATTTCGCGACATGTCGATGGGACTCCCATGGAACCCGAGGGGATTCACGTACGAGGGATGCATTGAAAGATTGGGCGTGGAGTCGCTTCGGAGTCCGGCGCAGACCATCCACGCCGCACGTCGTCGGTGCGTCAGGGGCGCTCCGGTGGATTTGATTGAACGGGACCGTCGACCGAGATTGGGTCAGTTCTGCGCCTCAGGGCCCCAACCGCTGCCCTGTCTCGCGGTGGACTTCGGGGTCGGGCTCCCCTCGTCGGACGGCGATCCGGATGGGACCATCAGGCTGATCTTATACCGACACGTTTCCCGAAGGTGGTCGACCATCGCGCGACGACACGCCTCGGGATGCCGCGAGCGGAGGGCCTCTATAATATTCAAGTGCTGATTCCAGCACATGATTCGAATGTCCGACCGCTCGGTCATGGGAATCAGGCCGGTCGCGATCAAGACCCTCTCGATTTGGTCGTGGATGAGCATGGTCAGGCCGTGGAGCTTGACGATCTCTCGGCTCAACAGCGGATTACCCGATCGAGTACCGATCAGGCTGTGGAGCTCGACGTCGAAACGGTCGAATGCCTCGAAATAGCCGGGGGCGGAGATGTCTCGGGCCGCCTCGGCCAGAGAATCGAGGCGGTCGAAATCCGACGATGAGACGTGCCCGCACGCCAATTCCGCCGCCAGTCCCTCCAGGGCCTCGCGCATCTGATGGAAATGGATCAACTCCTCACGACCCAGGCGACGTACCACGGCGCCATGGTTCGCCCGCATCTCCACAACACCATATTCGGCCAGGCGATGCAGTGCCTCGCGGATCGGCGTTCGGCTGACCCCAAGCCGGTTGGCGAGCTCCACCTCACGAAGCGAACCCCCCGGTGCCAGTTCGCCGGTCAAAATCATCGGCAACAGGTAGTCATAGACCCTATTGCTAAGTGTCTGTACCTTCATCATTGGTCGAGCTTCTGGAGCGTCGGGAGGTGAGGTTTGTCGACTGTAGAAAGTATACAATCTGCCGTCAACAACAAAATCAAGAAAATTCTTATCTCTAACCCATTCAAGTCGGCTTGGACTCTGATAGCCCAGCAATCGAGTCCTGTTGATCTTCTTTGTTCCGAAGGAACAGGTCGAATGCGTCCGACCTATCCTGAAGTTCTGACTCACCGGACGTCTCATCTTCGGCAAGGATCTGGGGCCGAACGTCGAGTCATGGCCCTGCTCTGAACGTTCGGCGACCGAATTGCCGATCCCCGTGCGAGCCAAATCAGACGGTATGGGGTGTACGACTCGGGGGAATCGGTCTGAGGAGGGTCGCGAGTTCGAGGTCTGAGCCGGATCGTGTGGGCGTCAGTACAGATCGACGCTGCTCAGGAGTTGTTCGACGTGGTCGCCGCGTCGGGCGATCTCGAGGAGTGCGGCCCGGATGTCGAGCGCACTGACCCGGTCGCGGAGGAAGGTCCTCGTCATCACGAACATCGGCTGGGAGTCGACAGAGCGGATCGAGAGACTGCCGAAGGTCAGCTTGGCGTTCATCCTCAGCGCGAATTCGAAGTGCTTCGGATCGGCGGGACCGCAGACGGAGAAGATCGAGAGCCGACGACCTTCCTCGTCGCGCTGAGTCACCTCGACGTAAACTTCCTGGAGGCGGTCGTTGGGGAGTGAGAAGAGGATGCGGTAATGATCACGCCCCCCTTGTATGAAGCAGTCGAGTCCTTCGACGCTCTCGCGGACGAGGCTCTCCGTCTCCTGGAGGCCGAAGAGTGCGGACTCGAGGTCGTCGGCAAGCTCGTCGGCCGATTGATAGCGTTCCTCGGGGTACTTCGCGAGACAACGGGCGAGGATCTCGGTCACGACATCGGGTACGTCGGACGCGAACTCGCGGACATCGGGGACCGGCGCCGACTTGTGGAGCTGGATCAGTTGGGCGATCTGGTCCGAGACGTAGGGGAGTCGGGCGGAGACGAGGTAGAAGTACATGACCCCGACTGCGTAGATGTCGGAGCGATGGCTGGCCGGGATCCCGGCGAAGAGTTCGGGGGCCATATAAGTCGGGGTCCCGGCGACCGGGACGCCGGCCAATTCCAGTTCGCTTAGATGGCGGACGAGCCCGAAGTCGGCGAGTTTGGCATGGCCTTCGGGGGTCAGGAGGACGTTCGACGGCTTGACGTCGCGATGGACCATGCCCGAACGGTGGGCGGCGCCGAGGGCGAGAACCACCTGTCGAACCAGGGTTGATGCGCGGATCGGGTCGAAAGGACCCTCGCGGATGAGCGACTCCGCGAGGCTGATGCCCCCCTCGATGTACTCCATCTCGATGAAGTGGTATCCGCGGTCGCTCCCCAGGTTGTGGACGGTCACGACGTGGGGGTGCAAGAGGTTGGCGACCGCCCTCGCCTCGGCCCAAAAGCGCTCACGGATTTTGGGATGCTTCTCGACCAAGCCCGGATTCATGACCTTGATCGCGCAGGGGCGGGCCAGTCCGAGGTGCTCGGCCCGGTAGACACGTCCCATGGTGCCTCGCCCGACCACCGACTTGAGGTGGTACTGGCCAAGCGGGCTGTCGATCAGGTCGTCGATCTCGGGGAAGCCGTCGTCGACTTCGCCGGCGACCGTGAAGCTGCCGTCGCGAAGGGCGACCGTGACGTCATTCCGATAGGCAATCGTCTCGCCGAGCCGGTCGGAGGGCCGATCCCCCGGTCCCGAGTCCGAACGAGCCTCGCCGACCACGCCCCCGACGGCACAATGATGGACGGTCGCGGGCTCTCGAATCGGCTCGTTGCAACTCGGGCATCGACTCCCGCGACTCATCTTCGCTCTCGCAGTCTCGAGGCGCGCCACGGGTCGGGCATCCAATCCCTTCCCCGGCTTACCCACGATATCCCCTAGAGAATGTTCGGCTCTGCTCGAATAAGTCAAGTGTGGAGACTTGGGTTTGCGTTTCATTCAATAACCATTCGATCGGCATGCTCCGGAGGCGACTTTCACTTCTTGTGCATCAGGAGGCCTCGGTCGAGCGTCGCTCGCCCCTCGACCGCCCGACACTTCCCGGCGACCCCACCAACATTCTAGTGTGAGCGCCATTTTAAGCCAGCAAGTCCCGGACCGGACCTCGAACCGGTTGAAGGATCGCGCCGAACGTCGAAATCCAGGATGCGGGTGTACGACAAGAGGTGGTGGGGGAGAGAAAAACGCTCTCGACGCGAAAGACGAGAGACCGGCACGAGCCCGAAGGTGGGCTGTGCCGGTCCCGGTACGTGTAAGCGCTCGTCGGAGTCGGCCGAAGCCGGGTCAGACGTTATAAGAGGTTGACGACGTCGTGCCGCCGCGGCCGGTCCAGTTCGTGTGGAAGTATTGGCCACGGGGCTTGTCGACGCGCTCGTACGTGTGCGCACCGAAGAAGTCACGTTGGGCCTGGAGCAGGTTCGCGGGGAGGCGTTCGGTCCGGTATCCGTCGTAGTACGACAGGGCCGAGGACATGGTGGGGATCGGGACCCCCGCGGTCATCGCCGCGGCACAAACCCGTCGCCAGCCGTCCTGGGCCCGGGCAAGCTCGCCCGTGAAGTAGGGGTCGAGGACGAGGTTCGTCAGCTTGGCATTCCGGTCGAACGCGTCTTTGATCTTGCCGAGGAAGGCGCTCCGGATGATGCAGCCGCCCCGCCACATCAGGGCGACGCCGCCGTTATTGATCTCCCAGCCCGCTTCCTTGCCCATGGCGTTCATGAGGGCGTAGCCCTGGGCGTAAGAGATCATCTTGCTGGCGTAGAGAGCCATCTCGATGTCGTCGATGAGGGCTTTCGGGTCCCCGGTGTATTTGGGAGTCGGCCCGGGGAGGACCTTGGAGGCGGCGATCCGCTCGTCCTTCTGGGCCGAGAGACAGCGGGCGAAGACGGCCTCGCCGATCAGCGTCAGGGGGACACCCGTGTCGAGCGCGGAGACGACCGTCCACTTGCCCGTCCCCTTCTGACCGGCCGCGTCGAGGATCAGGTCGACCATCGGCGTCCCGCTCTCGGGGTCTTTATAGCCGAGGATGTCGCGGGTGATCTCGATGAGGTAGCTGTCGAGGACGCCTTCGTTCCACTTGGCGAAGACGTCGTGCATGGCAGGGGGTTCCATGCCGAGCAGCGTCTTGAGGAGGTCGTAGGCCTCGCAGATGAGCTGCATGTCGCCGTATTCGATGCCGTTGTGGACCATCTTGACGAAGTGGCCCGCCCCTTCGGGGCCGACCCAGTCGCAACACGGCGTGCCGTCGGCGACCTTGGCGGCGATGGCCTGGAAGATCGGCTTGACGGCCGGCCAGGCGTCCGGGTCGCCGCCCGGCATGATCGACGGGCCCTTGAGTGCGCCTTCCTCGCCGCCGGAGACACCGGTGCCGATGTAGAGGAGCCCCTTGGCCTTGAGGGCCTGCGTCCGTCGGGTCGTGTCGGGGAAGTAGGTGTTACCCCCGTCGATCAGGATGTCGCCCGGCTCGAGCAGGGGGGCGAGTTCGTCGATCACGGCGTCGACCGGCGGCCCGGCCTTGACCATGATCATGATCTTTCGGGGCCGCTTCAGCGAGGCGACAAGGTCCTGGACCGTGTGGCAGCCGACGAGCTTCTTCCCCTGGCCTCGGCCGTTGACGAAGTCGTCGACCTTCGAGGTCGTCCGGTTGAACACGGCGACCGTGCTCCCGTGGCTCTCCATGTTCAGGACGAGGTTCTCGCCCATCACGGCGAGGCCAATCAGGCCGATGTCGGCGGTAGGTGTCGGCATTGCAGGTACTCGGGTCGTCTCTGGGATCGGGAAAAGATCAGTCGAATCGCAACGAGATAGGGCCGCTAAAGCACGCGCGGCTCGAAGGGAGGCTCAGAGGGTCTTCCAGGGGGGCCGCTCCGGCAGGAGCGCCTCGAATCGAGCGACCTGCTCGGCCATGTAGTCCCCGGCGTAAGTACCGGCGTAGAATCGGGGTAGGGCCTCTTCGTAGAACCGACGCCAGGACTCGTCCTCGAACCCGGGGTCGATCGGGTAGAAGAGAACGCCGTTGGCTTCGGCCGCCTTCCGATCGCCGGGGGCGTCGCCGATCATCAGGACCTTGGACGGCTCATAACGACCGCCGGTCGCCAGGGCGAGGTGCTCCTTCTTGCTCCCCATCTCCTGGCCTGCAATCAAGGCGACGTGGCGGTCGAGGTCGTGCTCTTTCCACTCACGCTCGAGCGCCTCGGCGGGAGTCGCCGACACGACCATCACGTCGGCGTTTACCGCCATCGACTCGAGCGCCTCGCGGACGAACGGGAAGGGGGGCACGTTCCGGACAACCTCGCCGACCATTCGGTTGACCGCTTCGCTCCAGGCCAAGGTCAACGTCAGGTCGGGGTCTCCGGTCGCCGCCACTTCGGCCTTCAGCGTCCCATTCGCCAGCTTCGATTCCCGAGCGATCCAGCTCCGGAGACCCGCAACCTCGGGGATTTTAAAGCCTCGACGGGCCACCTCGGGGCGTCGGGCCAGGACGTCGAGGCTCGTGGTGAGGGCCGGGAAGCGGTTGACCCCACGCCACTGCGAGTAGAGGTTGACGAACTCCCAGGACTCTCGAGCGAATTTCGAGATCGCCGCGAGCCCGAAGTATTGCACCATGCAGGGGATGAAGCATTCCTTATGCTTAACCTCCATGGAGTCGAACGCGCATCCGTCGCTGTCGATGCCGATGAAGAATTCCTGGGTCTGTCGGAAGTCGCGGAGCGGCGACTGGGGGTCGGCGGGCACCGACATGCGGGGGTCCTTTCGGGTCGGACGAAACGCACCAGGCCCATCGGACTCGGGTCGCGGGGGCGCATCGTTCGAAAATCGTAGCGGTCCCCGCAGGGGATGTCCAGTTACCGCCGAGGAAGGTCGACCTCGGCCAGCCTGCCCAACCTACCCGAAGTGGTGGATTTCGCCTCGAGAGTCCGGGGAGCGTGTTCGCGAAAAAGCAAATCGGCGGGGCGATGAGGCCCCGCCGAAGTCGACATTTCCAATCCGTGAGCGCCGGACCTCCATGCGGAGATCATCCCCCTCCCATGAGGGTGCTGAGCAGGCCGGGGGCCTTGCCACCGGGGACGATGATGCGATCGCCGGGGAAGACCTGGTAGTTGGTGAGGTTGTCACCACGATCCTTGATCCCGAACCAGTCGATCTTGAGGACCTGGTCAGGGCCGCCGGTGGGGTGGGGCCGGACGAGGTAAGCCTTCTCGGGCAAGCTGTTCGTCCGAAGCCCGGCCGCGAGGATCGCGTCGAGCACGGTCTCGTTCCCGGTGCTCGGGAACTTGCCCTGAGTGGTGACGGTGCCGAGCACATAATAAAACTTGCTCGAGCTCCCGTTCACCAGGCGGACCGAGACGTGGTACGGCTCCTTGGGCTTGTCGGCGAGGTTGAGGGTGAGGAGGTGTTGGGCAATCTTCTGTTCGACCTGCTGGAGGGTCAGGCCCGCGACGTAGACGTCGCCACCGAACCCGAGGTCGATGTTTCCGTCGGACTGGACCGTCAAGGTGCTGAGCGAGAGGTCGGCGACCGCGGGTCGGATCGAGACTTCGAGCTCGTCGGGGGGTTCGACCACGTACGGGGGCAGCGAGATCATCTGGAGCTCGCGCGGCTGATCCGGATCGATGACGCCGTATTGGGGGATCTTCTTGGAGGCGTGCCTCGAGAAGCTCTGGCATCCGGAGATCAACGGGACCGCGAGGGCGAGGAAGGCGATTCCAAAGCGCAGGCGCGGGGGTGTCAGCGTCCTTGCGGTCATCGGCCGATACCCCTGTTCGGGATCAAGAGGCCTCTCGAGTGGCCCGCGCGTCTCTTGAGGTAAACGCGAAGGTCCCGACCCAACCTTGAGTCGGCATCGGTTTACTGATCGGCAGAGTCGCTCGATTCCTTGACCAAAAACTCGGCATTGACCCCGACCGGGTGAGGGAGTAGTTTGCGGCCGACCCGGAGTCCTGTCATTCTTGGCTTCGATTTCACGATCGGAGGCCAAGGCTTGCGTCCCTCGATGGAATGGGAGATGCGAGGACCCCGGGATCTCGAGGCAACCGTCCCATGCCGGCTCATGCGTCTCGGGTCTTGTTCCTCGGTCTGGACGGCGGCACGATGTCCGTCTTCGGCCCTTGGTTCGATCGGGGACTCTTGCCGAACCTCGCCTCGCTCTGGCGACGCTCGGCGTTCGGCACGCTCCGATCGAGCGAGCCGATGGTCACCCCCGTGGCCTGGACGTCGTTCGCGACCGGCTGCACGCCGGCGGTCCACGGGATCCATGAGTTCTACCACGTCGAACCGTCCGACCGGACGATCCGGTCGAATCACTCGGGTCGCGTCCGAGTCCCGACTCTCTGGCAAGTCCTCAGCGCGAACGGCCGCGAGGTCGTGAGCCTGAACCTGCCGATGACCTATCCGCCGCCGAAGGTCCGGGGCCTGGTGGTCGCCGGCTCCGATGCGCCGGGGCTCGATTGGGCCTTTGCCCAGTGTCCCGATTTCGGCGACGAGATCTTCGCCGAGGTCCCCGACTACACACACAAGATCGTCTGGAAGTCTCGGCCGAAGTCGTTCGACGAACTCCAGTCGCAAGGGACGCGAAATCGGGCGATCTTCCGCGCCCAGGCCGAAGCCGCGGAGCGTGCGGACGCCCGGACCGACTGGTCGGCCCTGATGGTCCACTTCCACAACCTCGACAGCCTCCAGCATCGCCTCTGGCCCTACCTCGACGTCGACGAGACCGGAGTCCGCCAGGTTGGCTGGAATAGCGAAGTCGAGAGTTGCATGCGAGTGCTCGACGAGAGTGTGGGACGGCTGCTCGAGCTCGCCTCGAAACGAGACGCGGCCGTCATCGCCGTCTCCGACCACGGCTTCGGCCCCTGCAAGGCCCTCGTGAACGTCAACGGGCTATTGCGGCAGGCAGGGCTTCAGCGCGGGCTGATGTACGGGACCAGGTTCCGCTATCGTGCCCAAAGGCTTGCCGACCGACTCCATCGCTGGCGGACCCGCCGAGCCCCCGGGGGACAAGGGCGTCGGCTCCCCAGGTCGATCGAGGGGCAGGTCGGCTGCGACTGGAACAAGACGGTGGCGTTCGCCCCGTTCGGCCAGCTCAGCGGCTGCATCTTCCTCACGCCCTCGAGCAATGAGAATGCCTCGGTCGCCGAGCGGATCCGCTCCGACGTCATTGCAACCTGCCTCGAGGCTCGGGACCCGAAGACCAACGCCCCCCTCTTCCGCGACGTCTTCTCCGTCGCCGATCGCTACGGCCTCGACCCCGCCGCCGAAGGTTTGCCGGACGTCATGGCGCTTTCGGCCGACGGGTATCAGGCCCAGGCCAAGTGGGGCGTGAGTTTCCGAAGCGAGTTGGTCCGCCCCGACCCGAACCTCCCGGCGACCCACTGGATGGACGGGGTGATCGCCATCGAAGGGCCCGACATCCGCCCCGGCGGCCATCTCCAGGCCGACCTCCACGACATCGCCCCGACCGCCCTGGCGATGCTCGGGCTTCGGGTCCCCGAGACGATGGAAGGCCGTGTCCTCCACGACGCCTTCGAGACCCCCTTGCCCGTGCGGTACGGGGCCCGACCCGAAATCGAGACCGACCCCCGATTCGAGGCGCTGCTGGCCGCCGGCTTCGGGGCCGAGTGCGCCTGACGCTTGTCCCCCCCATCATCGCCAAGAGGCTGCCATGAACGACATCCAAACCGCGGTCCACCACTTCATCCTGAGCGAGTTCCTCCCGGGCGAAGACCCTTCGGAGCTCACCGGCGAAACCCCCTTGATCACGGGAGGGATCCTCGACTCGATCAGCACCTTGAAGCTGGTCAACTTCCTCGAAGATCACTTCGGAGTCACGATCGAGGCCTACGAAGCCGGCGTCGATCACCTCGACTCGATCGGCGAGATCGCCCGCCTGATCGCCGAGAAGAAAGCCGCTTGAATCTCAGTCGAGGGAGTCTTCGCAACCTCGAATAAGGATATCCCTTCCCCATCGCCCCGGGGGTTTGCTTCGTGGAGAGAATGAAGCCACCCCCCAATCTTCACTCCCTCCCTCGCCGATCTTGGCAGAATCCTCTCGATAAGGACGCCCGTCTTCTTAGAACGGGTCCGCACACTCTTGCGTGTTCGAAGGGATCTCCGGCCCGGCCGACCCGCGGAATCTCTCATCGATCTCCGCGCGATTCAGCGGCGAACTGTCCTCGACGATGGCCGCCCTGGCCATGGCGATGACAACGAATTCATTCCCGAAACGGGAATGGAGATCTCCATATCGCCGGACAATAGGGACGGGTCCAGGATCTTTTCGAATAAGTGCTTGACAGGGTTCCGAGCCGCCCAGAATAATAAGGCCGCATCAAGTCCAGACCATCCGTCGAGGGTAGAGCCGCCTGCGATCGTCGGGCCTGCCTTCGCGACATCACGAGTTCGTTCGGCTTCACAGTCGGCCCGCACCGTATCGATCTCGAGCGGTCCCCTCGCCCCGTGCGATGAGCGCCGCAATGCGCCTCTGAGACTCTCCCTACAGTCCGGAGTCACGATCACCGTCGGAGCGCCTTCTGTAATCGAAGCCGCCGAGGTGGACGTTATGGCGATTCAGTCTCCTCGTACCGTTAATCCTGTGAGTGCGTACGAGAGTCGGCGGCCCCGTTAAAAACGTCTCGTTCCCCCCTTCGCCTTGCGTGAAGAGAGGGTTCATCCACGATCACACTTCGTGCGGGCCGGTATTTCCACGTCGCGCACATACCCCGAAACCTCGGGACTCACCTCGTTCGACAAGCCGATCTTCTCGGCTCACCAGGAGACTCAACGATGAAGACGCCCGTTCATCATGGATTCACGTTAATCGAACTCTTGGTCGTCATTGCCATCATCGCCGTCCTCATCGCGCTGCTGTTGCCCGCCGTCCAGGCGGCCAGGGAAGCGGCGAGGCGGGCGCAGTGTGTGAACAACGCCAAGCAAATCGCCCTGGCGATGCATAATTACCACGATCAAATCGGCACATTTCCGCCAAACTCGATCGCCGACGGCAACTGGAGCGGGACGTGGTGGGCCTGGCCTTCGTTCATCCTGCCGCAGGTCGAGCAAAATAACGTGTACAACTCGATCAATTACACGAGGAGTTGCACCAACCTGACGAATTCCACGGCCTTCCGTACGATCGTCACGAGCTTCCTTTGTCCGTCGGACGACTCCAATAAGTTGTTTGCCGACCGCGTGTATGTCGATGTGAATCAGCCCGATTTCGTGACGCCTGGCCCCTATACCATGGCCTCGCTGAACTATGTCGGGAATGCCGGGGACATGAAGAACAGCACGATCTTCGATTACCTTTGCCTCGACCCCGCCCAGGCCGCCGGGCCGACCTATGGATGCAACGGGACATTCCGCGGGATGTTCGGAGACTGTAGCTCGGCGAAGTCGATCCGGATCGCCGAAGTCACGGATGGCACGAGCAACACGCTCCTGATCGGTGAGAACTCCCCGAACCTCAATAGCGGGCTTGCCTGGGCCTCGGGGAACGACATCTACGCCTCGACGATCATCCCCTTGAACTGGATGACCAAGCTCAAGAATGGGCAGGTCGACAGTAACGGCGACGTCTGCTCGCCTGCCGCCTGGAACCCCAGCGACCCTTCGTCACAAATCCATTGCTATAACAATCAATGGTATTATCAGGCGTTCAAGAGCTTCCACCCCGGTGGTGCCAATTTCGCGATGTCCGACGGCTCGGTCCGATTCCTGAAACAGACGATCAACTCGAGGACCTACATGGCCCTGAGCACTCGCGCCGGCGGGGAGATCGTCTCGGCTGATGCTTATTGAAATCAATGTCCCGACGTCGGGCTGAGAATAGCGGATGAAGACGATCCGCAGATGACGCGGATTGACGCAAACAAGGTTGAGAGTTTATTCGCGTTGATGTGTGCCAATCGGAAGCCTCTGCGGGTCGATTCGCCCATTCTTGTCTGCCTTCCATCCTCGGCCGTGTTGAGCCCGATGTCAGGTCGTTGATCGAATTGATTCGACACGATCGCGTTGAGACGCTTAGGGGGTCGCATGAAGCGAGTTGCCAGGATCGCACTGGCGAGCCTTGGGGTGCTGGGGGGATGCTCCGCCGACAACGGCCTCACCATGGGGCGCGTTTCCGGCACCGTGACGTACCGGGGTGAGCCGATCGAGTCGGGACAGGTGCTCTTCGCGCCCGACGAGTCCAAGGGGACCGTCGGGGTCCCGGCCATGGCGAAGATCAACTCGGACGGGACGTACACGCTCTCCACCCAGGACCCTGGCGATGGCGCCATCGTCGGGTTCCACCGGGTCGGCATCCGCGGATTGGTGCCGAAATCCGGAGCGGGCGGGGAGAAGGCCGAGCCTGCCGCCAACACTCCGAAGTCCGGCCAACAGATCTTCGCCGCTCGAGCGAAGGCCGCACGAGCCGCGTCGCGAGTCCGACGTACGAACCCTGAGAACGCAACGATCACCATCAACGGCCAGGAGTATCAACTTTCGACGCCGAGCAAGCTCGCCAATCCCAACGTGTCGGGCATCCTGGTCCAGGTCTCGCGAGGGTCAAACACGGTCGATCTCGCCATCCAGGAGGATGGTTCCGTCAAGATCGAACAGTGAATGGAACCTTGCGGCGACTCGAACCTATCCCGGGGCATCGAGCGGGTCACCGGTTCGGATGAATCACGGGGGGCCGTAGAGGAGTTCCGCATACCGCGCAGGCATGCGCAGAGGAAGGGTTCTCCGGCCCATCGTGCGCATGCGGGTGTTCTCCATCGCGGGAAAGAGCATGGCGGCGGTGAGCACGATGATCATGAGCGCCACGACGAGGTCAACAATTCGGAGACCATGACGCGACAATAACAAGGTCCCGACGACCGCAACAAGGAGTGCCGAGACGACGAACGCCGTCGATGCGGGCACGCGCTGGAGCGATAACCCGAGAGCACAGACTGCGGTCGTCAAAGTATAGCCGCCGAGCGTCCACTGCCAGGGAGCCGTGAGCCAACGTCGAAAACCCAGGGCGGATGCAAACACGAGGAGATGCGCGAGCGGGTACGAGGTTCTCTCGACATGAAGCCGCCACCAAGGTTCATCTCGATCCATTCGACGCCTCCCTTTGCCGGTCGATAAAGTCGACCCTCTGCCCACGAGGAGAGCCACGCCCGATCGATTGGCGGAATCCATTCTTGAGCTTCGATTGCATCGGACGCAAGGAGTTTTCGCGCGAGGAATCGCCCCGGAACCCTCACAAGTGCGAGTGCCGGGGCGAAAGTCTTGGAGCATCACGCGGTGATCGATGGAACTCCGTCCTCGACGGCGGCGGGGGTCGCCTCGACCTCGGGAACCGTTGGTGTCGAAGCCATCGCCTCGCGGATCATTCGATCGCTGAATTCTTGGAGGGCCGCCGACGAGCCGTTCTCCGAGGGTGCAAAGCCGGACTTCTCGGCCACCAGGAGACTCAGCAGGAGGCCGACGATCCCTTGCCCTGCGGACGCCGAGGGATTTTGACCGTCGCCTGAGGCCGATGCACCGGCCACGAAGACGCGCTCGGGTACGAGTGGCTGCCGGCTCTGGGCCAATTGTTCGGCGACCATGGCGAGCGCGAACAACCTCGGATCGCTATAGGATTCGATCTTGCGGAGGAGGACCGAGGCCTCCGACATCCCGACCTGGAGCAATCTCGAGCCTTCGCCTCGGCCGGCGAGGACGCGTTGCTGACTCTCGGCCTGCGCGGTGACGACCAACTGCTCGGCCTGTTTGCGAGCCCTGGCCAGGGCGGCCTCACCCTCGTTCTCGGCGATTCGAACCTGGACGAGCGAGGCGGTCAACTTTGCCTGCATCTCGGCTTCGGCCACGGCCTCGTTCAGGGTCTGCTGCTCGACGGCCGCTTCGCGTTGGCGTCCGAAGGTCTCGATCTGCTCGATCGAGAGTTGGCGGAGGCGGAGCTGCTCCAGGAGCGTCTCGATCTTACCGCCGGCCTCGGCCGTGTCGGGCTTGCCGATCAGGACGTCGACGCACTCGATGTCGAACTGGCCGAAACGACTGCGGAGCTCCTCGCGGGACTCGCGCTGGATGGAGTCGCGCTCGTGGAGGAGCTCGAGCATGGTCCGGCGATGGGCCACGTCCCGGAAGTAGGCGCTGAGCATCGGGTCGAGGGTCTGGGTGATCAGCTTTTTGACATCCCCAAACCTCTGGATCACACTCGGCGCTTTCTGGTAGTCGATGTGGACGACGACCGACAGCGGCAAGGTCGGCTCATAAGCATCTTTCGTGACGAGCTCGATCGACCGGAGGCTCTCGTCGTAGCGGTGGGTCTCCGACTTCCCGGTGACCCAGTGGAGGACGAAGTTGGTGGTCGGCACCAGCACGATGTTGCCGGCGTAGGTGTTGAACGGATACTTCCCCGGCCCGAGCGGTTTCTCGAGCACGCCGCGTTCCCCTTCGACCACCCGTTCCCCGTGCCGAAACGTGGTGCCCGAGACGTCCTGCCCAGACCTTCCGTAGTAACTCACGATCACGCCGACATAGCCGATCGGCACGACGGTTTTCGGGATCATCTCGACGTCGGCGAACCAACGGTTGATGAAGTAGGTGCCGTCCGTCAGCGGAACGTACTGTCGTCCTCGGTATCCCCCCGCGCGGAGGAAAGCCTCGGGATCTTGATAATTGTTGTGAAAGTGCTTGTCGGATCGTTCGACGCCGACGCCCGGTGCGATGATCTCGCCGGGCCTGAGCGTCGGCCCGTCCTGCACCGTGACGATCCCGATGCCGTCGACGGTCGACGTTCGGTCGCGATCGAGCGCGTCGTGGAACGCGACCTGTCCCCCCACGACCACCGGGTTGAAGCCCTGGATTTGGGCCAGTTCTTTCTGCCAGCTCACCAGCGTCTGGAGCTCGGCCTTGCCTTGCTGGCTGAGCCGGTAGACGAAATCCTCCGTGATCACCACGAAGAGGCCGAGGTTGATGGCGTAGACCCCCTCGCGGAGGATCTGGCGTTGTCGACCTCGCTGGCCGACGAGCGGCTCGCCGTCCTCGTTTCGATCGCCCTCGAGGAACGCTCGGGCGTCCTGAAAATTGTCCGAGGAGAGAACGACCCGGCCGATTGTCTGGCTCGGCATCAAAGGCTCGCCGTCCCGGGCATAGACATACCCGATCTTGCCCTGAGGCACGGTCACCAAAGGGACGAGGTGGACGCGATACTGGAAGAACCAGTAGCCGAAATGCAGCCCACCACGAAGCACGTTCGTCTGGATTCCCGCCTCACCGTGCAGGGCGAGGATCTGGCCCGAACTGACGGAACCTCGGCCCGACCACAGTTTCTCCAACACACCGACACGATTGTTGGGGATGTAGCGCACGCCCAACAACAGCACCATCCCCAAGAAACCAAGGAACGGCACAACAAACCAAACAATCGACCCGAGATCGGTGACCGACTCAGCGAACAATGGCCCACCCGCAACCAACGGCGCATTCATGGAAGCGACTCCCCGAAGGGACTCCTACGCCCATGATCAGGAGATCGACACCAATGATGCGTTCGCCCGCGGGATGGAAATGTTAGGAATGAGCGAGGCGGGGATTGCTGGTTTTGGCCCCTTGGGGATTAAGCCAGCATGCTTCGTCTCTCACCATTGCAGAGCTTGGATACCCGCGAAAACTAAACGGTTAGCGGACCCGCGGGGAGCTCTCGATCGATCTGGCCGCTTTCGCGAAGGAAGCTCGCGAGGTGATTCGTGAGGGTGCCGGCGTTGTCCATTCGGGGGACTTTGTGCTGGCCGCCGAGCTTGCCTCGCGAGCGCATCCAGTCGTCGAATCCGCCGGGGCGTGCGGCGATGAAAGCCGGCAGGGGGAGGCCGACACCCTCGGCGCGGTGGGCAAGATAGTCGGCATTGCGTGCCGAGAGGTCGGCGTCGAGCAACTCGCGGAACCTGGCGAGGTCGTCGGGAGGCTTCAGAAACTCGACGACATAGAGGTGATAGCCCAAAGGCCCCTGGAATACGGGCCCGACATGCCAGTCGCGGACCGAGGCCCCGGTATTCGCCGACGCCGAGGCGACGGCCGCCTCCACCTCCTCGTTGATCAGGTGCTCGCCGAAGGCTGAGAGCGTGTACTTTGTCCGGCCTGTGAAACTCAAAAGAGGAGGGTCGAGCGATTCGAACCGGACCGTATCCCCAACGATATGGGACCACATTCCTGCGCATGTGGATACGACGATGGCGTAGTTGACCCCCAATTCGACATCACCCAACCAGTGTCGTGTGGGACGTTCGGACTCGAGCTCGTCGAGCGGGACGAACTCGTAGAAGATCCCGTGGTCGACGAGGAGTCGGAGGAGGCCGGTGGCCGGGTCACCGAAGGCGATGAACCCTTCGGAGCAAGGATATGACTCCTGGAGGCGGATCTTCGGGCTCCCGAGGACTTCCTCGAAGGCCTCGCGATATGGGTCGAACTTGACGCCCCCATGAACGACGACCTCGAGTTGCGGCCAGACCTCGGCGAGCGTCGACTTCCCCGACAGGTCCAGGAGTCTCCCGAAGAGCGCGAGGAGCCAGCTCGGGACTCCGCCGACCAGGGTGATCGGCTCATGGAGGCTATGCTCGGCGAGGAGGGCGAGCTTGCGATCCCAGTCCGGCTCGAGGGCGAGCTCGAGCGGCGGGAAGGTGTAGGGCCGGAGGAGTTCCGTGATCTCTTTCGAGGCGATGCCGCTCAGGTCGCCTTGCGCGACGCCCGTCGCGGGGCGTTCGAGGTCGCTCGACCCGCCGAGGAAGAAGACGCGCCCGTGGAACAGTCGGGAGTCGCCGCGGGTGGCCATGTGGTGGGCCACCATCGAGAGCGCCCCCTTCCGGTTCGACGCGAGCATCTCTCGAGAGACCGGGATGTACTTCGTCGCCCCCTGCGTCGTCCCGCTCGTGAGGGCGAAGTAGGGGATCCGGCCCGGCCAGGTCAGGTCGTCGAAGACCGGGTACCTGTCCTTAAGATAGGATTTCCAGAGGTCTTCATACGATCGCAGCGGTACGGCCCTGCGATAGTCGTCGACCGTGCGGATCGCGGAGAAGCCGTGATCGACGCCGAATCGCGTGTTACGGGCCTTATAGACGAGGGCCCTCATCATCCGTTCCTGGACGGATACCGGGTGCATGCCCGCCATCGCGGCGACCCGACGGTTCGAGAATTGGCGGAAGCCGGCGTTGACGATCGAGCGAACGGCCGAGGTCCCCGCGAGTGAGACGAGCGGTGAAGGCCGGTCCATGTCAGGGAAGGTCCTTCACGCCTCGGCAGAAATAAGCCCCGGCGGGGGGGAGGTTCCGCGGCTCGAAGACGAAGTCCACGTGGTCGAAATGCTTTCGGTAGAAACGGAGGTAGACCCAGGGAAGCTCGGTGATCTGGTTATAGGTCCCCGAAGGCGCGAGGACCTTCTTGACCACGCGGAAGAGGTCGAGCTGAAGGTCTTTGGGGAAAGACGGGACGGGGAGCCCGGAGATGATGTAATCCACCTGGGGGATGCCCCGCGCGGAGAGCATCTCGGCGAGATCGCGGACGTCCCCTTCGATGACCTCGAAATTCGGTCGGCCTTGGAAACGCTCGCGGAGCAGGCGGGCGAAGTCGGCGTCACGCTCGAGCACGATCACCTTGCAGTCCGGGTGGGCTTTCTCCGCGATCACCTTGGTGATCGGGCCCGTGCCCGCGCCCAGTTCCACGAGGATCCGCGTGGTCGCCCAGGGGACGTTCCGGACGGTCGTCCGGGAGAGCCAGGGGCTGCTCGGGGCGAGGCTCGCGATCGCGGTCCCGTGCTTGAAGAACTTGCCAAGGAACAGGAAGAAGTCTCGCATCGGTGCTCGGTCGGGGAGAGGGATCGAAGCGCGATCGGGCTCGTTGGCATCGGGGACACGATCGGTCCGACTTTGGTCCCGGGCAACGACCCTGGGAACCGTCGGGGACGGCGATCGTGGAACGGGTCCAAGGCTTCTCGTCCGCCTGGTTCATTCAGGCTCGACGGACGAGTTCGCGACGAGGGCCGTCAGGATCGCGGCCCTCGTCGCGGAGGTTGGCTCTCAG
This sequence comes from Singulisphaera rosea, assembly GCF_054877945.1. Lineage (NCBI taxonomy): Bacteria > Pseudomonadati > Planctomycetota > Planctomycetia > Isosphaerales > Isosphaeraceae > Singulisphaera > Singulisphaera rosea. The sequence continues at coordinate 57,689 of NZ_JBTYIP020000007.1, read as the reverse complement.
TGGGCGGTGACCGGGCGAAGCCGCCCGTTCTGCTTGTTGAGGAAGCGTTGGGGATCCAGCGTCGGTGGGACCGACTTGAGGCGGTCGCGGAGGAACTGGAGGACCAGTTGATTGACGATCCTCGCCTTCTCGATTTGCGGGGCATGCCCGCACTTCGGGATGACGACCTGGCGAACGCCTTGGATTTGCTCCGCCGCGCGGATGGAGCCCGCGACGTCGGAGATCACCCGGTCGTTGTCACCCCAAATGATCAGCGTCGGCTTCTTGATCTGCGAGAGCAGGGGGGAGACCGAATGGCCGACCGTGCCTCGGAGAGTCCTCAGGACGCCCTTCTTCCACTTGCGATCCTGGAACTTCCGCTCGATGACCGCGACCAGGTCGTCGCTGGCGAAATGCGAGCGGTGGAAGACCGACTTCACCAAGGTGTCGTACTGGCTGCGACGGACCCCTTCCATCATGGGGAGGTTCTCGTCGCCGTAGATGCCCGAGGGGCAGAGCAGGGCGAGCCGCGAGACCTTTTCGGGGTAGCGGGTGGCGTAGGTGAGGATGATCTGGCCGCCGAGGCTCGACCCGACGAGGTTGTAAGGCGGGCGCTGAACGTACTCGTCGAGGAACGTCGCGAGGCGGTCCGTCAGATAGTCGACGGTGACCTCGCCCCCTTCGTCGATCCGGCGATGAAGGGAGTCGCCGTCGTAGACGAGGAGCTCGGGTACTTTGATGTCGAAGTGTCTCGACCAGCGGGTCCGGTTGGCGAACCAACTCTCCGATTGTTCCGCCAGGCCATTGACCAGGATGAGGGGCGAGGGGCGTTTGTAGGCGTGGAGTCGGGGGATGTCGAACAGCTTGCGAACGCTCGGGTTCATCGGTTGCCAAGGCTCCCGGTTAACGAGGCAGCGTTGCGACGCGACATTCCGTCACGGTTTCTGGACGATCCTCAGGTCGCGGCCGCCCCTGCAAAAGTCACTTACGACAATACCATGCCCGCACAAAGAGGCCAATCACGTTCCCGCCGAACGGCATCGAATTGAAGCCGAACGTGGAGGCCCGAAACGGGGCCACTCCCAAGACATTAACCTCTGTCTCACATTAGACATCGGTCGTTCAGCCGATCGCCTTTCTCCGCGCGTTCCAGGAACTTTCATGGATTCTTCCCGTGAACCTCTCTGGGCTGGGACGGCTCGTCGCGTCGGACCGTCTCGACATCCCACGGAAATTCAAGCCTCGAGCCCGTTGACCCGCGTCTCTCGCTCGACACAAGATCGTCCGTTCGCTTCAAGATTACGGGGAGAACGCTCACCACCAAGGGGGCTGGACGATGCGGGTATTCATCACGGGGGGGACCGGGCTGATCGGCCGAGTCCTGTCCCGGAGGTTGGTCGAGCGTGGTGATGCACCGGTGATCCTCACCCGCCAGGCCGAGAAGGCTCGACTCGATCCAGGCCTGAAAGGATTCGAATTCGTTCAGGGCGACCCGACGAGTCGAGGCCCCTGGATGGAGGCGGTCGAAGGCTGTGAGGCGGTCGTGAACCTCGTCGGCCACGGCGTGTTTTCCAAGCGTTGGGATCCGGGGACGAAGCAGGCGATCCGCGACAGCAGGATCGACGGGACGTCGAACGTCGTCGACGCGATCGCGTCGGCGAAGGTCATGCCCAAGGTCCTGGTTCAAGCCTCGGCGATCGGCTACTACGGCCCGCACGGCGACGAGGAATTGACCGAAGCCAGCCCCCCGGGCGCGGACTTCATGGCGAAGGTCTGCCTCGACTGGGAGAAGGCCTCGGTGCCGGTCGACGAGGAGGGCGTGCGACGAGCCATCCTCCGAGTCGGGGTCGTCCTCGCGCCGGGGGGAGGGGCATTGGACGTCATGACCCCGTTCTTCAAGCTCGGGCCTGGCGTGCCGATCGGCAGCGGAGGCGGTCTCTTGCGCCCGGCGTTGGGGATGCAATGGTTGAGTTGGATCCACATCGACGACATCGTCGGCCTGTTCCTCATGGCCCTCGACGATCCCAACGCCCGAGGGCCGATCAACGGCACGGCCCCCCAACCGGTCCGCAACGCCGACTTCGCGAAAGCGCTCTCGAAGGTGCTTTGGAAATGGTACGCGCCCTGGAGGATCTTCCTCCCCCTGGGGCCGCCCGACCTGCTCTTGAGGATCGTCCTCGGCGAGGTCGCCGAGGTCGTCACCAAGGGCCAAAAGGTTCTCCCGGCGAAGGCTTTGTCGCTGGGTTACCCCTATCGATTCCCCGAGCTTGCGGGGGCCTTGCGCGATGTCCTGGGAGAGGATGAGCGAGCCGTCTCATAAATATCAAGGCGGATGTCGCTTCGCCTCATGATATGCGAGCACGACGGGTCGCGACAGTCGACACGGGGTGCCGTTCGCCAGTAGGCACGGGCACCGGCCCGATGATAGGATGGGCATCTCCTCGATGCCTCGCGCCGGGCGACATTGACGAGCCGGCTATTTCGACTCTCGAACCGCGAAAGGTCGCCTCGACCGATGACATTGTCCCCGCTCGGCGAGTCCCCGGCGAGCGTCCGACGCCGATATGGGCTGGGCGACCTTCGTCTCATCGACTTTTCGACAACTCTAAATCCGATCGGCCCGCCGGAGTCGGCTTTGGCGGCGGCCCGGAGTGCGCTCGACGAGGTTTCCGAGTCTCCTGAAGCGGGATGTCCCCGGCTCGTCGAGCGGCTTGCCGAGCTCCACTCCGTCCCCGTCGACCGTGTGATCGTGGGAGGTGGGACGTCGGAGTTGATTGGTCTCATCGGACAATCGCTCCGCGAGGTTCTCGCACTCCACGCCTATCAGCGCGGGGATCCGGCGATGGCCGTTTCTCACCTCGTCGAGCCGACGGATCGGTCGTACCGCCGGGCGTCGGCTTTGAACGAGCTCCGAATCGAGTCGTGGGGAGGGCACGTGCTCGGCTGGGAGCAAGAGGTCTTCCCCACCTCGGCCGCGGGCATCTTCTGGACGGGGAATCCGAACGACCCGACCGGTCGTGTCTGGGATCGCGAGAAACTCTTGCGACTCGTCGACGAGTCGCTCGGGCTCCTGACGGTCGTCGACGAGTCGGCGCTTCCCTTCATGGTCGACGAACCAGAGCGGTCTCTCGTCAAGGAAGTCGCGTCGAGGGAAAACGTTCTCGTCCTCCGCGCCCCGAGCGTGTTCTTCGCGCTCCCAGGACTTCCGATCGGATACGCCATCGCCTCGGCCGACATGGTCATCCGGCTTCGGCAGTATCAAGATCCCTGGACGGTATCGCAGCCGGCCGAGGCCGCAACACTGGCCGCTCTCGACGACAATGCTTACCGCGAGCGGACCGTCCGCCTGATCGCCGACGAGTCGACGAGGCTGGAGGAGCGGCTCTGGGAAATCCCCGGACTTCGACCGACCTGGCCCGAGCGGACTCGCCTGACGGGTGCTCCGAAGCTCCCGAGTTTCCTCCTCGCCAGCCTCACGGAAACGCCATGGACCTCGACCCAGGTCCACGAGGCCCTTGCCCGTCGCGGATTCCTCGTCCGCGAATGTTCCGACTACACGGGCCTTGAAGTGGGCGCACTCATCACGGGGCCAGACCAACTCGTCGCAACTCAAGGGCATCTCCGGATCGGCGTGCGCACGCCCGAAGAGAACGACGCATTGATCTCGGCGTTCGCCGACGTCCTCGGTTCGGAGCCGCCGCGGTGACCCCGTCTTCCCCCGTCCCTCGGGCCCGTGCCCTGATGGTCCTCGGGACCGCCAGTCACGTCGGCAAGAGCCTCATCACCGCGGCATTCTGCCGGCTCTTGGCCGAGGAAGGACTTCGCGTCGCCCCCTTCAAGGCCCAGAACATGGCGCTCAACAGCTTCGTCACCCGAGAGGGGGGCGAAATCGGCAGGGCCCAGGTCGCCCAGGCCGAGGCCGCCGGGATCGAGCCGACCGTCGACATGAACCCGATCCTCCTGAAGCCGATGGGAGGTGTCTCGCAGGTCGTGGTCGATGGAGAACCTATTGATGTGTTGTCGGCGCGGGAGTACTACGCCGCCAAGGATCGGCTCTGGCCCCGAGTCGTCGCGGCCTACGAGCGGCTCGCCTCGACCGTCGATTATGTCGTGCTGGAAGGGGCGGGGAGCCCGGTCGAGATCAACCTGATCGAGCACGACCTCACCAACGTCCGCATGGCGAGGCACGCCGACGCCGCGATCGTCCTCGTCGCCGACATCGAACGCGGAGGGGTGTTCGCCCAGATCGTCGGCACCTGGGAGCTACTCGAACCCGAGGACCGGGCGCGGGTGACCGGATTTATCATCAACAAATTCCGAGGTGATGTGAGCCTGCTTGACTCCGGGCTCGAGTACCTCCGGAATCGGACCGGGGTCCCCGTCCTCGGTGTCCTCCCATATCGTCCCGAGCTCCAGGTTGATCAGGAGGACTCCCTCGGTATCGACGAGACGGCCAGCGATGCCCGTCTCGTGGCCGACCCCTCGGACCTCGACGTGGCCGTCGCCCGGCTGCCCGGCCTGAGCAACTTCACCGACGTTTGGCCCTTGTCGCGAGTCCCCGGGGTCCGGGTCCGTTACGTCGAACGGGGGTCCGACCTCGGTCGTCCCGACCTCATCATCGTGCCCGGGACCAAGACGACGGTACGCGACCTCGATTGGTTGAGCGAAGCCGGACTCGCCGATCGGATCCTTCAACTGGCGAAGAACCCGGAAGGGCCCGTCATCCTTGGTGTCTGCGGCGGCTTCCAGATGCTAGGCCGTTCGATCGACGACCCGCTCGGTGTCGAGTCGAATCGAGGCCACGTGGAGGGGCTCGGCCTGCTCGACGTGTCGACGACGTTCGCCCCCACCAAAGCCCGACAACGCGTCACCGGCCGGGTCCTCGATTCGAGTGCGCCGCTCTACGGGTACGAGATCCACATGGGAGAGACGCGACGGGGGGAACGGGTTCGGCCTTGGTGCGAGCTCACCCGCCAACGTGACGGTGGAGTGATCCTGGACGGGGCCATCTCGCCCGACGGTCGGGTCTTCGGGACCTATCTCCACGGCCTCTTCGACAGCCTCCCGTTCACGGCCGGGCTGGTCGACCGTTTGCGGGCAAGAAGGGGCCTCTCGCCGCTCGACCAGCACGACTGGCTGGCCCATCGAGATTTCCTGGCCGGTCGCTACGCCGCCCTTGCAAGCGTCCTCCGCGAGCATCTCGACCTGGAGCCGATCTGGAAGGCCCTTGGCGGTCGTCCCAAGGCAGGCCGCCAAGGCTCGGACTCCTGATGGACGTTACGCCAATGACATGGCCCATCGCGCTCTGGTCGTTGCCCCTGGGAGCCGGACTCGACGCCATCCTCGGCGATCCCAGGGGATGGCCCCACCCGGTCCGGGCCATCGGGTGGCTGATCTCGACCGGCGAGCGAGGGACCAGGGCGCTCCTCGGTCGGTTCGACGGAAGGCCGGTCCTCGAACGATCCGCAGGGATCGCCATCGCCATCGGGGTCATCGCCGTGACCTGGTTCGTCGCTTCCGCGATCCTCAACCTCTGTGACCGGCTCGGCCCATTCGCCTCGTTGGCCGGCAGGTCGCTCCTGATCTCTTGGGGATTGGCCACGCGAAGTCTTGCGGAGGAGACCCTGAAGGCCTCGGAGGCTCCCGACCTCGAGACCGCGCGTCGCGAGCTCTCCTGGGTCGTCGGCCGCGATACCGAGTCGCTCGATGAGCCGGAAATCTGCCGGGCCTGCGTCGAGACGATCGCCGAGAATGCCAATGACGCGATCGTCGCACCCCTCTTCTGGTTCGTGCTCGGAGGGCCGGCGGCGCTCTGGGCCTTCAAGGCGTCCAGCACCCTCGACAGCATGCTCGGCTACCGGCACCCTCGTTATCTCCGTCTGGGATGGGCCTCCGCCCGACTCGACGACCTCGCGAACCTCGTCCCGGCCCGACTCACCTGGCTCCTGATCGCGATGGCGGCGGCCTTCGTCGGCGGGCGTGCCCGGTCGGCGATCGCGATCGGGTGGCGAGACGGCCGCAAGCACCCGAGCCCGAATGCCGCGTGGGGCGAGGCCGCGATGGCCGGTGCCCTCGGGGTGCAACTCGGAGGGACTTCGCGGTATCGCGGAGTTCCCAGCACCAAACCCTTCCTCGGTGATCGAGGCGGCTCGATCGACCGCCTGACGGTCCGTCGCGCCGTGCGGGTCATGGGAGTGGCCGCAGGTCTCGCGGTGGTGCTGGCCTGGTTCGTCCGCTCGTTCCTCCTCGGCCTCGCTTGACGCTCGGGCTCAGGCCTCGGTTAGAATCCTGCGTGGAGTCGGTGGCCCCAGGTCAGGAATCCGGGCCGGCCGACGGCCGGACGGAAGGTGCAACAATGTCGGACGCCTTACTCATCGCCGCCCACGGGAGCCGAGACTCGGCCGGAGTCGACGAGTTCTGGGCGTTCGCCGATGCCTGGCAGCGAAGACGCCCCGACCGGCTCCAGGCCTCGGGGTTCCTCGAGTTCGAGCGTCCGACGATCGGCGAGGCGTTCGACCAGTTGGCCGATCGAGGTGCCAGGCGAGTCGTCGTCGTCCCCGCGATGCTCATGGCGGCCGGACACGTCAAGAACGACGTCCCGAGCGAGCTCAACGAGGCCCGCTCACGCCATCCCGGCGTGTCGATCCACATGGCAAAAGCCCTCGACCTTCATCCGGCGCTGCTCGACCTCTGCCGGGTCCGCTATCTCGAGGCGATCGATGGGCGAAACCCCGTCTCGCCCGAACGGTCGCTGCTCCTACTCGTCGGCCGAGGGACGACCGACCCCGACGCGAACGCCAATATCGCCAGGGTTTCGCGCTTCCTCTGGGAGTCCTACGGCGTCGGATGGGCCAGCGTCGCCTACTCGGGCATTGCCTCGCCGAATGTCGACGAGGCCTTGACCGTTTGCCGGCGTTTGGGATTCGATCGGATCGTCGTCCAGCCTTATTTCCTCTTCGACGGGGTACTGGTCAAGCGGATCCACGAGGCGGTTGCGAGTCACGTCGACGCCGACCCAGACGTCGAGATCGTCACGACCGGGCATTTCCGCTCGCACTCCTACCTGATCGACGCCTTCGAAGACCGGGCCCACGAGGCGATCCACGGCACGCCTCACATGAACTGCGACCTCTGCAAGTACCGCGTCCGGTTACATGGCCGCGAGGCCGACCTCGGTGCCCCCCAGGCCGGACACCACCATCACGTCAGGGCCTCCGGGGATCCCGAACACGATCATGACCACAACACTCGGCCTCGGAGGTCGGGCCGACGACTCGTGGTTCCTCAACGAGAGGTTCTCGCCGACCATCCTTGGGACGAGAGGCTCCTCGAGCGGCTTCGGCTCGCTCAATGATTCTGGAAACAGAGATCGAGATCGATGACACCGTCGAGCGGATCGAGGAATCCTGAGGTTGAGTTTCCCGACAATGGGAGGCAGATGAGCACCCCTGCCAAGGTTTCGATCATCGGGGTCGGGCCCGGAGATCCGGAGCTGTTGACCCTAAGGGCCGTGCGTGCCCTGGAACGCTGCACGACGATCCTCCACGCCGGGCGGGGTGATCACGCGGGGTTTGCCTATGAGGTGGTCTCGCCCTTGCTGCGTCCCGAGCAGGTCGTCCAGGGGATGGGCCTGGCCATGCGTCGCGGGCCCGACGACGGGTCGGTCGGTTACGATCGCGTGGCCGAGGCCCTGATCACCGCGTCTCGAGCGGGGGTCGCGTCGGGGTATTTGACCGAAGGGGATCCCATGCTCTACGGCTCGGGATCGTACGTGACTGAGCGAATCCGGTCGACGGCCCCCGAAATCCCTCTCGAAATCATCCCGGGCGTGAATGCCTTGAGCGCCGCGGCGGCGCGGCTGGGATGGCCGTTGGCGCAAAAAGATGAGCTTGTGACGATCTGCCCGGCGACGTATCACGCCGATGAGGTTGGCGAGATCCTCGATCGGGGCGGCACGGTCTGTTGGTTGAAGGCGGCGGACGTGCTCCCGCGTTTGGTGGATGAGCTCCGCCGCCGTGGCATGCTGGACCGTGCCGCGGTGGTCGAGCGTGTGGGCCGGCCCAACGAGCGGATCTTCACGGACGTCACCGAGGCGCTCGCAGTCGATCTGTCCTACTTCTCCCTGGTCCTGGTACGCTGAGTCGATGAACGAACACCCTCGCACTGGCGGGACACTTTTCGTGGTCGGGCTCGGCCCGGGATCCTCGGGCCTCCTCACGCCCGACGCGTCCGCTGCCCTCGACTCCGCCGAGTATGTCGTCGGCTACCGTGGCTATCTCGACATGATCGCCCCCCGGCTCGAAGGCAAGACCGTCGTCGGGCGGGAGCTCGGTCAGGAGGTGGAGCGGGCCCGCACGGCGCTCGAACTGGCCGAAGGAGGCGCGACGGTCGCGCTCGTCTCCAGCGGAGATGCCGGCATCTACGGGATGGGCGGAGTCGCCTGGGAAGTCGCGGCCGAGAAGGGGACCTCGGCCGAGATCGTCGTCGTGCCCGGGATCACGGCCGCCTGCTCGGCCGCCGCCCGGCTCGGAGCCCCGCTCGCGCACGACTGGGCCTGCGTCAGCCTCAGCGACCTGTTGACCCCCTGGGACGTGATCGTCCGGCGCGTCGACGCGGCCGCGAGGGCCGACTTCGTCCTGGTCCTCTACAACCCGGCGAGCCGGACTCGGACGCACCAACTCCTCACGGTGGCGGGGCAACTCCTCCGGTTCCGTTCGCCCGAAACCCCCGTCGGCCTCGTCGAGAATGCGTATCGTCCCGGCGAACGCGTCGAGCTCGTAACCCTCGGCGACCTCGCCGTCGGCCGGGCTCACGTGACCATGTTCACAACCGTCGTGATCGGCAGTTCTCGAACCTTCGTCGCCGACGGGAAGATGGTCACGCCGAGGATCTATGCCGCGAAGACGACTCACGAGTCTTGCAACGTCGACCAGCTCCCGAAGAACGAGGCTGGTGACCGGATCATGGAGGAGTCACTCGCGATCATTGATCGCGAGATGGGGCCAGAGCCGGTCGACCTTGCAGAACGGGCGATCGTCCGTCGAGTCATCCATGCCTCGGCCGACTTCGACTATCTCGAGACCTTCCGATTCGGAACGCGGGCGATCGAAGCGGCCGTCTCGGCCCTTAGGAGCGGGGCGACTGTCGTCACGGACGTGGAGATGCTCCGCGCCGGGGTCCGAGGCGATCTGGCCTCCCCGCTGGGAGTCGACATCGTCTGCGGGCTGAATTCCCCGGAGGTTCGCACCCTGGCTGCCGCAGAAGGTCTCACCCGCTCGGCCGCGGGAATGAGGCTAGCCGCCTCACGTGTGGGAGATCACGCGGTGGCGGTGATCGGCAACGCGCCGACCGCGCTCGACGAGACCCTCCGGCTGATTCGAGGTGGCGGATGGCGGCCCGCGTGTGTGATTGGAATCCCGGTGGGATTCGTCGGCGTCGTCGAGGCCAAGCGGAGGTTGGTCGAGGCCGGCGACGTCGCGTCGGTCACCAGCCTCGGTCGCAAGGGGGGGACGGCCGTGGCGGCTGCGGTGGTGAACGCCTTGCTTGAGCTGGCGGGAGCCCCTGACAAGGCTCGCGGATGATGCGGTCTGCCCGGGAATCGGTCGACATCGAGCGCGGCCTCACGGTCGCCCCCCGGGACCCGCAAGGGACTCGCGAGGGATTCACCACCGGGGCCTCGGCCGCCGCGGCGACGCAAGCAGCCTGCCGGTTGCTCGTCCTCGACGAGCGCCCGGAGGTTGTCCCCGTCCATTCCCCGCTCGGCTTCGACCTCATGATCCCGATCAATCGACTCCGTCGGGACGGGTGCGTCGCAACCGCGGGAGTGATCAAGGACGGTGGCGATGACCCCGACGTGACTCATGGAGCCGAGGTGCTCGCGACGATCCTCAGGGTCGACGAACCGGGCGTGCACATCCGTGGGGGCGAAGGGGTCGGGACGATTACCCAGCCCGGCTTGGAGGTCCCTCCCGGCTCGCCGGCGATCAACCCGGTTCCTCGCAGGATGATCGCCGAAGGAGTGGCTCTCGTCCTCGGGACGGAGCGGCCCGACCCCGGGGTCGAGGTCACCATTTCGATCCCGGGGGGGGAAGCCCTCGCCAAGAAGACGCTGAACGCCCGGCTCGGGATCATCGGCGGGCTGTCGATCCTCGGCACGACCGGCGTGGTCCGACCGATGAGTACGGCGAGTTGGCGTGCCTCCGTGGTCCAGTCGATCGACGTGGCGGCCGCGAATAGCCTCACCCACATCGTCCTGACGACGGGCGGTCGCAGTGAGCGGTTCGCCGAGGAACTCTACCCGGATTTGCCCGAGATGGCGTTCGTCCAGATGGGGATCTTCACCGGCGATAGCCTGAAACGCGCTGTCGACCGAAGCGTCCCGAAGGTGACGATCTGCGGGATGATCGGGAAGATGGCCAAGCTGGCCACCGGGCAGATGCAGACGCACGTGGCCGGGGGGGGCGTGGACGTCGGCTTCATGTCCGAGCTCGCGCGAGGGGCCGGGGCCTCGGAAGAGCTCATCGCAGCAATCGCCTCGGCCAACACCGCAAGGCACGTGGAAGAGCTCATCGACGCGGCGCCGTTCCTCGAGTATTACCGCCACATCGTCGAACGTGCCGCGGCCTGCTGCAACGCCCATGTCGGACATCGGCTCGAGATTGAGGCAATCCTGTTCGACTTCGACGGCAAGGTCCTCGCCCGAGTCCTGACCCCCGGAACTTGAGGTGATCCCATGCCCTTGCCCGTTCACCTCGTCGGGATCGGCGCGGAGGGCCTCGAAGGGGTAGATGCCAAGACGCGACGGATCCTCGAATCGGCGACGTTCCTCGCCGGCGGCCGACGTCATCTCGCCATGATGACGACCGAGGGACTCGAGACGTTCACGATCACCAATAACCTCGCCGCCCTGGCCGCGCGACTCGAGTCCCGCGCCGTCGACGAGCGTTGCGTCGTCCTGGCCTCCGGCGACCCACTCTGTTTCGGCGTCGGGTCGTACCTTCGACACCGCCTCGGGCCCGAGTCGCTCGTGGTCCTTCCGCACCTCTCGAGTTTGCAATTGGCCTTCGCGCGGGCCGTCCTACCCTGGTCGGATGCAGTCCTCGCGACCGTCCACGGTCGACCACTTGAGTCGACCTTGCTCCCGCTGCTCGGCCTGCCCAAGATCGGCCTGCTCACCCAGGACGGCACGAGCCCGGCCGCTGTCGCTGAATTCTTCCTCTCGCGCGAACTCGACGAATATGACGTCTGGATCTGCGAAAACCTAGGCTCAGAGGACGAACAGGTCCGATGCTTCTCGCTCCACGAGCTTCCCGGCCGCCGATTCGCGGACCTGAACGTTTTGATCCTCGTCAGGCATTCGTCGAGAGAGGTCGGGAGCGTCGAAATTTCCCGTCGAAACCGAGCCATCGTCCCTCCCGACGCGGAGTTCGATCAGCCCTCGACCGGCCCGATCCTCCTCACCCATGCCGACGTCCGGTCGGTGGTCTTGAATCGATTCCACGACCTACCCGACGGGCCGATCTGGGACCTTGGGGCCGGGCTTGGTGGAGTCGCGGTCAGCCTGGCCAGGCAGTTCAACGAGCTCGAGGTGGTCGCCGTCGAGCGATCACCTGTCCAGGTCGACTTCCTACGCCGAAACCGTAAGAAGTTCGAGACGTGGAACCTACGGGTCGTCGAAGGTGTTGCGCCTGATGCATTGGTTTCTGAGCCCCCTCCTGCCGGAATCTTCCTCGGGGGCTCGGGAGGAAAGCTCGTCGACATCCTCGACGTCGTCTTCGAACGCCTGACGCCTCGCGGGGTTTTCGTCTCGAATTTCGTCGGCCTTGAGAATCTCTCCCGGACGTTGGACCGCCTCAAGTCGGCCGGTTGGTCACCGGAAGTGACCCAGGTCCAAATCAGCCCCGGTCGCGACCTCGCCGGGCTCACGACCTTCACACCTCTCCGTCCGGTTTGGGTCGTTCGCGCCGTGAAACCGGGATCTTGAATGAGGAGAACGGCACGGAATAGTCGCCCACGTCGGCTCTCACACCCTCGACCGGGTGGGCCGTGCCCACCCTACATATGGAAATACGAACTTCCGTAGGGTGGGAACTGCCCACCAGGACGACTCACCGTGAATCGCTCAGGCAGCAGTCGTTGGAATCGCACGACCGAAGCTACTTCGCTACATCCCTGCTTTTATCAGATGACATGTTTACGAAATCGCGATAAATGTCTGCGCATTCCTTTTCGTCCTTGGGAGTCGCGTCGTGGAACAAGGCCCCGAACCGTAGCCGCAGGGGTTTGCCCGGTTCTACGACGTGCTCACTCCTGGGCCCTTGCTTCATCGCGGCCCGGCCGAACGGGTTGGCCACGAAGACGCCATAGTCGCGGTTGTGCCACCACGAACTGCGGAAATTGGAAGGGGCGGCCAACAGCATGATCCCCGCCCGACGACCGGCGATAATCCCGGAGTAGTCGCACCAGTCGGCCGGTTGACCCCAGGTCGCCTCGGCCGACGTTTGACCGCGACTATTGCGGATCCGGCCTCCGTTCTTCTCGGTGATCGGGGTGGCCACACGTGCTCCGAAGCCCATCTCCTCCTGGTCGCCGAAGACCAGGTCCCGGCCTTCCGCCTGGAACGTGGCATCCCAGACCAGGAGCCATCCGGTCGGCCGACCAGCCAGCGAGATTCGGCTGATCAAGGTCCCGAGATGCGACCCTTCGGCGGTGAGCAGACGCGACTCCGTGGCGAACTCCAGCCGATCCCGAACGCTCTTCGGCGGTTCGAGGAAGCGAACATGTTCGATGCGTCCCTTGTTTCGCCAGAAGTCGTGGCCGCTGAGTTCCCCGAAACCGAGCCAAACTCCGGGGTGCATCGTCTCGTGATCGGTGGCGTCCGTGCCCGGGACGGGGGGCGAGTTTCTCGTCACCTTCGCACCATCGGGGGTGTGGACATTGGCGAAGTAGGGGCGGAGGATCTTCGGATCCTTGAAGACGTAGACCGCAACGGGTTGCCCCGCGCGCGTGATGTTCAAACGGTCGGGCTTCGACTCGAAACCGAAAACGGGTGGAGCGGTCTCGACAACCGGGTCGGCCGCGCCGACTTCGGAACAAGGGGAGAGTACGATGGCGATCAGGCCGATCGCGGAGTAACGCGTTGATCTCGTGCGCGGGGAGGTCGAAGTCGTCATGGGTGGCGAACCTTCATTCTCGAAGGGGCGCGTTCGAAGTCTCGGGCGCCCACCAGATCGCGATGATGCCTAGGCCGTAGATCAACGAGCACAGGGCCCCCACGCGAGGGTAGTCTCCCCCGAGGGCGGCGAACAGCACGCCGGACAGGAGCACGCCGGCGGCGGTGCCGAAGCGTCCGGAGTTGTAGGCCAGGCCGCTGCCCGAGGCACGGACGCGCGTCGGGAACAGTTCGGGGAGGTAGAGGGCGAGCCACCCGAAGAACAGCGTGGCGACGAACCCTTGGGCAAACACGATCGGGTGGAACGACGGCTCCAACGGCGCCGAGAGCTGGAACATCGCCGCGGTGAGGGCGGTCGAGCCGATGCTGATCAAACAATAGCTCAGTCGTCGTCCGATCCAACTCGCCAGCTGCGCCCCCGCAACGCTGCCGAGGGTGGCGCCGAGGGCCCACCAGCCCTGGGTCGCGGCCTTGTAACCGGCGAGTGAAACGCCGGCGACCTTATCCGACCAGGGGATCATCCACTTGCTGGCCGCCCATGCGCCCATCATCGGGATGACGCTGATGACGATGCTCACCAGCGTATAGCGCAAAAGTCCCCCCTCGAACAGCTCACGGATCGGAGTCGCGGCGCGCTTGGCCTGACCACGCGAGGCCAACCACACGGGCGACTCCGGCAGCACGGCCAGGACCCCGAGCCCGAGGAGGGCCGGCGCCCCCGCGAGATGAAACAGCCAACGCCAGGACCCGGGCGTGATCGGCCAAACGCGGGCGACCTGGGAGAGCAGGAGGATTCCCACATTCAGGCCTGCCATCATGACGCCGGAGACGAGCGGTCGCGACGCGCCCGTCCAGCACTCGGAGACCAAGGTGATCCCGTTCGGCCACATCCCGCCGACGCCCAACCCGACGAGAAATCGCAAGATGAGCATCTGCTCCTGCGTCTGCGCCCAGGCCCCGAGCGCCGCGAAGACCGAGTAGAAGAGGATGCTCACGCCCATCGCTCGACTGCGACCGATCCGATCGCCCAGGTTCCCCAGGGTGATCCCCCCCACCGCGGCACCGAGCATCAAGGACGCGGTGAATCGGGCAAACCACTCGCCCCCGAGCGTCGGGGTGAACGACCCTCCGAGCAAGCTCTTCGAGATCGACAACGACGCGACCGGCATCAGCCCGAGCTCAAACCCATCGAAAGCGAGGCCCGCGAAAGAGACGAAGAGAACGACGAGACGGGTTCGGGGCGTCATCGAGGCCTCGGTCATGGTCTCGGCCTCCGGTAGACCTTGATGACGGCACTGTTGTCGAGGTCGCCCCATCCCTCGGCCTCGGCCTCCTCGAGGAGCCGTCGATGGGCGTCCGCGAACGGCAACGCGCGTCCCGAGGCGGCCCCGGCCTCGAGGATCAGTCGGAGGTCCTTCAGATGTTGCGAGAGCCTGGCCTGGACGCCGAAATCCCCCTCGACCATCTTCCGACCCTTGACGTCCATCGCACGCGAGTAAGCCATCGAGCCTTTCAAGACCTCGAGAGCCGCCGAGGGCTCGACTCCGATCGCCTCCGCGAATGCCAGGCCCTCCGCGAGCACCGCGCGGTTCACCCCGAGGACGAGGTTGGTCACCAACTTCATCTTCGCCGCGCTCCCCGATCCCCCGACGTAGAAGACGCTCCGTCCCAGGATCGGCCACAGGTCGGCACACGCGTCGAAGGCGTCGCGAGCGCCACCCACCATGACCGTCGCCTCGCCCCGCCTCGTCTGCTCGCTCGACCCCGAGATTGGCGCATCGAGGTAGGCGACCCCGAGCGCGGCCAGGCGATTCGCCATCGCGAGACTCTGATCAGGCTCGCCAGTCGTGGTGTCGATGAGGACTTGCCCCGCCCGAAGACCCTCCTGCAACTGATCGATGACGGCCTCGACGACGTCGCTCGAGTAGAGGCTGATGATTACTCGATCGCAATCCGCGATCGGGTTGTCGCTCCAGGTCGCCCCGAGCTCGAGCAGCGGTCCGGCCTTGTCCGGCGAACGGTTCCAGACTCTGACCCGATAGCCGTGTTCGAGCAGGCGCTCGGTCATGGCCGTCCCCATGAGGCCGAGGCCGGCCATGCCGACGGTCCTGGAGTCGCTCACGAAGCCGCCTCGTCGGATCCGCGTTTGAGGGCGGCCAACGCGGCGCGTTCGGGCCGATCCTTATAGAACGGGTCCAGGGGGTAGCAGCCGGAGACCATCCCGTTCCTGGGCGCGGTCGTGCAGTCGCTGAAGGTCCGGCAAATCTTCTTGCGGCTGAGCGGTTGGCCCGCCAGGACGTCCGCGGGCAGGTCGGGGTAGGAGAGGACCATCCTCCCGAGGCCGATGAAGTCGGCCCCTTCGTCTCGGACGACACGCTGGCCCACGTTCGGCAGCCACTCCTGGAGGTAGGAGTAACCCGACCCGACCACGATCGAATCCGGTCTGAGGGCCTTGAGCCGGGCCGTCGCCTCGATCTGCCGGGCAACTCCGACAAGCGGATCCTCGGGAGGTTGATACCCGTCTGACGGCGGGAAGAGGGCGGGTCGTTGGATGTGCGGGTTGTAGTAGGGGCTCCCGGCGGTCGAGCAGATCAGCTCGATCCCCAGTTTCTCGAGGATATCCAGGAAGGCGACGGGTTCGGTCAAATCGTAGTCGAGCCCGGTTCCGTCACCCCCGAAGGCATAGCGATAGGAGCCCGGAGATGACGAAGGAACGCCGACGCCGTCCATCCCCGGCTTATACGGCAGGAAGTCGAAGAGGCTCACGCGCACCCCGATCTCCAGCCCAGGCGCCTCGGCACGTATGCCCGAGACGATCTCCCTGAGGAACCGGGTCCGATTCTCGAGACTTCCGCCGAATCGGCCCGGACGATCGACGGCCGAGAGGAATTCATGGCCGAGATAACCGTGGCAGTGCTTGACGTCGACGAACGCGTAGCCGGCATCCAGGGTGAGCTTCGCGGCCTTGACGAAGTCGTCGATGAGCCGAGAGATCTCGTCGTCCGAGAAGAGCGGGGAGTCGTCGACGATCCCAAACTTCGCGTCGAGAAATGGATGGCGGTAGAGGGTTCGAGGTGCCAGCTTTTTATCAAACGGGCGAGAAAACCGCCCGGAGTGGGTTAGTTGGAGCCCGATCAGGAGGTCGTCGGTATTTCCGTGGCGTTCCTGATGCGCTTGCAGGAGAAGATCTCTCAAGCCGGCGATGTCCGCTTGCGTGTCGTGGTTCAAGACGAGCTGCTGCGGATTGGCGCGGCCGTCATGTCGGACGGCGACGGCCTCTCCACCCCAGATCAACTTGGCGCCGCTGTCGCCGAAGTTGCGCCAACGCCGCCGGGTCAGCTCCGAAGGATGGCCATCGTCGGTGCCGTCCCAGCCTTCCATCGGGAGAATACAGAAGCGGTTTCCGATGACACCTCGACGATGCAGGCAGGGGCGGGCGAGGGGGGAACGCTTACCCGTCTCGATCGTCTCGTCGAACGGGAGCGATATGCCCAGGCTCTGGACGTGTTCCAGAAAGTCATTAGGGGTCTTTAGCGTCGCGACGCGCGGGAATGCCATCGGTTAGTCCTCGAGCGGCAGTGCGAGCTGCCGGCCGATGTCGCGCAGGATCGCGAGGTCGCTCGACGGGCGGCCAGGGCTTTGGGGATGAGTTCGGTCGGTGCTGATCCAGCCTCGAAGGCGGAGGAACATCGCGGCGCTATGCTTGTAGGCAGGGACGGGCGCGCGGAACGCGAGAAATCCTAGATATTGGAGCACGTCGTTGAGCTCGTGGAAGGCCGGGTCACCCGCCTCCCAGTAGGCGTCACGTTTCGCGAAGAGGTCCGGGGCGAACGTGCTGAGCCCGAGCAAGTAATCGCTACCGTAGATCACCATGTCGATGGCGAGGTCGTTGCCCGTGAAGACGTGGAAATCAGGCCGGGTCGCGTCGCGGAGCTTCAGACGTTGCCATTCCAGCTCCCGGCGTAACGAGGAGTGCTTCGCCCCCATACACTGGCGGACGCCCATGAGTCCCCGGTACGCTTCGAGCGAGTAGATCCGCCCGAACGGCGCGAACATCGTCCCCAACTCGAAGGCAATGAACCGATCGCAGGCCTCGCCCAGCTTCGCATGGGCCGACACCACCTCGTCGTCGGGCAGGCCCGTGAGTCCGTACGAAGGGAAGATGACAGGAATCCCGCCGCGTTCCACGATGGGCGCCATCCGACCGAGGTAGGCATCCCGATCGAAACGGTCCTGAGGCGAGTCGCGTACGAAGGCACCGGCCACGAACGGCCGACCGCCGAGGACGTCCCGGGTTTGATCGAGGACCTGGATTCGTGTGTCGTCGTCGAGCAGGTTGACGTAACCGGTATCCATATTCACGGCCGGGGTCAGTCCCGCCTCGGCTGTCCTCAGGACATGGGCCCGGAAGCCCGGCCAGTCGATCCCACCTCCCGATTCAAACGGGAGGAGGATCGCCGACATCCCGGTAATCCGACGCCTGGGGACGATCATCGTCGCGGGGTCGATGGGCGGATTCATCGCCAGGGCGCTCCCGAATGGTCTGGGTACTTTGTTCGGACGGGTCATGACGAGCCGACGATCACCCCATCGACAAGATCCTGGACGTGGAGGCTCGGCCTCCGAACTCGACCCCGGACCCTGAATTGAGGAGCGAAGACGAAGCTTACCTCAGGAGCCAGGCCGAAAGGAAACCGGTGGCGAACGCGGCCCCGAGGGCCCCGATCGTTGCCAGGAGGGCCGCCTTCGGCTTCTGCTCGGCGAGTCCCGCCAGGGGCCGGAACCAACCCGGATAGACGGGACGCTTCGTCACGACCACGGGGGGCGACGGGAGCGAAGGTGCCGGAGCCTCATTCGCGGGCTTGGGGGGCGGGACCGGAGCCGGGGAGGGCTTCTTCGCTCTGGGACGAGTGAGCGAGAGCAGCGCCTCCGAGGCTTCGGCCGCGTTCTGGAACCGCTCATGGGGTTTGTGGGCGAGCAGTTTGTCGATGATCTGGACAAGGCTCGGGGGCAACCCGGGCATGACCTCGGAGATTGGGATCGGCCGTCCGTTGATTCGTTTCCCCAACCGCTCGATCGGGTTGTCCCCCGGGAACGGCAGCTTGCCGCTCATCATGTGGTACATCGAGCACCCGAGGCTATACAGGTCGCTGCGTCCATCGACGTCGCGCCCGCAGGCCTGTTCGGGGGACATGTAGTCGATCGTCCCGACCGCAATGCCATCGGCCGTGGCGAACGAGGTCTGCTCGTCGGCCTCCATCAAGACCCCGAGCCCGAGGTCGAGGACCTTGAGTTTCGAGTCGTCGGTCAGGAGAAGGTTCGACGGCTTGATGTCCCGATGGACGATCCCTTGCGCATGGGCATGGGCCAGCCCGAGCGCGGCCTGGGCCGCGTAGTTGATCATGTCGAGCGGCGGGATGGCCCCCTTGCGGAACTTCTGGCTCAAGCTCTCGCCGGCGACGAACTCCATGACGATGTACAGGATCTTGTTGATCTGATCGGCGTCATAGGCGCGGACGACGTTCGGGTGGTCGAGCCGGCCGACCAACTTCATCTCGCGCTGAAACCGCGCGACGACGCGGTCGTTGGTGGAGATCTCCGGCGCGATGATCTTGAGGGCGACGACTCGGTCCATCATCAGGTGGTGGGCCTTGTAGACCCGCCCCATCGACCCCGACCCGAGCCGATCGAGGATCGCGTAACGCCCCACCACCATCCCGTTCGATTTGTTGTTCAGGAACCGCTTCGTCTGATACTCGGTCAGGACCTTCTCGCGAACCAAACGCTCCGCAAGTGCCTGCGGATCATTGGGATACGTGCCGTTGAGGACTTTCGACTTGAGGTCTTCGAACTGACGATCGGTGAGGACGCCCGAGGCGCGAATGACCGGCAAGAGGTCGACGGGAATCCCCTCGGAGGGCTTCGATTTCTCGGACGTCGCCATGGCGTTTGACCCTGCGTTGTCGACATTCGCGTCGCGCGGACACGCTCGGCGCACCGATCGCATATCAGACCGACCATACCATACAGGGCATGCGATCTCAATTTCCTGTTGGTCTGTTCGTCATGATGCGACTTCGGCCGGTCTCACGGCCCCGATTTCGCGATTCCTTCGAGACGATTCGAGGGGCGGAGAACTCCATCCGGTTCAACCGCTTCGCGTTTGATCCGCAACATCCTATGATTGAGTGGAAGGTTGGCGTCGCAAGATGCCCCATTCCTAGGTTTCGAGGATCTCCGATGACAATTTCTTGGCGATCGGCGGCATTCGCGAGTCTCGTGGTGCTCGGGGCGGTCACATCCCCGATGGGCGGCATCGCCCAGGCCCAGTCGCGGTCCAGCTCGTACGTCCCGAACACGTACGCCGACTTCCCCTATAACCAGGGGAGCCTTTTCTATCGGCCCCAAGGCGCGAATGCATACACCCGGCCGCGGTCGGCCCCTCGACGCATGGCCGCACCCAGGGTCGTCACCCCGGCGCCCGGATATTATTATCCGCAAGCGCCTCAATATTATTACTACTATCCGCAAACCTACCGGGTCCGATGAACGGCAAGGGGGGGTAAACCTTCCCACCTCTCGGAGCAAACCGCCTTCGATTTCAAAGAATTTTGCGGCGAATGATCTCTGCAATTGAGTCCGGCGAACGCTCCAACCTAAAGGTCCTCCCTCGCCGGACCGTTCGTTCGCCCTGGGACAATCGAAGTCGAATCCCTCCCGGCGGCGCGGCGTGAGTCTCGGTCGGTCAGAACTCGATCCCCAACTGGGCTTTGATCCCGGCCTTGTACGGATGCTTGATCGGGACGATTTCGGAGACGAGGTCGGCCGCCTCGATGATGGCGGGCGGAGCGCCTCGCCCGGTCAGCACGACATGGAGCCGCGGATTCCTTGACTTCAACGTCTCGATGACGACTTGGGGCTCGAGGTAGCCGAGCTTCATGACGACGTTGATCTCGTCAAGGATCACGATGTCGTACTTGCCCGACTCGATCGCCTCCTTGCTGACCTCCCAGATCTTTAGGGTCGTGGCGATGTCTTGGGCGGGGTTTTTGGTGTCCCAGGTGAAGCCGTCGCCCATCGGGAGGATTTGGAGGTCGGGGGCGAGTCGGTCGGCCATCTTCTTCTCGCCGGTCTTCCACTTCCCCTTGATGTACTGGACCATGAAGACCTTGAACCCGCTCCCGAGGGCCCGGAAGGCAAGCCCGAGGGCGGCGGTCGTCTTCCCCTTGCCGTCCCCCGTGTTGACCAGGATCAGACCGTGCCGGCGCTTCGGGTCGGGCTTGGGGGGCTCGGGTGCGTCGCTCATCGAGTTTGGGCCCTCCTCGGGCCGGTCTGGATCTGTCGAGTGAGGGCGGGTGGGACCGCCGGGACTTTCTTCAGGAAAACGCCCGCGCGATCAGGAAGGCTGCGGTCGCCGCGAGTCCCCCGATCAGCGTGGTCTGGGCCGCACTGCGGTAGGGGCGCGTCCCGGTGAAACGCCCCTTGACATATCCAAAAATGAACAAGGCCAGCAAGGTAACCGCGACGGACGCACCGAGGGCCTGCGTGGCGGTCTCGCAGAGCATGTAGGGCAGGAGAGGGATGAGGCCCCCCGCGACGTAGGCACCGGCGATGGTGGACGCACTCGCCAGGGCTCGCTTGGGATCGGGTTCTTCGAGGCCGAGCTCGTATCGCATCATGAAGTCGACCCAGGCTTGCGGGTTGTCCCGGAAGGCCTGGAGGATCGGGGCGATGGCTTCGTCCGAGAGCCCGTAGGTTCGGAAGAGCTCGGCGACTTCCGCCAGCTCGACGTCGGGCATGGTCTCGACTTCTCGCCACTCGCGCTGCTTCTCGACGGCGTAATGTTCGGCGTCGCTCCTCGCGGCGAGGAATCCCCCGAGCCCCATGGCGATCGAGCCCGCGGCGACCTCCGCCAGGCCCGCGGTGACGATGATCCACGTCTCGTGGATCGTGCCCGATAGCCCCGCGGCGAGGGCAAACGGGACGGTCAGCCCGTCGGACATGCCGATGACGACGTCGCGGACGAATTCGCTTGACGTGAAATGGCGTTCGACATGATTGGTCATGGGCATCGTCGACATACCTCAAGCACCGGGTCCGTCACCACTCGCCACACGCCCGACGTGCGTCTCGTTCGAACCAGTTGTCGAGATAATAATGTTGCCCTTGCGACCAGGCCCACAAGCTGGCCAGGAGATAAGCGGGGATGAAGGCACCTCCCCACCGCTCGACCTGGCGGACGTGGGCCTGTTCATGCTCTCGGCACGCCTCGAGCGAATAGACATCACGACCGATGATCACATGACCCAACGTCATGGCTCCGAACCGGAATCGCCGCGCGAACCAGGTCGAAAACCCGCCGTAAAATTCGAGCGTCCCGATTCGGTACTGGACGTTCCCTCGAGTTGCCAGCGTCAATGCCCCCGCCGTCAGCCCGACGAGGGTCGTCGGGAAGGCCCAGGCGTAAGCCATGGAACGCAACCCC
This sequence comes from Singulisphaera rosea, assembly GCF_054877945.1. Lineage (NCBI taxonomy): Bacteria > Pseudomonadati > Planctomycetota > Planctomycetia > Isosphaerales > Isosphaeraceae > Singulisphaera > Singulisphaera rosea. The sequence goes on along the minus strand of NZ_JBTYIP020000007.1, from coordinate 36,054 downwards.
ACGCGTTTCAGCCGGCTCGGAGTCGAAGCTCTCGGCATGGTCACGGCACGAGGCCCTCGAGTGGATGTTGAACCGATGGTCTCCACTCGAATCGAAACTCGGTCATCACGCAATAACCCGAGCCGAGACCAGGCCACGCAAAGAGTCGGCTCGATCTCATCCTGATCCGCCACGAGCCGAGGACGACCGTTGCCTGCGCGAGTCGAAGGGGAATCCTCCAGGCCGTGGCATCGAAGTTTTAACAAACGATCAATTGGTGTTGACCATTTTGTCGCGGCCGAGCAGCTTCGACGCGATCGTCCAGGTGCCCACCGCCGAAGTCGTCATCAGGAGGGCGAGCACCGCGAAGACGCAGATGTGCTCGAAGGTCGTTTGCGGCGAGTATTCACGGCCGAACAGTTCAACGCCCATGTGGTGTGCGAACAGGAGCATCATCGTAGTCCTTTGCAAGGCCATCCGACCACCCTCGGGATACGCCCCAAGGGTTGAAGCATTAAGCGTGTGGTGATTTTCGAGAACGATGGTCGCCCGCGTGCTCAAATCCATCGAACACGATGCTGAGAGCAGGGACGGCCGTGAAGGCGCCCGGGAGGGCATGAGACTCGTTGTCGAGTGTGGATAGGCAGCGGGACAACGACGAACCCTCACCTTCGGCAACCGGTCCGGGAGATTTGGTCTCTCCGGACACCCTGGCTGTCTCGCGACGGGTCGAAGGTTGGGTCGTCGTAGGGATGGGACGGATCGACTCGGAGCCAAACTCGGGCCAAAGAGACGCCCGGACTCCGAGCGAGTTCCGCGAAATCCCTCGATCGCCTCACCCTCGAAGGCGTCAGAGGACATGGAGATCCCGGTCAGGTCTTCTGGCTTATGGGCCGTCGTCGTGTTCGGCCTTCCCACCCGAGGTTTCGCGGGCAGTGGCCTGAACCGTGAACACGCCGTTCCCACTTACAGCGGCGGGGCCGCGCCGGATTGGAACCGGCTTCCCTTGGACCGGGACATTCGCACTCGGCCCGCACGCGGGAGGAGAACCCCTCGCACGCGGCCCGACCGCCTTATCATGGGTTCGGCTCCCGGCCAAAGTCAATGGCCAAAACCGAAGTCGTTCACTCGGCCTCGGCACTCGCCCCGTCGGGTTTACGGCCCGGAATCCGTTGGGGTAAAGTGCGTCCAGGACAACTCGAAGGCCGAGCGCGGCACGGAGGCGATTGGGATGGATTTCGGTTTGAGTCAGGAGCAGCAAGAGTGGCACGACTCCGCGACCAAGTTCGCCCGCGATCGGCTGATCGACGACCTGCTCGGCCGGGATGAGCGCCGAGAGTTCTGGCGTGAAGGCTGGCAACTCTGCGCCGAGTTCGGGATCCAGGGTCTCCCCATCCCCGTCGAATACGGCGGACGAGGCCAAGGTCTTCCGGTGACGATCGCGGCGATGGAGGGGCTCGGGTACGGCTGCCCCGACAACGGCCTGATCTTCGCGATGAACGCGTCGATGTGGACCAACTCGATCCCGATCCTCCGCTACGGCACCGAGGACCAGAAGCGTCGTTTCCTGCCCAGTCTCTGCGACGGGACCTTCGTCGGTGCCAACGGCGCCAGCGAGGTCGAGGCCGGCTCCGACATCTTCAGCATGACCGCTCGCGCGGAGCCTCGCGGCGATCGGTGGATCCTGAATGGTCGCAAGACCTGGGTGACGAGCGGTCCCGTGGCGGACCTCTTCGTCTGCTACGCGACGACCGATCCCGCCCGCGGCATCCTGGGCATCAGCGCGTTCATCATCCCTCGCGAGACCCCGGGTTTCCGGGTTGTCCGCGAGATCCCCAAGCTCGGCGTCCGGACCGTACCCATGGGCGAATTGGCGTTCGAAGACTGCGAGGTCCCGGCGGATAACCTCCTCGGTCGCGAAGGGCGCGGTGCCGAGGTGTTCAACTGCTCGATGGAATGGGAGCGAGGCGCGATCCTCGCCAGCACCCTCGGGACGATGCGACGCCAGCTCGAACGTTGCATCCAGCATGCGAAGCGCCGGAAGCAGTTCGGCAAGCCGATCGGGAAATTCCAGTCTGTCGCAAACAAAATCGTAGACATGTCGTTGCGCCTGGAGACTTGCCGCCCCCTCGTCTACAAGATCGGCTGGCTCAAGGCCCAGGGGAAGGACGCGACGCTCGAGGCCGCGATGGCCAAGCTTTACGTCTCGGACTGCTTCGTGAAGAACAGCCTCGACGCCGTGCAACTCTTCGGCGCGGCCGGGTTCGTCACCGAGAACGGGATCGAGCGGGACCTGCGCGACAGCATCGGGAGCACCATCTATTCGGGGACGAACGAGATTCAGCGGAACATCATCGCGCAGCACCTGATCCGTTGACGGACGAGGTCCGGAACTCCCTGGGAGGCTCGACTCGCGCCCTACTGGTAAGCGGGCGACCGCTCGGTTATGAAATAGCGATTCCCTGGTCATCACCAACGAGAATCGGTGCCCAGAAGTCCTTGGGAGGTCGAGCGCATGAATCCGAGTCGTCTGTTCGTGGCCAGTTGCATCTCGCTCGTGGCATCGGCCTTCTCGTTTGTCATCCGGCAAGATGTCTTGCCCGCGTGGGGGGTCACGTTCGGACTGAACGCCACGCAACTTGGCTTCATCGCCGGCCTGGCGTTCTGGGGCATGGCGGCCTCGATGGCGGTCGGCTCCTTCATCGTCGACACCCTCGGCATGAAGAACATGCTCGGCCTGGCTTTCCTTTGCCACCTCATCGGGACGATTCTCACGATCGGTTGCCCGTTCATCGCCGGACAGGGGGAATCGGCCTACTATCTCCTCTGCTTCGCCACATTCCTCGTGGGGAGCGGCAACGGTCTCGTCGAGATCGGGATTAACCCGCTCGCAGCCACGCTATACCCATCCGAGAAGACTCACCGGCTCAACGTACTCCATGCCTGGTGGCCGGGCGGCCTATTCCTCGGGGGTCTGCTCTCGGTTGGTATCACCACCGCCTTCGGCCTTGACTCCGGTTCGATCTCGAAAGAAGCGACGATGACCGGGTGGCAGATCAAAGTCGCTTTGATTTTGGTCCCGACCGTGATCTATGGTCTGCTTTTCCTGGTCCAAGAATTCCCGGTGACCGAACGGGTGGCCTCGGGTATCTCCCAAAAAGAGATGCTCTCACAGTCGGCTCGGCCCATGTTCTTGCTGTGGGCGTTTTGCATGCTTCTCACGGCGTCGACCGAGCTCGCTCCGCAGGGGATGCAAAGCCTCGTCCTCGAGAAGACGGCCGGCATCAACGGGACGTACGTCTTGATGGGCACCAGCGCCATCATGTTCACACTAAGGCACTTCGCCGGCCCGATCGCCCACCGACTGTCACCGGTCGGCATGCTCACAGGGTCTTCGATCCTGTCGGCGATCGGCCTCTATGCCCTAAGCTTCGCCTATGACACCACGACCGTAGTCATCGCCGCGACGATCTATGGCCTCGGTATCGTCTACTTCTGGCCGACAATGCTGGGGGTCACGGCCGAGCGGTTCCCGCGCGGTGGGGCCTTCCTGCTTGGCTTGATGGGCTGCGTCGGCAACGTCGCGATCGGCGTTGTCTCTCCGCTCATGGGAAACATCAACGACAACATCACCTACAACACCCTCCCACCCGCCCTCCAGAAGAGCGTGGTCGTCGACAAGGTGGTCAGTGTCGACAAGGTCAAGGCTCTTCCAAAGGACCAGCAGGACGTCGTCCTCAAGGCCCAGAGTGAAGGGGCCAAGTGGTCCTTCCGTTATGTTTCCGCACTTCCGGTCGTGCTAGTCGTCATCTTCGGCGCCATCGCCCTGAGTGACAAAGCGAGAGGCGGCTACAAACCCGAGGTCCTCACCGGGAAGAAGTTCTCGTCGGCCGAGTTGGCGTCGGACTTCTAGCTCTATTTCAAGCTGCGTGTCCACACCGAGCCCACGGTGCTAAACACCGTGGGCTTCTTCGTGTGTGTCGACGAACGTTCACTATCTTCCGTCGTCACCCTTTGGTGAAAATCGAAACCGGTGACGGCCCGGAGATCCCCGCCGGGCCTTTGGGTTTTGTCCTCGAATGGGGGAGACCTTCAAAGATTCCCCCTCGCCTCGGGTTCCAACGAAATTGAGACTGATCGTGGAAATGCCAGCCGACGCTCGCTCGTCCATTCTTCCCGCCTCGCTCACCTCGGCCCTGTCCACGCCCGCGCTCGAGCGCAAGAGCTGGACCAAGACGATCGCACCGACGTATATCGGAATGTTCCTCTGGGTGGTCTACTTCGACCAACTGGGGAGACGGACTCTCGCGGTGGGGGGACTCGGGTGGTCCGTCCTCGGGGCCGCCGCCGGGGGGTTGCTCTGCTTCCTCCTGCTCTATCTCGTCCCGGCGACCTGGGGCCAAAGAACCGGCCGAGGCTTGCTGGTCCTCGGCGGGAGCACCTTCGGGGCGAGGGGGACGGTCTGGTTGACCGGAGTGCTCGTCGGCCTGGTCCAGCTCGTCTGGATCGCGGTGTCGACCTTTTATGCCACCGATTGGACGCTCCAGGGTTTGAACTCGCTCGGATTCCTCAGCCCCCGCTCGATCCGGCCCTGGGACCTCGGGAGCCTGCGAGTCCAGAGCCCGCTCTTCCTGGTGACCTCGCTGACCTGGGTCTACGCCGCCGCTCTCGTTGGCAACTACCTCGTCCGAGTGATCGCGGCCCTAATGAACATCTACCCGATCTTCTCGGCGTTGATGCTCGCCGTCGCCGTCATCGTGACGATCGGCGGCGTCCGCGATTTCCAACCGCTGTCGATCGACCCGAGCACGTCCGAGCCGGTCCGCAATGGCGCGGCGAAAGCCTTCCTGATGATGATCCAGATGATCTTCGGCTACTTCGCCTATGCGGGGGCGTCGGCGGCCGACTGGGGGACGGTGACGCGCTCGCAGAAGGACGTTCGCGTCGGTGGCCTGGTCGGCGTGGCATTCGCATCGACGATCGTTGCCACATTGGCGCTGTTAGTCGTCGCGGGCGCCCTGGGCAAGTTCCCCGCGCCGAGCGGATTGTCGGGAGCCGCTGGGGTCGGAAACTTCAGCGTCCGGGTTGCCCTCCTCCTCGGAGTCGGCGGAAATCTTTGCGGCGTGATCCTCCTGGTGATCGGGCTCGCCGCGCTGGCCCCTTCGGTCTTCGCCTGCCACGTCTTGGGCCAACGCCTGTCAGCCGTATGGTCGGGGCTCTCGAAACTCCAGTGGAGCCTGCTCGGCGCCGCGATCGCGTGGGTTTTCGTCGCGATCGGCCTACCGATCCGACTCGAGGGCCTCTTCACGATCATGGGGGCCCTGTTCGCTCCGATGGTCGGAGCCCTCGCCGGCGACTTCGTCCGATCGCGAGGGAACTGGTCGGGGATCCGGTGCGGGATCAATCCGGCGGGTCTAATCGCCTGGGTCATCGGAGTCTTGATCGGCTTGATCCCCCTGTCAGCTCCGCTCTGGAGGAATCCCGATCTGATTGAACGCTTTCAACCCGCCTCGCTGTTTGCCTTCATCGCGGCCTTCCTCGTCTATCTCCTGCTCGCGGCGCGCGGGCTGGAGCCCGAAGTCGTTGCTTTCCCCCCGCCACCCCTCCCTGCCGAGACGTTCTGAGCCCGTTGGAGCCCCAAGGTTGAAGGACCTGGCGCGTCGGGTGCATAATCTTTGAAACATTCTCGGCCCCACGTGCAGGCCGATCGCGAACCTCCGGCCCTCGGGAACTTCATGGCGGACGCCCCCGTCCCTTCGACTTCGGTGCGCTCCCGCACGTTCGCGGCCCTCGACAATCCCGACTATCGCCGCTACTACATCGGGCAGGGGATCAGCCTCATCGGCACCTGGCTCCAGGCCGCGGCGGTCAACTGGCTCGTCTTCGAGCGGACCAACTCGGAATCGTGGCTCGGTATTGTCGCCGCCGTGAGCCTCCTCCCGGGCCTGCTCGTCGGACTCATCGCCGGAGAATTCGCCGACCGATTCGCCCCTCGCAAGATGATCCTGGTCATGGAAGTCGGCCAGATGGCGCTCGCGTTCGCCCTCGCCGCGCTCGTGGGTTTCGACATCATCGAGGTCCCGATCCTGATCTTGATCCTGGCCCTGACGCGGATCTGCGTCACCTTCGAGATGCCGAGTCGCCAGGTCTTTCTGTTCGAGATCGTAGGCCGAGCCGACCTGACGAACGCGATCGCGCTGAACTCGGGGCTCTTCAATGCCTCGCGCGTGCTCGGGCCGGCCCTCGCAGGGTTCTTCTACGCGAGCTTCGGTCCCACCACCTGCTTCGTGATCAACGGCGCGAGCTATCTCGGGGCGCTCGCGGCCCTGTTGATGATCAGCGGCGGGCACACTCGGGCTGCCGCGGGGAACAAGGGACCGGGAACCGGGTTCGGCGGGATCGCGTACCTGTGGCACGACCGCAAGATCGCGATGCACTTCCTCCTCATGGCGTTCTTCGGTGTTGTCGGAATGGGCTTCGACGCCATGATCCCGGCTTATGCGCGACGGGTCGTCCAGACGGACGTCGTCGGTTACAGCGTCATCCTCGCCTGTAGCGGGATCGGTGCGACCCTGGGAGCCTTGCTGGTCGCCTCGCTCGGGGGCATCAAGCGTAAGGAGGGGCTCGTCCTGGCCGGGCTCGTCCTCTTCGGTGGATCGCTCGCCGCGGCGGCCGTTCTACCCCCGCTGGCCGGCTCCGTCCTTGAGGGTAAAGGACGGCTCGCGGTGGCTTCCGCGTGCGTCCTAGGCGTGGGCTTCGGCGCGGTGCTCTTCTACGCGGCGACTCAAACCTTGATTCAGTTGACCGTGCCCGACCACCTTCGCGGTCGGGTTATGGGAATCTGGATGATCGTCTACTCGGGCTCGGTGCCGCTCGGCTCGCTCTGGACCGGTCGGCTCGCATCGAGCTTCGGTGTGACCACCGCCATGGTCATCTCGGCAACGCTGTGCCTGATCGTGGCGCTCGTGGGGATCTTCTCGAAGAATCTCTTCCACGAAGAGAGGCGGGCCGAGCCACCGGGCGAGTGAATCCCGGCAGGCACGCCGGACCGGATCGAACAAGGCGGTCAACCGGAACGGCGTGTGTCGATTCGGCGTGTGGGAAGCCTTGCCGCTTCGATCGTTCAGGGAGCCGACTTCGCGGTCTTCATGACCCGCCCGACAGCCCCGATGATGTCCTCCTCGATCGACTCCGCCCAGCTCGTAGGATGGCCATAATAGATCATCGAGGTCGCCCCCTCGTAGCCTCCCTCCTTCAGGACGCGCAACGAAGGCATGTAGGCGCAAACATCATTGCAGTAAGCCGAGACCCACGTCTTCGACGAGCCGAGGTTCCGCTTGATTCGGAGTGAGTAGTCGACGACGACCTCTCCGCCGAGGAAGACCCAGCTCAGGTCGCCGAGGATCCACGCCTGGACCGGATATGGGTAGTCCTTGGACAGCGAGCCTTGCGACTCGATCGTCTTGAGGAGCGCCTTGGCCCGATTGGCGATGTAAAAGTCCGAGGCCTTCGCGTCCCGCTCGATCTGGTCGCGGCTGGGGAGAGTCCCGAAGGCGATGGCAACCTCGGTATCCGCGGCCCGTAGCGGGGTCGTGATCGGCCGCATTGGCGTTTTCAAGACGTGCTCAACACTCTCCGCAAGCTGCGTCCCGTAGGCCTCGGCGAGTTCGACCGTGCGACGAGGCAAGGGGTTTTGATCGGCACCGCAGCCAGCGACGAACATCGCCTGGGCGCCCGGATGACTCGCCTCGAGTGCGAGTTGGGCGAAGCCGGCGTAGTCGCCGCAGAACTGGTAGAACGACAGGACCGTGCAATGGCATGCGTATCCGAAGACGATCGCCTTCGCCCGGCCGTCTTTCCCATTCAGTCGGAGGACCGGGACGTCGTGGTCGATGGGCCCTTGGAGGGCCACATTCTCCCTGAGGGCGGGGACGTCGGGCTCCTTGTTGTTCCGACGGTTCACGGCGAAGTCCGCCTGGCCGTTCCCCCAGGCGAGCGTGACCGGTTCGAGGTTCGCCGCCGCCTTGACGACCGTGTCGACGACGGCCTCTTCGAAGACCTTGGCGTAGTCGTCGACACGCTTGAGCTGCTCGTCATCGAGTCGGAACATCGTCCGCAGATTGTTGCCGACCACGGGCCCGCAGTGGGTATGCGAGCATGCGATGACGACTCGCTCTCGGCTAAGCCCCAGCTTTGCCTTGAGCGTGTCCCGGATCCGGACCGAGAGGTCGCGACCGATCCCGCAGATGTCGACCGTCACGAGCGCGGCCTTGCCGCCTGCCGGATCATCGAGCACGAGCGCCTTGGCCCAAAGGTCGTGGACCTTCCCTTCGGAAGGGTGGTCGCGCGATCCGTAGCCGGCCATCCACACCGGCGTCTTCGGCGTGATCGCCACGCGAGCGGTCCCCGCCCGCCAACCTCGCCCCTCCTCGGCTCGCGCGGGGAGCGGAGAAAGGACCCCAACGCCCGCGACCAGCATCAGGGAGAAAAGGCTTCGGAAGTGCTCTCGGATCATCGCACGGTTCCCTCAGATGTTCGCGTTCAGGTGCCGCCCGCCAGGCTCGTGAGGACGGAGATATACGGCAGCAGGACGGCCAGGATGATGAAGAGGACGATCCCCCCCATGATGACAAGGAGGACGGGCTGGACCAGTTGGCCCATATTCTTGACCATGTAAGCGACTTGTTCCTCGTAGTCGTCGGCGAGCTTCTCGAGAGACTCGGGGAGCTTGCCGGTCTCTTCTCCGGAGTTGATGATTGCGATCACGTCGGGGCCGAAGCGATTCGAGGCCTGCAATGCCACGCTCAGCTCTTCGCCATTGACGACGGTGGTGCGTGCCCTGCGGACCGCGTTGCGGAAGGGGTCCAGCCGCATGACCTCGGCGGTGAGGTCGAGGGAGGTCCCGACATCCACGCCCGCCCCAAGCAGCGCCGAGAGGGTGCGTGCCAGGCGAGTCGTATCGATCTTTTGCAAGAGCGACCCGAGCACGGGGACCCACAATGACGCCTCGTCCATCAGGCTCTTCCCACGCTTCGTCTTGTACATCCGAAGGGCGAGGAACGGCACGGCGACGAAGGAGAGCGGGGCAAGCCACCAACCGATCCAGCCCATGAAGCTGCTGAAGGCCATCAGCACGCGGCTCGGGAGCGGGAGCGTGGTCCCCTTGGCGATGTCCTTGAGGAGTTCGATAAAGATCGGGAGTAGGTAGATCGTGATCAGCGCGATGGCGCCCGAGGCCACGATCAGCACGATGATCGGATAGATCATCGCCGAGCGTGCCTGTCGGATCAGGCTCTGGCGTGATTCGTATTGGTGGGCCAAGGATTGGAGTGTCTCGGGCACCCCGCCCCGAGCCTCGGCCACCTTGATCATGTTCACGAAGAGCCGGTCGAAGGCCTGGGGCTCCTTCGCCACCACCTCAGCCAGCGAATCCCCGCGCCGGACGCCAAGGGTCATGCGGCCGATCACGGGACCGAGGGCCGTGCGGCCGAATTGCTTCTCCAGGCTGGACAGGGCCTTGACGATGTCGAAGCCTGCGTTCAAATACGACGCGAACTGCCGACAGAACCTCGCGAGATGGCCCGACCCGACCTGGCCGAACACGATGCGCTCCCACCAAGTCGGGCCTCCGCTGGACGGCTCCGGTTTCGGGTCGGTGGTTGAACGGGATTTCGCGGCGGCTCCGGGCCCTGAACCCGAGCCCGCGTTCGAGCCTGGTCGCGCCCCCTGGCCTTTCTTCGGACTCGGTTGCCAGGTGTTCATGCCCGGTTCGAGCTCGGGGTCCACAGGATGCGCCGGTTTCTTCGGCCTGCGTGGCGGCAGGGAGTCGTCAGGAACTCGACTCATTGGAGAGCACTCCCCGCCGGGTCTTCATCCCGGACGGATTCGTTGAAAAGACCGATCGACACCAAGCATCTCGACGGAGAGGCACCGCCCACCGGAATCTCGCAGGGTGGGCACCGTTCACCGGCATTTCAATGCCTCGGTGGGCGGTGCCCACCCTACGTCACCAATTTCATTATCCGAGGCCTGTTCGCCGTATGCAACGCACGGCCTTCGATTTCTCGACAAATGTACGAGGTGTGTCGCCTCGAACCGGATTGTCCCGAATTCGGGGATCGTATGATGACGACGTCCCCAACCCGGGAACCCGAATCCTCGGAGAATCCGCCGTAAAACACACGCATGAAAACTCAATAATTTGATCTTGACTACCATTCGTCCAGCTCCGGACGCTTGCCTGGCCAGGGTCGATTTCGTATGAACGTCGGTACGGCCTGGGAGGAATCGGCGATCGCCGGATTCCGCGGACCTAGAGGGGGATTGGATGTCGCAACTCGAAGACTCACCGAACATCGCGGTCGCCGACGAGCCCGAGAGCCGGCCTGGAGGGATCCCGCTCTATATCTGGGTGATCGCGGCCGTCATCATCGCGATCCCGGTCGGGATCTACTGGGGAGACGGGGCCAAGCGATTTGACCTGCTCGCGGAATTGATCATCCGCGCCATCCGGGCCCTGGCCGCGCCGCTCGTCGTCCTGGCGATCCTCAGCGCGATCGTCTCGAACGACATCCGAGGCCGCCAGAGCACTCTGATGATGGTCTACTACCTCATCAACACACTCGTCGCGATGGGCTTCGGCCTCCTGCTGACGAATCTCATCCGGCCAGGTGTCGGCGCCGAGCTCATCGACCTCGCGAATCCGCCCCCCGCACTCCCGAAAAAAGATGTCTCCGCGCTCCTGATCGAGCTCATCCCCAAGAGCGTGGGCGACGCATTCGCTCAGAACAACCTGGCCCAACTCGTCCTCCTGACCCTGGCGCTGGCCGTCGGGCTCGTGAAGATCCGCAATGAGCAGCAGGCGCGGGGTGAGACGAGCTTCAAAGTGGCCGTGGACCTCTTGAATCTCGGCTTCGAACTGATGATGCGCGTCCTGCTGTGGGTCGTGGCCCTCGTGCCGCTCGCCGTGTTCGGGGTCGTCGCGTCGAGCGTCGGCCAGAAGGAGGGCCTCAAGGTCTTCCAGTCGCTGATCTGGCTGATCGGCGTCGTCCTGGCGGGATTGAGTTGCCAGGTCCTCTGGTATCTCGTCGTGATGGCGATCTTCGGCAGGATGTCCCCCTTGAGGTTCCTGAAAGGGGCGACCGACGTGATGGCGAGCACCTTCAGCACCGCCAGCACCGCGGCGACAATCCCGATCACGCTCCGCGCCCTGACGGGTCGACTCGGGGTCTCCAAAGAATCGAGCCAGTTGGCGGCGTGTATCGGGACCAACTTCAACAACGACGGCACCGCGCTCTACCAGGCCACGGCCGTCCTGTTCATGGCCCAGGCCCTCGGGTTCCAGCTCGGATGGACCGACCAGCTCATCATCGTCTTGACGACCCTGGTCGCGAGCGTCGGAGCAGGGGGGATCCCCTCGGGGAGTTTCGTCACCCTCCCACTGATCTTCGCGGCCGTGGGACTTCCCGCCGATAAGATCCCGGTCCTGCTGACGATCGACTGGTTCCTCGACCGTTGCCGGACGACTTCGAACGTCCTCGGCGACATGACCGTGGCCGTGCTACTCGATCGTACGGCAATCCCCGCCAAAGCTTTGCAGGCTGAGTTGCTCGCGACCGAGACCTGAGTCCGCACGATCATCATCAGGTGGTCGAAACCGCCACGCTCGCGACCCGGTGGATTTCCACCGGGTCGGGGTGACTTTAGGAACTCGACGCGGCGAGAAGGGAGGCGGTATCTTCAGCCGAAGCGAACCCGCGATTCGCCAGGTTCTCGAGGATGTCCGAGAAAAGGTGGAATGCGGGGGGCACTTCGTGGTCGGGAGGGAACCAGTTCAACTGCCGGAGATGGTCAAGTCCCGTGACGGGCAAAGGCTCCCCGAACGCCAGGGCCGACTCGACCGATACCAAACCGTCGTTGGGCCCTTCTAGCTCGGCGAGAGCCGCGTGCAAGCGACGGAGTGGCCAGCAAACCTGGTCGTGATCCGGTTGCCCCGCGACGCTGAAGCAGGCGATGTGCGAAGGGATATCCGCGTGTCGATGAAACGCCCGAGCGGAACGCCTGGTGATATCCAGGAAACCTCGGTGGTCGACCCCGAGCCCTCGGAGCTGTTCGTAGATCCTGCCGAGACGGAGTTTGGCGAAGTCCGCGAGCGCCGAGCCGAGGTGGGGCGAGCCGACGGTCGTCAGGCTCAAAACTCGCGAGTTCCAGGCCGGGTCGGACAGTAGCCAACGCGCATCGAGCCCTCCCGAGCTGTGGCCGATGATGTGGACCGGCTCGTTGGGAAAGGCCTCGAGGATCTCTTCTCCGAGCCGGCGAGCTCGGAGGTCGAGGCCCGCGATCGGAGGGACCGTCGTCACCAGGACTCGGTTCCCCGACGCTCGAAGGTATTCCGGCAACCCACGGAAGTAGGTTGTCAGCGTTAGGCGCCCGAGCGCGATCTGCTTGAAGCCGAAGAGCCCATGCGCCAGGACGATCGGTGAATGAAGCTTGGGACACATAGCCAGAGACGATCCCGGGGGGCGTCACGGTCCTCCCTGGTCTCCGAGACGCGCCATACTCGACCCGCCCAGCACCCCTCCTTGGCCATCTTACGATTGATTATATCCTACGCGTCGGATCATCGCGAAGAATCGGCCAAGTTGCCTTCGATTTTTACCTTTTTACCTCAAGTTGTATCGCGAGCAGCTCGCGATACAACTTGAGGTAACGATCGACCACCACAGGCAACGCATATTCATCCTCGATTCGACGTCGGGCCGCATCACCGAGTTGTTTGGCACGACTCCGGTTCTCGAGGACTTCGATCAACGCGTCCGTCCACTCCTGCGGACGATCGGGTTCCACGAGGATTCCCACACCGTCCTTCAGGAGGTCGGTGTTTCCCCCGATGTTGGTCGCGAGACACGGGAGCCCGGTGGACATCGCTTCGAGCAGGGAGTTGCTCATCCCCTCCGCCACGCTGGGCAAGACGAAGACATCCGCCGCACGCAAGGCGTCCGCCGGGTCGGGGAGTGCTCCCGTGAACTGGACTCGACCCGAGATCCCGAGCGCTTGAACCTTTGCGGTGAGCCGGTCACGCTCCGGGCCTTGTCCGATCAGGATCAGATTCGCCGTCGTACGCGACGCGACTTGCGGCCAGGCCTCGAGGAGCACGTCGAGGTTCTTCTGGGGATGGAGACGTCCCGTGAAGACGACCCTGGGGCGTGGGAGGAGATCCTTCTCGAGGGCACTTGTCCCCGGCCGGAAGTGCTCGGCGTCGACCCCGCTGGCGGTTCGAGTCATTTTCTCGGAAGAGACCCCGAGTCCTCGCCACTGGCGTTCGATGTCTTCCGAGATCGCGGCAAAGCTCGAGTTGAGGAGGATGGCGCGTCGGAGCAGTGGGAAACCGCGCGTCCGAGCAAGTTCCTCGGCCTCGCCATAGTATCCCGAGCTGGCCGGTTGGACGAGCGTGGGCGCCCCCCGGAGCCAGGTCCGTCCCAGGCCCGTCGCCACCGCTTCCCACAAGGCCTGGTGCGTGTGGACCACGTCGTAGTGGGGTCGGAGCGTCCTGAGCGCCCGGATCACGCCAAGGACGAAGCTGATCGCGAAGAGCGGCCCCGTCTTCGACGTGCGGACCCAACGGTGGACCTGAATTCCTCGCACATCCTCATCGCGAGGCAGGCCCGGCACCGCGTGCGTCACGACGTGGACGGAATGCCCCCGCCGCACCAACTCTATCCCCTGTGCCAACGCCTGCCGCTCGGCGCCGCTTTCAAGCGGGTGAAAGTAGCTGACCACATAACAAACCCTCGGCGTAACCTCTAAACTCACTTGGGATTTGGCTCTGGATATGCGCCATTCCAGCCACGGATTGGACACGGATGAAACACGGATTAAGAATATTTATCAATAGGTGACGCAGATGAACACGGATTTTTCTAATTTCAGTCTGTGTCCATCCGCGACATCTGTTGATAAAAATCTTCTCTTTTATCCGTGTTTCATCCGTGTTCAAAATCACTGGCTAAAACAGTCTGTGTCTTTGATGGGAATTTGCAAAGAAGAAACCCGGCCGAGATCGACCGGGTTTCAGGAGTGCTCTGGTTGGTGAGGCTTAGCGGGTGATCGTGAGGCTCGGGACGTTCCGACCGAGGTCGTCGGTGATCTCGCCGCCACTGATCGTCAACTCGCTCACCGCATAGACGCGGCCGCTCGGCATCGTGACCTTGACGGTCCAGTCTCCGTCGGGGACGCGGACCGCGTAGCGGCCGTAGGCGTCGGTCATGGTCACACGGTCGGCGAAGGCCCCACCTCGGTTGCTGAGGATCACGCGGACGCCTTCCTCGGCGGCATTGTCGTCGCTGTTCACGACCTTGCCTTCGAGGATGTGTCGCGTGACGCGAACCGCGGGGCGGTAGACCGGCTTCTGGGATTCACGCTTCGAGTCGGGCGGGATGCTCGGGACGTCGGGCGGAGACGTCTCCCCGGCGCCGGGCGCAACGGGTGGTCCAAGTTCAGCCGGCTTCGGTGGGACCGGGGTCCCTTTCGTATCAGGAAGAGGCGCAGCCGCTTCGGGCACGGGCCTGTCGGGCGGGAGCAACTCCGTCCCGCTGCTAGCGGGCGGTAAGGTGTTGGTCGTCTCGGGGGCCGCCTTGCTCTCCTGCAAGGAAGGTTCCGAAGGGCTGGGCGAACTCTGCACGACCGCAGGGGCACGCTCCGGAGATCGACTCGGGGCAGGTGCCGTCCGGCGGGACGCGGTCGGGGCAGGAGCGGGGACAGAGGGGACCATCCGGGTCGCCGGCGCCGCCGCAACCGTGTCACCGCAGCACGTCGTCGTCGCCGAGGCCACCGTTGCCACGACCGGATAGTCGTAGATCGTGGGATAGTAGCTGGTCGGGGCATACGCGTAGCTGGTCGGGGCGTAGTAGCGGGTCGGGGCGTAGTAGCGGGTCGGGCTCACATAGGTCCGCTCCACGTATCGCCGGGAGAAGAGGCCTCGACGGGTCGTGGTCGTGTAGTAGGTCGGCACGACGTACGAAGTCGGGCTCAGGACGGTCCCCGGAAGGCTGTACGAGGTCGCGTACACCGTCGGGCTGTAATACGACGTCGGGTAGACATAAGACGTCGGGTAATAGCTCGACGGGTAGACGTAAGCGGTCGGCACGATGCTCGAGGATGCAACGTACGAGGTCGGGTAGTAGCTCGAGTCGTAGACATAAGACGTCGGGACGTAGCTGCTGGTGGCGACGTACGAGGTCGGTTCGATATAAGTCGTCGGGGTGACATACGCTGTGGGCAAGACGTACGACGTCGGCAACGCCAGGACCGTTTCCGTGGTCACGGTGCTTCGACCGCCAAACCAATTCCCGTAGACGTGTGACCCGGACCCCGAAATTCCCAAGAGTGATGCCGAGACCAAGGTGGCACGGAGCCAAGTCGATTTCATGTGAGTCGTCTCCTCGAGGCAATGGGACCGATCGGAGAACCTGCGAGAGTCCATCAACCGGCGCAATTCTCAGGACCCCATTTACTCCTACGATAGCAGAGACCGGACCGCGCGATCAACAATTTGCGTGAAACGCGTCGATTTGAGAAGATTGGGGGAGACCAAGTCGGAACGCGCCAACGTGTTGCGAACCGAACCGGAGAGGACGCAACGATGACCCATTCTCGAGACGCCACCGACGTCCTGAACAACGACTTCCTCGAGACGAGAGGACGGATTCTCGAAGTCGCCGCCTCGCTCGATCGCCTCGACCGCGCCCCCGAACGACCCGGCCATACGCCCGACCGCCGACTTGGCCAGTTGCGGCAGGCCATCGAAGCCCTCCTCGAGCCAGGCCCAGGCCGCGCCGAGACCGTCCAACGACTCTTCTCCCTCGACTACGACGCGGACTGGCGCGAACGCGAGGGGCTCGACCGCTATCCCAAGGGTTGAGAGCCGGATCGACCGGCCACCGACCAGGGTGGGACGTTTGACCGCTCGAAGGATCGGAAGACATCTAGCCGCCGAATCCATCCCCAAAGCCGTGTTGGCGCTCGGCGAGTGCTCCGACGAACCTCAGGACGAATACTCCACAATCCAGGGAGTTGCTTTCATGTCCTCGTATATTGATCCGCATATTCATATGGTTTCTCGGACCACCGACGACTACAAGCGCATGGCGCTCGCCGGGTGCGTCCTGATCAGCGAGCCCGCGTTCTGGGCGGGGTTCGACCGGTCGGGTCCCGAGGGATTCCGCGACTACTTCCGGCAGCTCACCGGATTCGAGCAGAGCCGCGCGCGTCTCTACGGCATCGAGCATCACACCTGGCTCTGCATCAACGCGAAGGAGGCCGAGAACGTCTCGCTCGCGCGCGAGGTCATTAAGATGATCCCCGAGTTCCTCGATGAGCCGGGGGTGCTCGGCATCGGGGAGATCGGTCTCAACAAGAACACGCGCAACGAGGCAACCGTCTTCCTCGACCACCTCGAGCTCGCGGCCAGGACGCGCGAGCTGATCCTGGTCCACACGCCCCACCTGGCCGACAAGTACCAGGGGACGAGGATGATCCTCGACATGCTCCGCGAGGATTCGCGAATCGTGCCCGAGCGGGTCTGCATCGACCACGTCGAGGAGCACACGATCCGGCTCGCACTCGACGCGGGGCATTGGGTCGGGATGACCCTCTATCCGATCACGAAATGCACGCCCGCCCGAGCGGCCGACATGGTCGAGACGTTCGGAACGGACCGGGTCCTAGTGAACTCTGCCGGGGACTGGGGGCACAGCGACCCCCTGGCCGTCCCCGAATTCATCTTCGAGATGCGGAAGCGGGGCCACGACGAGGCGTTGATCCGCAAGGTCGTCTTCGAAAACCCGCTCGCCTTCTTCTCGCAGTGCCCGCGCTTCCAGTTCACGCCTCGGGACGAGACGCTCGCCGAGGCCAGGTGACAAATTGATCGGGAGTAACCAGGGCGGACGAACCTCAACTCACTCGACCGCCCGGATCCTCGAAGGAAGCTTTTCCTCGAGGGGACACGCGCTCGCCCCGATCGGCTCAGCGACCTGGCGGAGCGGCTTCATTCGCTTCTTGCCCTTGATGCGGGGCTCCGCTTCCGTCGGACGAGGTTCGGCGGGAGCGGAGGAGGGGGCCGAGGGAGCGGATGGACCGTCGGGGTTGGGGTCGCATCCGCCCAGGAAGAGGAGGGCACCGACGAAAGTGGCCAGGATCGGTTTGCGAGTCATCAAGGAAGGTCTCAAGGGCGGGGGGACTCGAGCGGTTAGAAGGCGTCGGAGCTCACGACCTCGCCCCAGTCGCGCGTCGCGAGGGCGCGGTAGGTCGCCAGGTCGATGGTTTCTTTCAGGAACTGGACCGAGCCGTCGCCGAACAAGAAGTGGGCTCCCCCGGGGTGCTGGCTGCGGAAACCCCACTGGCCGTATTCTTTGTACTTCGGGTCGTTCAGCCAGTTCTTGTGGTCCGACGTGTCAGGCCAGCGAGTCTCGGCGGGCAGGGCGTTCATTCCCCCTTGCGGGTAGTCGCCGAGCATCATGTTCGCATTAATTCGCGGGACTTCGTACGCTAAGCCCTGGGGACGCGTCGTCGCGAACCCGATCGCCGACATATTATAGCCAAAGACGCTCCAGTTATTGCTGAACCAGTCCGGATCGTTTTTAAATCGCGAGCTTTCACCCGCGAAGATCGTGTGGCTCGTGCCGTCGACGAACGCCGAGACGGAATAGGCGGTGTAGCCGTCGAAGGCCCCGTTCCCTACGTCCTGATTCCAGCACTCGGGGCCGGCGTAATAGGCGATGGTGTTCCAGGTCCCTCCCGACGGAAAATACGAGGTCTGTGAGTAAGCGATCGGGCCAGGTCCGAGCTTGGACGCCCTCACCTGGTCGCTGGGACAGAGGTACGACGTCACCGTGGTCAGGAGCGCCGTGCTATTCGCCGCGCCGGCGTTCACACCTTGAAGATAGGTCCCGTCTGCCCTCAGGTCAAAATTCACCGCGTAATAAGCGTTCGTTTGTTCGAGATAAGGGAGGACTAACGCGAGCATGGTGAAGTCGCGGGGGGCTCCCGGCCCGTCCGGAGCAACGCCGCCGCCACAGTTCGCGACCTGATCCGTTGCGTTATTCAAGACGGCGCCAAGAGGGTAGGCGCCCTGCGCACTCTCGTAATTCGCGATCGCGAGGCCCATCTGTTTCAGATTATTTCGGCACTGGGCCCGACGAGCCGCCTCGCGTGCCGCCTGGACCGCCGGCAGTAACAGGGCGATGAGTACGGCGATAATCGCAATCACGACGAGCAATTCAATGAGTGTAAATCCACGGCATGCCCTAGTTCTACTCGTGTGGTAAGTCGGCTTAAGAGACCGCATCGTTTTGTTCACCATTAGGCTAAGAGGATTTCAATTGATCGCCTCGAGCACAAAAATGACGTCTGAATTACCTGGTCGCAAGTTTTCTTTGCCCTGTTGGGATGAATAGGACCGATTTTTCCGACCAATCCATTTTGACAATGAGCGCAAAAAGACGCAACGAATCGCTTCCGCCGGATGTGAAGCAATTCGTTGCGTCTTTGTCGACGAAGCGTCCTTGCTGACTCCTCGCTGACTCTACCGAGCCCTGCCCGGAGTAAGGCTTCACTGCAAAGGCCAAAGGACTCAAAGAATCATTGGAGCAAGTTCGAAGAGGGTAGGTTCTCTCTGCCTCCCGTACTTTGTGTCCTTTGTGCCTTTGTGGTGAAAACCTCGCGCGATGGGAGTCCGGTCGAGATCGGCGAAGAATATCTGTATACGTCGTGTCGGCGATCAGGTGGAATAGAGCCACCGGCCAAGTCGGAAAGCCGGGACCCAGAGCAGGGCGACGACGAAGGCAGGACCGACACCTCGGACGGCGGCAACGACGCCGACATTGAGCCAGACCAGAGAGAGGACGCCCGTCTTCACCGCCCTTTGTATTGCGCCTGGAATGGGCGTACGAAGGGCACGCGCGCTTGCCAGGTTCACCACCCAGGCCACAAGGATCAGGACAACAACGCCCTGGAGCGTTTGCGACGGGGGATTGGACGAGTCATTCGAGTTGAGCGAGCTCGTCGGCAACGACGCCAGGACGAGGCCGAACAAGCCGAGGTTTTCGAGAATCATCCCCGCCAGGAGGCCGCGCACCCGACCGGTCTCCGTCTCCCAGCGACTGATCCAGGTCA
Source organism: Singulisphaera rosea (assembly GCF_054877945.1). Classification (NCBI taxonomy): domain Bacteria; kingdom Pseudomonadati; phylum Planctomycetota; class Planctomycetia; order Isosphaerales; family Isosphaeraceae; genus Singulisphaera; species Singulisphaera rosea. The sequence continues at coordinate 16,905 of NZ_JBTYIP020000007.1, read as the reverse complement.
CCCCCGTCACAAAGGTCGCGAGGGAACTCGCGACGAGCCAGGCTGTCGGCCCGCCCAGGTCGGGTGCCTGGCTCATCCCCAGGAGGAAGTTCAGCCCTCGGCAGAGTCCCATCACCTCGGGCCCGAGTACGGTTCGCTTCACGCCGACGTCGTAGGCCAGGACGCTGAGCGACAGGATTAAGGCCACGAAAAAGCTGGAGGCCGAACCGCTCGCGAGTGCCAGCAACGGTCCGGCCGTCAATAACCCACCCCCAAGCCAGGCAGCGAACTTGCGGGATACTTGCCCCGAAGGGATTGGCCGATTCGGTCGTTCTTTTAGGTCGATTTCGTAGTCGAAGACGTCGTTGAGCGCGATCCCCGCCGCATAGATCGTCATGGAAGACAGAAGGAGGGGAAGCCAACGCTCCGGAGACTCGAAACTCCCTTGCACGATGAGCCAACCGGCCAGACTATCGGCGGCGGCGGTGAAGACATTGGGAAGTCGGACGAGCTGAAGATACGGTTTGATCGTCATGACCAGCGGCTCAGGCCGACACTCCTACATTCCGTGGCGAATGGACGCGAGTTCATCTCCGCTCAGCACGAGTGCGACACCAAACCAAAGCGTGTCGTCCCCGGATCATTCGGAGTCAATCGCGGAACGGGCAAAAACCTACCATGGTGGCAGGAACGTAGGATCAGTTTTCAACACAAAACACTTTCTATTGTGTTGATCCGAACTCCTGGAGATCCTCGTTTTCTCCGATCATTATGACCGTTTCGCAGGCGCGCCTCAACTCCTTTCGTGACCGAGTGGTACGAAAAGAATCTTGAACAAATAGGTTCGGACCGCCACGATCCCCCAGGGATCGAAGCCCGCTCGCCGCAGGTGGCATGTGCTTGACAGCCGACGCTCCGCGAGCGTTCGGGAAACCATCAGATGTCGAGGTCTCGATGGCTTCCGAGAATCACGCGAGGATCTCTCTCACGACCTGGCCGTGGACGTCGGTGAGCCGGAAGTCTCGGCCGCTATAGCGATAGGTGAGCTTCTCGTGGTCGATCCCCAGGAGGTGGAGGATGGTGGCGTGGAGATCGTGGACGTGGACTCGGTCCTCGACGGCGTCGATCCCGAGCTCGTCGGTCGCGCCGTGGACGTGCCCACCCTTGATCCCGCCGCCGGCGAGCCACATCGTAAAGCCTCGGCTGTGGTGGTCGCGGCCCTTCGAACCTTCGCTTGTCGGGGTACGGCCGAACTCGCCTCCCCAGACGACCAGCGTGTCATCCAACATGCCGCGTGCCTTCAGGTCGGCGAGAAGCGCGGCGATGGGGCGATCGCTCTTGCCGGCGTGATCGCGGTGGAGGGAGATGTCCTTGTGGTCGTCCCAGGGTTGGTCGTTACCGTAGTAGACCTGGACGACACGCACTCCCCGTTCGGAGAGGCGCCGGGCGATCAGGCAGGCGTCGGCGAATTCGCCCCGCCCGTACTGCTCGCGGACCCAGGTCGGCTCCTTGCCGAGGTCGAAGACGTCGAGCGCCTCGAACTGCATCCGGTAGGCGAGCTCGAGCGACTCGATCCGCGCCTCGAGCTGGCTGTCCGGACCTCGTTCGTCCCTGTGGAGGTCGTTCATCGCCTTCAAAAGGTCGAGCTGTTCACGTTGCTCGTTGGCGGGACGTCGATTCTCGAGGTAGCGGATCACCGTCTTCGGATCGATCGACGTGTTGTCGATATGCGTCCCCTGGTAGACGGCCGGCAGGAAGCTATTGCTCCAGAGTTGCGGCCCCACGACCGGCTTGCCGGGGCAGAGGACGATGTAACCGGGCAAGCTCTGGTTCACGGTCCCCAGGCCGTAGGTCAGCCAGGAGCCCCAGCTCGGCCGGATCGGCTGGACGTTGCCGGAGTTCATCAACAGGAGCGCCCGCTCATGGGCGGGCGTCTCGTGGTACATCGAACGGATGACGCAGATGTCGTCGATGCATCGCGCGACTTCGGGATAGAGCTCGCTGACCTCGATCCCGCTCTGACCCGCCTTTTGGAAGCGGAACGGCGACTTCATCAGCTTCCCTCCCTTGGCGCGGGTCATCGTCTTGGGCGGGTCGTTGCCGTCGTGCTGCGTCAGGGCCGGCTTGGGGTCGAAGGTATCGACGTGGGACGGACCGCCGTTCATGAACAGGAAGATGACCCGCTTGGCCTTCGGGGTGAGATGACCCGCCTTCGGCGCGAGCGGACTATCGGTCGAGTCGGACGCCGCCGACTCCTGGGCGAGCACTCCCGCAAGGCCGAGCGTGCCGAAGCCGACGCCGACGCGGCGAAGCATCTCGCGGCGGGACAGGGGGGGGTAGTTGAAGCCGAACGGCGAATCATGGGTCATCGGAGGATCTCCCGTCGAATCCATCAGCCCACACCCGAGGGCGCAACCGTTCGTACCGTGGTCCTGTTCCCGTCAATCCACGAAGGCAAACTCGTTCGAGCTCAGGAGAATCTGGGCGTACTTCTCCCAGGCGTCGGAGATGCCGGAGCTCACGAGTCGATTCCCGAGCTGGATCTCGAGCTCGCTCGGAGGACGCCCGTAAAGGAGCGAGAACGCTTGCCGGATCCGCTCCTCGTCGTTCGAACCAAGCGCGGTGACCCGTTCGGCGAGAGCTTTCGATTGCCTGGCCATGAAGTCGCTGTTGAGTACGAACAACTGCTGGAGGGGTACGCTCGTGACCGGCCGGAGGTCGCTCGTGAGGTTCGGGTCGGGGAAATCGAAGAGTCGTAACAGTGGATCGAGATTGTGCCGACTCACCGCTCCATAGAGAGTCCGCCTGAGGTTGTCCGGCGACGAGAGATCCTTGGAAGGTCCTCCGAGGCTGAGGTCGGAGTTCCCCGACACCAACAGCATCGAATCACGCCAGGGCTCAACTTCCAGCCGTCGACGATTCATCCGCCAGAGGAAGCGGTTGTCGGGATCGATCCGGACATTGTGTTCATCGTATCGTGCGCTCCGCTGATAGGCCGCGGAAAGCAGGATCGTGCGATGGAGCGACTTGATGGACCAGCCACCGGCCATGAATCGGCTCGCGAGATGATCCAGGAGCTCGGGATGACTCGGGGCTTCCCCGAGAGCACCGAAGTTCGACGGGGTCTTAACGAGCCCTCGGCCGAAGTGGTGCATCCAGACCCGGTTCACGAACACGCGCGCGGTGAGTGGGTTATTTGGGCTGGCGATCGCCTTGGCCAACTCCAACCGACCGCTTCCCTGGGAGAACGGCCTCGCGTTGTCTCCGGCAAGGATCGCGAGGAATCGTCTCGGGGCCGATTCGCCGAGTGTAGCCGGGTTACCCCTCAGATGGACCTTGAGATCGGTCGGCTTCGCTCCTTCGGTCAGCGCGTGGATCACCGGCTTGCGCGTGGTGTCCTTTTTCTTCTTGTCCTTGTCCTTGACCACCTTGTCCGTCGGGTCGGAGACGGCCTTCTCGTCGATGCCACCCTCCGGCGTCAGGACGTATTCCTTGTAGTCCGTACTGGCAAACACTCCCGCGAGCGAGTAGTAATCCCGCTGCGGGATCGGGTCGAACTTGTGGTCGTGACAACGGGCACAGGCGACGGTCAACCCGAGGAAGCCTCGAGTCAGGGTGTCAAGTCGATCATCGAGTTCGTCGGCCGTGGCCTTTCCATAATAAACGGGCCCGAGGGCGAAGTATCCGAGCGCCGCGAGCCGACCCGCTCGGCCAGGCCCATCGAGTAGATCCCCGGCGATCTGCTCGAGGATGAAGCGATCGTAGGGCATGTCGCCGTTGAACGCCTTGACGACCCAGTCGCGGTATCGGTACCCATCGGGATATTTCCGGGACTGGAACGTGTGGGCCTGATCCTCACCATAGCGGGCAACGTCAAGCCAATGTCTTCCCCACCGCTCGCCGTAATGTGGGGAGGCCAGCAGCCGCTCCACAACCTTGGCGAAAGCTTCGCCCGACTGGTCCTGGAGGAACGATTCGACCTCCTCCGGAGACGGCGGAAGTCCGATGAGGTCGAACGTCGCTCGTCGGATGAGCATTCGCTTGTCGGCCGGAGGGGCCGAGCGGAGCCCTTGCTTCTCGAGCTCGGCCTGGATGAACAGGTCGATCGGGTCGCGGGTCGCGTCCTTGTCCTCCACGGCTGGCAAGGCCGGGTCACGAACGGGGCGGAACGACCAGAACTCGCGGTCCTTGTCCGTGATCTTGAACGCGGGCCCTATGGGGGGACGGACCTCCGACTCGGCCTCGGGCCAGGGTAGTCCGAGCTTGATCCATTCGACAAGCGCGGCGACCTGTTCGGCGGGCAGCTTGTCTTTCGGCGGCATCTTCAGCTCGCCGCCGTAGCGGACCGCCTGGACGACCAGACTCTCGTCCGGAGCATTAAGGACCGCCGCCGGCCCCGAGTCCCCTCCGGCCAGGAGTGCCGCCCTCGAGTCGAGCCGAAGCCCCCCCTTTTGCTTCTCCGGCCCGTGGCAACTCTGGCAACGCTCGACCAGGACGGGCCGGATCTGTTTCTCAAAGAACTCGACCTGGGCCGCCGGCAGCGTCGCCTCGGCCGCATGGAGGCCGCCGGAAAGGAAACCCACCACCAGGAGGAAGGAAGAACTCCGGCGCATCGGATCTCCTCGACAGGGGAGAAGAAGGGCAGTCGGAATGTTGAGAATCAGCGATCAAGTCGAGTGAGCGGGGCCCTGAATCCCGAACAACCACGACGTTTCGCGTCGAAGCGGGGTCGACCGAGGTTGAATTCAGGCGTTCCAATGCGGACGCCGGAGTCGAGGGAACGTCGACGATGTCAAACGTGAGCGAGGGAGATCCGAGAGCTCGAGGGTTTTGCCGCAATCATCAATTCATCGTACTCTTGCGGGTTTCATCATCGAAGATTATGGCGCATTCGTCACGCGGGATCAACCCGCGTGACGGGGAGAGAACCCGAGAACACGGAACCTTACCTGGCGTTGATGGATCCGAAGGGGAAGGGATTTGAAACCGGAAAGTTCCGTCAGGGGGCAGGGATGACGGGACTGGCTTCGAGGAGGCGACGCCCCTGGTGCTCGTCGATCGAGAGACGGGTGAGGAGCCGGTGCCGGATTTTTCGCAGGAGGGCGTCGATGGTCTCGGGCCGAGAATCGGGCAGGGGGATGGCCCCACCGGCTCGCTTGTCGTGGCCCCCCGCGGTCCCGATTCCGTCCACGACTTCTCGCAGGACCTCTCCCGAGTGACCACCAAGGAGGCTTACGCGCGCCGAGAGCTTGAGCATCTGATCGAAGTGCCCGATCGCGATGGCCCAGTTCACCTGGTCGAAGCGGACGAAGAAATCCGCAATCTCGGCGACGATGTCGGGCTGCGTCACCGTCCCGCACCAGCTCACGACGACATCCCGATAGAGGAATGCGTTGGCCAGGGCGTGTTGGAAGGTCGCAAAGTGGCTCTGGGGAAGCTTCGGGTGGCGGATCTTGGCCAGCAGGTCCTTGTCCGCTCGAGGGAATAGCCAAACGAGGGCACCGTCGTCGAGCGAGCTCGCCTCGCGTGGGTAGCCTTCCGTCTCCGAGTCGATCCCGTAGAGCAGGGCGGTCGCAACTCTCGGCGTGAGTGCGACGTCTTGCTCGAGCAAGTAGCCTGTCACCATCGTGCTCGTCGCCCCCATGTGGGGGCGTAGGTCCCGGAAGAGGACCCCTTCCAACAATCCGCCGGTCTCGTGGTGGTCGATGACGACCTGCGGCATCGCCGACTCGTTGGCTCGGCGCCCGGTGTGAGGCTGCGAGTCGACCATGATGACGGCGGTGTTCGGGTCGATGACCGCATCGAGAACCGGCACCAGGGGGATCGACAGGACCTCGACCATGGCCCGATTCTCGGCGCGGGCGATCATCCCATCCATCGTCAGCACGACCGTCTTCCCGGGTTGGGCGTGCTCGATCAACGCCTGAAGCCCGAGCATACTCGCGAGGGCATCGGGGTCGGGGTTGACGTGCGAGACGATGACGACTCGGGAGTAGGGTGCGAGCGTTGCCAGCAGACGTTCGGAACGGTGCTGCCGGAACACGGTGCGTTCCGACTCGATTTCGGCCGTCATCTTGGTTCGCGTCCCCAATGCCCTACGGCCCGAACCGAGACCCGCCAACCTCTTTCGATCGCGATGACCCGAGGATCGTCCAACCGAATCGTCGAGCCGTCCCTGGAGAGTGGAGAGGGCTCATGGGGGGCCTTGTCGATGGCACCCCCCGAACACAAGGCTTCGAGGGAGCCTACAGGTCGTGAAACCGATTCAACGCAGTTTACGATAACAGGCGTCTACCACGCCAGCCCTCGAACGCGCCGAGAAACCGGGTCTTGACCTCGGTCAGGACCGTCGCACCGGGGCGGACTCGTGTTCGAGGATCGATCCGGGGAGATCTAAGGGCCTGCGTCCGATCGCTCGGGCAAGGCGGAGTCGGGAAGGGTGCGCTTCGAGTCGAGTGGATTGGATTTCGCCTTCTCGAGGAGACTTCGAGCACGTTCGATCGCGTCGGGCTCGACGATGCCTTCCGTCTTCGGGGCCGAACGACTCGCGAACGCGAGCAGCAGCGCGATGCCGACACCGAGCGTGACGAAATTGAGCCCAATCGCTCGACGATGGAGACGCTCGGCATCGGACACACCGCGTTCGTTCGCGTCTAGGATCGCCGGCGCGAGGGTATTCCCGCCATAGAGCATGAGCAGGATCCCGGCCACGATCGCGAACGCTTGGAGAGCGACCCCGGGTCCGCGGAACTCCGGGAAACTCAGAGGGACACCGAGATACGACGGAAGCGCGACCGCACCGGCGACGGAAACCCACAGGTAGAGCCGAGGAAGCATCGCACGCGAAAATCGCCGACCGTCCTCGATCCCGAGGACGTTTAACGCATTCGACGCGGCCCCGAACAAGACGAAGGAAAGGCTCCCCACCCAGGCGGTTAGCGCCAAGAGGTAGGCCGAGTCGAAAATGCCTCGCAGGAATCTCGCGTTCACGACGTCAGCCATCTCCCGCTGCGCGAGGCTCGGGCGCGCGTCATCACGAGTCTATTCCGGGCTTCGACGACGGCCCCCCAGATCGCGCCTGGAAATTCGATCTCTGAGAGTTGTAAGTCGGTGCTGTGAGAAGTCAAGCACGATCCGGGTGGGTCGAACATGGCAGCCCCCATCGAAATGAGGGCTTACCTCGGGTCAGGGCTGCGGGGAGAAACGATTCATCAGCGCCTTCTCAAGAAGGGCCGGGTCGAGCTTTACGGGCTTCTTCTTGGTCGGCTTCGGTGTGGGCGCTACCCCTTCCGCTCCCTCGCCAGTCGGCTCCTTCGCCCCCGTAGGGAGCGGCGGAAGCGTGGCGGCTCCCGGAACTTGACCCGGCTGGGTCTTGGGGCGAGCCGGGATCGTTGCGGGTGCGGCAGCCGTGCCGAGCTGAGGCTTGGGGCCACCCATCAACGGAGACTTCGGGAATTCGGTACCCTCCGGCGCGTAGGGCTGCAGGTCGGCTCCGCTGCCCGGCAGGAATTGGCCGGGTGGCGAGGGGTAGACCTCCTCGACTTCTTCGTCTGCAGGACGGACCGCAGGGGCCATGCCCCTCGGCGGGAGTTCCGCACCGGCACGCTGGACCGCGAACGCCTCGTCGCTGTCAACGTCCCGGTTCGCGGGTCGAACCGGTTGAGTCGACCCGGCCGATTGTGTCGGACGGAGTCGGCCGGCCCAGGCCGCGAGGATCTGGTATGAACGGTCGTTGGAGCCCGAGAAGATCGGGCGCTTGTTCGAATTCGGCCCATGCGGCCTGATCGTGCTCGAGAGGAGCTCGCTCTTGGCGGGTTCCTGAAAGTCGATGAGCCGGAGCGTAGCATCCAGGTTGGCCCGTAGCGTGTCCGCCGACATGTCGCGTCTCGTCTTGATCTCGACCAGGCGGAACTCGCCCTGATATTGCTCGTCGTGGCAGCGGGCGCAACGCTTCTGGAGGATTTCGTGGACCACGCCGCGGAACTCCTGCATCCGCTTGACCGCCTGGGCCGTCGTCAGCCCGCGGATCTGGGGCAGAGTCGAAACGCCCATCTCTCGGGCCGCTCGGCCGAGGACGGCCGGATCCAGCTTGTCGTCTCGACCCTCGACCGCCTCGCCGCTGGCCTGCATGACCCCGGTATCCCGGTCCGTCCCGCGATACTCGACGCCCTCGATCTTCTCGAGCATCTGAGCGGCTTCGCGGTGGTTCGGGCTCTGGTTGAGGACCACCTTGAGCTGGACCTTCGCCTGGGGAATGAGCTTGTTCACGAGGCACCAACGCGCCAATTTCATGGCCTCGTCGGTATCGCGCTGCGGCAAGCGGTCCAATTTATACTGATATGTGTCCTCGAGCGTCTTGAATGACTGCTCGACGCGTCCCTTGGGATACGGGATCTTCCCTCCGTTCGCGTGAAGGTAATAGGCTTTGGGATCTTCGGAGATCGTGCCCTGGACCACCGTTCCATTGGTTAATAGGAGCACCGCCCGAGAGGAGCTCGGTGCGACGGACGAGGGGAGGCCGGACGGGGCGGTCTCCGGTTCGGCGTTGCCAAAGACGGCAACCCCGAACAGGCCCAGCGCGGTCAGGCCGGTGGTGAGAAGGGAGTTTTTGGGTGACATGGTGGCGGGACCTTAGCCCGCACCTTAAAATCCGTCAAGGCGAACCAAAGCATCCGTCCGCTCGCGATTTCAGCCCCAGTTAGGAGTTTCCTTCGGGTATGGATCCACTCGCTACATCGGGTTCGCTCGCCAACCTCGTCGGACAGGCCATCGTCGTCGACCTCCGCTCGACTTACGTCTGCCTCGGCACCCTCACGGGATTCGACTCGGCCTTCCTCGAGATGCAAGACGCCGACCTGCACGACTTCCGCGACAGTACCGCGAGCCGAGAAGTCTACGTGTATGACTCCATCCGCCTCGGCATCCGGCGGAACCGAGCAAGGGTCCTCATCCGCCTCGACGAGGTCGTCGCCATCACCCGTTTTGCCGAGATCTCCGAGTCTTGACGAACCGACGAAACCAAGAGAACCGACCGCAATTTTCCGCCAGGTCGGCACGCCGAGTGCGATTCTTAACTATAATTGAGTCTCCCGGGCGAATAGACTCTGGAGGTCTGAAGCCCGGCCTCGCGGCGGACCCTCGTCAGAACGGGCGTGCCGCGCCGGTAGGACCCGGGTCTTCTCCCCTTGTATGAGGTCATGAGATCCATGTTGAAAACGCGATGGTTGCTTGCACTGCCCCTAGCCTTGGCCGCGTCGATCGGCTCGGCGCAGGCTTCCTCGATCCGGGATAATGCCGGGATGTTCGGCCCGGCGGCCGTCCGACAGGCCCAGTCGACGCTGGACGCCATCGAGCGAAACTCCCAGTTGAACGTCAGCGTGGAGACGATCGACTCGCTCAACGGTGATTCGATCGAACGAGTCTCCACCCGCCATGCCGAGCGACAGAAAACCGGTGGGCTCTTTATCCTGCTCGCCAAGCAGGAGCACAAGATCGAGGTCCTTTCTTCGACCCGATACCGTCAGGCATTCCCGACCGAACGCCTAAAGACCATTCAAAAGGCGTTCATCGACGAATTCAAGAAAGGATCGCTTGATCAGGGCCTAATCAAGGGAACCGAGACGCTGGAAAGTGAGGTCATCGCGGCCAAGGGCGAAAATGGGGGAGTCCTTCGCTCTGGCGCCGGCGTACCCGCCGGCCGTCGGGCCGCGGTGCCGGTACGTCCGGGGCAGCGACAGGGAACCGGCCTCGGTGGTTTACTCTTCCTCGGGATCGGGATCATCGCTTTCCTGTTTGTGATCCGGATGATCGGGAGGCTTTTCTCGGGCGGTCAGGGGGCTGGTTACGGCGGGCCCGGCCGCATGGCGGGCGGTCCAGGATACGGAGCCCCCGGTTACGGTGCGCCGGGCTATGGTGGTGGGGGTGGTGGCGGGGGCTTCATGTCGAGCATGTTCGGCGGCATCGGGGGCGCCCTGGCCGGGAACTGGCTCTACGACCAATTCTCCGGTCGACACCATCAGACAGGATACACGGACAGCTCATCGTACGGCGACGGGAACCAGGGAGTCTCCGAACCCGGCGGTGCCGACGATTGGAGCGGCGGGAACAATGCCTCCGGCGACTGGGGCGGCGGCGATTCCGGCGGGGGCGGCGATTGGGGCGGCGGTGGCGGTGGTGATTGGGGCGGTGACAGTGGCGGCGGTGGCGGTGGTGACTGGTAATCGTCCCGCATCACCGGCTCGATTCGCAAGGCGCCTCGCAAGACGACAAACGACCCCGGCGGCCACCATTGGCCGCCGGGGTCGTGTCGTTTCTGACGGCGGGAGAGTCAGTCCAGATCCTTGACCTTCACATTCTTATACCAGCAGTCCTGGCCATGGTCCTGGAAGCCGAAGTAGCCAGGCTTGGCGAAGTCTTTGATCGTCACGCCCTTGAACTTGTGATTCGAGCCGTCCGGTCGCTTGCCGGGTTCGGTAAACTGGTCGAGGTCGATCTTCGAGACCGTCTCTCCGTTGAGGACGACCGAGATCTTCGGCCCGAGGGCGGTGATGGTCATGTGGTTCCATTCGCCCGCGGGCTTCTGGGCGTTGGTGGTCGGCGAGACCAGGTCGTAGAACGCGCCCGAGTCGTGCAGGCCCGTGCCGGTCGTGTCGTCGAGGGCGATCTCCAGGCCCGTCGTGACGGGTTCCTTCAAGTCGCCGACCCTGAGGAAGACCCCCGAGTTGCAGCCCTTGCTGAGCTTGTAGTCGAAGTCGAGCACGAAGTTCCCGTGCGTCTTGTCGTGGGCGACGATGTATCCCCCCGACGCATGCGGGTTCAAACCGTCGGCCTGGACGTTGGCCTTCGACACGGGCTTCTTGTCGTGGTTGGTGATCCAACCGTTTCCGCTGGTCCCGTCGAAGATCGTCTTGAACTGTTCGGCGGCCGCCAGGGCCCCGGTCGCCAGGGCGAGCCCGACCAGGCCCGCCATCGCCGTTGTACGCATCGGTCGCGATCTCCTCAGTGGAGGGTGTGTCTGAACGCCATCCCAATCGACGGTTCCGAGGATGGTACGGCGACCAACTTATCACGCGCGCCGGGTTTCCGACAGGACCAGACGCCCTTGCTCGACCAGGCCGCCTCTGGTAGCACCACTCGCGTCGGAATCCATACCTACGACCTCTCGAATTCACGAGCCGCCTAAATCATGGACCGAACCCCGAAGCGCCGGGAATCGCTCACGAAGTCGCTCAAGGCAGACCACCTGGACGCCCTGCTCGTTTCGTCGTTCGTGAACGTCAGCTACCTCACGGGCTTCAGCGGCGACGACTCGACCTTCCTGCTCGCCAAAGACCGGGCGATCGTCCTGTCCGACGGTCGTTACCAGGACCAGCTCGCTCAAGAGTGCCCCGACCTGGAGATCAAGATCCGCCCGGTCGCCCAACTCATGATCTCCGCCATCGCCGAGACGGTTTCGGCACTCGGGATCCGTCGACTCGGGTTCGAAGCGAACGCGGTATCGGTCGCCGACTTCGAAGAGCTTCGTTCGCGGTTGTCGGGGATCGAACTGATCGCGATCCAGGGACGGGTCGAATCGCTGCGGGCGATCAAGGACAAGGACGAAGTCGCCGCGATTCGAGAGGCGATCGGCTTCGCGGAGCGGGCGTTCGCGATGCTCCGCGCCGGCCTCAGGGAGGAGGAGACCGAGAAGGACACGGCTGATGCGCTCGAAGGTTACCTTCGACGGTGCGGGGCCACCTCGGCGAGCTTCCCTCCGATCGTCGCGGTAGGGCCGAGGGCCGCCCTTCCGCATGCCCGACCCACCCAGGACGCGAGGATCGGCGACGCCGACTTCGTGCTCGTTGATTGGGGTGCGACGGGCCACCCTTACAAAAGTGACTTGACGAGGGTCCTGGTCACCGGTAAGGTCACGTCGAAGTTCGAGAAGGTCTATCGGACAGTCCTCGAGGCCCAGGGACGCGCGATCGCCGCGATCAGGCCCGGGGTCAAGGCCGATGCCATCGACGCCGAAGCCCGCTCCGTGATTGAGGATGCTGGTTTCGGCCGTTTTTTTAACCATGGCTTGGGCCACGGCCTCGGCCTCGAGATCCACGAGGCCCCTCGGCTCCGCAAGGAATCCGACGTCACGCTCCAACCCGGTATGGTGATCACCGTCGAGCCCGGCATCTACTTGCCCGGCTGGGGCGGCATCCGGATCGAAGACGACGTGCTGGTAACCCCCGACGGCTGCGAGGTCCTGTCCCACGTCCCCAAGTCGCTCGACTCCGTCCGAGTCGGGTGACCGAGTCGTCGAATGCCAGCCGCGCGGAGTGTCAGCATGCCGGAGAAGTCTCAAGAGCCGTCCCCACCCGTCGACGTCAACGCGATCCATCAACTCATTCGCTTGATGAAGCGGTACGACCTGACGGCGATCGACCTGGGCGAGGGTCCCACGAAGATCCGCCTGCGGAGGCGAGGTGCCGAACTCGCGTACGCCCCCGCCGCACTCCCTCCCGTGGTCATGCAGGCGGCTCCCGCTCCGGCCGCGGCGCCTCGTCCGGAGCCCCCTCCCGCCGCGCCACCGGTCTCCAAAGACCTGGTGATCGAGAGCCCGATGGTCGGGACCTACTATGCCTCGAATTCCCCCGAGGCTCCGCCGTTCGTCAACGTCGGGACCGTCATCCGACCCGATACGACGGTCTGCATCATCGAGGCCATGAAAGTCTTCACCGACATCCCGGCCGGCCTCTCCGGCACGATCACCGAAGTCCTGGTCAAGAACGGCCAGTCCGTCGAATACGGCCAGCCGATGTTCCGCGTCAATCCTGCCTGAGGCCCTCGGCCGGTCGATCCAATCGTCCGGCCGACCGACTTCGTCGCCGCAGAAGGGGTCGACCGGTGGTCGATCCCGGCGATCCGCCTCCTGACTCGGGATCCCGCGAACCACTCTGGGCTGGGACTTCGCATCCCGCAACGATCTGAGGTTCTCGATGTTTCAGCGCATTCTGGTGGCCAATCGGGGTGAGATCGCGCTGCGGATAATCCGCGCCTGCAAGGATCTGGGGGTCGAGGTCGTTGCCGTTTACTCGCAGGCCGACCGCAACGCCCCCTACCTCAAACTGGCCGACCGGGCCATCTGTATCGGCAAGGCCCCGAGCGCCGACAGCTATCTGAACATCCCGAGGCTGATCGCGGCTGCCGAGGTCGCCGACGTCCAGGCCATCCACCCGGGCTATGGTTTCCTGAGCGAGAACCCCCACTTCGCCGAGATTTGCCGCAGTTGCAGCTTCGAGTTCATCGGCCCCCCGCACGAAGCCATCCGCCGAATGGGGCTGAAGACCGAAGCCAAGGCCGTGGCCGCCGAGGCCAAGGTCGCGTGCGTCCCCGGCTCCGACGGCCCGGTCGTGAATGACGCCGAAGCCATGGCCCTCGCGCAAAAGATCGGATACCCCGTCCTCATCAAGGCCGCCGCCGGCGGTGGCGGCAAGGGGATGCGTGTTTGCCGAGAGGAGTCGACCCTCGTCTCGTCACTCCAGGCCGCTCGAAACGAGGCCGACGCCGCCTTCAAGAACTCGAGCGTCTACCTCGAGAAGTTCATCGACCGGCCCCGTCACGTCGAGATCCAGATCCTGGCCGACTCCCACGGGAACGTCGTCCACTGCTGGGACCGTGACTGCTCCCTCCAACGCCGCCATCAGAAGCTCGTCGAGGAAGCCCCCGCGTCGAGCCTGCCCCACGACGTCCGCCAGCGTCTCGGCGAGGCCGCCGTCCGTCTCGCGAAGGCGGCCGGATATGTTAATGCGGGGACCTGCGAATTCCTCGTGGACGCCGACAACAACTTCTATTTCATCGAAGTCAACGCCCGAATCCAGGTCGAGCACCCCGTCACCGAGGTCGTGACCGGCATCGACCTGGTGAAGCAGCAAATCCGAATCGCCGCGGGCGAAAAACTCCCCTTCACCCAGAAGGAGATCGTCACTCGCGGTCATTCCTTCGAGTGCCGGATCAACTCCGAGGATCCCGACCACGACTTCCGGCCCTCCCCCGGCAAGATCAAGGCGATGCGGATCCCCGGAGGCCCCGGCGTCCGTTGGGACTCGCACGTCGAAGTCGGCTATTCCGTCCCCCCCAACTACGACTCCCTCGTCGGCAAGCTGATCGTCCACGCCTCGAACCGCGCCGAGGCCATGGCGACCATGCGTCGGGCCCTCGACGAGCTGGTCATCGAAGGCATCCAGACCACCATCCCCCTCCACAGGCGCATCTTCCGGAATCGCGACTTCATCGAAGGACGCGTCGACACGACCTGGGTTGAACGAGTGCTGATGCCTCCCAAAACCCCCGCACACACGGCCTAAGTCCGAGCGAACGGAGGGGCTCGAGTCGATCGGGGAGATCCCCACGTTCGTGCCGTGGGTGGCCTTTCGTGACTTGGCGAGAGCGGTCCGACTGCCTAAACGAAGAACGTCCCGACCACGCGAGGGGCAGGGACACCCCTGGAAGCGCCGGCCGGACCTGTGGTAATTTCGCTCTGGGTTCGTTCGGATGGGGCGGAGGAATGGCGGTCCGTGTCGGACCGCCACGCGTCTCATGATACGCCAGGCATCGCTCCCCGGACCGACGGGGACGGGATCCTCAGCGTCGAGCCGTCGGGGAATCCCGGCCTTACCATATGGCCCGACGCCAGGGTCCATCGATCGCCCGGCCCGGCGAGCGGGACCACGGCCCGGCGGCGGATTCAAGATCCATTTTTCGACATTTCAACAACCTGCTAGGAACGTTGCATGAAAGTCGGTTTATTGACCGGGGGTGGCGATTGCCCCGGCCTGAACGCGGTCATCCGCGCCGTGGTGCAGACGGTCGTGAACGAGGGAGGAAGCTGCGTCGGGATCCTCGAAGGGTGGCGCGGACTCGTTCAGAACATGAGCCGCGAGTTGTCCGTCATCGAGACCGACGAAATCATCGCCAAGGGAGGAACCATCCTCGGCTCCTCGAGGACGAACCCCTTCAAGAACCTCGAGCGCGACATACCCGCGGTCCAGGCGAACTTCAAGGCCCTCGGCCTCGATGCACTCGTCGCGATCGGCGGCGATGACACTCTGGGCGTCGCCCACCGTCTCCACCGTGATTACGGCATGCCGATGGTCGGGGTTCCCAAGACCATCGACAATGACCTGATGGTGACCGACTTCACATTCGGCTTCGACACGGCAATCAACATCGTGACCGAGGCGGTCGACCGCCTTCGCACCACGACCGAGAGCCATCGCCGCGTCATGGTTGTCGAGACCATGGGCCGTCAGGCCGGATGGATCGCGTGCTTCTCGGGCATCGCCGTCGCGGCGGATTACATCCTGGTCCCCGAAGTGCCGATCGACATGGCCCACGTGATCGAGACCCTCAAGAGGCGTCGATCCGAGGGCAAGAAATACGGCATCGTCGTCGTGTCCGAGGGGGCCAAGTTCCCGGACAAGACCGAAGTCACCCTCGAAGGGGGTGTCGACGCCTTCGGCCATGCTCGCCTCGGTGGCGTGGGCAACGTCGTCGCCGAAGAAATCGAGAAGGCGACCGGCTACGAAACCCGTTGCGTCGTCCTCGGACACATCCAGCGAGGCGGGCCTCCCAGCGCCTACGACCGCGTCCTCGCGACCCGACTCGGCCTCGCCGCCGGCAACCTCGTCCTTCGGAAGAAGTTCGGGACCATGGTCGCCCTCTCCGGGACGAAGATCATCGACACGACCCTCGAGTCCGGCGTCGCCGCCAGCAAGACCCTCGACCTCTCCTACTA
The DNA here is from genome assembly GCF_054877945.1 of Singulisphaera rosea. Classification (NCBI taxonomy): domain Bacteria; kingdom Pseudomonadati; phylum Planctomycetota; class Planctomycetia; order Isosphaerales; family Isosphaeraceae; genus Singulisphaera; species Singulisphaera rosea. The sequence goes on along the minus strand of NZ_JBTYIP020000007.1, from coordinate 1,160 downwards.
CCACGAGGCCGCGGCGTTCTTCCGTTGAGAACCGGCTACCCTCGACCTCTGACAAGCCTCGCCCTATCGAAGCCTCTGCCTCCTCCCTAGGAGCCAGAGGCTTTTTCCGTATCCGCTCCAAACGATCGCAGAGCGGCCCCGGGCGAGGATTGAGGCGATGGTCACCAAAACAATCGGCCCTGAGAGGTAATAGAGCGATTCCTGGCCGAGTTGCACGAAGAACCCGAGCACGATCGCGCACAGGTCGACGAACAGGATCGACCCGAGGAGCGAGATACACATCAGCGTGAATCTCCTTCCAACGTCTTGCAATATCAAAGGAAAGGGGAGGCTCGGTAGCGATCACGACGGTGCAAAGCCCCCTTCCGATCACACTTCTCAAGTTGCCGCGCTCGCCAGCGTGCGGATGACCTCGGGGATATTCGAGCTCTGCCAACCTTGCATGAGCTTGTCGCCACGGACTTGAATCCACGTGATCCCTCGAAATCTCACGCGCTCATGAGTGGGCGCCAGGCCGATGCCTTCACCGGCGTGAGTCCCCTCGGCCGTCCAGCGTACAACGACGTTCTCGCCCTCGGAGACAATCGCCTCGACGTCGACGTGCAAGTCCGGGAATGCCGCGAGGAACGGCCAGTATTGCCGTTCCTTGAATTCGACAGGCCCCCTCAAAACACCATCATCGGTATAGCAAACGCTTTCCGACGTGATCAGATCGTCGATCATCTCCTCGCGTCGCGCGTTCCACACATCCTCGAACCACTTCCGGACGACATCGGCGGTTTGGTGCGGCACAATCATGTCCTACCCGACTTGGCACGATCCGAACCCATGATCCACGCAGTGTCATCTTAACAATTTGAAGTTTTTCATCCCAGGAACGCGAAAGACACGATCGGTGATGACAACCCCACTGGACCATCCGGAGGAGGGTCGATGAATCGACTAGGAAATCACGAGATTTTTCGGTGGGTCGTTGACTTCGTCCCAGGATCCGGTATTATTACCCCTGTCGCCGCTGACAACGGTGGTGACCAGAAACGCGGCCGAGTGGTTCGGCAAGACAACTTGACCGAGCCCGATGGCCGCGATAATTCGTTCGCTGGACGATTCGGCCGGCGTGACATGCCCTCAGGGCGAAGTCACTCCGGCCGGTGACGTCG
>NZ_JBTYIP020000006.1:0-420048 GCF_054877945.1 Singulisphaera rosea | reverse complement strand
CGCCCGTGTGGTCCACGGTCTGCGGAGTGGCGTAGCGAAGTCATGAGATGAAGAGCCAGATGCGTTTGACGCGCACGTCTGGATCTGTGGGGGGCCTGGGTGGGCGACTACCCAGGTCTACCCGGCCCAAGCACGATGTGGTGGTTCGGAGGGCACGTTCCGAGGCCTGTAAGAGCCTAACCACACGCCGAATCCGTTTCGGCGAGTGTGACGGTGTTATCCCTATCCCTCGTCCGATAAATAATCCGAGCCGGTGCCCGACAGGTTTCCGCCAAGTACCTGATGACCGGTACTTGGTCACCAGGTACAACGCCTGAAATGGCTCGATCATCGGACGCACGACCGTCACTCCGTCGGCACTGAGACTGCGTGGAGGATGGCTTTGTCAGCATCGTCCTGGACGAACGCGACGACCGATAGATGCTTGAGCTCGATCTCAGACAACAGGTTGGGGGATGGTCGCTGAGTGGCATCGTGTGCATATTTCGTCAGTTGTTGCTTGAGATTGGCAAGATTCACGATGAGTGTCATCTGCCCGTCGCCCGCCGAGAGGTCTTTGCCCTCGATCCCGCCGGGAAAAGCGCGGACGACGTGGTGATGGAATCGAAGGCGATTGCCGCCGACGTAATGCACGGCCTCTTCGGTAAGGGCCAAACGAAGGCGGGGCTTGGAGTGGGACGGCTCGTTCGCCAACGGCTTCTTGTCTTTGAGCGGATCTCCACCGGCCGCGGGGCTGGCCTTGGTCAAAGGCGACTTGCGGTCCACCTTGGCCTGGACTTGGATCTCGATCTGATCGCCGCGGCGGGTGGCGGAGAGATGAATCGACGCATCTTGCTCGGACTCAAGCCGTTCGTCGATGGCTCGGCGAAACTCTTTATACTTTTGCTCCGAGGCCTTCATGGGGCCGCCACCGCCTGCCAGTGATCGACCGTTGAAGAACGTGGAAGGGGTGCCTTGCACTTCCTCGGCGTAGTACTCCATCCGGCCCTGGGAGTCGCCGTTGGTGAGCGGGTCGGGTCCAGGAATGTTCAGATGGTATTGAAGACCGATCACCTGGCTCGGGGCGTATGACTTGAATAGTGCGTCGAAGCCGACGTCGGCGGCCACGCAGGGCGCGCACTCGGCGCCTGTGAAAAGCTCCATCACGACCACGCGGTCGGCCTTGGCGTTCTTGCGGCCTTCATACTTACCCGGCGTGAACGGGGGCACCGTCTTATGGTATTCCTCATCAAGCTGGGCCTCGAACTCGGCCCGGCGGGCCTCGGCGGCCGTAGCCACGTTGGACTCGCCAGCCAACCGGGCGGACCGGGCAACCATGCCAGCGAACGTCGACCTGGTCTCCTTGCTGGCATCGGCCGCGAGGATTTGCTCGGCCTTTTGGGCCAACTTCAACGTCTGCTCGGCATAAGGCTTGGCGCCGGCCAGAGCCTTGAGAGCCTTGATCCGCACCGAATTCGACCACTCCACGCCGTAGGGTTCGGCCTCGTTCTCCCAGCGATCGACGATCGCCTTCACGTCGTTGACGCTCAGACCGTTCGCCTCGGCCGTCGCAAGCAACTCGGAATAGAAGAGGTGGCATGCCGGTTGGCCTGAGTTACTGTCAATGGCATCGCGGGCCTTCTTGACCTTGGATTTCGGATCCGGGTCCCGCATCATACTCGCGTAGGCACGGGTGATGGGGGTTTGCTTGATCTGGGCCAAGGTGGTGTCTTTGACCTTCTCAAGCCGGGCGGGATTCGTCTCGCCCCGGAATGTGAGATTGCCCAAGACCTTGCCGACGTTCGGCCCCTCCTTGACCAGCTTTCCCCGGAAAATGTCGACGCTATCGGGGCACGTGATCCCGATTGTCACCGAATCCCCCTCGACCTTCAGCGGGTCGAGCTTCACCCCCGACAAGGCTCCAAACAAGTGCTTCTGTGCAGAGACGATACTGCCCGCGGGCTTGTCCACATTGGGATCGAGCTTGACCACGGCGAATTCATGATCGCCGTGGGTCAGGACGATCAGTTTCCAAGTACCGTCCAGCCCTGTCGATGGCGTGTCCTGAGCCGCCATGCCGTGCCCCCCGACGAAGGCTCCTGCCACGAGGCCCGTGATCGCGACCACACTATAAATCCACCATCGCCTTTTCATATCCGAAAGTCCCTACTCAGTAGGAGATCGAGTTTAGATTTGCTTAAATTGGGCCCATGCATGCGATCTCAACTTACAAACGATGGGCCTTTGCGCCAAGGTTTTACCGGTCCGAGGCCGGTGCCAAGTCGAAGGTTCCCGCAACTGGGCTCGACTTCTACTTGGAACCGACCAAGGTCACGATCTATCTCCTGATGATCGGCGACAAGAACACGCAATCCGACGAAACTTAGGTCTGCAAACATTACGTCAATTAAATTAATAGTGATCCAAACAAGTGAAGTTCTGCGGACCATGAGCCAGGGCAGGGATCCAAAGACGACATAGAGGAAGGCCCCGAAAACCCGGCTTGAGGATTTAGAGGTCGGGAAATCCTACGAAAATGTCGAGGAGATGATCGATAGGCGAAAGGACATGCAATGCGAAGAACTGATACGCTTGTGTCGTCCCAAATAATTGGGCTTTCAATCGATAAATGCAACCCTATACCTACCGAAGAGATACGCATTTCGCCTCCGCTAACCTCTGTGGTTGTCACCGCCTAGTTCTTTCCCTTTGCCTGTTCTCTTCCGCTCGTGTTCTCGACTTCGTTTGGCCCCCCAACGTGGCCGAGGACGTGGTCGATCCCGACCCGGGCCTGATCGAGTACTCGAGCTTCTCCGGTCACGACCCAGGCGAAATTCGACCGCAGCAACATCGCGGTGATCTCGAAGACCAACTGGTCGATGTCGATGTCAGGCGGCAGCTCGTCCTCGGCGACGGCCTGAGCCAGTGCCTCGGCGAACTGGCCGAGCCAACGGACTTGCAACAGTTCCATCACTCGGTCACGGGGACGTCCGGGACGCGATGCGAGTTGCACGGAGACGGTCGCGAGGAAGCAGCCGCCCGGAAACACCCGCCGCTCCAGGTGGCCGAGGAACGCCTCGACGAGCGCCCGCACACGCGCGAGGCCCCCGGGCGACTCGCTCGCCGGGCCGACGACGTCCCGGTCGAAGATCTCGGCCGCCGTCTCGATCGTCGCCAGCTCGAGCTCCTCCTTCGACTTGAAATGGGCGTAGAGGCCACTCTTGCTCATGCCGATATGCTGAGCCAACTCGCCGATGGACAGGCCCTCCAGGCCGCGCGTGGTCGCGAGGTTTGCCGCGGCGAGCAAGATCAGGCGACGACTCTCCACGCCATCCGCTCTCGGCTTTCGCCCGGGACGCTTCTCCTCGTCCGGTGAACCCGATTTATGACTCCGACCGATCATGCTCGACATCCCAACACATTCTCCACCGCCCGGCTCGCTTCGAAATCCCATCCCGGAGATCGTTGACATTATAGCACGATCGTGCGTACTATCTCGAAGAACGATCGATCGTGCTTTTTATTTTCCTCTCCCAAAGAACCGTTGAGAGTCGAGTGCATGAGTTCCCCAGTCGATACGGCAGGCGGTGTTGATCGAGGTTTCGCCGCGGTGAAAATCCGGCAGCAGAACACCTGGGCGAGCGGAGATTTCTCCGTCGTCGCCTCGCGGATCGTCTTCCAGGCCGAGCACCTGTGCGAGACGGCGGACCTCCAGGCTGGCTGGCGCACTCTCGACGTCGCCACCGGCAGCGGCAATGCCGCGATCGCGGCCGCTCGGCGCGGATGCGAGGCGGTGGGGATCGACTACGTCCCGGCGCTGCTGGAGCGCGGTCGGCTCCGTGCCGCGGCCGAGCACCTTGACGTCGAGTTCCTTGAGGGGGATGCCGAAGATCTCCCCTTTGCGGAGGCGTCCTTCGACGCCGTGACCTCAATCTACGGGGTCATGTTCGCCCCGGACCACCGCCGAGCCGCAGCGGAATTGGCCCGAGTCTGCCGGCCGGGCGGACGCATCGCCCTGGCGAGTTGGACTCCTGACGGGTTTATCGGTGAGACCTTCCGCGTCTTCTCGCGTTACTTGCCCCCCGCGCCCGGCCTGGAGCCTCCGATCCGCTGGGGCGACGAGACCTACCTCGATTCGCTCTTCGGGGACGTCGCCGCCTCCATGACAAGCCACCGCCGCACGGCGATCCTCCGCTTCCGGTCCGTCGAGGAGAACGTCGACTTCTTCCGCACCTACTACGGTCCCACCCTCCGCGCCTTTGAGACTCTGGACCCATCCGGGCAGGAGTCGTTGCGTAACGACCTGCTCGCCTTGGCCCGCCGATACGACCGCAATGGCGGTACGGGACCGATCGCGATCACCGGCGACTATCTCGAGACCGTGATCGACCGCGTGTGACACCACCGTCCCGCCCCGTCGAGACAAGGATACAAACGACTGGCGATGCGACTTTGACGATCGCCTGTGCGTCCTGAAGGCCGAAGCGGGAATTCCAATTGACGTTGACCCGGAAAAATAATTGTCGCCAATCAGTGCTGGGCCGTCATGCCCGCGTGCTGGGCGGCGCCCTGGATCAGCCCGTTGAGCGTGAAACGCTTGTTGATCTCATCGCGAAGCTCGCTCACGGGCGCGAGATGGCCTTCGGCTCCGGCGTCGGCCGCGTGGCAGGCCAGTCCGGGTTGAACGGGTCCAGCTTGCGCTCGGGCGGCGCCTTCTCGGGCGCGGGCGCCTCCTTGGGCTTCGCGGGCGGCGCGACCGGCTCGGTCTGGGGCATGTTCAGGTCCCTCGCTCTCCCGACGTATTTGCCGATCAGGATAACCGGCCGGGCCATGCAAGAGAAACCCACCAGCCAAGCTGACGTTCGGTTGCCGTACGGTCGTCAAAGCGGTGCTCAACCATCACGCTTGGTCCGATCGACCGTCGCCCTTTTCGAAAGTCTTCGCCGGGTGGTCCCAGGCCCGGCCGATCAACCCGTCCCACCATCGCGAAGCTGCCGCGAAGGCTACGTAAACAATTTCAACACCGCGACCAGAATCGCGTGGACAGCGATGACGACCAGGAGTGCATCCAACGAACTGGCGGGGACCGTGTACGACTTGGGTCGGGCCGGCAAGCAAACCGCCGACCCCGGCTATCCCGGGCGATTACATTACTGGGAGCCATCCCGCTCCAAACGAATATAGAATGGATAGAGGTGGTGAATCTGTGATTTGCCGGCAGTGTATGCCCCGATCCTGCCCGACAACACTTGTCCTTCTCTGATCAGATGCAACGTCAGAATCGGAGGGGGCTCCCGTTGAATGTCATCCGATGGCAAATCACCAAGAAAGCCACCGATAAATGACTTACCGTTAACGATGCCCCGGAATGTGGCCTCCTTCAACTTCGCACTGTCGGATTTGCCGTAAGCAATATGCACGTTACCCATAGGTTTGAACGTCAACGTGCAGGGGATCTCGAGGTCCTGAACATGGATGATGCCCTTCCATTTGCCGAGGTAGTCGGCCTGGGCCTCGTAAGGCTTGTAGTTCGCGGTGACGTCCAGCGGTTCCGGGCGGTAGGAAGGTAGGACGACTTTGATGAGTTCGTTGGCCACCCGATCAATCAACTGATTTTTGTCCGCGACGTTCGTGAGCGCCGTCACTGCGAGCTTCTCGCTTGGAATCAACTTGAGGAAGGTGCTCGCTCCCGGCATTCCTCCCTCGTGCCACATCGAATGATAGCCACCATCGTCCGACTGCACGTACCAGCCGAGTGCGTAGGAAGTCGACGGACCAAAGTACGGATGAAAGCGGGCGCTTCCTGCGTTGCTTCTCATTAACTCGGTGTTCTCTTTCGAGAGCACGGGTGCTCGCACTTGATCCGGGCTTAGGTGGAGTGAACTGAACAGCATCAGGTCGTGGGCGCTCGAATACACGTTGCCCGCTCCTGCCAGGTTGTAGTGAACCGCTGGCAGGCGTTTCAGATCACCGTCATAGATCTTGGCGACCTGGACGACTGGATTCTCTGGTGTTGACACGAAGGAATTGGTCATCTGGAGCGGATCAAAGACTTCTTGCTTCATGAAGCTCGCAAAGGACTTCCCGGATTGCTTGGCGATGATGAAGTCAATCAGGCCATAGCCGAGATTTGAATATTCCATCATGCGTCCGACGGGATGAAAAAGAGTGCCGTAGCGGTGGAATGCGGCTTCGAAGCCCGAGACGCTGGCCTCCCTGTCGCCGAAGGCATATTGAAAGTAGGAGCTAAGGCCGGAGCTATGGTTCAACAGATGGCGTAGAGTGACGTCTGACGGATTGCCAGCGAAGGACCGAAACCCGAGCGGCTTGGCGTACTGTTCGGCCGGCTCGTCAAGCTTCACGAGCCCTTTCTGGTGCAGTACCATCAGTCCCGTCGCGGTGATTGGCTTCGACACGGACGCAAGCCGATAGGCTGTGTCGACCGTAGCCGGGACCTTACCCTCAAGGTCTGCATATCCAAATGCACGCTCGTAAACGATCCGCCCTTCCCATGAGAGGGCAACGACCATGGAGGGGATTTCCCGCTTGGCCAGCGCCTGCCGAATCATGACTTCAACTTGTGTGAAATCGTACTGTTTTTGCGTGGCGACTGGTGTTTGACAGCGAGCGGTGGTCGCCTGGAAACAGGCCCAGACCATCACGACGACCCATTTGATGCGCATCCCGGCCCTTCCGTAATCATGGAGGTCAGTTCGCAATCGGCGCGAGTGGGTACGCTCGAAGATCCTCCGAATTCGAGTCCTCACTCGAGGATTCTCAGACGCGGGCTTGAAGACAGTGCTCCAGCGTCCAGCAAGCTGTCGTTCACAACCCTACTACGTTTTGTAGAAGGCTGTCAAGCAAAGACACAGAGGACAGGGAATGGAACCTTGACGATCGATTGTTCGTCGACCTCGAATTCGACGTCCAGCTCGTCCCGAAGGCCGAGGAAGTCCCCGAGTGCCGGCTCGGCTCCGGCCCCTCCGAATAGCGGCGCCTGCCTCGTGCGTTACGCCTGGCTCCGCAGCCGACCGCCCGAATCAGGACGTCGAGGACGCCGCCTTCGCCAGCCAGGCATGAGGACCCCGGTTCTCCCCGGCAAGACTCACTCGATACGGGTCTTGTTCTTGAAGTCGACCTCGATCACCTGGCCCCCTCCGGGAGTCGTGGGAGTGGGCGCGATATCCCTCGCCTCTCGACTCTTCGGGGTGTGGGTGTTGGCGAAAGTCAGGCTGTCGGACGAACGTCGATCGTCCGGGCCGAGCTCCGTCCAGCGCACTTCGCGCATGAACGGGCGGTCCTCGCCCGCTCGGGTGACGTCGGTGACGTTGACCTCGATGTCGACGCCGTCTAAGAGCTTCTTGGCCCAGGAATCCTCAAGGCCCTTGTAGGTCCCGTAGCGGTTGGCGATCCAGTTCTGGGGGGAGAGGTTCTCGGGGCCGCCGGGCGCCCCGAAGCGGTCGCCGATCAGGTGACCGGCGTCGTCGCCCGTGCCGCTGGAGACGCCGCGTTGGGCGGATTGGCTCCGGTGGGTCTGGACGCGGCCGGGGACGCCGAGGGGCCCGCTGCCTTGCTTGTAGGTCTTGCCGTCGCTCAGGTATTCGCGGAACTGGTAGAGGCGGCTGACGTCCGGCAAGCCGGCCTCGGGCCGGATCCTCGGGATCCCACCGCGGCTCAAGGTCAGGCCGACGTCCTTCACGCTGAACTGGTCGCGGGAGCGGTCGTAGTTCCGCAGGAGCCACTCGTGAAGGCCGGCGCTCTCTCGGAATAGCCTCTGCTCCAGCAACGGGGCCAGGATCGGCCTGAGGCGGCCACGGGCGGGCCCGGCGAGTTCGTCGGCCAGGAACGCGACGAAGCCCTGAAGGAAGAGGCTGAAGAAGATGCCGGTGGCGTCGGCCATGAGCCGAGCGGCGGAGTCGACTCCGAGGTGCGAGCCTTGGGACTCCCAGGCCTCTCGGATACCGGCCTCGAAGACCCGGTCGACGGCCCCGACGTGCTCGACGAGCTTGCCGGTGAGGAATCCCATGCCCAGTCGTTCGACCAGGTCCATCGCCATGGGAGACCCGGCGCCGACGCCGATCGACGCCCCCGGCAAGGATCGGAGGCCAAGCTCCAGGTCTTTCGAGGATCCGAGATCCCTCGGGCCGATCACGCCGATGGGCATCAACAGGCGGGCGATCGTGCCCGAGACGACGCGGGAGAAGCCTTCGCTCGTATGTTGGGCGACCGTCTCTTCGAGGTACTCGGACTTGGCCAGTTCCCAGGCCCGAGCGACGGACGCAAGACCCCGCTCAAGTCGGGGGTCGCGAGGCCCGCGCAGCGGGCCGGGGACGCGGCTTCCCTCGGGAGCGGCCCCCCGCGCCGAGGACGGGCGGAAGGGCGAAGGTGGGATCGGGAGTCTCGTCGGCGAGTTCATCACAGCCTCGTCGGTTCAGGACATTGAGAGGGTCTGAGATTCTGTCCCGAAACCTGTTTTTCCTTAAAAAACAGGTTTCTGACACCCTCGACGTCGACAACCCCCTGCCGGGAGATCCTGGATTCCCACAGATCGCCTTTTGTAGGGTGGGCATCGCCCACCGGCATTTCCAAGCCTTGGTGGGCGATGCCCACCCTACAAAGAGCTGGCGCCGACAAATCTTCGCGGAAGGATATCGACTGCCCCGCAGGAACCCGTTCTTTAAGAAAAAAAACAGGTTTCGAGACAGGCAGATTTCCTCATAACATCTGGCCACATTCAACCGATCAGGACGGTGGGAAGCCCCATGACGATGGTCCCGCCGTGGGCGGTCAGGTCGCCCATCCGGGCGGCGGGTTGGCTGCAGATCAGGGTGGTGAAGCTTCCCAGGACTATGACGTCGGGGGGGCCGACGCAGACGGCCATGTCGCCCAGCCTGGCGGCGGGCATGCCCCCGATGAGGACCGTGATCCCCCCCGGGGGGAGGATCGGCCCTCCCACGTGGGGGACGAGGACCGTGATCATCGCACAGACGTGCATGTCGCCGACACGTGCCGCGGGTTGTCCCATCGGTTCAGTCCCAATTGATGACGGGGCGTGGTGGTGGGGCGGCCGACGTGGGTCGCGCCGGGGCCGGCTCGGCCGGCGCTTTGCGGTCTTCGGTCGGGGGGGCTCCCCAGCGGAGCCGCCCTTCGGCCACGCCGAGGCCGAGTTCGAAGAACGCCTGGTATTTCGCCGGGGCCTTCTCGGGCTGAGTCATGACCGCGGCGAGCATCACCGAGCCGGCGACCCCGTGCGCGGTGAGGTGATCGGCCGGGGGGACCGCGGGGACATTGGGCGGGGCGAGGCTCCCGCCGCTCCAGAACGCGGCCATCGCCGCACAGCCGGCCGGGGTCCCGAGCCCGGCCGCCTCGGCCAGAGACATCCCGGCCCGACGATTCTCCTCGGTCGGGTCGGCCACCCAGGCCTCCGCCCCGCGGAGCGCGGCCGTTTGCGGCTCGGGCATTTCGGGGTCCGCGACCTTGCGGGCGCAGAGGCAGGCCCACCAAACCGCCTCGCGTTTCGGCAACGCGTGGGCCAGGAACCGGATCGCGTCGAGCGGCTGCTTCGCATCGATGAGGCGGGTGAGGTACTGCTTCGGGGTCATGTCGGTCTTGAGGAGCGCCTTGGCCTCCTCGCCGAGCGTGACGCGTTCGCAGACCTCGACCGCCTTCGCGGCGGGCACCTGGGCCAGGACTTCACCGCTGCCGCTCATGATCGCGCCTCGTCCTCTCCGCCAAGCCTATCGACTCCCAAGATACGCCCCCTTCCGATCAGTTGATCATCGTGATCCCGCCGCGAGCCTGGAGCATCGCGTCGCCGCTGATCTGGGTCATCGTACCCTTGACCTCGGTCTGGATCTGCCCTTGGACGCTGATCATCATCCCTTTGATCGTCACGCCCATCTGGTCGAGCTTGATGCTGCTCTGGCCGACCTTGAACTCGATCGACTGAAGCGCCTCGGTCGAGCACTTGCCCAGGTTGACCTTGGTCGTCTGGTTGCCCATCTTGATCGTGAGGGAGTCGTTGCCCATATCGACCTGGACGTCGCGATTCCCCATCTTGACCTGGTGGGTGTCGTCGCCCATCGAGACGACCACGGTGCGGTTCCCCTTCTCGATCGTGACCGACTCGTCCCCCTTCTTCACCGACTCAGTCCGATTGTTCTGGACCGTGATCGTCTGGTCGTTCCCGACCTGGAGGTCGTCGTCGTTCTCCACGGACCGATGGAAGTCCTTCTCGGCGTGGAAGTAGACGTCCTCCGACCCCTTCTTGTCCTCGAAGCGGAGCTCATTGAAGTTCTCGGTCGACCCCTGGAGCGAGCTGCGCGACTTGACGCCGCTCTGGGTCTTGTTGTCGGGGAGAGTATACGGGGGCATCATGTCGGCGTTATAAACACTGCCGACGATGATCGGGCGGTCGGGGTCCCCTTCCTCGAAGTCGACGATGACTTCTTGCCCGATCCGGGGAATGTGCACGATCCCCCAATTCTTGCCCGCCCAGGGGGTGCCGACGCGGACCCAGCACGAGCTATTGCCGTCGTTCTTCCCCTCGCGGTCCCAATGGAACTGGACCTTCACCCGGCCATACTTGTCGGTGAAGATCTCCTCTCCGGAGGGGCCGGCGACGACGGCCGTCTGGGTCCCCTGCACCACCGGCTTGGGGGTCTTGCGGACGGGCCGAAAGGTGAGAGCCAAGGGGATGCACGTGAACGTGTTTTGATAGACGAACTCGGGCGAGTTGTCTCCCGACCGGTAGTTGTCGTTCAGCCTGGCCGAGTGGCGGACGCCCGTGATGAGGTAGTTGCCATTCCCGTTGAAATGCCCGTTCAAGGTGAAGGAATAGCCGGTGGTGAACCGCCGGCAGGTCCCGGCCCCCTGGATGATCAGGCTGGCCATGGCCTCCTCCTGCATCCGGAGCTCGACCGTACGCGCATTGTCCTGGAAGATTTTCTGGACGTCCGAGGCCCGCTCCCCGCCGCCCGGGTCGATGCCGTCGAAGCGCTGGGCGTATTCGCCGGGATAGTCGTAGAGCTCGAGCTTGTCGTTGTTGCCGATCTTCAGCTTGTGCGTGATCTGGCCGACCGCGACGCTGTCGATGATCGTCTTGTCGGCATCCAGGTGCTTGTGGGGGAGCTCGAAGCTGTGGTCCCAGAGGGTGTAGCGCCCGGACCGCAGCTCCTGGGTCTTCTCCCAGGTCTGGATCCGTTCTTCGCCGTGGGCCCCCTGCTCGGACCCTTCGAAGATCACGCCCGCCCGGGAGGTCGGCCCGTCCAAGTCGTCGAGGACGTCGTCCGGATTCTCGCGCGCCCTCCGGAGCCGTTCCTCGAGGTCTTCTTCCTCGCCGTCCGAGACCGACACCGGCTGGGGGAGGACGGGGAAGCTCTGGGCCTTGTCGGCGACGACCATCGTGTGGCCGTTATCCGTGTGCAGGAAGAAGTAGAAGATCCCTTCCTCTTCCATCAAACGGCTGACGAAGTTGAAGTCGGTCTCGCGGTATTGCACGCAATAGTCGCGAGGCTCGTATGTCCCTTGCAACTCGTAGGTCACGTCCAGCCCGGCGAGGACCTTCTTGAGGATGTCGGGGACGGACATCTGCTGGAAGATCCGGCTCTGCGCCCTCTTCGTCAGGAACCATGCCTGGGGGACCACGTCCATCTGGTACGAGATGAACGTATTATCCTGCGCCCCCTGGCTGATCCGGCTGCAAATGCCGCTGAAATGCCTCAGCCCACCGTTCAGGAGCGCGAGATGCGCCGTGACCTTCTGGCCCAGCAGCGCCTCGAACGGGATGGCCTTTGTTCTCTCGGCAAGCAGTTCGAGGCGGTATTCGAAGAGATTCGAGATGGCTTCATGCCCGTTCACGCCGACGAGCAGCAGGTCATCCTTACCGAGCGGAGTCGTGACCGTCATGACGCGGTCGGCTTGCAGATACGTCTCCATCGTCGGGTCCCTAAGATTTCCGGATGACTCCGATCACGCGTCGGGCGATCGGCCGATCTTCATTCGAGCCAAAGGCGGGGTTGAAAGCAGCGGGGCCGGCAGGGAGCAGGCGACACGGTCGGTTTCCGAGCACCCCCCGAAACCCCAAATGGCCGATTGGGTCTCGGGCGGGACGGATCAAGATGCCGACTTTTCAATCCCGTGTCACCCATGACCGCCCCTGCCCCTCATTCTACGGGTCGACCCGCCGGTGTGACGGCCCTCGGCCCTTGCTAGTCACGTTCGCAGCCGGGACGTCCGATCAACCAGGAAAGCAACCATGCACGCAATCTAGCGATCCAGCAGACCAGAGTCTGGCCGCCCGGCTTCTCTTACGGCCAGTATCCTCCCGAGTCCGGCGAGTGCAAGGGTTGGCTGGTATCCCCGGGCGTGCGCCTCGGATAGCAGACCCTCGCATCTTTTGAAGACGCATCCTCATCGATACATCCCAATGTCCCTGTCACCAGGCCGGGATGCGGGGCATAGCGTCCTGACCGAAGGGGATCATCCTTGGCCAGGAAGGAAAACCCCCGGAGTCACAACGCCCCCTCCAACGCGCATATGGAACGGACGCGAGACCCGAGCGACTCACAAGCGGTCCCGAAACCTGTTTTTTTCTTAAAAAACGGGTTTCTGATGCACTTGACCCCGACATCCCTTCCTGGATGTCGTCTCAGGTCATCTCCGTCAGCCGTATGCTCGAGTCCGGGTTTCCTCGACAGTCGTGTGGGTGAAAACAGAGTATCGAAGCAAGCATTAGATATGTCTGACGAGGGGAATACGTCTCATGTCGATCGACCAGCCAAGCAGCTACGATGAGATCCCCTACTCGGACCACTGCTTCCCGCACAGCCACGCCGATTACCTGGCCGCGCTCGGCCGGGTCTATGGGCTCGAGACCACGCCCGTCGAGCGTTGTCGGGTCCTCGAGCTCGGCTGCGCCGGGGGCGGGAACCTGATGCCGATGGCCCTCGAGTTCCCCGACGCCCAGTTCGTCGGGGTCGACCTCTCGCGGCGCCAGATCGAGGCCGGTCGGGCGGTCGTCGCGTCGCTCGACCTGGGCAACGTCGACCTGCGAACGCTGAGCATCACCGACATCGACGACACCTTCGGCCGGTTCGATTACATCATCTGCCACGGGGTCTTCTCGTGGGTCCCCGAGCCTGTTCGTGACAAGATCCTCTCGATCTGCGCCGAGAACCTCGCGCCGAACGGGATCGCCTACATCAGCTACAACACCTACCCGGGCTGGCACGCGAGGGGGATGGTCCGGGAGATGCTGGCCTACCACGTGAACCGTCCCACAGCGCCCTCGGCGCCGGCGGACGCCCTCGAGCGTGTCGATCGGGCCCGGTCGTTCCTCGAGGAGACGGTCCGGGTGATCCCGAACAAGGCGAGCGCCTTCGCGCGAATCCTCAGGACCGAGGAGGAGTTCATCCGAGGGGTCGCGAACTCCTACTTCTTCCACGAACACCTGGAAGAGACGAACCACCCGCTCTATTTCCACGACTTCATGAAGCTCGCGTCGGCCAAGGGGCTCGGCTTCCTCGCCGAGGCCCGGGCCCCCGGCCTGGTGGAACTCCTCCCGCCCGACGCCCTGGAACTCCTGGACCGTTGGGCCGAGGACGAGATCGCCCGCGAACAATACGCCGACTTCCTCTGCAACCGGACCTTCCGACGGACGTTGATCTATCACGAGCGCCTCGCTTCGAAGCAGCCACCTTCCCCGGACACCCTCTCGACCCTCTGGCTGAGCACGACGCTCCAGCCCGTCTCCGAACAGCCGGATGTCACCTCCGAGGCCCCCGAGGAGTTCCGCAGTCCGGACGGCTCGAGCGCCCTGACCACCAGCAACCCGCTCCTCAAGGCCGCCCTGATCGCGTTGCGCGACACGAGGCCCCACTCCCTCTCCTTCGACGACCTCTGGATGAGGGCCCAATCGCTGCTCGAGGGGCACCAATCCAAAGAAACGGGGCGAGACGTCGGCCCGCACGAGATCCGTGAAGCCCTCCTCCGCGGCTACCTGTCCAACCTGATCGACCTCCAGATCGCCCCGCACCGCCTCACGACCGAAATCTCCGAGCGCCCCTTCGCCAGCCCCCTCGCCCGCTTCCAGGCCGAGCAGGGCGAACGGGTCACCAACCTGCGACGACGAACCGTCGAGCTCGACGGGTTCGACCAACTCGTCCTCCGAACGCTCGACGGCACCAACGACCATGCGGCGATCCTCCGGTCCCTCATGGAACTCGCCGCGTCCGAGGAATTCACCATCTACGAGGGCGACGCGCCGATCCGCGACCTCGCGCGGATCGAGGCGATGTTTGGCGCCGAGATCGAACCCTGCCTCTCACGCCTGGCCAACCTCGCCCTCCTCGTCCGCTGACAGTCTCCGCACAGACCTACGGTACTCAACAAGTGCGCACCAATCGGTGTATCGGAGTGCGGACGCAACGAGCGACCGAGGAGCGGGTGTCATTGGACCTGCCTTAAGTACAACGATCCGACATCAGGCTAGGAACGGAACCGGGGTCTCGGAGCGCCACTCGTTCCTCATCATCCTCCGACCATAACAAAGCCATCGCCTCAGTGCAGAGCTCGCCACGTCGAGGTTCACCGGAGGCCGACCAGACAAGCTGTTTCCTCCATTTACCCTAAATTCACAACCTAACCCATCTCAAAACTCTACGGATACTTCCGACGCTCTTGTCCCTCACACGAAACGCCTGGTATGGTACAAATGAATGCTCCCATCTATGCCTCCACGTCAAGGATAGCCATGCGATACGCAATTGCCACGCTCGTCTTAATGGCCGCCGGTTGCTCGGGTTCTTCCCAAGTACCTGTTCAGGCTGAAATGAAGAAGGTGGCTGTCAAAGCTCATGACGTGGCTACGAACGCCCAAGTCGTTTCCCCGAAAGAGAAGCCGGTCCCTCAAGAAGACGCAAAATCCGCCCCGCAGGACGACGCAAAGTCCGACCCACAAGACGAGGCCGAATCTCCCCCGCAACGAAAGGCCACGCTTATTGCGAAGGTCGATGCCAAGCCCATCCCACAGGACGATGCCAAGGTCGCGCAGCGAGAACGCGAGCGGCTGGAGTGGCACCTGCGGACCAGCGTGGGCGCGTACGATAAGGTCGGGAAGAGAGATCCCCGCTGGGATAATCTGGCCCGCACGGCGATTGATCTGGCGATACGCCAAAGCTACGAACCTGGTTCCAAAATCACGACGGACCAGATCCTTCGGGCGGCGAAGGCAGCCAAGGATGCGGGCTGCGACGATCCCCTGGTGGCCCATCTCTACGACCGAATGTCTGGCGCCGATCCTGGCCTCGGGATCGAAAAGGCGGCCCGTCTCCAACGCGATTCAACCAAGGCCTATGCGGCGAGCCGTTATCCCGCATTCCGGCGGGCGGGAACGCTGGAATCCTTCGCCAACATGCTGATGAGTGTCCCCTCCGAGGATGACAGCATCAAGAACGAGATCAACACCACCCTCGACGCATCCCTTGCCATTCTCTCCGAGGGAGCGAAATCCGATGAACACAACGGGTTTTGGGCTGACCGATGGCTCGACGTTCTCATCAATACGATCAAGGATTACCGCAGGCTCGGCGTCGCTCCGGAAGCCGCCTATGAGCGGGTGGATGCGAAGATGGCGGGTATTCCTGAGCTTGAGGAGTTGCGATTACTAACCCGGGGTCGCTTCTGGTTCGATTATGGTTGGGAAGCCCGAACAAGAGCCTTCGCTCCCGAAGTCCCGGCCGATGGCTTCCGTCTGCTCGGTGAGCGCCTCACGATTTCCAAGGAGTCATTCGAAAAGGCGTGGGAACTCCGGCCCGAGAACGCCTCTGCGGCCACTTTCTTAATAGATATCGACAAATCCATTAACGGTGATCGCGACACGATGGAACTTTGGTTCGACCGCGCCATGAAGGCGGATGGAGACCGACGGAATGCGTGTGCGACGAAGCTCGATTGGCTCGATCCGAAGTGGCATGGCACCGTTGAAGAGATGGTCGCCTTCGGCCGCACTTGCCGCGACACAAAGAACTGGCGGGCCGGGATCACAATCCTCTGCGCCGATGCCCACCTGCGGGCCGCGTGTATGCCCGACCAGGATCAGAACGAATATCTGAAACTAGCCGAGGTCTGGGCCGACATCCAGTCCGTCTACGATGAGTACTTGAAGCACTACCCCGAGGATCATGTCGCCCGGAGCAAGTTTGCAACACTCTGTTTCCTGGGAGCCCACTACCGCGAGGCCGAGGTGCAGTACGTGGCGTTGGGGGACCATCTCACGCAATGGTCTGACTTCCCCTACTTCCCGCTCGGCCAGATGAAACAGAACCGAAAACGCAATGCGAAGGTTGTCATGGGCAAGGACGGGGTGATTGCATTCCCTGGCTGGCACTTCGTGGCCAGCACCTCTGGGGACGGCGAGTGGCGCGTCCATGCCCCCGCCGCGCTGCAACACAAGACGAGTCCAGGGATCCTCGGGCCCGACGAGTGCCGCACGTTTAGTTGCAGCGCCGAAGGGATCGCCTATGAATTCCGCGTCGAGGTCCTTCCGCCCGACATCCTCAAAGACGCCCCCGAGCGCATCCTCGAATCGGCCCGCTCCGCATCCTCCAAGGAGCGGGGCGTCAAACCTCGCGACCGGCGCGACACGCTCCTCGGGGCCCGCCCCGCGCAAGAGTACGACGCCGACGTCCCCGGGCCGAAACCGACGGTACGGCGGGTCAAGACGGTCGTCATCGGAAATTGCCTCTTCGAGCTTTCCGTGACGGGTGACAAGCGAGATTTGACGAGCCGATCGGCCGAAGAATTTTTTGCCTCATTCGCATATCAACCGAAGTCGGAGTGACCCCTTCTGCCACGACAATGCAGTCGATGCCCGAGAGTGGCGAATTGTAATATCTTGGGGCTTACAGCGTCTCCCACGATACCTCCTTCTCGCTCCGCCGGGCATTCCAAATCGGTGATGCGGGTGCGGACTCGGGTACCACGGGTTGGTACTCCACCCCGCGGCACCCGAGACTTCCGTCTTCCACCGATTTCGCCATCTGAGACTACCCTCGAAGGGAGGGCAAGCCCGCTGTCGGCCCGAGGCACCGTCGTCGGCATACTCCCACTCTCGACCGCCGTCCGATCAAGGTTGCTTCTCGAGGCCCTTGGGGAGCGCCCGAGGCCAGTCGCCGCGATAGGTCACGTTGCGGACCCGCGCCTCGGTCTCGTCGGCGTAGTGGAAGAAGCCGAAGCCTCGTTGATTCGAGGGCTCGAGGGCTCGCTCGTAGACGAGCTCGCCGTTAACGCGGAGGGCGATCTTGTTGCCGGTGAGGGATAGGGCCGCCTTGTTCCACTCCTTGGGCTTTAGCGGGAGCGAGCTGGGCCCCTTGCGACATTCCGGCTCGACGGACGAGTTGTCGGGCGAGAGGCCGGTGCGCTCGTACTGGGCGTCGGTCAGCCAGTGGACTTTGACGCCATCGGGCTCGAGGAGGAATGCCAGGCGGTCGATCGCAGGGTGGGTCATCGTCTGGGATGGCTCGTAGTAGAACTCGTAGGCGATTTCACCGTCCTCGAGCATCGGCCGGTGGTAGCGGAGCACGCTCTCGAGCTTGCTGCCGGGGGTGTCGTCCCGATGCCTGCCGGAGATCTCGTCGCCGCGCTTGTCCCAGTCGGGGTTGTCGCCCGTGACCAATTCTCCATACTCGTCGGCCCTCCAGCCGGTCAGGTCGGGGAGGCTCGAGAGCTGGAGCGTGTCGGGGATCGTCGGCTGGCCCGTGATCTCGACATTTCGAGCGCCCCCGGTCGCGTTCGCGGGGCTGTGGAATGCCAGCCAGGGGTCGCACTCGGCGGGCAAAGACGACTGGAAGACCTGGCGGCCGTTCACGAACGAGGTCATCCGGCCCCCCTTGACCGTGAGGCGGTACTTGTACCAGTCGCCGGTCTTCTCGAGCGGAGGTGTGAGGAGGATGTCGGGGAGCGTGCGGCCGTACTGCGACCGCTCGAGGTGCTTCAGGTCGTTCTTGGGACCGACGATTACTCCGCCGTACGAGGCGCGGATCTCGCGCCCGGGGGCCAGGGCCAACTCGCAATCGAGCTGGAAATCGCCCCGGAGCGGGACGCCGAGATAGAGCATGTCATGGGCATGGCCGGGGTCGTGGGTGAACACCCCGTCGCGCAGACTCCACGAGGGGATCGGCTCGCCGGTCCCCCGGGTCTCCGCGCGGGCCTGGGTCACGCTCGCCCAGTTCGGGATCCCGGGATCGGCCCCGAACGCAACCGCGGGCGCGGGGGTCGAGGCCAAGGCCCGGCCCCTGGCGAGCACGTTCTTGACCTGGTGTTCCCACAGGGGCCTCGGCGACTTCTTCTGGGCCTGGCCGGCCATCGTCTCCAGCATCGCGAGCGTCTGTTCTCGCAAGGCGGGCCGAGCGACGGCACGACTGGCGACGACCAGGTCCGGCCATCGGACCCATTCGGGGTCGTCGGGCACGACTTTCTCGAGCATCGGCCTGAGTTCGACGAGGATCGACGCCGCCCTGGCGTCGTCCCCCTTGGCGATGGCGACGAGCGCGAGCAATGCGAGCTTGCCCCGACGGTTGGCGTCGCCCGGGGCATCGGCCTTCTCGAACTTCGCGGCTAACTCGTCGAGCTTGCCGAGCGCCGAGGCCGCGTCGACCAGTTCGATGGCCGGAGATCGGAGCTCACCGCCGGTTAGGATGCGGCCAGAGCTCGACGACTTCTCTGCGTCCTTCCCGGTCGGCGCGGGGTTCGTCGGGGTGAACTCACCCTGGAGGCGGAAGACCGGGTGGTCGTCGTTCGGGAGGACCCAATCCGAGAGGACCGCCAGGCGCGGCTCGGGTTCGAGCCCTCGGGACTTGCGGAGGATCTCGCCGACCTCGAGTCCCAGGTAGGGCTCGCCGATGATGGCGTACCGGGCCCGGCGATCGGCCGCGCTTCCCTGCCCCGCCGAGCCGGAGGAGACCAGGTCCGTGCGCCGGTCCTCGGGCAAGGTCTCGGGCCAACGGCCGCGCAGGACGACCTTGCGGATCTGGACCGAGGTCTTGCCCTTGTCATGATAGACGCCGATCTGGCGGCTATTCGTCGGCTCGAGGACGCGTCGGTAGATTTCCTGCCCGTTCAAACTCAGCGTGACCGCGTCGCCGTCCAGGGCGATCTTCAAGGCGTTCCAGTCCCCGGCCTTCAGCGGGAGCTTGCCCGAGCCCCGGCGATTCTCGGGCTCGTCCGCCACGTTGTCGGCCGAGACACCCGAGGGGTCCTCCAGGCCGATGGTCATCCAGTGCAGCCGCACGCCCTCGGGCTCGAGCAGGAAGGCGAGCCGATCCATCGCCGGGTGGCCAATGACCTGGTCGGGCTCATAGTAGAACTCATATTCGAGGACGTCCCCGTCGCGGAGCGGCCGGAAATAGTAGAGCCGGCTCTGGGTCGAGGGGGCCCCTTCGACGGAGATCCTCGCGTTGGGTCGGACCGCCCCCAGCGATCGACGGCCTCGGATGACGCCGTCCACGGACGACCAGTCGTAGTCGTCGGGATTGATCGGGGTCTTCACGGCGGACTTGGCCCGAATACTCGAGCGTGACGGTCGACCGGGGAGGGCCAGCCGGGCCGTCGACGGGTCCACGCCGCTCGTGAGTCGTAACGGTTGAGTCTCGTTGTAGAAGGCGGTAACCCACCCTTCGAGCGCGGAGCCGTGGCTGAGCGGGACCTCGCGAGGGATGGTCGGGTTTCCCGAGATCGACACATGATCCCAGACCGATTGCTGCGTGCCGGCCGTCATCAGCCCGACCCAGGGGCTGGTCGGACTCGGGTCGTCGTCCTCGAAGGCGAGGTGGCCGTTGACGAGGTAACGGGTACGCCCCGGCGCGACCTGGACCGTGAGCGTGTTCAGGTCGTTCTGGCGGATCAGACCCGCGGGGGTCACGGTCTCGTTATGGCTGACGGGGAAAACGCGGAGGCCCACAGTTTGCGGGAGGAAGGAGAGAATAAGGCCTTGCGACGAAACGCCGGGCGACTCCATCGGGCCCGCATAGGCATCGACCGAGAACTCATAAGTTCCCGCAAGCGGGTAATCAAATAAGAGAAAATCGCTGTCAGGTCCGGCCAGATGGGCGACCATCCCTCCGTGGGCGATCCACAGCGGAGAGGCCCCCACTTCGTTGTAGGGCGAGTAAAAGGCCGCGCGACTACTGGCCGGGTGCCAATGTCCCGATCCGAGGCCGAGCCGGGCCAACATCGCCTTGGACCCTTCGCGAGCCGCTCGGGCCGCCGCGACCTTTCGGCGGAGTTGGGGCAAGCCCATGACGTTTGAGGACAGCCTCGCACGTACGACGAGGACGTCGGCAAGCCGAAGGCCGAGGTCGCGCAACTCGGGGTCCTCGCATCCCAACAGGGAGTGGGCCACTTCATAGTCGGTCCAGTGGAACGTCAACGGTTTCGGGCGATCGCGGACGATTCCCGGGGCGGGCGGCACATCATTGGGCCCCTGCCTGGCCTCGTGCTCCTTGACCAACGCATCGATCTTCGCCGCGATCTGCGGCTTCGTGGCGGCCCCTTGGCCGCGACGGAGCTCGACCAGGATCTGCAGCCCCTCGGCGTTCTCGACTTTCTGCTGGACGGCGGTTGCGCATTCGGCCGCGAGGGCGTCGAGCGTCCCAATTTCGCGGGCCGCCTCGATCAGGGACGACGCAGTGCTGACGACCTCGTCGACCCTCGAGGCCGGAGGGCTGGCCGGCGAATTCGACTTCCCGAGGAAGAGGGCCGGCGGCTCATCCTTCGAACCGAGGGTCGCGAGCATCCGGACGACCCGCCGCGTCGATGTTGGCATCGTCCAGCCCTTGAGCGTCTCGTATCGGACCTTGGCAGGCTGGCGGGCGAGGTGCTGATCGAGCTGGATCAGCACACTCCCCAAGGGAGGGTCTCCCCCCGAGTAGGCCGGGGCGTCGACGAACCGCCCCAGCGATTCGAGCGCATCGCCCCAGACGCCGGCGCGGGCGTATTCGGAGGCGACCCTCTGGAGCCCGAGCTTGCGTTGGTAGGTGGGGTAGTCGCCGTTATAGCGGGAATAAAATCGGTCGATCGAATCCAGGTAGTCGCCGAGCCGCTTACGCCCCCCTTCGAGATCCCCTCGCTCGAGTTGCCGACGGGCCAGGAGCGTCAATAACGTCTGGAGAGGTTCATTCGAACTGGTTACGTTCTGGAACGCTTCCATGGCAACGTCGAGCACGCCAATCGCCGTCGCGGACGTTTCGGAACGCGATAAGGCCGGCAGCGCCGCGTGGCAGGCGAACTCCGCCGAGGGTCGCAGGAGGTTTTGCGTCAGCCGTTCGCCGAGGGCTTTCAGGGAGGCGTTCGTCTCCGCGACATTCCCGAGCGCGAGCTCCAATTGAACGGCCAGGACCGTGGCGGGCAGGGCGGCCATCGGCTGGCCCCGGCGACGATCGATCGCCTGGTGGAGATCGTCCGCCTTGCCCGCCCGGACCGCCCAGGCGGCGAGCATCTCGCCGAGGCTCCTCGGGTTGTGGACCGTCCCCGCGTTCAGGGGCTGGGCATACACGAAGACCTCCGCCGGGCGGCCCGAAGGCATCGCGACGTCGCGGAGCGTCTGATAGACGAGGTCGTCCGGCGCTTTGTGGCGACGCCAGACCCCTTCGATCTCGACGAGTTGTGCGATGACTCGCGGAGTGATCGCATCGATGGGCTCGTTGTCACCCCCCACCCTCCGGACGACCCGGGTATTCTCCTGGTTGGTCATGTTGGGCACGGGCGGCCCCCCTTCGAGCGCCTCGCGGACGGCGCGGAGGCTGAGCTCGGACAGCCCGTGTTCGGCGGCGAGCTTCGCGATCTGCATGGCCTGCTCGAAGCGGTCGAGCGTGAGGATCGGCACGTTCGCCGACCGAGCGTCCTTGACCGTCGCCGGACCAACGACGACGCCGGTCGCAGGGGTTTCCATGACCGCGGCCGGGGCTTGGAACGAGGTACGGCGGATCACGGCCTTCGTCGAGGCCGGGGCCGGGGCGGGGGCGGGGGCGGGGGCAGGGACAGGAGCCGGGTTCGCGGGCACCGGGACGGCTCTTTTCTTCGTACCGACCTCGCGGGCGAGGATCACGTCGAGCATCCGCGCCCAGGCCGCCTCGGCCCCTTTCTTGTCGCCATGGTCGAGGGCCCGTTGCCCCTGCTCGCGGAGGATCGCGAAGAACCAGCGGTGGTCGGCCTGCCGGCGGGCAGCCTCGACGGCACGGGCCGTGTATCGATCGATCGACTCACGGGCCGAGTCTCGGTCTCCGGCGGCCCTGGCGACGAGCCAGAGCGGGATCTGTCGCGCCGCCTCGAGCCGCTGCCGGGCATTCGCCCGCGCCCCGGCCGGGAGCGGGTCGAGCGGCTTGCTCTCGACCAGCACGTCCAGGCCCTTGAGGGAGGCGAGGATCCGATCGTGGTCCCCCCCCGCGATCGCGGCGAGGGCCGAAGCGATCGCCACCGAGAAATCTTCGGGATATCGCTCACGCAACGACTTCAACGTCGCTTCGATCGGCGCGAGCCGTTCGGGGACTCGGGCACAGGCGACGATCGACTCGGCGAACAGGCTCTTGACGGCGGACTTGTCGAGGTCTCGGGGATGGACCAGGAGGACCAGGTCGACGGCCTGGTCGCGAGGAGTGGCTTTCGTTTTCGAGGGGGAAGTCTCCCCCGCCTTCGGGGCCGAGTCGCCGGCAAGTGTCGGCTTGAGCAGACGCCCGACGGTCTCCACGAGCTGGTCGCCTTCCAACGCTTGCAGCGCCCTGGTCAACCCTTCGCGGGCCTGGACGACGATCTCCTCGCGGTTGCCGATGTAGTTGGGGGCGTCGGCCCCCATCGATTCGCCGAGGGCGATCGACTCGCTGAAGAGGGGGATGGCCCCGGCCGTGTCGCCGAGAGAGACGAGCTCCCCGGCGGCGGAGGCCAGCCCTTGCATCCTCATCTGTTGAACATAGTCTTCATTATACCCATCATATAGCCTCGGTTTCGCGAACGAGAGCAAGGTCCGCCGGGCGTCCTCCTTGCGCCCTTCCTTCTCGTAGATGCGGACCAGCCGCTTCACGGGGCTGCTGTCAAAACGAAGGAAGGCGTAGGGGTCGTCGCTGCGTTCGGTCAGGCATCCTTCGTAGACGGCCGTCGCCAGGTCTCGCGTCGGGCCGTAGTTCTCGAGCTCGCCGCCGATGATCCCGAGCGCGATCGGCATCGACGCCTCGGTCTCCTTGAAGTGCTTGAGCAGCTCCCCCACGAGTTTTCGGGCCTCGTCGAACTTGCCGACCCGGCAGTCGATCAAGGCGGAGATGGCCTTGCCCGCCTCCCAGCCCGGCAGCTTGGCCCGGGCGGCGTCGACTTCGCCGGCGAGCTCGTCAAGCTTGCCCTGGCTGGCGGCCAGGTCGAGGATCCGAGAGACCACGCCGTTCATCCGGCCGTCGGCGCCATAGGAGACGAGGTTCTGGAAGGTCGACCACTGGTTCACGGCGACGAAGGACCCGGGCTCGGGGAGGATTGCTTGCCGGGCGTAGGTGTAGGTCTCGGGGAGCTGCCAGAACTCGTCGCGGCGGATGTAGGTGATCAGTTCCATGCGTTCCTGGGGGAAGGCGTCCCAGGCCTTGCGGAACAGGCTCATGGCCCTGTCACGCAGCCGCTCGTTGTTCATCACGTACTGGATCAGGTTCGTGACATAGTAGGACTGGCCGAGCGACTTGACGTCGAGCTCCTCGAGCAACGTGACGAGGTCTTCGATCCGGTTCGCCTGCTGGAAGGCGTTCTGGATCTGGTAATAGTTCCTCGCGAACAGCCCCGGTTCCTTCTTGAGCGCGGCCTTGTAGTGCTCGATCGCCTCGGCCGGCTGGTTGTCCTGGACGAACTGGGTCGCGATCTGGTATCGCAAGTTGGCGTCGTCGGGGCGGAGCTTCGCGATCGTCGTCAGCTCGGCGCGGGCCTTGTCACGCTGGCCGTCGGCCTTGTAGTAGTCGGCCAGGGCCTGGTGGAGCTGGATCGCGTTCGGCGCGCGGACGAGCTGCTCGTTGACCCGTTCGATCATCGACTTGAGCCGCCCCGACCGGGCGAGGACCTGGACGGCCGAGGTCCGGGCCGCGTCGGGATCGTCGGAATTGTAGACGTAAGGATTACTATTACGGACGCCGGAGGTGCTCCGGAGGATCTGGAGCGCGACCTGGATCGCCGTGTCCGCCTTGTCCTGCCGCTGGTACTGGAGCATCAGGCCGACGAGGGCCGAGGCCTTGCCGCCCGCGCGGCGTCGGGCGCGGGCGAGGACGGACTCGGCCAGGTCGTGCATCCCGAGCTGGTTCATCTGGCTAGCGAGCCGGACCTGGGTGTCGGTGTCGAGTCGGAGCCCGAACAGACGCTCGGCGGCGTTCCGGGCGCGTTCGAGGCTGCCCGTCAGGACCGCGAGCCGCAGGGCCTGCTCCTCCCGGCGCTGCATCGTGGCGTTGTCGAGGGGCTTGACCGTGTCGACCATGGCGAGGGCGTCGGCCGCGTCTCCCCGCTTCTCGAGGAGCTCGGCCAGCACGAGCCTGAGGTCGGACTCGACCTTGGACGCCTCGGCGACCTTGGTGAACTCCGCGATCGCGGCGTCCTTGTCGTCGTCCCACCAGGCCAGGTAGCTGAGCGCCAGCCTCGGGTAGGTCGCGTCGGCCGCCGTCGGGGCGGCCTCGGCCTGCTCTCGGAAATGGTTATTGAGGTCGCTGGCCAGGTCGTCGCGCTTGTAGAGTTCATACGCCGTCCGGAGCAAGGTGATCGCCCCGGTGTCGTAATACTCATTCGGCAACGGGAATGGGAGCTGGACGTAGTTCGATTTGGAGCCGAGCCAGATGCTGTAATAAGGAGTCGAGCCCGGGGAATAACGGTTCCCGAAGCGCGAGGCGCGACCGTACTGGGGCTGCATCTCGTGCTTCCGCCGCGCCGAGGCCAGGTAGTGGTCGAGGAGCCGGAGGACGTCGCCGTACGCCTTCGCCGTCGCCCGGACGCTCATCGCCTGCCCCATCGAGTTCGCCGGCCCCTCGAAATAGAAGTTGCCCGACGAGTAGACGCCCGACGACTGGGCGGCCTGGAGCCGGTCGTACTTGTCGAAGAGTCGGAGCAGGCCGTCGACATCCCCGCGCTGCCCGGCGAGCCCGAAGATGGACGCGATCTGGCCGATCTGGTCGGCCGACTCGATCGACTCGCGATAGAGGCGGTCGCCGTCGCCGGCCCGCTTGGCTCGTTTCAGCTCGACCGCGACGTTGCTGATGACGGCCCCCTGCACCAGGTCGGGCCTCCGCTTGCGCAGGCCGTCGTAGCACGCCAGGACGTGGGCGACCTCTTCGGGTGCCAGCGCCGGGGTCCCGTCCTTGTCCTCGGTCCCCGGGGCGACGTAATACTGATTCCCCGAGCCGAACTGCCGGGCCCCGAGCGACGTCAGGTAGACCCAGAGGGCCGTCGGGTCCGAGGCGGCCTCGTGGCTCAGGGCACGGGCGGCCTCGTAGGCGTCGCGGTTCTCGTTCCGCATCGCGCAGAGGTAGTACCAATCCCAGAACGTCCGGGGGTCGCGGGGGGGCTTGTCCCTGGCCGTGCGGATCTCGGCCAGGACCTTGTCCTCCGCCGCCTTCCCCTTCTTGCCGGCGAGGCTCGAGAGCCAGCCGAGGGCCGCCATCCGGGCCTGCCCGAAGTCGGGAGGGGCCCAGGCCGAGGCCTGGGTCCGGCTCGAGGAGTAGTAGGGGCGAGTCTCGAGGCCCGTGGCCATCCGGATCTGCGAGACGGCGTTGATCCGATCCTGGAGCGGCGTCGACTGCATCGGTCCGAACCGCGAGGGGCGGGCGCCTGCCGCCTTGAGCTTCGGATCGCGTTTGCGGGCCTTGACGATCGCGCTCGAGTCGTCGTCGTCGGTGCGGAGCTCGAGCAGGGCCCGGAATCGAGTCGACGCGTCGTCGGGCTTCTCGAGCTTGGCCAGGGCCTCTCCTTCTCGATAGAGGGCCTCCCAGTCGTGCGGATCCTTGCGGACCATCGCCTCGGTGATCTCGAGGACCGCCTTCGCCTGGTCGTTGCCCAAGAGGCTGTCGATCGCCTGGAGAACGCGATGGGGCTCATTTTGCCCGGAGGCCATGCGCGTCCAGAGCCCCTGGGCCTCCTCGATGTCGCCGAAGCGGACGTAGAGGTACGCCAGGCGGGCCGACTCCTCGTCGCTCGGCGCGAGCTCGACGAACTGCTTCTGGTACTTCGCCGCCCCTTCGAGGTCCCCCTCCTCCTCCGCGAGCTTCGACAATTGCTTGAGCAACTGCGTATCGCGCGTATTGCTCGCCAGGAGCCGTTCGAGCTCGGAGCGGGCCATGCCGAGGTCGCCCGAGCTTGCGTATGCCTGGGCCAGGCAGATCGCCAGCTCGCGCTGGAGCCGTTGGTCCTGGGCTTCTCCTTGCTCGCGTTGGAGCCGGGCGAGGAGCCGGTCGAACTGGTTGCGCTGGAGATAGAGGTCGGTCAGGCGGGGCACCACGCCGATCTTCCCGTCGAGGTCTTCGGTCTTCTCGAAGGCGCGCCAGTAGATTTCGATCGCCTCTTCGGTGCGGAACTGGCCGGCGAGATTCTCGGCCAGGGTGAGGATGACCTTGGGCTCGTTGGGGTTGATCCGCACGGCCCGGCGCAGGGCGTCGAGTCCCTCGTCGTTGCGCCCGAGCTGGAGGCAAAGCCCGGCGTAGAACTCGTAGTGCTCGGGGTTCCCGGGTGCCGCGGCGATGAGGTCGCGGCCGGCCTTGAGGGCCTGGTCGACCCGCCCGAGCCTCGCCTCGAGCTTGGCGACTCCGGTCAGGTACTCGGAGCGGTTGCGGCGGTCGAGGTCCGCGAGCTTGCGGAACGCGTCGGCCGCGTCGCCGAGTTGCCCGGCCGACTCGCGGAGCCGGGCCGCCAGGGCCCATGCCCGGACCGATCGGGGATCGACCTCGATCGCCCGATTCACCGCGACGTTCGCCTCGGGGAGCTTGCCGTCGGCCTCGAGGTAGCGGGCCAGGCGGCCCAGGCGATCGGGGGCCGGCTTCTCCGCGTCGAGCTCCTTGCGGAGTTCCTCGACCCGTGCCGCGACCTTGGCACCGGCGAGGTCGTTCTTGACCTGGGCCTCGAGGGCCGCCGACCTCTCTTCGTCGTTGTCGGCCAGCCTCTCGGCGACGTCGAGCTGCGCCCTGGCCTCGTCGTACCGTTCAGACCGGTGGAGCATCTCGGCGAACTTGGACCGCAGGGCGAAGTCGTCGCCGTCGAGCGGGATCGCCTCGGTCATCGGCGGGATCGCCTGCGTGAGGTAGCCGAACCCGGCGAGGACCTCGGCCAAACGCACCAGGTTCTTGGCGTTGCGGTTCGGCCCTTCGGCGATCTTGCGCCAGGTCGCGAGGGCCTCGTCGGAACGCTTCAGCGCATGGAGATACTCACCGAGATACTCGCGGTACTGCGGGTCGGCCGGGGCGAGCTCGATGGCCTTGCGATAAAGCTCGAGTGCTCCGTCGACCAGCTCCGCCTGTCGAAACAGGTCGGCGACCTGGGCGACGATCACGGGGTCCTTGGGCCTGGCCTCGAGGAGCCTCCGCCAGACGACCGCGGCGTCGGCCTTGCGAGTGGCCTCGGCCTTCGCGGTGTCGCGCAGGAGCAATCCACCCCAGTCCCTCAGGGTGTCGGGGTTGTTCGGCTCGGCCTTGTCCATCGCCTCGTACTGGGCGGCCGCGTCGGCGAACTTCTGGTCCTGGACGAGCTGGCCGATGAGCGCGAGCCGAAGCTCACGACGCGAGGGGGCGAGCTTGATCGCCTTCTCGTACCAACCGCGTGCCTCGCCGAGCCTCCCCTGGGCCGCCAGGGCCTTGCCGAGGCGGACGAGGGCCTCGACGTCCTCGGGATTCTTCCGGATCCAGCGCTCGTAGTAGGCGGCGAGGCCCGCCTGGTCGTCGTTCCGGAGGAAGACCTCGTCGATCTTGCGCCGGACTTCGCGATAGAGCCAACTGTCGGGGCGAAGCTTGGACAGGAGCGACTCGAAGTCGCGGAGCGCGGGCTCGGACCGTCCCAGGCGGACCTTGAGGTCGGCCGCGGTCATCGCGAGTTGGGCCTGTCGGAACGGGTCCTTGCTCGAACCGGCCAGGGCCTCGTAACGCGGCAAGGCCTGCTCGGCCTGCCCTTCTTCGGCGAGGGCCGAGGCGATCTGCTCGCGGACCCGAGGGTCGGCGGGGAAGAGCGCCTCGAGGCGGCCCCAGACCGCCAGCGCCTCCTTGGTCTTCTGCGCCCGCTGATACACCCGGCCGAGCGCCTGGAAGATCTCGAGCAAGTCGTTCCGCTTCGGCTTCCGCTCGATCGACCGTTCGAACGCCACCGCCGCGTCATCGGGCTGGCCGACGAGGACGAGCGCCTGCCCCAGGTAATACGAGGGCATCGGGTCGTCGGGGCGGGCCTCCTCGGCGCGTCGGAACGCGGCGACCGCCGCGGCGTCCCGGCCTCGCTGCGATTCCAGGAGCCCGAGGACGAGCCAGCCGACCCCGTCCTTCGCATCCTTGGTAACGCGATCTTCATACTTCTTAATAAATAAATCGAGCGTGCCCCGCTCGACGTGATAGCCGAAAACCTTGTCGAGCGCCGTCCCTCGCCGGGGGTTCTTCTCGAGGAGCGTGAGGAACCGCTCCATCGCGAGTGCATCGCGACGGTCTTCCCCTTCCGCGTCGTTCGCCGGGGCCCGCTTCGGCGCAGGCCGCTGCGCGAAGACCGAAGAGGCGGGCAAGATCATGAATAAGAGGCTCGCGAGGAGAAGTCGGGGCGAGACACACCAATGCGACATGCTGATAGCCCTCTCGTCGAGATGTGCGCGAATCCACTTCGCAGGCTCGAGGGTGGCGGACGGCCGAGAGCGTCCGGAATCAGCAGGATAGCCGCCCCGAAATCGTTCGTCAAACCATTCAACAAGTCCGAGAACGATCTCCCTATTTCAAATGTCGCAGGTTTTCGATTGCGGTACGAATCTTTTCGGGTTAGCCTGTGAAAGTCGCGGTCGAGATCTCGACAAGGCGGCACCGGCGAGCGGCCGTGGCCTGGGCACAACTCCAGACTGCCCAGACAACCACACCCGCATAATATCGCCGGAATCCACAAGGCTTTCCGCCATTGACGTTTCGTTTTTGCGGCCCTTCCGGACGACGACTGACGCTGTTCTCAACGGAAGGCGGATGCCGAGCGACGATGCGACCATCGACCCGCGAGCGATCCCGACTCGCGTTCGACTCCCCCGAGAGGCCTGGCCGATGACCGAGACCCCGGACGAGGTGAAGCAGCTCGAGCAGTTCCGCACCGACTTCGAGGCCTTGCGCCGCGAGATCCGCCGCGTCATCGTCGGCCACGAGGAGATCGTCGACGGCACCTTGACGGCCCTGATCGCCGGGGGGCACGTCCTTTTGGAAGGGGTCCCCGGACTCGGCAAAACCCTCCTCGTCCGGACCCTGGCCGACGCCCTCCACCTCAAGTTCCAGCGCATCCAGTTCACGCCCGACCTGATGCCGGCCGACGTGATCGGCACGAACGTGATGCTCGAGTCGCCCGAAGGAGGGCGCAAGTTCGAGTTCCAGCACGGGCCGATCTTCTCCAACTTCGTGCTCGCCGACGAAATCAACCGTGCCACCCCCAAGACACAATCGGCCTTGCTCGAAGCCATGCAGGAGCGATCAGTCACGGTCGCCGGCAAGACCCACATTCTGACCCGACCGTTCTTCGTCATGGCGACGCAGAACCCGCTCGAGATGGAAGGGACCTACCCGCTCCCCGAGGCCCAGCTCGACCGGTTCTTCTTCAAACTCCTCGTCACCTTCCCGAGCGCCGAGGAACTCGAACTGATCCTCGACCGCACGACCGAGTCGGCCGACGCCCGCGCCCGGCCGGTCTTCGACGGCCATCGGATCGTGGAGCTCTCGCAACTGTCGAGGAAGATCCCGATCGCCTCGGAGCTCCGCAAGTACGCGATCGCGGTGGTCATGAGCACGCACCCCGAGAGCGAGCAGGCGACCGAGATGACCAGGCGATTCGTCCGGTATGGCTCGAGCCCGAGAGGCGCGCAAGCCCTGATCCTCGCGGCCAAGATCCGGGCGATCCTCGACCACCGCTTCCACGTCGCCCGCGAAGACATCCGCGAGGCCGCCCTCCCGGCCCTCCGCCATCGCCTGATCCTCAACTTCGAGGGCCAGGCCGAGAACGTCCAGGCCGACGACATCATCGAGAACATCCTCGAGTCCGTCGAAGCCCCAGCCATGACCGTCTGAGTCTGTGCCCCGGAACCTGTTTTTTCTTAGAAAACGGGTTTCTGATGCGTTCGACATGGCCAGCCCCAGGCGGGACGCCGACGCCCTCTCCCCTTAGAAACCCGTTTTTTAAGGAAAAAACAGGTTTCGGAATGGGATCCGAAAGACGTCCAAGGCCGGATCCCCAAACCTCCCCGGCTCGACTCGACACTCCCTGGTACCCGATCCATGCCCTTGTTCGACTCCGGGTTCCTGAAGAAGCTCGAGTACCTCTCGCTCGTCTCCAAGCGGGTCTTCCGCGGGCAGCTCCTCGCCCAGCGGCGGACGATGCAACTCGGCGGCGGCATCGAGTTCGCCGACCACCGCGAATACACCCCCGGCGACGACTTCCGCTACCTCGACTGGAACGTCTTCGCCCGGCACGACGAGCTGCTCCTGAAACGATTCCAGGAAGAAGAAGACCTTCACGTCTACATTCTCCTCGACTGTTCCCGGAGCATGGATTTCGGCTCCCCCTCGAAGTTCGACTACGCCCGGCAGGTCGCCGCCGCGCTCGCCTACATCGCGCTCGCCGACCTCGACCGGGTCGCCGTCGTCGCCTTCGCGGGCGAGATCGTCGCCGACTTCCCCCTGACTCGCGGCAAAGGGCGGATCCTCTCCCTGCTCAAGTTCCTCGAGAATCTCGAGGTCCGGGACGGCCAGACGAACCTCGCCAGGGCCGCCGAGAACTTCATCCACCGCTCCCAGCGCCGGGGGTTGGCCGTGGTCCTCAGCGACCTCTTCGACCCGCTCGGCTACCAACGCGGCCTGGACGTGCTCAGGCACCACCGCTACGAGCCCCACGTCGTCCAGGTTTACGACCGTCGCGAGGCCGACCCCGGGCTCAAAGGGGACGTCGAGTTGCTCGACGTCGAGAGCCAGGCGATCGAGAAGGTCACCATCACCGAGCGGAACCTCAGGCAGTATCGCCAGATCTTCGACGCCTTCCTCGAATCGGTCCGTAAATACTGCTCCACATACGGAGTCGGGGGGACGCGTTCGACGACCGACATCCCCTTCGATGAATTAATCCTCCGGATGATGCGCGAGGCGGGGGCCCTGACATGAGCCTGGTCAACCCGACCGCGTTCCTCCTCGCCACGTTGGCGATCCCGATCGTGATCTTCTACATCCTGAAGATCCGGCTCCGTCGCGTCCCCGTCTCGACCTTGATCTTCTGGCGGCAGATCTTCGAGGAGAAGAAGCCGAGGTCGATCTGGCAGCGGCTCCGGCACCTGATCTCCCTCCTGCTCCAACTGGCCTTCCTCGCACTCCTGGTCTTCGCCCTGGCCGACCCGATCTTTCGTTGGCAGCAGGCCCGGGCGCGCCGGATGGTCCTCATCGTCGACAACTCCGCCAGCATGAACGCGACCGACGTCTCGCCGAGCCGGCTCGACGCGGCGAAGGCCGAAGGGACGAGGGTCATCGACGGGATGAGGCTCGGCGACGAGCTGGCCATCGTCGCCGCGGGCGTGCAGCCGCGGGTCTATTGCGGCCTGACCGACCACCAGCGGACCCTCCGCGAAGCCCTCGAGTCGATCCCCGTCACCGACGGCCCGACCCGGGTTTCCGAGTCCGTCGCGCTCGCCCGACGCCTCGTCTCGGCGACGGACAAGTCTCATAAACTCATCGTCCTGACCGATTGCGGCTTCGATGGGGCCGCGGGCCTGGTGAAGCAGCCCGACGTCCAGTTGGTCAGCGTCGGCAAGGCGACCGGGAATGTCGGGATCACCCGCCTGCAAGCCAGGCGCAGCCTCCTCGACCCGATCGGCTACGAGATCCTCGCCGAGGTCTCCAACGCGTCGGACGAGCCGGTCGAGTGCCGGCTCGAGATCGACCTGGACGACAGCCCGATCGACGTCGTCCCGCTCAAGCTCAAGCCCGGCGAGTCGACCACGCAGGTCTTCGACAAGACCTCGGCCGAAGGGGGAAAGCTCCGCGCCCGGATCGACCGGGACGATGCCCTGCTCGTCGACAACGTCGCCCAGGCCATCCTCCCGCACCGCGACCCGCAACCCGTCTCGCTCGTGACCGAGGGGAACCTCTTCCTGGAGAAAGTCTTCGAGGCCATCCCCCTGGTCCAGTTGGAGGTCGCCAAGCCTTCGGCTTCGAAGCCGAAAGCCCAAGAACGCCGCGGCGTCACCGTCTTCCACCGCAAGGTCCCGGCGGAGTTGCCCGCCGGCCCGGTCCTGGTCATCGACCCCGAGGACCCGACCTCGCTCTGGCAGGTCGAGGCCCCGGTCCAGAACCCCGTGGTCGCCAACCAGGCGAAGGACTCCCCGCTCCTGGCCCACGTGCGGCTCGACAACGTTCTCATGCCCGAGGCTCGGAAGCTGGCCTTCAAGGTCCCCGCCCAGATCCTCATCGACTCGGCGACCGGCGACCCGATCTACGCCGTGATCGATAGGCCCGAGGGGAAGGTCGCGGTTCTCACGGTCAACCTCGAAAAGGGGGACCTGCCGCTCCAGACCGCATTCCCGATCATGATGACCAACCTGCTCGGCTGGTTCGCCGGGACCAAAGGGGAGCTCCGCGAGGCCCTCCCCGCGGGCGCGGTGCCCGAGGTCGAGCTGCCGGCCGAGTCGGACGCGGAGGTCGTCCGCGTGCTCCGAGGCCCCGACGGACAGGATCGGCCGCTCCCGCCAAAAGTTACGAAGGCGACCGTCGGCCCGCTCGACCGCTGCGGCGTCTGGAGCGTCGTCCGCAAGCCGCCGGCCTCGAAGCAGAAGGAGAACGCGAAGGCACCCAAGGCCGGACCAGCCGACAACTCTCCCGTGATCGCCGAGCTCGCCTGCAACCTCGCCAACCGCCGCGAGAGCGACCTCCGCCCGGGGCCCGGCCTGCCCGAGCGGACTTCGAGGGCCTCCTCCGCGATCGGCGCGAGGCCGATCTGGTATTACCTCGTCGCCGCGGCCTGGATGCTGACGTGCTGGGAGTGGTTCCTCTATCAGCGAAGGTGGATCGACTGATGGGCTTGCCCTCGCAGTTCCTCGAATTGACCCGCCCGTGGTGGCTCCTCGGCCTCGCCGCGTTGCTCGTGCTCGTCTATTACTTCCGGCACAGCCTGGTCGACTTCTCCCGGCGTCAGATGATCACGTCGCTCGCGCTCCGGGCGTCGATCGCGGTCCTCCTGATCCTCGCCCTCGCGGGCCTGAACCTGCTCCGGCCGACTCGCGAGCAGTTCGTGGTCTTCGCCGTCGACCGCAGCCTGAGCATCGGCGACG
The DNA here is from genome assembly GCF_054877945.1 of Singulisphaera rosea. Classification (NCBI taxonomy): domain Bacteria; kingdom Pseudomonadati; phylum Planctomycetota; class Planctomycetia; order Isosphaerales; family Isosphaeraceae; genus Singulisphaera; species Singulisphaera rosea. Next base: position 386,558 of record NZ_JBTYIP020000006.1, on the reverse strand, counting down.
AGGCCAAGAAGGCGGCCGACGACTACGTCGCCCGCGCCGTGCTCGGGGTCGGGGGGAACCGGTACGCGATCCTGCCGTTCGCCTCCGAACCGGGCGAGGTCCGCCTCGGCACGGCGTCGAGCCCCGCCACGACAACGTCTCAAACATCGTCGCCGGGACAGCCTATCGCCGATCAAAAGGCCGAGCCGACCGGGCTCGACGCGAAGGGGACGGATATCGCCGCCGCGCTCGAGGTCGCCGCCGCCGCGGTCCCCCCGTTCTACGTCCCCAAGGTCGTGCTCGTCTCGGACGGGAACGCCACCTCCGGCGAGGCCCTCAAGGCCGCCGCGGCGCTCCAGGGGAAGGTCGAGGTCTCGACCGTCCCCCTGCCCGCCCGCAAGGATCCCGAGGTCCAGCTCTCGGCGGTGAATGCCCCGCCCCAGGTCCAGCAGGGCGAGCCATTCAACGTCGAGGTCGTCATCGACGCCAACCACGCCGACGACGCCGGTCAGGTCGAGATCTACCGGGGCGACGTCAAGGTGGCCGACCAGAAGGTCAAGCTCAAGGCGGGCGAGAACCGGGTCACGCTCAAACAGGCGATCGAGCAAGGCGGCCTCACCCCGATCACCGCCCGACTCCGCGGCTATCGCGACACGCTGCTCGACAACAACAGCGACTTCGGCCTGGTCTTCACGGCCGGCAAGCCCCGCGTCCTCCTGGTCGAGAGCGACCTCGAGCAGGTCAAGCACCTGACCTGGGCCCTCGAAGAGCAGAACATGCAAGTCGACGTCCGCCCCCCCCGAGGCGCCCCCGACAACCTCGCCGAGCTCCAGAATTATGATCTGCTGATCCTCTCGAATGTCCCGGCCACCTCGCTGACTCGCCTCCAGATGGAGGTTGCGCGGACCTACGTCAAGGACCTCGGCGGCGGCCTGATCATGCTCGGCGGCGACCAATCCTTCGGGCTCGGCGGCTACTACAAGACGACCCTCGAAGAGATCCTGCCGGTCCGGAGCGACTTCGAGAAGGAGAAGGAGAAGCCCAGCCTGGCGATGATGCTGGTCGTCGACAAGTCGGGCTCGATGGGGGGCGAGAAGATCGAGATGGCCAAGGAGGCGGCCCGCGCCGCCGTCGAGTTGCTCGGCCCGGCCGACCAGGTCGGGGTCCTGGCGTTCGAGGGGGAAAACTTCTGGGTCTCGGAGCTCCACCCCTGCACCGACAAGGGATTCGTGCTCGACCGGATCGCCTCGCTCGAGGCCGGGGGAGGCACCGTCATGGCACCGGCGATGGAGGAGGCCTACGAGGTCCTCAAGGGGGCCGTCGCCAAGCTCAAGCACATGATCATCCTGACCGACGGCATCTCGGCGCCCGGCGACTTCGAAGGGATCGCGCAGGCGATGGCGGCCGACCGGATCACGGTCTCCACCGTGGCGATGGGGAGCGACGCCGCCCAGGACGTCCTCGAGGAGATCGCCCGGATCGGCAACGGCCGCTACTACGTCGCCGAGGACCCGGGCCAGGTGCCCCAGATCTTCGCCAAGGAGACCGTCACCGCCAGCAAGTCGGCCATCAACGAACAGCCCTTCACCCCGACGCTGGTCCGGCCCACGCAGGTCCTCTCCGAGGTCGGCCTCGACGACGTCCCGTTCTTGCTCGGCTATGTCGTCACCCGGCCCAAGGCGACCTCCGAGGTCATCCTGGCCACCGAGGCCGGCGACCCCCTGCTGGCCTGGTGGCGCTACGGCCTCGGCATGAGCGTGGCCTTCACCTCCGACGCCAAGGCCCGCTGGGCCGCCGAATGGCTGAACTGGCCCCAGTTCGGCCAGTTCTGGGCCCAGGTCGCCCGCCACGCCCAGCGCAAGTCGGAGACCAAGGGGACCGTCGTCCAGGTCGCGCGGAACGGCCGGAAGGCCTCGGTCTCGCTCGACGCGATCGACCCGACCGGGAAGTTCCTCAACCGGGCCACGACCGAGCTCACCCTGGTCGACCCCCGGCTCGGGACGAAGAAGCTCCCGATGGAGCAGTCGGCCCCCGGCCGCTACCAGGCCGAGTTCGACACGACGCAGGCGGGTTCGTATCAGCTCATGTTCTCGCAAACCCTCAACGGCCAGGTCCTCGGCCAGCAATCCCGAGGCCTGGCGGTCGGCTACCCCGACGAGCTCCGGTTGAAACCCATAAATCGTGACCTCTTGCAGTCGGTCGCCCAGGTCACGGGAGGCCGCTTCGACCCGGCGCCCGAGACCGTCTTCGCCCCTCCCACGCGTTCGGTGCCACGGGCCACGCCGCTCTGGCCCTACCTCGTCGCGGCGGCCGCCGTCCTGTTCGTGTTCGACGTCGCCCTGAGGCGTATCGACTTCACCTTGCTCGCACCCCGAAGCCGTCGCCCCGGAGTGATCGCCCGATCGATTTAACGTATGTCCCCCGAAACCTGATTTTTTCTTCAAAATCGGGTTTCTGACCCACTCGACGGAGACAACCCCTTGCGGGATGTCGCCGTCTTCTCCCAGAGAACTCGATGTTGTTGCAAACACCGGGTTTCTGACCCACTCGACGGCGACAACCCCTTCATGGGATGTCACCGTCTCCTCACAGAAGCCCGGTTTTGAAGAAAAAATCGGGTTTCGGAACAGCTTTTTAATCGTACAATCGTCGTGACCGCGGTGTCATGGCGGTGGTTTCTGTCGGAAGGGGATTCGACGATGGACAAGCGGATCTTCGAGACCCTCGAGCCGGTGCGCCGGAGGCAGAGTCGCCTCCTGGTGCTGCGTTGGACCGCCTTAGGTTTGTTCGTGAGCTCTCTGTTAGGTATCGGACTCGGGGCCCTGCGATTGAAGGGGACCGACCCGCTCTCGCCGATCTGGTCGCTCTCGCTGCTGGCGGCCGGGCCTTTGGCCGGGGCCATCCTCGGGCTTCTCCGAGGCCGAAGCTGGAGCCTGGCGGCCTCGGCCGTCGACCGCCGCTACTCGTTGAAGGACCGGGTCGTCACGGCCCTCGAGTTCATCGATCGGCCCGGGTCCACCGCGCTGCACCAGCTCCAGTTGGCCGACGCCGAGCAGCACCTCGAAGTCGTCGACCCGCGTCGCGTGGTCCCGTTGCGGGCCCCCGCCCTCCTGCCCTGGGCCTCCGCCGCCTGCGTCCTGGCCCTGGCCCTCATCCTCTGGCCCCGCCCGAAGGCCGAGGCCCGTCCCGTCACCCCCCTCGAGTCCGTGGTCGCCGCGGCCGACGACGCCCTCATCAGCCTCGAAGAGCTCGAGAAGGCCGCCGAGACGCACAAGGACAAGGACCTCGAGAAGCTCGTCAAGCAGCTCCAGCAGAAGATCGAGGAGATGAAGCAACCGGGCGTCGACGTCCGCGAGGCGCTCGCCAAGCTCTCGGAGATGCAGACCGCCATCGCCGAGCAGCAGGCCATGTACAACGTCGGCCTCGTCGACTCGCAGATGAAGACCCTGGGCGAAGCCATGGCCTCGACCCAGGCCCTGGAGTCCGCCGGCAACGCGCTCCAGCAAGACAAGTACGCCAAGGCCGCCGAGGCCCTCGAACAGGCCGAGCCCAACTTCGAGCGCAAAGAGGCCAAGGCCCTCAAGGAGCAGTTGAAGAAGGCCTCCCAGGCGTCGGGCGAGGCCGGCCTCGGCGACCTCTCCGAATCCACTTCCGAGCTGGCCGAATCCCTCGACGACAGCCACTCGGCCCAATCCGCCCTCAAGAAGCTCGGCAAGCTCGCCCGCGCCCACGGGCGTCGCAAGCAGATCAACGACTTGTTGAAGCGGCAGGCCCAGAGCCTCTCGGAATGCAAGGGGAACTGCCAGAAGAACTCGACCCTGACGGGCCTGCTCCGCAAGAAGTCGACGAACCCGTCGAGCAACTGGGGCATGGCCACGAGCGGCAATGTCGACGGCGAGAAGACCACCCTCGGCGCCGGCCGCAAGCAAGACACGGTCAAGGGCCAGATGGGCGAAGGCCCCTCCGAGACCGAGACCACCCACTCCCCCGAAGGCCGCCAGGCCGCCGGACGCCAGTACCGCGAGCTCTACCAGAAGTACCGCCAGCGCACCGAGGCCGCCCTCAACAGCGAGCCCATCCCCCTCGGCCACCGCCAGACCATCCGCCGCTACTTCGAGCTGATCCGCCCCCAAGGCGACGAGGCCGAGAAGTCCGACGCCAAACCCTCGACACCTCCCGCCCAGTAACCAACCAGTCAGGGTGAACTTCCAAGGGCCGCGAGCTCACCACGAGCCCGCGGCCCATTTTTTAGCCACGGATTGAACACGGATGAAACACGGATAAGAAAAGGCAGATTTATCAACAGATGACGCAGATTGAGATTGACTTTATTTTCAATTTATACCTATCTTCGTCATCTGCTGATAGCTATTTTCTTCTTCTTATCCGTGTTTCATCCGTGTTCAATCCGTGGCTAAAAAATCCATCGATCCAGCCGATACTTTCATAGCATGGTCACCCGGCAAGGATGCGATGCATCCCGATCGCGACGGCCGCGGCGGTCAGGACGCTGAAGATGAGCACGACCACGCCGACCTTGCGCACGTTCTTCATCTGCCACCACAACAAAAACCCGGTGCTCCCCCAGCCGACCATCGAGAGGAACATCGCGTCGACCCCAATCGCCCAGAACCATCGTGCGTCGATGGCCGAGGGATAGTGGTGGGCTAGGTGGAGCCGGAGCAAATACCCGCGCGCCGACAGCGCCCCCGGCTCCTCCTCGGCCCGTCCCGAGACGCGCCCCGTCTGTGCGTTGTACGTCACTCTCCAGGTCTTCCCCTGCCCTTCCATCAGGAACGACAGGTCCGGGGCCGTCGTCCGCTCCACCACGCGATCGCCCGGGATCTTCAGCCGATCCAACAACGTCGGCAATGCCCGAGTCACCGGCTCCATCGGCGCGGGGCTCAGCTTGACCCCCGCCTTGGCCACGAATGGCGGGACCGCCGTGGCGGGCTTCGGCTGCGACCGTACCGTCCCCTCCCCCGTCTCGAGGTCGATCCGCACGACCTGCTCCTGCCCGACCGCCCGGACCGTGGCAAAGAACTCCCGCCCGAAACGAGCCTCCGGCTTCGCCGTGAGGCGATACCCCCGGCCTCCAACTTGGCCGCCGCATTCAGCGCCGCCACCACCCGCGAAGCCAGTTCCTCGGGCCGAAGGCGTTTCTCGAGCGAAGTCCCCGCCCACTCGATCGGGCCGAAGTGGATCAGCTTCGTGTCCGGGAAGGCCTCGAGATGGTTGAACAGGAACGCGATGATCCCATATAAGGAACACCCACGGGGTCATGGAGAGCCCCGCGTAAAGGTGGGCCCGGCGAACAAGCTTCATCGCGAGGATCGGCGTCATCCCAGTCGGCCAAGGGCAGGCGTCGGTCCTCAGGGGCGGCGACACCCAGGTCGCGTACTACCGGACGGTCCAAGGCCAGCACTTTCTGCTGGGATGGATCTTTGCCGAGTCGGAGACGGAACTGCTCGATTACTTCGAGGAGGTCCGAGGTTGCTCAGTCCCGGAAAGCGAGTTGGCTTGGCGGCACGCTGGTGGTAACGTCCTCCTCATGGACTCCGGCGATCGACATGGCAGTTGGCTGGTCGGACGGGCCGAATTCGTCCTTCCACGTGGGCGATATCAAGTCTTAACCTTTTACAGTAAAACAGACTCGAACTGCCTGGATTTCCACGAGCTTCGGCAACAGTCCTGACCTCGGGCCGCGATGCGCGTGCTGAGCATCGCGCACCGATCTGACGAATGAGTCATCGGCGAACTGACCGCACGTGCCTTCTCGTGTCGGGCTAAGGCGGCGCAAAGTCCCGAGAAAACCTATTTGCCTACCGCGAGCGAAGGATCGTCGGCTGCCCGACGGCTTGTCGAGTCCGACGCGGGCCTTCCTGAATCTCGTACGTCCCGCCATCGACGCGAATATCGAGCACGTGTCCTCGGAGTCGCAGGCCATTCAGTTCCATTTTCGGTGCGAAGGAGGCCGGGGTCGGGTTGATGCGCAAGTCGCCGTTGAATTCGGCCCGGACGCCGAACATGCCGAAGATGATGCACTGCGCGGCCGCGGCGGCGTCGATGGTGCATTGCAAGGGGGTATCCCGGCGGTATTGGATCTCGTTCGCCGCGAAGGAATCGCCCCAGTACGGCGTGCGCTCGCCCCACCACAGGATGCGTTTCAGGATGTCCGAGGACTCCCGAGGGTGGCCCGCCTTATAGAGCCGCTCGGCGACCTGCGCCGGGAATGCGGTGAAGCAGCCGCCGCCCCCGTTGTCGTAATCGACCGGGTCGTAGGCGAGGTCGGTCTTGGCCATGCTCTCCAGGCCATATTCGGCCATGAACTCGCGCTCGTCCCGGAGGTGGGTGAGCAAGCCGGCTTCCTGTTCGGCGTCGAGCACTTCGCTGCTGAAGAGCTTGAAGACCTGCACCGTGTATCGAAGGTCCTTACGCCCCTTGTCGTCCTGGAACGCGAACCATTTCGCTTTCTGGTCCCAAAGCTGCTGCTTCAAGACAGCCTTGAGCGCGCTGGCGCGTTCGCGAAGTGGCGGCATGGGTGTCCCCGCGAGCTCCGCCAACTCGGCCGCCCGCACGTAGCTGTCGTACCGCCTGCCGTTCAGGTCGGGCATGACGTGGTTGTACGGGATCCCGCGCCGCAACTCGAGGTGGCTGTTCGACGGCCCGTAGTCGATCAGACGGACCGGCTTTCCAGGGTCGTCGCCGAACAGTGCGTTGGCGACCGCGTGGTCCAGGATCGTCTTTCCATCCACAACTTCTTTCAAGAAAGCCAGATCCCCGGTGTGTTTCACGTAAAAGTAGATCAGACCGACGATCTTCTCCTGGTTGACCGGGTACCACGGTCCCCACGCCTTCCCCGTGATGGGTTCGAATGCGAAGTGCTTGGTAATGTCAACAGCCAGGAATTGTTTGATGTGGGATTTCGTGGCCTCGGGGTCATAAAGGGGAAAGATCTCCCAATTGCCTCCGAAGTCCCAGAGGTAATTGCCGACGCATCCGCCGTTGACGCTCCCGGTCGCGTAGTAAGGGTGCAGCGCGAACTCGGCGACGTCCCATCGGTTCATCAGCAGCGGGACCAGCGACCGGTTGTAGAACTGATCAAGAGCCTGGCTGCTCGATCGCAACCGGGGCAGCTTGGCGAACAGCCCGGCCAGCCGATCGGCATAGGCGGTGCGTGTCGCCTCCAACGCCCGTTCGGCCGCGGAGGCGATCTCGTCGCAAGCCGCCTTGGCTTCGGCCGAAGGGCCCATCGCAAATGCGACGTGAAGTTTCAATCGTCCGGAGGGCGGGACGATCATCGAGCCGGTGCCGGCCGGCCAGTCGATGCCCTGACTCGCGCGAACCACCACTGAAAGCCCCCCCTGCTCCAGCACGAGCGAGCCCCCCTCGACCTTCCGGGTGGTGGCCGTCCGGCTCTCCGGCGCGGCGAACAGCCACCCCGAGGCCCCGTGCGCGGTTTCCTTGTCAGCCGAATCCAGTGTGCCGGAGACGGTGATCGCAACGGGGATCGTGCGCGGGGCGTTACCGCGATTGATCAGCGTGATCTCCATGACCCCCGAACGGCCGCCGGGGATGAGCGCGGTCTCCGTCTCCACGGCGATCCCCTCCACCATCCCCGACCGCTCGACCAGGAACGGATGCCAGGTGTAACGATCCGTCGTTACTGGCTGTCCCAGCACTTTAACCTCGAGCTCGAAATCCGAGCTCACGTACGGAGGAGCCCACAAGCCCCGCACTCTCGAGACTTGGCGATAGGGAATACTCACCGCGAGCTTGCCGTTGACAATCCCGAAATGCCCTTCTTGAAGGATGTTTCGGGCGCCGTCGAGCGCAAAGGGGTCGGCCGGCACGTCCTGCCCGGAAACGAGTCCCGGCAACGCCATCGGCGTGACGAGTAGGAGAACTGCGGACATTGGCAGGGTGATGCGGCTCGCGTTCGATCTCATAGGTCACTCCAGTTCGGTGCCCGGCGATTTCGCTTGTGATCGACGGCAAGCACACCCGGCAAACCAATGCCATTTCGACAGATTTTCAAATAACCTAATGTTCACTAATTAATAATTTTCACTCAATGACCTTGCTTCGGCGAGTGTGTGGCGTCGTTCACACTGGCATTCAAGGCATCGAACGGCCTAACGACCGTCAAGGTGGGCCGGCTTCGCCCCAATCTCTTTGCCGAGGAGCTTTGGACCTGTGTTCCGGAGACGTCCAGGAACTGGAGCGTGGGGATGGCGGCCAGGAGGGTGAAGCCCGCGTCGCTGAGGTTGGACCCGTTGAGGTTGAGCGTGGCGAGGGCGGGGAGTTTGGTGAGGGCATAGGCCCCCGAGTCGCCGACCTGGGTCCGGCGCAGGCTGAGCGTGGTCAGCCCGCCGAGGGCGGGCAGGTGGGAGAGGCCGGCATCGTCCACAAGAGTGTTGTCGAGGTTCAGCGTCGCCAGCTTGCTCATCGCTTTCAAGTCGGCGAGGCCGGCGCCTCGAACTCGGGTGCCGCCGAGGTCGAGGTCGGCGAGTTGAATAAGGGCGGCGAGGGATGAGAGGCCCTTGTCGTCGACGGCCGTCTGGTGGAGGTCGAGGGCGGTGAGGAGGGTCAGCCGGCGGAGGGGGGCGAGGGCCGTCCGGCCGATCTTGGTCTTGGCGAGGCTCAAGGTCTGGAGTCGGGTGAGGCCGGAGAGGCTGGCGAGGCCGACGTCGCTGATTGACGTCGCTTCAAGATTCAAGGTGGTGAGGGCAATTCGATTGGAGAGGAAGGCGAGGCCTGCGTCGGTTAAGGGAGTGCGTGAAAGGTCGAGGGATTGGATTTGACGAAGGGACTCGAGGTGGGCGAAGCCCTTGCCCTGGATCCGGGTGTGGGCAAGTTCGAGGGTCTGGAGGTTCGTCAGGCGTTTCAGGTGGGAAAGCCCCGCGTCGGTGATGCCCGTGTCGGACAGGGCCAGTCGCCGGAGTTGGGGCAGCGAGGCCAGGTGGGCGAGTCCTTCGTCGGTGATCTCGGTGTTGGAGAGGTCGAGATCCTGGAGGGAGGAGAGGGACTCGAGGTGGGCCAGGCCCTCGTCGCCGACCTCGGTGTTGGCGAGGTTCAACATGCGGAGGCGGTCGAGGGAGGAAAGGACGGAAAGGTCGGCATCGGAAACCGACGAGCTTTCGAGGGAGAGCGTCGTGAGGCTGCGGAGCGAGCCGAGGGAGGCGAGTTTCTGCGGACTCAACGACGTCGACCCGGTGAAGTCGGCCCCTTCGATATCCGGAGGGGAGAATCGGGCGAGGCGACTATCCAGCCAGGCTCGGGCACGCGACCAGTAGCCGGGCGGCTGGATCGTCGTGGCTGACGATGCGTAGCTGACCTGGCCTCCCGACGACTGGATGTCCGCGATGGCGCGCTCCCGGCGCTGCGTGCGATTGACGAAGAAGCCCATGACCAGGGCCACGAGCAGGACGATCAGGGCGAGGCGCCGCACGCTGACCGCGAAGCGACGCGCCCTGGCGGGTTTCGGGAGGCGGGCCGTCATTCGAGTAACTTCCTGACTTGTGGAAGTGGCGTGCCGTTGCCCTGTCATGACTATCCGCTCAAGGCCCTCCTTCCGTCAAGGCGAGAGAGACGGGCCCGGCGAGGACTCCTGAGCCGTGCGGCCCTCAAGTCATGCCGATTGGTCCGGTTTGTGCGAGGATAACTCCTGGGGGAGTTGTCTCAGGAGAACTCCTCGACCCTCGGCACCTGGAGCAAGACACATGGCGACCTTACACCGCCAATGGTTGACCCCTGGCTTCGTCTTCCTGGCGTCCGGGGCTGGCCTTTGGAGCCCCTTGGCGTCGGCGCAGGCGGGGCTTGACGACCCCCCGCCGCTGGAAGCACCGATCACCCAGCCGGAACCGCCGCAACCGCCCCGCCCCCATCCGGAGGGGAACGAGTCGAAGGCCGAGCTTTCGCACGAGGCGTTCCTGCCTCCCACGACCCGGGCCCGAGCGATGCGGGCCCCGATGTCGCCCCCGCCTCCTCCCGACGAGCGTCCGACGGAGGACTCGCCGGATCCTCGAGCGGCGTGGGTCCCGGGATACTGGTCCTGGGATCAGCCCAGGAACGACTTCGTCTGGGTTGGAGGGGTCTGGCAAGTCCCGCCCCGGGACTCGATCTGGGTCGGGGGGCGTTGGATGCGCGACGCGGTCGGCTGGTATCGCGTCCCCGGCTCATGGGGACGTCGCCAGGTGTCCTCGACGGTCGGTCGCCTCGATTGGCGGAAGGCCGGCCCGCCGGCCGAGCACCCCGAAGATGTCCCGGGACCGGCGCCCGGCCCGGATTACTTCCTCGTCGCCGGCCATTATGCGGTCGACGGCAACGGCCTCGTCTGGAAATCCTCCTTCTGGGCTCGCGTGCAGGACGGCTGGGACTGGGTCCCGGCCCGTTGGGTCCGACGCTCGGGCGGTTGGGGATATCGCGCAGGTTACTGGACTCGTGAGTCGGACATGGACCTGGCTGGTCGGCAAGGGCCCGCCCGTCCTGACGCCGACGCGGACCTCCCGCCCACGGACCTCGACCCGCTGCCGGATGACCGCGCCGGGGTTCCTCCTCGCGACTTGCTCTCCGAAGCCGAAGGGGCCCCTCGGACGTCACCCGACGACCCGGGTGTGGCGCCTCCCCTCGTGATCGTCCCAAGAGGCGGGCGATACCGCGGCCCCTTGCCTCCGATGGGCTTCGTCAACGGCGTCCCCATGCGGGTCATCCGCCCACCGGGATCCTATCCTTACGGGCCCGCGGGCGTGGTCGTCCCCGACGCCGTCCCCCCGTTCGTTCAGCGCCTCCTCGATCGAGTTCTGCCCTGACGAATGAGGGGGAAGAATGCTTCCGAAACCCTTCTGACGCCGTCAACGCCGACGCCCCCTCCTGGAATGTCGTTGCTGACTTCCTCAGAAACCCGATGTTTAAGAAAATATCGGGTTTCGGGATCGAGGCTCAACGAGCGAAATGCCTTCCTTCAGGAACATGCCTTTATGGTGAAGCTTTCATTCCGCTTCCCCGTTGATCAGCCTCGCTGGTTCGGAGGATAGACGACGCGGACGGGCTCTTTGCGGTGGCGTTGATCGCGGGTGAGGGCGCCGCCGAGGCGGCGGTCGAGGGCCTCGATGGCGGCGTCGAGGACGCCTCGGGCGGTGTCGAGGTGGCGAGGGCGGAGGGCGTAGGGGTCGCGGGGGAGGCCGGTCTTCGGGTAGTTCAAGCCTGCGGGGGAGATGGCCAGGCCGGGCGGGATGAGGTGGGACTCGAGCGGCTCGTAGGCGGCGTCGCGTTGGGGCGACCGGTAGTACGCGCGTCGCGAGGCGGCGACGCCGGGGTAGGTCCAGGAGGTCCGCAACTCCAGCAGCTCGGTAAATTGCGGCCAGGGGGGGAGGTCGGGGTCGAAGGAGCCGGTGGGGCCGTCGGCGATGATCGCGGGGAGGAGTCGCCAGGCGTCGACGAGCGGCAAGGGGCGTTCGGAGTCGGCGATCATCGCGGTCAGCTCGGGCCGGCCCAATTCCACGGCCGCCTGGTGCACCAAGGCCTCGGCGCTGGCGACGTAAAGGAGGAGCGCCCCTCGGGCCAGGCGACTCGCCTCGCTCTCGGAACGGGCCAGCCGGAGCTGGCTCTGCGTGTGGAACTGGAGCGCGTCCTGATAGAGGCAGTGGAACGGGCTGATCACCGTCTCGATCACCCACCCGTATGCTCCCGGATCGGCGTCCGCCCGATTCGAGAGGCGGCCGCGGTCGGCGACGGCGGGGTTGGCGCCCGAACGCAGCGGCCCCTTCCCTTGATCTCCTTCAGGCATGTTCATCCCGCCCCCGTCTTCGGCGACGAACCCTTCCCGCGCGTCACAAGCGGCCCGGCTCGGCGTCCTGATTGATAGCCCCCGCGAAAGATGTTTCCGAGTTTACCACAGGTGTCCATGGGCGTGCATCGGGTCAGTCCCGATCGGACACCGCGCCGATCCCATCTTCGCGGGATCCACATTCTTACAATTTTTCAATAAGATCCGGCGGACGAATCCACGCCCCAGGCCCTGCGATAAGGGCGAGGCCGGCCGTCGTCGGTTTCATCACCGAGGCCGGACTCCCGCCCGAACCGCTCGGCGAAAGCCGAACGCCCGAAATCATCGGCCGATTTTCATGCACAACCTATGAGTCGCACGGAATACCGCCCGCTCGTCGTCACGAGCCTCCAAATGGGGCAGCCCGTGCCGACCGTCGAGGAGTTTACCCATGAACCGCCTGTGGATGCTCGCCGCGGGGTCACTTCTCTTCGCGTCCTTCGGCTGCGATTCGATCGCGGCGAAGCCCTCTCCGCTCGAGGCCCAATCCTGGTACTCCGCCGATCCCTCGGAGGATGGGGCCGCCCCCGAGGTCGACCCATCGGGGTCCACCGGGGAGACGGACCGCGACCGCGACTTCACGCTCCGACTCCGAAAACATCCGAGCAAGCTCATCCGGAAGGCCGACGTCGAACTCGAGACGCAAGGCCGGCTCCGGGTCGTGCTGGACTCGAAGGTCGAGCCCGAGGATGCCCTCGGGCTCTGTAAGGACTTATTGGACGGATCCTCGCGCTGCTTCCCCGACCGGAGGATCGTCCTCACCCTGCTCGGGCCGTCGAACGAGCCGATCCTCCAGGCACACTACCGCCCCTGGCACGGCATCCGCCATCGGATCATCCCAGAGACGACGACTCCCCCCAACGACGGCCCCTCCGTGCCCTCCGGGACGACCAGCCCCCTGGCCAGGTCGGGGGCGACGGAGTCCGACGTCACGTTCGCGGAGGCGATCAACCTGCACAGCGAGATCCTCTTGCAGAACATCCAGGCGGACCTCGAGCACCACGGGAGGCTCTGGTTCAGCGTGCCGAGCGGCGTGGCGTCGGATCGTGTCCTGCCGGTGGTCAAGCACATCCTCGCCGACGCCCGGGCGAGGTTCCCCGGGCGCGTGATCAAGGTCACGGTCTTCGACTCCGAGGGCGAACGGATCGGCCAGGCGACCTTCGACCTCGCGGAGCAACTGGCCTGGACTCCGACCACAAAGGCCATTTGAATCGTCGCGAGCCTTTCCAAACCTCCTCGCGCGGTGCTAAAACGGACCGGCGGCAACGCGTCCCAAAGCCCCCCCCGCGAGGAGGATTCCGTCCCATGACTCTCCGCCGTTGGCTCGTGCTGTCCCTGGTCGTCATCGGGCTGTCGAGTAATGAAGCGAAGGCCCACTTCCTGTTCATCAAGATCAGCCCGATGGCGGAGTCGGGCCGGTCGGCCGAAGTGTTCTTCAGCGAGCTGGCCGAGGCCGGCGACCCCCGATTCGTCGCCAAGATCGCCGGCACGAAGCTCTGGGCCCAATCCACGCCCGGCAAATTCGAGCCCCTCCAGGTCCGACAAGGCACCGACCGGCTCCGCGCCCTGGTCCCGGCCTCGGGGAGCGTCTCGGTGATCGGTGCCTGCGAGTATGGGGTCCTGGCCCGCCCGAACGAGACCCCGTTCCTCCTCCGCCACTACCCCAAGGCGATCGCGGGACGCGCCGAGGATTTGAACCAATTCGTCCCCCGGCCGGAGATCCCGCTTGAGATCGTGGCGAAGCTCGAGCAGGGACGCATCCAACTCCTCGTCCTCCAGGAGGGCAAACCCCTCCCGAAGGCGATGCTGCACGCGGTCGACTCCGACCTCACGGAGACGAAGCTCACCACCGGGGACGACGGCACCACGACCTGGACACCCCCCTCCCCCAGCCGGTACTCGGTCTATACCGACCGCACGGTGAAGCAGGCCGGCGAGCTCGGGGGCAAGTCCTACGAGGTCATCCGCGAGTTCGCCACGATCGCCTTCGCCTGGCCGCTCGAACGGCCGAAGGTCGACCCCGAGGCCGTCTCCCTGTTCGAGGACGCCCTGTCCGCTCGGGTCCAGTGGAAGGACTTCCCCGGCTTCACCTCGCAGGTTGCCGGCGAAGTCGACGGCCGAGCCTACTCGGGCAAGGCGACCGTCCGGGCCGATGGTTCCGTCGACGTCCAGGTGGACGACCCCGTCGCGCGCCCCTGGCTCGAGGACCAGCTCCGCTCGATCGCGATGCACAGGCTTCCCGAGCCTGTCGACCCCTCGACCCCGAAGCCCGTGCTCCGCTTCGCCGACGACGAGGACGCACACCCCCTCGGACGCCTTTTGGCCTTCGAGGGTGGCCGGTTCGCCTCGAGCTACCGGATCAAGGACCAGCAGATCATGGTGGTCAACCGCCAGATCGGCGACCGGAACGTGACCATCACCGTCATCGACAACGAACGCAACCGAGACGGGCAATACCTGCCGAGGAGCTACTCGGTCCAGTACTGGGACACGAAGTCAGGCAAGCTCGACCACGTCGAGACGATCCAGGAACGTTGGCAACGCGTCGGCAATTGGGATCTCCCGACCTCGCACACGTCGACGATCACCTCCGACGCGGGCCTCTCCGTCCGCACGGTCACACTCTCGGAGTCTTCGCCGCTCGAGTCGAAGTAATTACCCTTCGACATAAGATCCGCAAGACACTCGTCGTCCCCAACCATCCTCCTCGGTGGGTGGGGCACTCTTGCCCCGCGGCTCTCGACTCGGCTTGAGCAGTAAAGGCGGGGCAGGAGTGCCCCGCCTACGGGGGGATGGGCGAGTCAAGGGTGGTTCCGATCGAGACGCCTCTCGCTGATGCGGGCCCGAAGCGCGAGCGAGTGAACCCTCTCGCATCGAATCGAAGAGGATTCACTCGCTGGCGATTCGGGCTTGTAAGGGGACACCCGAACCCTCCGAAAGAGCCCGGGTCTCCCCATTCCGGCTTCAGAACGGGTTCATGGGGCCCGTCGGCAGTTGGACCGGGGCGGGTTCGGAGGCGGAGGCCGCCGGGGGAGGAGGCAGGGGGACGGGAGGTCGGGCGGTCGGGTTCTGCCAGACCAACTCCCGGGCGAGCACGAGATTGCCGTGATATTGGGGGGTGGGGTTGTACTCGGAGTAGTAGGCGATCGCCTGCGACAGCTCGCCCTTGGCCTCGTGGAGGAAGGCGAGGTTGGTCGACGCCCCCCAGCGGAACATATTGTAATACGTTTGCCCGGGGCCGGGGGCGTGGAGGAAGCGCAAGGTCTCACCGAAGAAGAACGACGCCTGCTTGGTGTTGTTCTGCTCGAGGTGGCAGAGCGCCAGGAAGTAGGTGGCGTGGTGGTGGAGGGCTTCCTGCTCCTCGGGGGTGATCTTCGTGACCCCGTCCATCTGGAGCGGGCTCTCGTCGATCCGGAAGGTCATGTAGTCGTTGACGGCCTCGGACATCTCGCCGCGCAACTGCTTGATCCGGGCGTAGAGCAGCGGATACTTCGAGTCGTAGAGGTGGAGCGCCACCTGGGTCGCCTGGACGAAGCGGGCGTCGGTGAAGAGGCGGTTGAGGACCGTGATCGGCATGGGCCAGAGGACGACGTCGCCCGCATGCGCACCGAGGGCCTTGACGAACTGGTCGCGCTGCTCGGCCGCGTCGCGGAAGAGGACCGTCCGATTCTTGCCGACCAGGCTCTCCTGGAGCAGGTACATCCGGGGAGAGAGGTAGCCCGGGCTCGAGTCGATCGCGATGCCGATCTTGCTCGGGCTCCCGTTCAGGAGCTCTCGGGTGACGCGGTAGGGCGACTGGCCCGGCAGGTCGAGCCGGTTGAGCACGCGAGGATCGGCGAGGGCTTCGTCGAGCGTGGCGACGCCCGTGCCGTCGGCCTTGGGGATCGCGAGGCCGATCCGGGCATCGAAGAGGTAGATCTTCTGTTCGATCAAGACGCCGCAGATCCAGGGGATCGGCTCTTTCTCGTCGGCGGGCGTATAGGTGATCAGGCCCACATCGATGCCCAACTGCCGGCAGAGGGACATGAAGAGCCAGCCCCGCTCCGACCAGTATCCTCCCGCCTCGGTCGCCAGCCCGCGCAAGAGGACGTCATAAGGCCGGGCCTGCGCCTGGCCGATCCCGGGGACGGCCAGCGAATTGGGCGGGATGAGCTGGACCTGGCGGACGGTCCAGTCGAACACGCGGCGGACCCTGGTCAAGTCGTCGCCGTTGCCGCCGATCCGGATGGCGATGCCGTGGTACAGCATGCAGTCCTCGAGATGCCGGGCATCCGGCATCTCGAACGACTGGCTTTCGAAGCCCTTCAGCGCGTCGGGTGACAACTGCTTGGCGAGGAACTCGCGAGAGGCCGGCTTGAGCAAGTAGTCCTGCGGCGGTGTCCCCTCGAAATAGTTATTGAGCTTGCCGGTCGCTTGTTTGAAGTTATCGCCGCCGGGCTTCAGGGCAGCCGTCTGGATGAGGTTGATCACACTCTTGATGATGACCGGCTTCATCTGCGAATCCGACTCGCCCGCGCCGGACGAGTAGGAGGCCGTCAGTCCTTCGTCCGAAGTCTCTCCGACGCTCGAAGAGGATCCGGTCGTTGGGGTGATGGCCCGAGGGGGCGGCGTGGTGGGCGCATAGTTGCAGCCGGCCAGCGTCGAGGCGAGGCCAAAGAGCAGACTCCAAGGACGGACGCGCCGTTTCAAAGGGGCAACTCCTGATAATCCGTCGGAGAGAGGGAATCCAAGGCCGTCGTTCAACAGTGGACGACGCCTCCGCCTGGCCCGCGACGATGGGTGAAGAAAAGAAGGAGGTTCGAGGATGGATCTCGAGGACACCGCGGAATTTCCGACCCCCCTATTCTGCGAATTGGGGCCGGGCGCGGCGAGGCCATTGCCGGTCTCGGCGGTCATTTTTCCTGAGATACGCTCCGAAGGACGCGTCGGTTCGATCGGCCCAGGAAGAAAGCGAAGCGGGACGTCCCCGGGCGATCACCCGGGACGTCGGCCAGTTGCGGGGGCGGGATGCGGTGCGGGGTTCAGCAACCCGAGGTTTCGATCGCCTCCCGGATGCGGAGGCAGGTGCGGAGCAAGCCGGGGAGGTCGTCGAGCCGGAGGGCGTTCGGGCCGTCGGAGAGGGCTTCGTCGGGGCGGGGGTGGACTTCCAGGAAGAGGGCGTCGCAGCCGGTAGCCACGGCCGCCTTGGTCAGATACGGGACCATCTCGCGTTCGCCGGAGGTCACGGTGCCCCCGGCGCCGGCGCTCGGGAGTTGGACCGAGTGGGTGGCGTCGAAGACGACGGGGGCGCCCGTCGCCTGCATCAGGGGGATTGCCCGGAAGTCGTTGACGAGCCGGCCGTAGCCGAACGTCGTCCCACGCTCGGTGAGGAGGATCCCCGCGTCGCTCTGGGAAGCGACCTTGGCGACCACATTCGACATGTCCCAGGGGGCCATGAACTGCCCCTTCTTCACGTTCAGAGGCCGCCCGGTCGCCGCCGCCGCCTCGAGGAGGTCGGTCTGCCTCGCGAGGAAGGCGGGGATCTGCAAAAGATCGACGACCTCGGCGATCGGCGCCGCCTGGTGGCTCTCGTGGACGTCGGTCGTCACCGGCAGGCCGGTCTCGGCCTTGACCCGCTCGAAGACTCTCAGCCCTTCCTCGAGCCCAGGGCCCCGGAAGCTCGACTTCGACGTGCGGTTAGCCTTGTCGAAGGACGCCTTGAAGACCAGGGGGACCCCCAGCTCGGCACTGATCTCGGCGAGTCGACGCGCGATGACCAGGGTGAGGTCGTTCGGCTCCATGACGCAAGGGCCGCAGATCAAGGCCAGCGGGCGTCCTCGGCCGATCGTCGTCGGCCCGATGGAAACGGGGTTCAACACGGCCATGCTCTAGTCCCTTCCCTTCCTTGGGGGGGAGGAGGACGAGACAAGACGCGTCGCCCCTCCGCAATCGCCCGGCCCGATCTTATCGCAGGGCGACAGGGCTGACGACCCGAACCGCATCGAGCCGGCTCAGGCGCAGGGCACCATGACGTCGATCGCGCGAGGTAGGACCTCGATCGTCCAGGTCCCTTCGGGCCGGGACGGCGACGCGACGTATCCTCCGGGATCCCCGTCGAGCTGGACCGGGACTCGCTCGGCCGAGGAAATCTCCACGCGGCGGACCTTGCGATGGTAGATGCCGGGACGATCGAGGTGGAGGCCGCGGACGACCATCCAGAGGTAGTGGAGCGATCGCAACGGGCCGGCGTCGCGGAAGACGACAAGGTCGAGCCAGCCGTCGTCCCCCTTCGCCGAAGGGGCAAATGGCAATCCTAGAGCGTATCGGGGCAGGTTGAAGAGGAAGGCGGTGGCCCCGACCAGCGTCTCCTCGGCCCCCGGATCGGCGATCGAGAGGGTCAGGGACGGGAACCGATAGGAAAAGCTCGAACGGAGGACCGACTCGACATAGGCGCTCCGATTCGTCGGCCGAGGCACCCCCGCCTGACCGATCCGGGTCAGGTGGTGCCTCGTGACGACATCGGCATCGAACCCGATCCCCGCCATCAGGGTGAATCGCCGAGTCCCGGTGTCGCCCAGGTCGATCCGGGCGACCTTCCCTTCCGCGATGGTCGCGGCCAGGTGCGCAGGCGTCCCGTTCAACCCGAAATGGCGGGCGAACAGGTTTTCGGTCCCCGCGGGGAGGACCGTGATCGGGACCTTCGGGTGCTCATTGACCAGGGCCGCGACGGTGCCGTCGCCCCCGGCGGCAACCAGGCAACGGCACCTCGGATCTCGAGAAGACTCGTCGACCAGGGCCGCCCGTTCGTCCAGGCTCCAGGCGACGCGAGCCTCCAGCCCCCGACGCTCGAGCTCGTGGACGAGGCGTTCCACGCGTCGTTTTCCTTTTCCACGACCGGAGCCCGGGTTGGCCGCAATCCCGACCCAGGGTTGTTCGAGCGTGGGGATCTTCGAGGGGGTTGGCGACGGGGCGGATGCCCGGGATCCGATCCAGCCGGCTCTCCATCGTCTTCCGGAACCCTCGGTCATCCTGGAACCTTTGGACAAGTGTCAAAGATGTATCCGCACGCGGAGGATCGTGCATTCTGGCACGATCCTCAGAATCGCGTCAATGCCAGTAAAAATTTGATGAAGAGATTCGCAAGATATGGTGGAACGCCCTCCGAACACATCAGGGCGCAAGCAAAACCCCGCGCCGAATGACGCGGGGCCTCTTTGATTGACAGCTCCCGGATGATCCGCTCAGCGCGTCACAGGGCTGAGGAGCGAGGCCGAGCGAGCCGGGGGGGTAGAGCCACCCCGGAGCAGGCGTTCGACCAGCTTGCGGTTCGCATCGAGGGTGCTCTTGAACTCCTCGCGGAGCTTGGAGAGTTGATCCATCAGTTGGTTCGTCTCGCCTTTGAGCCTCTCGACGTCGGCGAGGGCGGCTCCCTTGGCCTTCTCTTCTTCCTGGGCCTCGGTCTTGCGATGCTCGCGGGTCGACTCCGCGCTGGCGAGGGCGGCCTTCAGCGTGTCGAGTTGGACGTCGACGGCGGTCTTGATCTGGGTCGTCTCGGCCCGGGCACGCTCGATCTCCGCGAGCTTCGAGCGGATCACCACATGATTCGTCTCGGCCGTCGACTGGGCCAAGGCGATCTGGTCCTTCAATCCATGGCTCATCGCCTCGTTATCGGCAACCTGCTTTTCGAGCGTCTTGATGTTGCCCTCGAGCTTCTTAAGCGCCATGGTCCACTCGGTATTGAGGTTGGCCACGGAAGCGACGAGGATGATCCAGATGGGCAAGACCAGCAGAACCAGGACGACCAAAACTTTCCCGGCGGTGGACATCGGAGCTCTCCTGCGGGCGGGAAATCGGGGGAACACCCTCACGCCGCTCCGGCGAGACGGCGATTCGAGTCGGGGAGATCGAAAACCGACCGGACGCGCGTCGGCGCAGGATATCCCAATATAACTCGCGAAATGGCGAGCCGCCAAGCGAGTGGAACGGTTTGGCGACGGATCGGACCGATTCCGACGAGCGAGGCACGTTTGACGGCCTTCGGGGGGGATCCCTACAATCAAGGACCCTCCCATATCCCGGAAGGTCCCGTCGGCCATCTCCTTTGACTTGATGGCGGTAAGCGGACTGAGCGTGAAAGGCCCTTCTGTACCATGCGTCCGACGTATCAGGTCACCGAATTGCTGGGCGACGGGATTGGCCCGGAGCTGTCGAAGGCGATCCACACCCTGGCCGATTCGCTCCCGATCCGCCTCGAATTCATCCCCGTCGACCTGTCCCTCGAGAACCGGAGAGCCCGCGGCAGGGCGGTCTATGACGAGGCCGTCGAGAAGGTCGGCACAACTCTCGTCGCGCTCAAGCACCCGACCGTCACGGCCGAAGAAAGCCCGAACGCCGTGCTCAGGCGTCGCCTCGACCTCTCGGTGATCCATCGCCCCGTCTATACCATCCCCGGCGTCCCGACCAACTTCCGACGCGAGCTCGACCTGGACATCGTCCGAATCGCCACGGGCGGCACCTACGACGACCCCGGCCGCCTGATCGGCGACGACGGTGCCGTCAGCCTGCGCATCGTCGAGAAGCGTCCCGTCCGCGAGGCCGCCCGCTACGCGTTCACCCTCGCGCGGCGCACGGGCAACAAGCGGGTCACGAGCGCGTCGAAATACACGATCCAGAAGGCGACCGACGGCCTCTTCGAGAGCGTCGTCAAAGAAGTCGCCGGTCAGTTCCCCGAGGTCCCGCACAACACCGAGCTCTTCGACGCCCTGCTCGGCAAGGTGATCATGGTGCCGGAGAAGTTCCAGATCGTGCTCGTCCTGAACGAGTACGGCGACTTCCTCTCCGACATGGCCTGCGGCCTCGCCGGCTCGCTCGGCATCGGCGCGAGCGCGAACCTCGCGTTCGACCCCGCGGCGGTCGTCCGAGTCGCCCTCTTCGACGCCGCCCACGGCACCGCCCCCGACATCGCCGGCAAAAACCTCGCGAACCCGACGGCGATCTTCCTCGCGCTCTCGATGCTCCTCTACCAGGTCGGCGAGACCGACCTCGGCCGAACCGTCCGGACGGCGACCCTCGACCTGCTCCGCGATGGGGTCTGCACCCGAGACCTCGGAGGCCAGGAGTCGACCGATTCGTTCACCGCCGCCGTGGCCGCCGAGATCGCGAAGCGGTCCGCCCCCGCCAGCTCGGAGGACGGAGTTTCTCCCCCCCAAACTCCGTGACGATTCCGATAAACAAGCGAATCTACAAGATCGAGGTAGCCTCGCGGCGTCTCTTGACGTTGGCATCGAGGTTGCTTTTAATTCACCTCGCTTTTGTTCCCGGGGGACCTGATCCGTGCTAGCGCCGAATCCCACCGACATTCGGGGGAACGGGGGAACCACTCAATTATTGGGGCGAATCGCGGCATGACTCTCGCGACGGGGCACCTCCGGCTCCGAGCCCGACAGCTAACCTCGTAGGCGTCCGAGGGGACTTTCCCGCCGGCCGATCTCTCGGTCGGCGATTCCCGGCTTCGTCAAGCCGGCCCCACTTGCACTCTGAAGACTCCCCGGTACGAACCGAATCCGGTTCGCTCGATGCTCGGGAAGGAAATGACGGTCGACATGTTGACCACTGGGGAACGTCCGCGCGAATTGCACTGGTATCACGCCGGGCCGATGCTCTTCGGCGACTGGGGCACCAGCCGACTCTACGTCCTCGGACTTGCGTTCGCCTTCACCGGACGGTCGTCGTTCTGGCACATCGTCGCGATGTGCGCGTTGATGATCGGCGTCGGTTGGAGCTACGAGATCATCTGCCGCCTCTTCCCCGACGGCGGCGGCGTCTACTCGTCGGCGCAGCGTCGGTCGCAGCTCCTGGCCGTGATCGGGGGACTGCTCCTCTGCGCCGACTACGTCGTCACGGCCTCGATGTCGTGCCTCGACGGGTTCCACTACCTCGGCGTCCACGAGTTGAGGTTCCTCGGCTTTCCGCTCGACGCCGTCTTCGCGGCCCTCACGATCATCGTCATCGGCCTGCTGAACCAGTTCGGCCCGACCAAGACCGGGACGATCGCCATGCTCGTGGCGGTCGCGACGATCATCCTGACGCTCATCATCGGCATCGCCTGTCTGCCGCACGTCTCGCAGATGCGGGTCGAGTCGCCGTTCAACAAGGGGATGTGGACCTCCTGGGTCGGCTTCACCGAGATTGTCCTCGCCCTCTCAGGGGTCGAGGCAGTCGCCAACATGACCGGGATCATGGTCCAGCCGGTGGAGAAGACCGCAAGGCGGGCGATCCTGCCGGTCCTCACCGAGATCGTGATCCTGAACCTGATCCTCGCGGCGGCAATGAACGCCCTCCCCGACTCGGTCCTCTACGAACGCGGCCCGACCGGCGACCTCCTCCACACCGGCGACATGCTCAAGGTGATCGCCGCACGATACGTCGGGCCGATCTTCGCCGCCGTCAGCTCGATCGTCTTCGCGATCCTGCTCTTCTCGGCGGTGAACACCGCGCTCGTCGGCGTCGTCTCGATCCAGTTCATGCTCTCACGCGACAAGGAGCTACCGAAGGCCTTCGGCGGCCTGAACCGCTACGGGATGCCGATCCTCCCCCTGGTCGTCGGGACGGCCATCCCGGCGCTGGTGGTCCTGCTCTTTCCCAACGTTGAGAAGCTCTCCGGCCTGTACGCCATCGGCGTCGTCGGCGCGATCTCGATCAACCTCGCGACGACCTCGACGAACAAGGAGCTCGCCCTCAAGACTTGGGAACGAGTGTTCATGATGAGCCTAACGGTCATCATGATCTGCATCGGGATCACGATCTGCATCGTCAAGCCGCACGCCCGAAGCTTCGCACTCCTCGTGCTGGTCACGGGGCTCGCCGCCAGAATCGCCACGGTCGTGACCAACCGCGCCGTGCCGATCGCCAAGTCGACGCGCAACGCCTACCTCGCATTCGCAGTCGCCGCGGTGATCGTCGAGTTGGGCCTCTCGCTGACCCTCGGCGAATCGACGCAGGTCCTCTACCGCCACGAAATCCCGGGGGCGGGCCCGGTCGTCATCCGGATGGCCGACTTCGGCTTCTTGCTCATGCTCGGGGTGGCCACCACCACCGGCTACGCGAGCTACCGCACCCAGTCTTACCGCGCCGCGCTCATCGCCGCCGAGCACTCGGCCCCGACCGCCCCGAAACGCCCCCTGATGATCCAGGCCGGCGCCTATACCGCGAAGGAACGGATCATGGTCGCCACCCAGGGGAACCCGAGGCTGATCGAATTCGCCCTCAAGGAATGCAAGAACCGGCAGGCCGAGCTCGACATCCTGTTCATCCGCCACCTCGCGGTGACGCCAATGGGCCCCACGACCCCACCCAAGCTCGACGAAGACGAGCAGGCCCTGGCGCTCTTCGACCGGCTCCGCGAAAACGCGAAGACCGTCGGCGTCCCGCTCCGGCTCCTCTACGGGGTCGCGCGAGACATCCCCGACGCCATCCTCGACATGGCCGTCACCCACGGCGCCGACCTGCTACTACTCGGCACGACCCGACGCGGAACCCTCTGGAAGGCCATGAAGGGAGACGTCATCCAGGCCGTCGCCGAACAACTCCCCGAGAACATCGATCTCCTGATCCACGCCTGACCCATGCGTGACGACTTCGCCCGGCCGTGTTCCGGGCGAGGTTGCACCATGACCTCGAAACATCTCTCGGCGAAAATGTCGCCCGCTCGGGCGAGAAATCGATGAGTGAGTGGAGCGAAGGTGGGAGTGGATGGTTCGAGTTCGGCGTGCTCGCCGCTTAGATCGGATCACGCTCGGGTTGCATCCACCAAGACAGTGCCCGCCGCACGACATCTTACAAGCCCGAAGCGCCAGCGAGTGAATCTCGTCGCAAGAAAATCAGGGAAGATTCACTCGCTGGCGCTTCGAGCCTGTATCAAAGAGATCCCACTCGAAGGGTCTGTGCCCTGAACCGCGCCTCGACTCGAACAAACAAGGAACGCGTTGACGTTGTCGCGCCCTCAACGAATCGCGCCTGAGGTATGGGCATCAACGAAACAAGCCCCACCCGAGCGGAAGACCGCCACGGGCAGGGCCGTCGTGATCAAGTCCCGAGGTTCTCAACGCTTGATCGTCTGGTAGGCGGGCGATTTCCCGACTCCAATCGGGCCGACCAAGGCCCCCGAAGGACGCCGGGCCGATTTGTCCATCCCTGCCCGGACCAGCTCGAGGTTCGCGAACAAGCGGCGCCGCTCTCTCAGACCGAGGACCAGCCCACCGACGAGGAACATCTCGACCGCCAGCACCGCGGGAATCATCGGCAGGAACGCCGAAGTTTGCCCCAGAGACTGCGTCCAAGTCCCGCTCATGAGGAGAGGGAAGGCCAGGATCAGCCCGACGAAGACACGCTGAACCCATAGCTTTCGCATCGCGAGGACTTGCTCCTTTCCGGAAGGACCTCCTGTCCTGGATGTTGTCGCCGATTTGGGGTGTGTCACCCACTACTATAGGATATGTTTTCCCAAAGACGTTAGAAAAAATAAAGATTCACGGTATACTCCGTGAAGCTACGTCCGAATTCTTTGTCTTAGCACGACTTACACCGAGCCGGCGATCGTGATAGCCGCCCCCGCGCCATCCTCAGGCGGGGCGACGCCCGGTACTATGGGTATCGAACATCGTCCGCATCGTCTTCAGCGTACCCTCCGTATTTTTTCTCATCAGCCCACTCTTCCAGATTCCCTTCAGAATTCCCTATCTCCGTCGTTTTTTCGAGTTCGGGGGCACCGAGGCGTCGGAGGAGTCGCCCCCACTTCCGAGGGAGACGGGGTCGGCCGAATTCGCCAAGGTGCGGGGCGAATTGCGGCCAGGTCAGGACGGTCAGGCACGTCGAGCCCTGGGCGATCGCCACGAAAGGCCGTCCTCGATGCAACGCCAGCAGGGCCACCGCGTCGTTCCGGGCATTGCGGCCAAGCCGTCGCGTCCGACTCAAGGCCGCACGCAAATCACGCTCGGCGTCGCCCGGCTCGACCCCGAACCGCTCGACGAACCGTTCCAGCGCATGCCGGGTCAGGCGTCCGGCGCTGAAATCACGCTGTCCCGCGGGAGCCATCGCCGTCTCGACATCTGTTAATTTTAAACGTCATCCCATTTTTCCGATCACAATCCGCGGTCGCAACCTTGACGAATAACGATGGCACGACATTGAGCCAAGATCAGCCAAGGATGGGCCCAGGAGAAAAGGCGGCGAGCCTATCCGCAGATGACACAGATAGACGCAGATTAGAATGTCGAATATCTTCAATTCCATCTGCGACGATCTGCGTCATCTGCGGACAAGCTTCACTCTCCTTAGTTTAGCCCAGTGTCGGGTCATTGATGACAATCGATCCAGACAGACTCGTAAGCAAGATCCCTGAACCCGCGCTTCGACAAAGATGGCCGCCCGGACAACCCAGATGGGGGCTGCCCGGGCCATTTGCGACGAACCGAATCCGGTCACTGACTTCACTTGAGGTCGTCGAGCGGGATCGGGCCGAACACGGGGACGGCCATATCCAGCGCGTCGGTCAGGTTGCAGAACGGGTCGAGCCCGTGGCCGTACCAGAGTTGGGCCCCGGGCGGGACCTTGCCGGTCAGCTTGAGGACCACGGTGTCGTTCGACAGTCCGACGGCCGCGTCGAAGATGAGCGGGATCTCGCTCCCGTCCTCCTTGCGGATCGAGAAGCCCGCGATGTGCCGGGCCGGGTGGAGCCCCTGGAGCGGTTGCCCGGGGGCCTGCCCGAGGCCGATCGAGCCGTCGACGATTCGGCCCTGCCCACGACCAGCCATCCCCATCCCCATTCCGGGTCGGGCCGGGGCGCGATTGACCCCCTTGAACTTGATCACCAGGGAGCTTTCCCCCCGCTTGTTCACCCGGTCGAAGGTGGGGGTGGTGGCGCCAACCTGGCCGTAGATCTCGCGGAGGGCGATCTGCGCGAGGCGGTTTCCGAGCCGCTTCAGGCCGGGCGTGCCGACGTGGATCAGGTCGTCGAGCTCGAGGTCGACGGCGGCGACGACCGCCGTGTTCGCCACGCGGTCCGGGATCTGGCGCTCGGCGTCCTGGACGGCGTTCCAGCCCTTCGGGTCATTGCCGTTGACGAATCGGCCGATCTGCACGAGGTAGAACGGGAGGTCGGGCTGGCCGAGGTCCTCGCGGACGGCGGCGATGAAGTCGGCGAAGACCTTGGGATACACGGCCGCCGCGCCCCCCATGGCGTCGCTCTCGCCCTGATACCAGAGGACCCCTCGGGCCTTCCCTCCGGCGAGCTTGACCTGGCGGAGCATCGAGCCGTAAAGGCTACTCCCCCCCTCCCCCTTCTTCGCCGGGTTCCACTGCTCCATGCTCGTCCCGCCGTGAGCACAGGCGACGAGCCCGATCGGGATGTTCGTCGCCGACGCCAGCGCCACCCCGAACGGCAACCCAAGGCCCGCCCCCTTCGTCCGAGTCTTGTGGAACGACACCGAGCGTGACGCCCGGTCGTCCGGGTTCCCCGAGTGGACCAGGTCCGGCGAGTCGACCAGCCAGTGGAGCGGCTCCTCGGCCTTCCCCCACACGCCGTCCATCCCCAGGAGCTGCACGCGGTCGGACGGGGGCGTGACGTCGATCAGATCCCCGACCCCTTCCATGTTCGACTGGCCCGCCAGGATCCAGAGGTCCCCGACGAAGACCGGCGCGACCCCCATCGTCATGGAAGCCCCTCCGGCGAAGGCTCCGGCCGACTTATCGTTCTTCAGGACGATGTTGACCGAGTAAGGCCCACCCGTCGGGACGTTGCGAAGCTTACCGTCCCGATACGTGACCCCAACCAGCCCCGGGTTCGGCGAAGGGAACCCGCCCCTGTTGCCGACCGTACTGAGCGTGACGCTGACGACCGACTCGGGATTGATCCCTTCTCCCAGGACGACCTCGATGTCCGCCCGTCCCTCATCGTTCTGCTGGTAGACCCGCCCAGCGACCGGCTCCTGAATGGGAGTGGTCTTCTTGGGCTTGGCCTCCTCCTTTGGCTTCGGAGCCTCGGGCTTCGGCTCCTCCTCCTTCGGCTTCGGAGCCTCGGGCTTCGGCTCCTCCTCCTTCGGCTTCGGAGCCTCGGGCTTCGGCTCCTCCTTGGGCTTGGGCTCGTCCTTCTTCGGCTCAGCCTCCTTCTCCTTGGCAGGTTCCTGACCCATCGCCCTCGATTCGACGATCGCCGAGAAGAGCGACGACGAAAGGACGATGCCCGATCCCAGCAAGAGCGCCGTGGTCGCATGCCGGAGGCGTGTGGAAAGGCGGAAAATCATCGAGGTTGCGTCTCCTTTGGGAGGCTCTCCATCTCACGGGCCGGGCTCGGGGCACCGGCGCCTGCGGCTCAAACCGCTCGCCCCTCATCCTAAGGCGAGCGCCGAGAGGGTGAAAGGGCTTCGATCCGCTCGCAAACGCCGTTTGGGGTCAACACCTCTCCTTCTTTTCGACCGCTGTACTAATTGTGATCCCTGGAGTTTCAGCCGGATGTCACCCCGAAAAAACTAGAAACTAGTTCTGACCCCACATGAATACATCACAACCAGAATAGAAGACCAGTAGTGATCTGCTCGATGACGGCCTGACTTTCCGTTCCTGTGCCCCCCACCGGCCCGTCGGTCGCCTAGACGCAGTTCGGCTCGGTTGAAGCCGCAACGAGACACTCTTGACAACCCCATGGCAGGCCCTATACTCAAGAACGTTGAGTCCTCAACAAATTTGAGTAACGAGGTTCGCATTGGGGGCAAGTCATGCCGGACGACGAAGTCGGTCGCCTCAGAGATGATCTCGCTGTGATTCGGAGCGCGATGGGGCTGCACATGCCCTTCGGTAGGGGGACGTTGGCTGTGGGCATCCTCCTGACGACCACGGCGACCGTTGCGGCGGTCGTCAGCCTGCTCATCGAACGGGACTTGGTGCAACTGGCCTTGCCCGCTGCGGTCATGGTACCGGTCCTGGTCGGGTTGTTCCTGCGATCCCGCCGCGTTCCTGCCCTCGACCACGAGGTCGTGACCCAAGTCGCGGTATCGATCAGCATCTACGGCGTCGTGTGGGTCGCCGCATCGGGGTATCTGATCGCGGGCATTGCCGGCCACTCCATAGCGACGTCACGGACGGCCGCACTGCATGCGTGCAGCGTCGGTCTGCTCCTCAGCTTCTCCTTGATCCTTGTCCGTTCCGCTCTCAAGAGCAGGCAGCGGTACTACTGCCTTGGCCTTGCCCTCTCGACCCTGCTTGCCGGGATGCTGCTCCCGATCCTCGACTGGCATTTCAGCTATCCCGTCGCCCATGGCCTGATGGCCATGGGTTACCTCGCGGGCGTCGCGATCCAGTCGGCGCAACTGCGGGAGGCGGTGGGGAGCCATGCAACCGATTGACTTCAATGGGATCGATACCACCGTTCACGGCCCCTTGCGACTGGGTGTGCTGACGGCACTCCAGCTCGATGGCCCTCACGACTTCACCGCCCTGAAGAAGAGGTTGGGCGTGGCCGATGGGAGCCTGGGACTGCAACTCCAAAAGCTGGAAGAAGCGGAATACGTCAGGGCCGAGAAGTCCTTCGTCGGCCGTCGCCCGAGAACGACCTACCTTCTAACCAAGAAGGGAAGAGAGGCCCTCGCCGGCTATCTCGACACCCTTCAGCAGCTCTTGGACGCGATGGGGCGTGCCTCCGGAGAGGGCTGAATGCACTCGACCGCTGCCGCTTTCTGTATGGCTGCTCGCATTCTTCGGGGCACATGAGAGGCTCGGATGAGCCTATCAGGAGTCGAGAAGTGAATTTGTGGGAATGGCGGCAAGTCGATCTTGCCGGGCTCACACCCGCTAGGGTCACCCTCTCGTAATGGTTTCCAGCGTTGCCCTTTGGGCCGCGACCAGTTGAGCCATGCGGTCTCTCACCTCTTGCATCGTCGCCTCCATGTTCTGCGTCAAGTTCGGTAAGGCTCGAGGCTCGACCTTCGAGAGGTCCCGGCTTGTCTTCCCCATGTGGTGATCCAGCTGGGCCAAGGCGTAGTCGAACTCAATCGGGGGAGTGTGCTTTAGGTGCTCGGTTCGAATCAGTTGGGCAGAGTGCCGGATGTTCACCATGCCGCTGGCGATGGGAGTTACCCCCGAAACGATCCCTGAGGCGAGCGACAAGTTCGCAGCCTCCCGCATTTTGGCAACTTGCTGATCGATCGCGTTGTTCTGAGCTTCCCTCGCTATTTCGCGGGCCTCGCGAGCCGTTGCTCTTTGCGACTGCGCTACCTGGTGGAAAAGCACCATGATCGCGTAGACGTCTTCGAGTAAGGCGGACCGGTCCGTTGCAAGCGATTCCAGGATTGGGCCGCTCACGCCGCTCGGAGCCAGGCGAGGTTCGATGTTTTCGACGCTCGGAGTCAGGCAGGAAGAGCGGCGGATCGGCATGGCGGGCATGGCTCCATCGTCGACACGCATCCATGCTGTCATATCGCGGCCGTTTGAGGACTCTGACGGATCATAGGTCGCGGACCTGCAACGTCAAGAAATCCCAACCTTTCTCCTCCGGCCCACGTCGGTTGAAAGAATCGGCGTGACTGGTGACCATGGGTGTCGACGGACGGTCGACCCTGATTACGGCCGAGCGGAATACGAGACTTGGGGTAGGCTAGGTGCGGACCGATAGCGAATTCTGGCACCTCAGCAGAATTAAAGTAAGTCGCGAGGACGTTTTCATCAGTCTGGTCGTCGTCTGCCCAGAAGGTCGAGGTCGTTCGGCAGGCGCGACGGGAGCGGGTCGGTACTGGCCTGACGATAGGGCGAGCCGAGGAGTCATCGAGTCAGATGCATCAAGCCAGGCTTGTAATGTGGTAGCGTCGAGTGCCTCCGCGAAGCCCGCCGGCAAGTCCGCCTCCGGCGGCTTCGGATACGCACGTGAAGTAGCCACGATGTTTGCAGGGATTCCTTAGGTGTCGTCGAAGGGATGTTGATGGAACGCTATCTTCACATTGGGGGGCTAGTTGCCGAAGGCTTCGATCTCAGCGGTGACTTCCTGCTCGTCATCACCCACTCGGGGCGCGGCGTGTTCTCGACTCAGACCTTGGGAGCGCGTTGCTCGAAGCATTGAACTGGCATACCCTGAAGGCGGCATAGGTGTGGCTATCGGCCCCATCGAGGGCCAGGCCATCCCCGTCACCGAGATGAACTACGCGACCGGGGAGATGCTGGTCGTTGCCCCTGGTGGTCGCTTCGTCCTGGAATGCGAGAGTAGCGGCATCGGCGTCGCCGGGCCGGGCGCCTAACTTTGCGCTCCGGTGGATCCGGGTCGTCACGACGGTTTCTGGTACAATCGATGGTTGGTCGGGCGTGACGACACCCAAGTTTCCAGACACCAGACGGCAACTTAACATGGCCAACACCCGGCAAGCGTCTCTCGTAATTCTATTTGGAAGCCTAGCGGGATGTGGTGGCGAGGCGCCCTCTTCGATAACACCAGGCGACACGAGCCCACGAATTTCCTACTCTCATAAGGGTGGGGATGGCCGGGTAACGTCCTTGGCAAACCTCGATGACATGCCGATCTTTTTGAAAACTCTGGCGTCAGCTCGCAAGGTTGTTCTCTACTCGATCGATGGCACTCTGGATGACTCAGCCCGAGAGCGTCCGATGAAAGTCGAAACGTTCCACGGCTACCCAGTCCTCGGCAAGGTAGAAATCGCGTCTGCAGAACGCCGATCGGAGGTCATTCAAGCGCTGAGACGAAGTACGCAGGACCTCGACCACGGCTTTGCTCGTTGCTTCTGGCCGCGGCACGCGCTTCGGGCGGAAAGGGACGGAAAGGCCGTCGACTATGTCATCTGTTTTCAGTGCTCCTGGATCAAGGTCTTTCAGGGCGATGAGGTAACGGACATCGTTACGAACAAGGACCCACAGGAACTTCTCAATGGCTATCTGAAGGAGGCTGCAATCCCCATCGTCCCGTGACAGGATCGTGCGACCGAATACAGTGTATTCAGCGGACGAGGGCCACCTAACCACACGAAGCAGTTCCTCTCCGGCTAACGACCACTCTAATGAGGTTTGATTGGTTGGGCCTCTAATCGAGGTAGCTCCAACTCCGTCTCTCGAGGTTGTAAATTTTCCGGAGGTGCGGCGGAACAACCACCCAATAGAGCTTGGCCTCTCCAAAGTTGTGATATGCGAAGTGGCCTGCCATGCAATACTTCGCACGTGGGATAAATTTCATGTACTGAGGCACGAGTTCATCGAGCTTCTCGGGGAATCGGCCGTTAGCGGCATGATACTCCTCACAAGCCAATATGACTCGTCGAGAGTTCGACTCGGCGACTCCGAACTGAACGGCGCTGTTGGCCCACAAGAGCCCAAAGGTAAAGGCGGGAATTCCGATCCTCACCAGCGCAAGCCCCCAACCAGGGCGTTCGTTCGCGTTCTTCAGGAGACTGACAAGGAACCAAATCGGGCAGAAGACCGATGCCATAAGGTATGTTCCGAACATCGCCCCGTCCCAGGCCAACAGGACGGCTGCGGCGATTACGCTCCGCTTAATGCCACGAAAGAACGCTCTTACGCCAGCCGTCGGCACAGCCGTCTCCTTCCACCGCCGCACCAGCAATCTAACGCTAACGAGTATCCGTATCATTTGACGGTTCGCTTCTGCGTGGTTAGTGTTCCGAAGAACAGTCCAGGAGGCCCTTCCGATGACGATGGCGCGTGCTCATCTGGTGGATCCGACCGTCACCCGTTGGTATCACTGTGTCTCTCCCTACGTCTCTGGTCCTCCGGTCTCCTCCTGGTCCTCCTTCAAGCGTCTGGCAGTCCTTTGGCGACGTCGCTCCAGACGCCGATGCTTCCGCACAAGATAAGGCTCTTCGGTGAGCCACCTGTCTCGATCTTCGATGACTACGCTCTCACGGAAAGGGATATAGATCCGGTCCGCATTGAAATGCGGCCGCATAACCATCCAGAAGTCACCTTCTAGCAACTCATCAATCTCTTCCCTCTGCCATTCGCGGACACTTATCAAGTATTCAAAGGTCGCCAACTTTAGTCGACCATCGCGTTCCAGAACGAAAGTCGCCACATATCGACGCCAAAGTCCCGTGCAAAGCACCGATTCATTTGGTGGTGTCGGCTTTGCCGCGAATGCCGGGCCATCACCCCAACCATCTGACGGATCGCGTGGATCTCCGCGGATGACACCGTACAATCGCAAGCCGTCTGTATTGACTCTCGAATACAGGTTCATCAGTTTGTCAGAGATCTGGACAGTCATGTATCTTGCCTTCTTGCATCGGTTACTTTCAGGCTCAAGAGACTTCATCCAGGCCAACTCTATCATCTATGGCTCGCAACAAAAAGTCACAGCTATCGTGGCCATATCCAATTCCGA
Organism: Singulisphaera rosea; assembly: GCF_054877945.1. Taxonomy (NCBI): domain Bacteria; kingdom Pseudomonadati; phylum Planctomycetota; class Planctomycetia; order Isosphaerales; family Isosphaeraceae; genus Singulisphaera; species Singulisphaera rosea. The sequence goes on along the minus strand of NZ_JBTYIP020000006.1, from coordinate 354,387 downwards.
GTCGGTCTCTTTACGTCAATCGCCGCGTCCCACGCGCCTTCCTGTTGGGGACCCCGAACTAGGCCGCAAGGACCGGTCCGATCGATGCATCAAGGAACTCGCCAGATCTTCTCCGGCTCTACCGCCTCCTTCACCACCATGGATAATCGTATCTCTGCTCTCGCCCGCTAGGGCCCCGACGTCGCCGGAGATCCTCCAATGGGGACGTGGTGCGACGCTTGGGACGGCTCTTTCCGCCCCACGACCCATCATCCTGTCAACACCTGCCCACTTCCAAGGAGGTCCAAGCACTTGGTGCCCTCTGAGCCTCGCAAACTCTTGTCAGCGGAAAGCTTGTGAAATCATCCTCGTTGCATCTCCTCCGTCCCACTCTTCCACGTGGTCCCTCGCAGATTCTTCAGTAAACAGACCCTTTTCTTGATTAAATCGATCGACAAAGTCGATATCCATATTGACGGGAGAGTTCGACCCTGTAGAGAATGGGGCTGCGAGGAGAGGGCCGCCCGCCTCCACGCCTGGGTACTGCCGACTCGACAACGAGAGACATGTTGAGACGATCGCCGGGTTTTGCCGACCGCACTAGCCGGAGGCTCCCGGATTGGATTGGAGTCTTTCTCAATGTCGACGTTGCATCATGGCGGCAGGCCGAGGCCAGCCGCACCCTTCCGCCGCCGGCGCCGCGAGGGGTTCACGCTGATCGAGCTTTTGGTCGTGATCGCGATCATTGCGGTACTGATCGGGCTCTTACTGCCGGCGGTGCAGTCGGCGCGTGAAGCCGCGCGACGGATCCAATGCGTGAACAATCTGAAGCAGCTTGGTCTCGCCCTGCATAACTACAACTCGGCGTACGGCTCGTTTCCCATCGCCCAGTCCTGGGCGAAGACGACCCCGGGTGCCAACTACGGGGGCAACCCGTGGAGTGCCCATGCACAAGTCCTCGGCTACCTGGAGCAGCAGACGGTCTACAACGCGATCAACTTCAACTTCGCCCCGGCTCAAGCCCTGAACCTGGCGTACTGGACCAATTCCACGATTCTCTACACGCGATTGACCTCATTCATCTGCCCCTCCGACGGCCTCTCCCCCACGACCCTGACCAATATCCGAATGGACTTCGACTGCAACTACGTCGGCAGCACGGGGACGACCGTCGAGGCGGTTGGGGCGGTGAATCAAACGGTGTCGATCCGACAGTCGACGGGCCTCTTCCATTTTGACGACCCGATCCAGCACGGCTCCCGCGCCACCAACGCGGCGAGCGTGACCGACGGCACGTCCAACACCATCGCTTACTCCGAGCATCTGATCGGAGCCGTCGGGCCGGCGGTCACCGATACGCGCCGGGCGAGCTTCGGGGGCGTGCCCGAGGTCAGCGGCGTGGTCTCGGCCGACGCCAGCCCGCTTTACCCGCAGGTCGTCCAGGCCCTGGCGGCTTGCGGCGCGTACGCCCAGGCCAATGCGGGCACGACCGACGTACGGGTCGGAGCCAGTTACAGCGGAGCCACCTGGATGGCCGGCTACCTGGGCACAACGCTCTTCAACACGATCACCCCGCCCAACAGTCGGCAATACGCCTTCAACTCGTGCCAGGGAGACCCCCTGTTCACCTGGGGACTCGCGGGGTTTGTCAACTCGACGAGTAACCATCCGGGTGGCTCCAATTTCACCTTCGCCGATGGCAGCGTTCGCTTCATCAAGAGCACGGTCGACCTCCGGACCTACTGGGCCCTCGGCACCAGGGCCGGCGGCGAGGTGATTAGCGCCGACTCTTTTTGAAGGGCGATCCCAGCGGGGAACCGGGATGAATCCTGCCTGAACAGTCTGTCCCGAGAACCGTGCCCCGAAACCCGGGTTTTTCTGATGTACCGGGTTTCTATGGGATTGGCGACAACTTCTCGCGAAGGGATTTCGCCATCGAGCGGGTCAGAAACCCGGTTTTGAAGAATAACCGGGTTTCGGGACAGCGTCCCCAGCAGGCTCTGGAACCCGGTCCTTCTGGGCCGACTCGTCCATGCGTCTTGTCCGGTATAGGGGTAAGTGTGTGCGGACCCGGGATCGAAATCCCGTAGGATGGGTGGTCGCTCCTGACGCGCCCGCTCCCGGAGTCAGCCGCTATTCGGAGTCCTCGTTCGATGCGACGATGTTGGTCCTTGCTATTACTGCTATGCCTGTCGACGGCTCCCGCGGCCGGAGCGGATCAGCGACCGAACGTCCTGTTCCTCATCTCCGACGACCTCAACAACTTGCTCGGCTGTTACGGCGACCCGCTGGCGAAGACACCGAACCTCGACAGGCTCGCGGCCAGGAGCGTGCGGTTCGACCGCGCGTACTGTGCGTTCCCGCTGTGCGGGCCGAGCCGGAATTCAATGCTTACCGGGCTCTATCCCAACAGCACGGGCATCTTGACGAACGGGCAGGTCTTCCGGCAGACGATCCCGTCGCAACGAAGTTTGCCCCAGGCGTTCCGCAACGCCGGTTACTTCGCCGGGCGGATCGGCAAGCTCTTCCACTACAACGTCCCCATGTCGGTCGGCACGAACGGCCACGACGACCCCGGGAGCTGGGAGTTGGAGTTGAACCCGGCGGGTGTCGACCGGCTCGAGGAGGAGCCTCGGATCGTCTCACTGAGGCCCGGCGAGTTCGGGGCGACGCTCAGTTGGTACGCCTCGCCGAAGGGGGACCGCGACCACACCGACGGCCTCATGGCCGAGGACGCCGAATGGGTCCTCGAACGGTTCGCCCGGCGGAAGGATCGTCCGTTCTTCCTCGCCGTGGGCTTCTTCCGCCCGCACACGCCTTACGTCGCGCCGAAGGCGTACTTCGACCTCCATCCCGAGTCGACGATGCCCGTCGTCCAGGGAGTGAAAGAGGACCAGGCCGACATCCCCGCCCCTGCCCTCCTCAGCGCCAGGCGGGACAACAACCTCGATGACGCGAAGCGCCGTGAAGCCCGGCAAGGCTACAACGCCAGCATCAGCTTCATGGACGCCCAGGTTGGTCGCGTGATCGACGCACTGGATCGCCTCGGGCTCGCCGAGAACACGATCATCGTGTTCACCAGCGACCATGGCTATCACGTGGGCGAGCATGGGCTCTGGCAGAAGATGAGCTTGTTCGAGGAGAGTGCCCGCGTACCGCTCTTGATCGCCGCACCAGGCCTGGCGACCAAGGGCCGGGCCGCGAAGACTCCCGTCTCTCACGTCGATCTCTACCCGACCCTCGCGGAGTTGTGCGGCGTCGAGCACCCCACGAACCTCCAGGGCCAGAGCCTCGTGCCGATTCTCAAGGATCCCGACACCGTAGGGCGAGGCTCGGCTCTCACCCAGGTCTCGCGAGGCGGGGCCGGCCCGGGCGGAGGACAGGCTGGAGGCCAGCCCCCGAGCAGTCGCTACTTCGGCTACAGTCTCCGGACACCTCGATGGCGCTACACCGAATGGGACGAGGGGCGCAACGGCCGCGAGTTGTACGACCACGACGCCGACCCGCGCGAGCTGACGAATCTCGCCGAAAAGCCGGAGCACGCGACCACGGTTGAGACGCTCTCGCAGCAACTCCGCGCCGCCGTGAAGTCCACGTTCCCTCCCTCCGGCCGCACGCCCGAGATTCGCCCCGGGCCGTTGTGGTCGCCGAACCTGACGAATCCCTGAGCCCACCAAAACCAAGGAGCGCCGGCCGCGAGCCCCGGCGCTTCCCTTTCAGAATCTCCTCTTTCATGATTTATTTAAATAATCATAAAATAAACAATTTCGACAAAAAGGTTAGCGACCCATCGATCGAGTTTCATCCGTCTCGCCGGGCCGGGCCGCGGGCTGCCCGGTCTTGTCCGGATCGGTTGTCGGGAGTCGATACATCCTGATGACTCCGTCCCCCCCGGCCCAAACGGCATGCCGGCCGTCGGGGGTGAAGGTCCCGCGGGTCGGAGGCGAGTTCTTCCAGTTGATCCGACGGATCATCTTGCCGGACTCGACGTCCCAGAGGCGTAAATCTCGCCCTCGGTAGTCCGACGAGAGCAGCCGGCGGCCATCGGGCGAGGCGGCCACCCAGGTGACCTCGTCCGTGTGCCCGCGGAAGCACTTGAGCTCGGTTCCCGCCTCAAGATCCCAGAGCCGGATCGTCCGATCGTAACAGGCCGAGACGGCTCGGCGACCATCCGACAGGAAGGCCACATTGGCGATCACGGCCTGGTCCCCTTGGAATCGGCGAGATTCCTTGGTGCCGTTGAGGTCGGTGTCCCAGAGAATCAACGTCTTGTCACCGCCGGTGAGCAGCCGGTGGCCGTGGATGGAAACGTCCAGGCCGCCGACCCGGCCTTTGTGACCTCCCAACCCCCGGATTTGGTCCCCAGTCTCCAGGTCCCAGACCCGGACGACTGAGTCCGAGCCGTCGGTCCAGGGGTTCGGTCCACCACTCGTGGAATAGGCCAGCCGGCCATCGGGGCTGAAGGCCACGGCCAGGATCGCCTCGGCATGACCCGTGAACTTGCGGACCAGTTCACCCGAATCGAGGTCCCAGAGCCGGAGGAGATTGTCGCTGCCTCCGGAGAGGGCCCGACGGCCATCGGGCGAGATTGCAACGCCGTAGACTTGCCCGCCAAGCTCGCGGAAACGACGGATCGGTTGCGCGCTCTCTCGATCCCAGAGGATCATCGTATTGTCGAAGGAGCCGGACAGGATGCGTCGGCCGTCCGGGGAGACCACCACGGTTTCAACGACATCCTCATGGCCAAGGAAATGGGCAACCTCGAGGAGGGGAGGCTCTTGGCCGGGCGGCCGTCCCGGCGGTAACGCCCAGACGCGGGCCGTCTTGTCCGAGGAGCCGGAGACGGCACGTCGGCCGTCGGGCGCGAAGGAAACGTGCCAGGGATCACCGGTGTGTCCGTCGAAGCGCTCGATCTCCTCACCCGTCTCCAGGTCCCAGAGTCGCACCGCATGATCATGCTCGGTCCCGAACAAGGCGCGACGACCGTCGGGCGCGATGGCGACACGGGCACCGAAGTTATCCGCAACACCGCAGATCCGCCGGAGCTGCTGGCCTGTCTCCAAATCCCAGACGCCGATTGTCTCGTCCCAACTGGCCGTCAGCACTCGGCGGCTGTCCGGAAAGGCGGCAACGGCCATCACGCCGTGCCCATGCTTCATCTTTCGGACTTCCTCCCCGGTCTTCACGTTCCAGACGCGGATCGTGTGGTCGTCAACTCCTCCGGACACGAGCCAACGGCCGTCCGGGCAGAACGCAAAGGACCGAATCCCGCCGGAGTGCCCCCGGAACGTCATCGACTCCTCGCCCGTCTCCAGGTCGCAGTAGCGGATTGTGTCGCCATGGACGTAGGCCGCATGGTGTTCATCGGGCGCGAAGGCGACCTGGCCAAGACTGACCTCTGAGCGACGGACCCGCCGCGATTTTCCAGTCTCGACATCCCAGATCCGGAGGCTCTGGTCAGAAGAGGTCGTGAGCGCGACGCGGCCATCGCGCGAGAGCGCCAGGGCGTTCAACGGGGCTTGGCTCGTGAACTTGCGAGGGTTCTTCGGATCGGCCAGGTCGCCGAACCAGAGGGCGGGGTCCGTGCCTGGGAGCCATTGATTATCCTGCAGCTCGCCGGAAGTCGCGTAGAGCACGTGGCGGCCGTCGGGAACCAGAAACGGGAAATTGACGAAGTCATGCGGGCTTTCAAACCGGGCGATCTCGCCGACTTCCTCGGCGCCGGCGCCCGCGAGCAGGCCGGATTCCGGCCGCGGCTTCGGGGCCGACACCGGCGGTTCGCGCCGCACGGTGACGACCGTCTTTTCCCCTCGCTTGAGGGTAAATGCATCGGTCGAAAGTTTGAGACCATCGAGGCCGTCGACGAGCTCCAAGTCGTAGCGGCCCACCTTCAGCTCGATTCGGCCCTTGGTCTTGGGGTCGATGATCGCGACGTGCCGGCCGCCTTGCGTGACCATCACCGCGATGCCGGGATCATCGGACGCGATGATCAACTCGCCGGTTTCCGTCTGGATGCGGTAGGTGACCAGCGCCTGGAACGCTGCCCCCAGGATGGGCAGCATCGCCAGGACCACGGCGATCCAAAGCCAGGGCCACCGCGGGCTGGCGCCGGGAAGGGCTTCTTGCGTGGCCGTCGCCGCATTGCCCCGTATCTCGGCGAGCGGCGAGGGTGCCAGGGTCAGGGTGCTCGCATAGGCGTCCGCCGGTGATTCGCGGTCCATCGCGGCGGCTCGCGCCGCCTGGGCGTCGGCGAACGGAGCCAGCGCCACGGCCACCTCGTCCGGAGTCTGGAACCGTTGCCCAGGATCCTTGGCCATCATCCGCTCGACGGTCTGCGCGAGCTCCGGCGGCATGTCGTCGCGAACCTCAGTGAGCGGTCTCGCCGTCTTCTCCCCGTGGGCCACCAGCTTCTGGACAAGGCGACGTTGGGGGAAGGGCGGCTGACCAGCGAGGAGGAAATAGAGAGTGCAGCCAAGGCTGTAAATGTCGGCCCGGACGTCGGCGGAATGCGGGTCATCGATCTGCTCGGGGGCGATGTAGTCGGGCGAGCCCAGGATCATGCCCTCGACGGTCATCCCGGCTTGAGAACCGACCTCGCTGGCGAATCGGGCCAGGCCGAAATCGAGGATCTTGATCTGGCCGCGGGTCGTCCTCATCAGATTCTGCGGTTTGATGTCGCGGTGGACCATCCCGTCCTCGAAGGCGTGCCCAAGCCCGAGTGCAGCCTGGCGAGCGTACTCGGACGCCTCGCCGACCGGTAAAGGCCCGCGACGATCGACCATTCGAGCCAGGTCGATCCCCTCGACGAACTCCATAACCAGGATGTGCGTCTCCCCGGCTTGCTCGGCGTCATAGGCGGCCACGACGTTGGGGTGCGAGACCAGGCGTGCGGCCGCCCTGACCTCGCGGCGAAATCGCTCGACCAGCGCCTCATTGTCCAGCAGGTCGCCACGGATGACCTTGAGGGCGACTGGGCGGTCCATCAATTTGTGCTCGGCGCGGTAGACGACGCCCATCCCCCCCGCCCCCAGAGTGGCGACGACCCGATAGCGAGGATGGTCGCACAACTCCTTGGGGATCCCGGTCATCGACGGTTGGTCGTGAGAGGCGATAACGGGGGAGCGACCAAGCACGAACGACGACGGGACGTGAAAGCCCAGAGTCGGAGCGACTGTCAACCCTTCCGACGGATCGGGAACCGAGGCCGTCGTGGCGCCGCGGACTCGGAGCTTCGCGACCAGAGAGTCCTCCGGCTGGTCGCGAATCCAGAGGCAACACGAGTCGCATCCGGAAAGATGCTCCTCGATCTCGTTCATCTCCGGCTCATCGAGGCGGCCTTGCGCATAAGCCGAAAGGCGGTCGGCAGGCGGGTGCATCGACTTGACGTCCGGCATGAGAAGGGCTCCGTGCATCGGGAGAAGCAGCACACGCGAGCGATCCTGTCTTCAAGGCTGTGCCGACAGTCGGGGCGCGTGCCTCGCTCCGTCCTCCGATGAGAGAATGCGCGAGGGACCGCGATCCTTTCACGGTGGGAGAGAAATCAGTCGACGAACCCCTCGGCGTTGCGTCGCAAACAACTCAACACGCGAGACTTCGCGATCAAGACCGCGTTTATGGTCAGGCCCAATTCGGCCGCCGCGGTCTCGGCCGAGGCACCGTCGATCACCTGCATCCGAAAGGCACGCCAGGTGGTCGGTTGGAAGTCGGGTTCAATCAGGTCGAGCAAGCGTTGCAGGACGAACGCATCATGCTCTCGGTCCCAGCGCCGGCTCAGGTCGCTGGAGGGGTCTTCTAGCTGATCCAGCCACGGGTTGATGCCAGAGCCGACGGGCCCAGTAAGCTGAGGACGTCGAGATCGCAAGGACTGTCGGAGGCAGTTGACCGCAATCGTCCGCAGCCAGGCGCGGAACGCTCCCGTGCGCCCATTGTGCCGGAAACGAGATACCTCGCGGACGAGAACCTCGAGAACTTCCTGCGTGAGGTCGTCGACGTCCACGGCGGGGACCGCGAGGGCGCGGAGCCAGTTGCTTATCAAAGGGGAATAGACGTGAACGAGCCTCTGCCAAGCGACAAAGTCGGACCGATCTTGAAGGCGTTCCAGCAAGGTGGCTGAGGTTTCGGCCATTCGCCCTCTCGAGGTCTGAATCGCGATGGGACGGAAGCCGCGATCACGTCTTCCTGGCAGACTACCCGATCCAGGACACAAAAGACATACAATGCAATCTTGATCTTAAACCTTGACGTTACTAGGCCCATAAGAATCATTACTCAATCGATCCTTTGATGACCGTAGCGCGTACTCACCCGGTCGATCCCTGCTGGACCCCGACCCGGCCGGAGATGGTCCGATCGTGCGACCCTGGAGACGACTCTTCCCGCCCCGCGACTAATCTCGACAACCCCTGCCCGCCTCCGAGTGGGTCCAGGCACGGCTCAAGGACGCCGAATGAGTGGCGACCGCGCGACGACGACTTCAGAGCCTTCGTTGGTTCATGAAGTGCCCCATCGATGCGACGCTTGCGAGAACCCAGGTGGGCTCGTATCGTGGGATTCTCTCGAAATTCTCGCGTGCGCCGGGTCGTGGGTTTGTGTTGCAAACCCCATCACCCCGGAAAACGCCGGGGATTTCGAGCTTTATTGACAGCTCTTTTTCGCCAAGCCGCGCCAGGAACGCCCGTTCAAGAATTTGTTGAGCCGAATCTCTTTTTATAAAAACCGAGATTTCGCCCGATTGCCGGTTGAGGACTGTCGAGGCTTCTCGATATCGCTTACCGCCGGATTGACCCGATCATCGAGCATGTTGCCGCGGTTAGCGACTCCACGACCACTCCGCTCGACCGGGCGACGGCCGTCTGTGTGAGCTTTACTGCCGACTGGCAGAAGGGTCGTCCGGCGATCACGACCTACCTCACTCGGGTACCGGCCGGGGAACGGCCGACCTTGCTTCGGAACGTCCTGGAATTCGACATCCAGGCTCGTCGCCAGGCTCGGGGCGGTGCGAGAAGGCCTTTCTATTCGCATGTGAATCGTGCAGATGTTATCTTGGCGCCACTCGGCTCTTGACGACTTCTCTGCATCCGAGGGGGAAATCAAGTGATCGGTGTCGGCGCAACGCTCAACGAGCGGTTCGTCCTGGAAACGGAGCTTGGGCAAGGCGGTATGGGGACCGTCTACCGGGCCACCGACCGCGTGCTTGGACGAACGGTGGCGATCAAGCTGCTCAAGGATCGCGGCGACGAGGAAGTTGCCGAGAAACTCCGCCTCGAGGCCCAGATTCTCGCCCGGCTGGTTCACGACAAGATCGTGCGTCTGTATGACTTCGGCGAGTCGGAAGGGACCTGTTTCCTCGTCATGGAGGAAGTGGACGGGTCGGTCTTCGCTTCCCGTTGGCGATTCCTGCCGCTGGAGGATCGACTAAGGATTTGCGGACAGGTGGCCGAAGCGCTCGACTACGCGCACCGTCAGGGTGTGATCCATCGCGACGTCAAACCAGGGAACGTCTTGCTGACCCCGAGCGACGCGGCAAAGCTTTCCGACTTCGGTCTCTCCGTCGTCTTGAGCGAGGTCGGGGACGTGAGCGGGACGATCCGCGGCACCCCGAGCTATATGAGCCCGGAGCAGGCCCAGGGCAAATCCCTCGACCATCGCACCGACCTGTACTCCGTCGGTGTGATGCTCTACGAGTGCGCGACCGGTGCCGTGCCCTTCATGGGCCGCGTCATGTCTGTGATCGACCAGCACATCCACGCCATCCCTCCCGACCCTCGGCTCAAAAATCCCGAGATTTCGCCGACGCTGGAAGGCTTGATCCTCTCGCTCCTCGAGAAGAACCCCGGGAAACGGCCGGCCTCGGGAAGAATCACGGCGATTGCCATCGCCGACGAAGCCGAACGCGAGCGAGTTCGCAGGGTCGGACGAACGGGTCCCCGGTTCACTGGCCACTCGCCGCCTTCGCGTGAGTACGTCGTCGGTGACGGGACGCCTGAATTAACATCCACGAATGGCGCGGCGCGGGTTGAACCACGATTCGAGTCGTCAGAGACCAGCACGCCCGTCGTCGCGGGCGATACGCGACAGCACCCCGAGGATCCTTCCAGGCCCTCCAAGGGCGGACCCGAGAGGGCGAGCGAGGGATCGAGCCACCCGATTGCGCGTGAGATGTTCGCCGCGATGCTCGCGACTCCGGTCGTCGTCACGCCGGAGGAGCGATACCTTTGCGGGCACTATCTTGGATTCCTGTTGGGCGGCTCGCGGCGACGAGGGATGTTCAGCCGGCGCCGGCTCGACACCAGGAACGCGGACCGCGCGCGGCTACTCCTGGCGATGACCTGGCTGTCGGTCGTCGAACCGAACGAGGAAGCCATCAAGCGCGCCAGCCTGCTCCTCGAAGAGCGCCCTGACGTCCGCGCGGCGCTCAGCCCGGTCGTGGTCATGAAGTATCTGGCGAGCCGACGCAACCGCGCGAGGCTTAAGCGATTCCGCCAAGTTCGCAAGCAACTCCAGGAAGCCTGCCCCTATGCTCGCGAGCACATGCTCGACCACCGAGGCGTGCTCAACCCCGGCTTGATGCCTCGCACCATCGAGGATCTGGAAAGTATTGCCCCGTCTCGCGAACAGTTGGACGCCCATCGAGCATCGCTCTGGAACCGCCTGGCCGAGGTCTGGCGCAAGGATGACGACTTCCGAAAGGCGGTCCTCCACTACGCCACGGGGACAACGGAACTCGACGCGAAGAGCGCCGACCTTTGGCCCGAAGTCATCTACCCACTCATCGAGCGAGCCCACTGGCAGCGCAAGTTCCGACCGCGCTACGAGGCGCTTTGGGACTATGTGATCGGCAAGGTGCTCCACATCCCCTTGCGCGGCGTCCGTCTCGATCGGATGATGGTGATCGCGGTCCCGATCGACGTGGTGAAGCAGTTCGACGAGGACGTCTTCACGGTCGTCGACACCCCCTGGCTCGACGAGGACGACGGGGAGGGCCCCGCGGCCCATCGCCCGCCTCCGGGGCCGAAGCCGATTTACGTGGGAGGCGAGATCCCTCGGGAAGAACAGCCGGCCGAGGACGACGAGTTCGTCAAGGTGGCGATCCACCTCTCCCCGCCGGAACCGTTCCTCTTAAGCCAGAACTCCCTCCAGAATCTCTGGGACGCCGCGATCCAGGCACAGGCAAATGCCTCTCGCCCCTCCGCCGCACCCCACCGCCCCGTCCCGGTCGGACCTTACCAACTCGCCGTCGCTCCCATCGGCCAGAGCCGGAGGAGCGTTCGTTCGGTCTTGCAAGGATTGAGTCTGGGAAAGCAGATCGAAATTATTACTCCTTCACTTCTCCCCCGTCAGGCCTCGCGGAACGCCATCGCCATATGGCTCTACCAGGACGGGAGCGCGATGATCGTTTACCTCGACTTCCAGCACGAGGAACGGTTCATCCTCTGGCACGCGTCGAAAGGCCATCAGTTCAACTTCAAATATGTTGCGGAACTCAAACACATCCTGACCGCAGGGTGCCTGGAGATCCCCGTGCAACTCGACAAGGCCCTCGCCGCGAAGTGACTCACCGCTTTCAAGCCTCTCCAGACTCCGCTCAAGTCGCGTTTCGCGTCGTCCAAAGCGAGACGCACACGTCCTACGCCGCCTGGGGGAGCGGAGGGCGATTCCCGAACGCAGGTAAGAAACGGCCCGAGGCCGGCGGGAAGACGATGAAACCTGAGGCCGGATCGATTAGGATTGCGATTCCCTCTCCTTCGAAATCATGACGGTTTCTTGTCGGCTTCCGTATCCGGGCACGAGGAAAACAAGAGATGAACGAACCGCAAGCGAATCCCGTGGATCGTCGGTTGTTCCTCCAGGCGGGCATGGCGGCGACGGCGGCAACCGCCGGGCTGGCCGCCGGCGACGTGTCGGCGCAGGAACCGAAGGCGAGCCCGGGCAAGCCGGTATTGCCGACCCGCAAGCTGGGGAAGACGGGCGTCGACGTCACCCTGCTCAACCACGGGACGGTCGGCGAGCCCGCGGGGCTCAGCCGCCTGCTCCGCACGGCGTATGCGGAAGGGGTCCGCTACTTCGACACGGCCGAGGGGTACAAGAACTCCGAGAAGGTCATCGGCGACTGGCTCGCGGCCGTGCCCGAGGTCCGCAAGACGATCTTCCTGGCGACCAAGAGCCACGTGCGGACGCCGGCGGACATGCTCAAGAAGCTCGACCAGCGCCTCGCCAACCTCAAGACCGACTACATCGACCTCCTCTTCTTCCACGGCCTCGACACCGGACAGACCGACTGGCCCAAGAGCAAGGAGCTGAAGGAAGCGGCCGAGGCGCTCAAGAAGACGGGCAAGGTCAAGTTCGTCGGCTTCTCCACGCACGACACGATGATCGCCGAGCAGATCAAGAATGCCGCCGAAGGCGGGTTCATTGATGTGATCATGCTCAAGTACACGCCCTGGCTCGACAAGAACGCCCCGCTGAACAAGGCCCTCGACGCCTGCCACTCCAAGAACATCGGCCTGGTCTCGATGAAGCAACTCGGCGGGCAGATGGAGTTCACCGAGAAGCACGTCCCCTCGATCAAGGCGAAGAAGTTGACCCCCGCCCAGGGGCTGCTCCAGGCGATCTGGACCGACGAGCGGTTCTCGGCCTCCTGCGTGACCTTGCGGAACACCGACCAGATCCGCGAGAACGCCGACGCGGCCCGGCGGTTCGAGCCGCTGAAGCAGGCGGAGATCGACGAGCTCCGCGACGCCGTGCTCGCCTCGAACCCGACCATGTGCCCCGGCTGCGACGGCCGATGCTCCACCGCCGCCGGCACCAAGGCCCGCCTCGGCGACCTCGCCCGGTTCTACACCTACTACGACTCGCACGGGATGCGGAGCGTCGCCCGCGAGGAGTATGCCGGGCTCGCCGAAGAGGCTCGCGACTGGAAGGGTGCCGACCTCGAAGCCGCCCGCGAAGCCTGTCACCACAAGATCAACTTCGCGGCGATGCTCCCCGAAGTCGATCGCCTGCTGGGCTGAGCTCCTGTCCCGTTCCCCGGATTTTTGAAGAACTCTCGGGGGTCCAGGCCGGACATCGAATCCTCGTACCCCGGCACGCCTTGATTCGAGGTGTCGTGGCAGCCTTGGTTGTCTCCGAACAGACCTCCCCCCGGTAGAGTGGATGGTTGCGTCGCAGAGAGATCCCTGGTTTCAGCGGTGTCTCTGCGACGCAACCATCCACTCTACCGGGATCTGAATGAAGCGGTAGGCCATTCCCTCGAGCGGTGAGACATCGAGACCGAGCGATCCCACGTTCAACGACAGGCCCTCCCCCCCAAGCCGCTAATCCCCTCTCTTCTCTTGAGCTCGACGTCCTCCGGCAAGTCTCGTCGCCCTTCGGAGGCCGCCGACCCGGGCCCGAGATGCCCTGTCGATTTCGCGCGGCTTTATTCTTGCAGGCATTTCGGGATGGCGTCGTGCGTCGTTTTGGCCGAAGAAGCATTCAAGGCCTTTTGGATTCAACCCGATTTGGTGGCGAGGCGCGACTGATCGGGGCCTGTCAGGAGCATCCCGTGATCTTCTCGAGAATGCGACGGTTCGCGATCGGGCTGATTCCCGCGGTCGTCTTCGCCGCGAGCCTGCCCCGGGCCCACGCGCAGGGGAGGCGAGAGGTCGCGGGCAGGACCTACCAGATCGCGAATAGCCGCCTGACGCTCCAGTTCGTCGAGAAGGACGGGACCGTCAAGATCAAGGATCGTCGCTCGGGCCTCGAATGGAGCGAAGCGTCATCCTCGGCGGGGTTCCGCCTGACCGCGAGGCCGGTCGCCAGGGCCAGGAGCCTTGAGCTGAAGTTAATGCATAAGGAGACGGGCTTCTCGTTCACCGCGCGCTACGCATTCGACGAAAAGAATCCCGAACGCCCCGAGGTCGTCCTCACGATCCTCCCCGGGAGCGGGGGCCCGGATGCCGCGATGGCGAAGAGCCTCTACTATCCCCCGCCGATCCTCACGGCGACAGGCGAACAGCTCGTCCTGCCCTTCAATGAAGGCATGCTGTACCCCGTCGACGACATCAGCGTGGAGCCACCGGTTTACCTGCGATTCTGCAAGGGTTTCGACCTTTCGATGCGATGGATGGGTCTCGTGAGGTCGGCCAAGGGGGCCGGGATCCTGACCCTGTTGGAGACCTCCGACGACGCGGCGGTCCGCACCGAGCGCCGGCGGGCCCACGCCGAGGGGGAGCCCGGCTTGCTCGCCGCCGCCCCGGTCTGGATGCCCTCGCTCAACTCGCTGCGATATACGAGGACCTTGCGCTACGTCCTGTTCGATCGGGGGGGCTACGTCGCGCAGGCCCGCTGGTTCCGGGAGTATGCGAAGGCCAACGGCCTGTGGGAAAGTCTCGCCGACAAGGCGAAGCGCAAGGAGGGCGTGAAGACGCTGCTGGGCGCGGCGAACGTCTGGGCCTATGTGAAGGATCCGGTCCATGTCGCCCAGGAGATGAAGCAACTTGGCATGGATCGGGTGCTCTGGTCCAATGCCGTCCATCCCAGCGACATTGTCCGGATCAATGAATTGGGCTTCCTCACCGGCCTCTATGACCAGTACCAGGACGTCTACCCGCCGGGCATGGGGGTGGGCCTCCCCCAGGAGAACTCGCAGGCCATCGTCTGGCAGGAGGACGGCACCCCCTCGGAGGGCTGGACGATCAAGCCGAAGCGAGGCCCCTCGATCACGGCGCACGTCGACTGCCCGGCCCACGCGCTCGCCCGCGCCGAGGTGATCCTGTCGGGCCGCCAGCGTACCCATCCTTACAAGGCCCTGTTCCTCGACACCACCACGGCCAGTGCGTGGCCGGAATGCTTCAACACGGCGCACCAGGCGATGAAGCTCCATTCCCAACCTCGGCTCTCCCGCACCGAGTCGAAGGACCTCCGGCTCCGCCTGATCCGGTACTCCGGCGAGAACCTGAAGCTCGTGATCGGCTCGGAGGACGGCATCGACTCGGCGGTCCCCCTGCTCGACTACGTCGAGGGGATGATCAGTAACGCATCGCTCAACATCATCGGCGACCACGCGGACGCCAAGTCCGAGCCCGTGCTCGACTCCGAGATCTCGACCGACTTCCATCGCTTCAACATGCCTTATTACCAGGGCCACGCCTATCGGATCCCGCTCTGGGAGTTGGTCTATCACGACGCCGTCGTCGTCTACCCCCACTGGACCGACTACGCCAGCCGCTTCTCTCCGGCCATCTGGCAGCAGAAGGACCTCCAATACATCCTCTACGGCACCCAACCGATGTATCTCTTCAAGGACGAGGCCTGGGCCCGGCAGAAGGAGGCGATCGTGGCGAGCTACCGCAACGTCTCCTCGGTCACGAGCCTCGTGGCGGGCCACGCGATGGTGGACCACATGTTCTTGAACAAGGAGGGGAGCGTGCAGCGGACGCGCTGGGACAACGGGGGCGACGTCATCGTGAATTTCGGCGACACCCCGTTCAACAACGGGTCGATACGGGTGGAGCCGAAGAGCTTCATCTGCGTCCGGATGCCGGGTTTCGTCACCCCTCCCGCAGCGAAACATTGATCCACCTCGGCTCTCGTCCGCCCGACTTCGCGAGTTCGCCGAGAAAGATCGATCCAGGGCCCGACTCGTTGCAGTATCCTCCGTGGGCAAGGACAGACCACCCCACGGGGCGACGCGAATGGCGAGAGTCAAGACGGCAACCCTGGTCCGAGAGATCGTCCCCCTGTTCGAGTCGGGGACCATGAGGGACCTTGGCGACGGCCAGCTCCTCGAGCGATTCATCGCCGGGCGTGACGAGCTTGCGTTCGAGGAGTTGGTGGCCCGGCACGGTCCTGTCATCCTTGGGATCTGTCGGCGATCGCTCGACGACCCGAGGGACGTCGAGGATGCGTTCCAGGCTACGTTCCTCCTCCTCGTCCGGAAAGCCGCCTCGCTGCGGGATCGCGAGACCGTGTCGAGCTGGCTCTACGGCGTCGCCCTTCGCATCACGCGGCGGGCCCGGGCCGACGCCCGACGGCGCCTGGGCCGCGAACGCCCGATCGCCGAAGACCCCTCCGACCGCCGGCCAGCCCTTCGCGATTGGGACGGTGACGAGATCCTCCCCATTGTTGATCAGGAGATCCGGCGACTTCCGGACGTCCAGCAAGTCGCCGTCGCCCTCTGCGTGAAGGAAGGCTATACCCACGAAGCGGCCGCGGCCCGCCTCGGCTGGCCCCTCGGGACCGTCAAGAGCCGGATCGCCTCAGCCCGACAGACCCTGCAACGCCGGCTGACCCGACGCGGCCTCGCCCCCTCGCAATGGACCGCGATTTTGACCCCCGCGCTCCCTCGAACCGGGCCGGCCGAGATGGTCCCACCCCGGCTCGCCCGCCGGGCCCTCGAGACCGCACTGGGACTGGCCAACACCTCGGGCGGCATCTCGCCGTCGATCGTGCGACTGGCAAAGGGGGCCATGAGGATGACCCTCGCTGCCAGAGTCCGAGCCGTAAGCGTCGGCCTGGTGGCGCTCGGAGCCTTCGGCTGGGCCGCCCCGGCGTTTTTCAGCGCCCGTCCCGCCAAAACGGCTTCCAGCCCTGTCGGGCCGGAGGCCGCGCCCGCTCCTCGGGTCGCCGTTACACCCCCTGAGCCGCGCACCGACCGGTACGGCGATCCCCTGCCTGTCGGGGCCGCGATGCGACTGGGCACCGTGCAATTCCGACAGCCCTTCATGCAGAACCCCTTATTCTCCCGAGATGGTCGATTCGTGCTGACGGACGAGTTCGGGGGACGTATCCAAGTCTGGGACTCACGGGACGGCAGGAGGCTTCGGAAAGTCGAACTGGGTATCGATTATATCAGCAACTTCGCACTCTCGCCCGACGGACAGACGATCGCCGCGATTGGATTCCAATCCTCATCCGGAATGGACCTCACCAAATTCAGACTGACCCTCACCAACCTCACGACTGGGCTGCGGACGGGGCAATTCGAGTTCGACGATCAACAAGGCCCCCAGACGATCGTTTATGCGCCTGACGGGAAATACATCGCAACCATGCGTGAAGACGGGCCCATGCGGCTATGGGACCTCGCCGCCGCGAGGCTTCTTTACGAGGAACGCATGGCGGAATGGACGAGTTCGTCGGTTGCCTTCTCACCCCAACCCGCGGGTTATCGACTCGCATTCGCCGACAGTCGCGCCATCCACCTCCGTGACCCTGCGAGGAGAGAGGATATCCGCACGATCCCCCTCGACGGGGAGCTTCAACCAACCAGCCTCGCCTTCTCGCCGGATGGAAGGACCCTCGCGTCGGCGTGCTCGGGGGGTTGGCCAACGATCACGCTCTGGAAGGTTGACGACGGTTCGGCCGTCTGGCGATTCTCCAGGAGCGAGCACGCCACGGAGGTTAGATTGACATTCTCTCCCAACGGGGCCGTGATTGCTGTGAAGGGGATGGTGGAAGACAAGGACTCGGTCGTGCTCCTGGACACTGCCACCGGGAAGGAGAGTGAAGAACTCGCGAGTTCGATCCCAGCGAGTCACTCACTCGCATTTTCTCCCGACAGCAAGACCGTCGCGACGACATGGCAGCATCAATCGCTCCACCTCTGGGATCTGCGCACGGGCAAAGACCGACTGGCCACCCCTGAAGCCCACGTGGGCGATGTCAGAGCCCTAGCCTCCATCGACGGCGGCAAAACTCTGGTCTCTGGGAGTGACGACCGGACTGTCCGGTTCTGGGACCTCGCAACGGGCCAACCGACGAAGACGCTGGCTCTTGGAGGGTGGGTCCAGTCGCTCTCGGTCTCCGCCGACGGCTCGAGGATCGCCGCAGATGTATCCTACCCGAAAACCGAAATCCAGGTATGGTCTCTCAAGACCGGTGAGTTTATCCGCAGCCTCTTGCTCGGGCATGAGAATATTGGAGCCATTCATCTCAACGAGAACGGCGAATCCGTAGTCGCCCTGACCGAAGATAGAATCCTCCATACCTGGGATGTCTCGACCGGTAAGGAACTTGCGACCAAGACGATGATTCCGGAAGAACCTAGATCACAAAACGGCATTTATCCCTTTTTCACGGATGCCGGCTTCTCGGACAACGGCCAATTGGTCGCGTTCTCAAGTCTTGGAGAACTCAAAGTCGTAGATGTCGCCAGCGGTCTCCTGCGATTCACGGCGACGTCGACGGGTTCGTTCGCATTTGCTCCCGATGGCCGGAGCCTGGTGGTTACCAAACATGATCCCTCATCGACGACCGGGCCGGCGGTAGACGGATCTCGCTCCTCCGCTTCGACCGCCCTAAGCAAAGTCCTCCGGCTCGACGCCAGGACGGGCGACATCCGAGGAGAAATCCTGGTCCCCAAGCCCGGAGCGAAGCGTCTCGCGTTCTCGCCGGATGGCAAGGCGCTCGCCTTATCTACAGATTCTCGAAGAAAGGGAGAATTCCTCCGAATTATCCGACTGCGCGACAACAAAGAGCTCTACACCTTCGAGGTCCCCAGCCCCTGGATCCAAAGTCTAACCTTCCTACCCGACGGCAAACGGATCGCGGCAGGACTGGACGACACGTCGATCTTGGTCTGGGACATTCCCAAGATGGAATGACCCGCGCCGTCCGATGGACCAGGGAAGAAACCCGTGCGAACTCCCCGGTCAGCCCACGGGATTCCCCGGAAAGTTTGGAAAGATTCCCCGGCCTCGTGCAAGGTGATGATAGGGGACCATCACCGAAGGGGATGTCGACCATGACCGGGAACGAACCTTCCGCCGTGCTCCGCGACGTCCGCACGCTCTTCGGCCCGGGGACGACGGTCGGGCTGACCGATCGGGAGTTGCTCGACCGATTCCTCGGTCGTCGCGACGAATCGGCCGAGGATGCGTTCGCGGCCCTCGTCCGACGGCACGGGCCGATGGTCTGGGGGGTCTGCCGCCGCCAACTCCGCGACCCGAACGACGCGGCGGATGCGTTCCAGGCCACGTTCCTGGTCCTGGCGCACCGCGCGGGCACCGTTCGGGGAGACGGCGAAGTGGGCCGCTGGCTCTACGGCGTGAGCCGGAAGGTCGCCGCCCGTGCGAGGACGATGGCCACACGCCACTCCTCGAGGAGCGAGGAAGGGCTCGAGGAGCTCGCCGCCCCGTCGCCCGACCCCGACCAGGCCGAATGGCTCTCGGTGCTGGATGAGGAGATTGCCCGGTTGCCTGAGCGATATCGAGACGTGGTCGTCCTCTGCGAGCTCGGCGGCCTCTCCCACGAGGAGGCGGCCCGGCAGCTCGGCTGTGCCATCGGGACAGTCGGCAGCCGGGCCTCGAGGGCGAAGGAACGCTTGCGAGCCAGCCTGGCCCGCCGAGGCCTGGCCCCGAGGGCGGGAGCGCTCGCGGGCCTCCTGATCCCGGGGTCGGTCCCTGCGGCCCCGACGCCCCTGCTCGCGGCGACGGTCCGCACGGCCATCCTCGTCGCCGAGGGACGAGCCACCACCGGGAGCGCCTCGGTCGCACACCTGGCCGGTGAGGTCATCAGGGCCATGTCCCTGATGCGCTGGGCTTCCGTCGTCGCGGCCTCGCTGACGGTCCTCGCGGCGACCTGCGGGACGGTCGTGCTCGCCCTGCCGCAGCCTACCCAAGAGGCACGGGCCTCTCGAGCCGTCCAGGTTCATCCCAATCGGCGGGATACTAGCACCGCTCGGAACCGCGGCCCGGCATCATCCGCCCGACCGCTGGCCCAAGCGGTCGCCCCGAAGCCTCCCGGGCCCGAGCCCCGAGTCCCGAGCACGGATGCCGACGACGCCAGGGCCACACAACTCGCACGCGGTATCCATGCCCAATCGTCAATGATCGACCGGCAGCCGAAGTTCAGCTATGTAGTCAAATACCGCAACGGCGATGTCGACTCGATGCGTGCCGTCGACCTATCTCTCGACCGGTTCAAGGAAGCTCTGACGGCGCCCGTCCTCGACAGGGATTGGTTCGGTTGGTACGGGATGAGCTTCTCCTGGGACCAAGAACGGTTCCTCTGGGAGATCGTCCCTCGCGAGGCCGATTTGCCCTCCGAGACCCAGTTCTGGACGAGGACCGACGCATGGGCACGTTACGCGGCAAAGGATGGATCCTCGACGAACTACACGCGTGCGCAGTCCCCAGCGACGTTCTGGAAATCCCTGGTCCTTTTCAACTACAGTTACCTCAGGCTCACCCCGCGTCGCTTCTGGTGGGGACGGACGACGAGGCCCAACGCCCAAGCCATGAACCTGATCCCGCCGGAGGACTCGACGTGGAAGCCCCTGGGGACGGAGAGTTTCGTTGGCGAGATCTGCGACGTCGTGGACTCACCCGAGCGGTTCGAACGCCTCTGGATCGGGCGTGAGTCGCGGCTGCTCCGAGGGGTGCTCTCCTCTTATGGCGACGTCAACCTCTCCAAGGTCCAGGAATTCTACCAATCCGAGCCGCTCCGGAAGATCGCCGGCAAGGTGTTCTCCACATCCTACGACTACATCAATTGGCTCCATGGCGAAGCCTCGGAAGACCAAGTGATCCAGGCCAGTATCGCCTGGGAAGCATTCTCACGTCATTTCAAGCCTTCGACGATACGGCCAAACGAGCTCGCCATCTTCGACGACTACCGCGAGGTCGCGCCGGGCCTGCGGCTCCCGTTCCGCGAAGTCCGGGTCTTCCCCCACGCGTCGGAGGCGAAGCCGGACAAGCACAAGCTCATCCGCTCCGAGCTCGTCGTGGAGTCGGTCCGGACGGACCTCGATCTCTCGGCGCGATTCGCCGAGTTGATGCCCAAAGACGGCGACCCTGTCCAAGATCAACGGTTCCAGGTCGCACTCGACCTCCGCTACAAGGCCGATCGACCCGACGACGAGATCCGCAAGCTCTCGGAGGTCGAGTACGCCAAACGACTGAAAGGCCAGTTGTTCATCGACGGCCTGGTCGAGCCGATCGCCGCCATGGTCGGCCAACCGGCCCCCGCCCTGCCCCCGACGGGCTGGATCGGCGAACGGCCGGCCGACCTCGCGGGCAAGCCTTACGTGTTGCACTTCTGGGCGACCTGGTGCGGCCCCTGCAAGAACGACCTCCCTCGGCTCAAAGCTCTGGCCAAGCAAGGGGTCGTCATCGTCGGCATGCACCCGGCGGGCACTCCTCGCGACGAAGTCGAGGCGGCCATTCGCAACGACGGCTTCGGCCACCCGACATTCCTCGAAGCCGCCAGCGACCGCAACACGCTCGTCGGCGGCTACCCGGCCGGCCTCTTCCCCTACTACATCGTCGTGGACGAAAAAGCACGCATCGCCGGCCACGGATCCCTCACGGACGTGCTCCGGAAATCCGGACTCACGACTTTGATCGGGAAGCGATGAGGCTATCTATCGAGCCACGGACGGATTGGATTTTTAGCCACGGATTGAACACGGATTCGACAGGAATCCCAATCAAATAATTTTCAATATAACGTTATTTACAATGTTTTTATCCTCGTTCAATCAATCCGTGGCCAAAGAATCAGCGATCCAACAGCGGAGGCTTACGCTCGAAGATCGGCGGGCAAGTCGCGGCCATTTCTCGGTTGAGTGCCACGTAGCCAACCCAGGCATCCGGGACATTGTCTTCGTAGAAGATGGCATCGACGGGGCATTCGGGGACGCACGCCTCGCAGTCGACGCACTCATCAGGATGGATGTACAACATCCGATCTCCTTCTCGAAAGCAGTCGGCGGGGCAGACGACGACGCAGTCGGTGTATTTGCAACCGACGCACGGTTCCGTGACAACGAAGGCCATGACTCTCCCCCAAGCGTTTGTGGCATGTCACCAAGCTTCGCCCCTGGTGATGCCCTTTCGCGGTCCGGACCGGCCACGCCTTGACCGAAAATGATTTGGGCGAGCGATTGTGAACCCAGAAGGCTCCTCGCCGAGTCGGATCCTTTAGAATGGGGCCGGAGACCCAGCCGAGAGAGGTCGAGGGATTGGCAATGACTCCGGAACAAGAGGGACTCGGCCCGATGGAGATCAATCCGACGCCGGCCGACTGGTCGTCACTCGCCTTGCTCCAGCGATATCAAGGCGGGGAGGACGGGGCCGCAGACGAGATCTTCGCGCGATACTTCGAGCGGCTGACCCTGCTGGCCCGGAGCCGACTCTCGGCGCGCCTGGCGAGCCGGACGGACCCCGAGGATATCGTGATGTCGGCCTATCGGAGCTTCTTCCTCGAGGCCCGCGCCGGGCGATTTGCACTGGCCCGAGGCGGAGACCTCTGGCGGCTCCTGGCGGCCATGACCCGGCACAAACTCTTCAGGCAGGTCCGGCACCATACGGCGGACCGAAGGTCTGTGGCGTCTGAGAGGTCGCCGACCTCAGTCGGCGGGGCCGAGATCGTCGTACCGAGCCGGGATCCAACGCCCGAAGAGGCGGTGGGACTGGCCGACGAGCTCGAGTGGGTCGCCTCGCGTTTGGATGCCTTCGGCCGCCGCGTGCTCGAGCTCCGTCTGCAAGGGGCCCAGCTCTCGGAGATCGGCGCGGACACCGGCCGATCCGAGCGGACCGTCCGACGCACCCTCGCCCGGATCCGGGCCCTCATGGCCGGGCGGTTCGACGATGAACGATCCTGACTTCGAGTCGCGGATCCTCCGCTTCGAGCGGGCCTGGCGAGACGACGCTCCGCCCGACATCGCGGAACTCCTGGAAAAAACGTCCCTTCAGACCCCCGAACGCCGGCGTCGGTTGCTGCTCGAGCTCATCTGCGTCGACCTGGAATTCCGCTGGCGGAATGACAGGTCCTGTCTTCTCGAAGACTACGCCGCACGATACCCCGAGCTCGGGCCTCCCGAACGGTGGCCCGTCGAGCTCATCGGCGAGGAGTATCGGGTCCGCCGGCGTTGGGGTGATCGGCCGTCCCACACCACGTTCCTCGAACGATTCTCGGCGGGACGCGCCGAAGTCGCCGCGGAGCTCGAGTGCATCGACCGCGAGCTTGAGGCGGAAGAGACGCCGGCGCGACTCGACCTCACCGCTTCACCTCGCGGGCCGACGCCTCCGACCGACGACGTCCCGGACCTGGCGATCGGCGTCCCGATCGTCTCCGATAAGGACCTCCAACTCCGACGCATGATCGGCGCGGGGAGGATGGGGAAGGTCTACCAGGCCCGGCACCACAGCGAGGGGCGCGAGGTCGCGGTCAAATTCCTTCGGAAGATGTACCTCACACAGCCCTCCGCGATCCGTCGGTTCCTGGACGAGGCGAGGACGATCGCCCGGCTAGGCCATCCCCACATCGTCGGGATCCACGGCCTTGGTCGGACCATCGGCGGGGCCTACTTCCTCGTCGTGGACCTGGTCGACGGACCGAACCTGGCCCGGCTCGGTGCGTCGAGAGAGATCACGGTGGCCGAGGCGATCCGATGGGCGATCCAGCTCTGCGACGCCGTCGCCCATGCGCACGCCAACGGGGTCATCCACTGCGACCTCAAGCCCGCCAACATCCTCCTCGCCCCATCCGGAGACATCCGCGTCACCGATTTCGGCCTGGCCCGAACGCTCGGCCGCTCGAGCCTGACGGCCGACATCGAGGGGACCGCGCCCTTCATGGCCCCAGAGCAAGCGTCCCGGGCCTGGGGTCCCATCGGCCCCTGGACCGACCTCTACGGCATCGGAGCCGTGCTTTATACCCTCTTGACCGGACGGCCTCCCTGGATCGGCCGACGACTTCCGGATGTCATCGCCGATGTCGTCAGCGGCGTTCCTGTCCCCCCTGCCCTCACTTTTCGGCCCGACTTGCCGCTCGCCCTCGACGCCGTCTGCCGACAGTGTCTGTCCAAGAATCCGAAGGATCGAGGCTCCCTTCACGACATTCAAATCAAAGTACGCAAACTTTACGATATACTTTCATTTAACAATAGATAGATCTGATCGGAAAACTGGGGTCGCGCAGCGAAAAGAGGCTGAGGTCAGCGCGTCGTACTCGCAGAAGGATCGAGCGATGAGATGAGGGAGGGATCACCGCGTGTGTTCCCGTTGACACAGGAGCCGGTCTCGGGCATTCCCATGCGGTGAACCTCTCGTCGCTGCGCGACCCCGGTTGTTCCAACCGGGGCTACCCATTTCAAACACCAATCAGGCTTTTCAATATCTTGCTCAAACCGTTCAAGCCAAGATTTCCCGCACAACCCGGCCGTGGACGTCCGTCAGGCGGCGCTCGATGCCGTTGTGATAGAAGCTGAGGCGCTCGTGATCGAGGCCGAGGAGGTGGAGGATCGTGGCGTGGAGGTCGTAGATGGTGGTAACCCCCTCGACGGCCTTGTGGCCGAGCTCGTCGGTGGCGCCGAAGCTGAAGGCGCGTTTGACGCCCGCGCCGGCGAGCCAGACGGTGAACCCATTCGGGTTGTGGTCGCGGCCGCTCGCCCCTTTCTGGAAGGTGGGCATCCGGCCGAACTCGGTGGTCCAGACGACGAGGGTGTCTTCGAGCAGGCCGCGTTGCTTGAGGTCGCGGAGGAGTGCGGCGGCGGGGCGGTCGAAGATCGGGGCGTGGATGTCGTACTGTTCCTTGAGCTTGCGGTGGCCGTCCCAGTTGCCGACACCCTCGCCCATGGCGTAGGAGCCGTTGAAGAGCTGGACGAACCGGACTCCGCGCTCGAGGAGCCGCCTCGCGAGCAGGCAGTTCCGGGCGAAGCCGCTGCGGACCGGGTCGGGGTCGTCGGTGCCGTAGGCGCGGAGGGTTGAGGGGGACTCGTTCGCGAGGTTGCCGACCTCGGGGACGGAGAGCTGCATCTTGGCGGCCAGCTCGTAGCTGGCGATCCGCGCCGAGAGCTCGAAGTCGCCGGGGAACTCTTCGAGGTGCTTCTCGTTGAGCACCTTGAGCAGGTCGCGGGCCGCGCGGTCGTTCGACGGGGCGACGCCCGAAGGGGTCGCGAGGTTGTAGATCGGCTTCTGGGCGTTGAACGCCGTCCCCTGGAAGACCGCGGGCAGGAACCCGTTGGCCCAGTTGTTCACGCCGGCCTGCGGGACGCCTCGGGGGTCGGGGATCGCAACATAGGCCGGCAGGTCGTCGGCCTCGGAGCCGAGCGCATAAGAGACCCAGGAGCCCATGCTCGGGAACCCGTCGAGCGTGAAGCCCGTGCTCATCTGGTTCTCGGCCGGGCCGTGCGTGTTGCTCTTCGCGGTCATCGAGTGGATGAAGCAGAAATCGTCGGTGAGCTCGGCGAGGTGCGGGAAGAGGTCCGAGACCATCTTGCCGGTCTCCCCGCGCGGCTTGAAGTCGTAGAGCGGCCGGACGAGGTTGCCGTTCTCGCCCTGGAAGGTCAGGAAGTTCTCCTTGGAGCCGGGCAAGGGCTTGCCGTCCATCTTGATCAGGCCCGGCTTGTAATCCCACGACTCGAGCTGGCTGCACGCACCCGAGCAGAAAATCAGCAGGACCCGTTTGGCCCTCGCCGGGAAGTGCGGAGGGCGAGCACCGAGCGGGTTCTCCGGGCGGATCGCGGGGCGGATCGGCCCCCGATCGTCCACCGCACCGAGTGCTCCCTGGTTCGCCAACAGGCTCGCGAGGGCGATCCCCCCGAGCCCGTTGCCCGCGTGCTCGAGGAACTGCCGACGGCTCAGCATCCGCCGGCCGGCGTGGGAGAGGGTGGGCTCGCTCATCTTGGGGGAACTCCCGCCTCGGTCCGGGCCGCGATGACCGATCGCGACTGGAAGGCTATCAGGGGATGAACAGGAACTCATTCGCGTTGAACAGCACACGACCGAGGCCCGCCAAGCCGGCCTCGTGGACCAGCCCGACGCAGAGCCGGGCCTCGTCATCGGTCGGATTGCGGCCGAAGGCCAGTTGGTAGGCGAGGCGGACCTGCGCCCGGGAGTCCTCGCCGGCCTCGGCGCGAAGTCGCTCGGCGAGGACGCCGGCCTGCTGCAAGACGAAGTGGCTGTTGAACAGGTTGAGCGCCTGGAGGGGCGTCGTCGAGCGGGCACGCTGGGGCTGCTTCTGGCCGGCGTCGGGGCAGTCGAAGGCCCCGAAGGTCGAGTCCTGCGCCATGCGCACCTTGGTCTGGTAGATCATCCGCCGCCAGTCGGCCGGGCCGTACTCGAGCTTGGGGTCGTAGACGCGGACGTAATTGTCGTTCGGCGCGAATCCGAGGAAGCCCGGCCCCCCCATCCTCGAGTCGAGCGCCCCGGCGACGGCGACCATCGAGTCGCGGATCGCCTCGGCCTCGAGCCGGCGGGGCGGGAACCGCCACAGCAGGCGGCTACCGGCGTCCTTCGCGAGGGCTTCGGGGCGAGGCCGGCTCGATTGCCGCCAGGTCGCGCTCGTGAGGATGGCCCGATGGAGCGACTTGAGGCTCCACCCTTGCGCGATGAGCTCGCTCGCGAGCCAGTCGAGGAGCTCCGGGTGGGACGGGGGGACGCCGTTGCGGCCGAAGTCGCTCGGGGTGCGGACGAGCCCCTCGGCGAAGTGATGCTGCCAGATTCGGTTCGCGATCACGCGAGCCGGGAGCGGGTTGGACGGGTCGCCGAGCCATCGGGCAAGCGCCAGGCGACGCTCGTGCTCGGGCGTGTCGGCCGGGAGCTCGAGCCGAGGCTGGAGCGAGGCCACCGCGGCGGGGGAAACCTGTTCGCGAGGCTGCGTCGCCTCGCCGCGATGGAGCCGATACGTCGGAGCGGCCTCGACGAACCGGCCCCCATAGACCCGAGGCAGCGTCGAGGTCGCACGCAACTCCGCCTCAAGGTCCGCCAGTTCGGACCGCAAGGCGGCCGAGGAAGTCCCCTGCTTCGTCGCCGAGTCTTGATTCGGCATCCCCTCGTAGGAGATCGCCTCACGGTCGCCCGACGTCGCCACGACCTTCCAGTGCCCCGCAGGGTCGGCGACCTCGAGCGTGTAGCCTTCGGCGAGGCGGTCGCTGTATTTCTGGTTTCGGTCGCGTCCCCAGACGACGACGTCGATGACTTCCGGCCGAGCCAGCTCGATCGTCACCCACCCCTTGCCGACCTCCGAGCTGATCCAACTCCGCTCGTTGCCGAATCGCCCGTCGTTGATGTGTTCAAGTCGGTGGATCGACGAGTCGGGGATCGTCCCCGAGGCGGTCGCCTTCGCCCCCGACGCGGCGAGGGCGACATTGCGGCGGTCGGGGCCGGCGGTGTAGACCTCGAGCTCGTCCACGCAGGGCTCGAAGCGATTCTTGTAGGTCGTGCGATGCACCGTGAAGCGGACCTTGGCGGCGAGGACGGGCGAGAATCGCTCGACGTTCATCCGAGGATCGATCGACGGGCGCTTCGGGACTCCCTGGGAACTCGGCTCGAGGCCCGCCACCGGCTCGAAGTCGAGCAACCGGCGCAGGACGTCGAGGACGCGCCCGCGGAGCTCGGGAACCCGCTTCTGCCGCTCGGCCCAATCCGCCGGGTGGAGCTCCCGGTCGCCGTGCCGCGTCCCGGCGAAGACCGCCTGCATGGCGTAGAAGTCCGACTGCAAAATCGGGTCGAACTTGTGGTCGTGGCATCGGGCGCAGTGGAGTGTCAAGCCGAGGAAGGCGCTCCCCGCCCCGGCGACCATGTCGCTGAGCTCGTCCTGCCTCGCCCTGAGCCGAGACTCCTCGTCCCGGCCGATCTGCCCCGGCAGGAGCGCGGCGCTGGCGACCAAGAACCCCGTGGCGCGGTCCTCGCCGACCTGGTCGCCGGCGAGCTGCTCGAGGATGAACCGCGGGTAGGGTGTGTCCTTGTTGAAGGCCTCGATCACGTAGTCGCGATAGGGCCAGGCGTTCTCGCGCGGGGTGTTCACCTCGAACCCGTGCGTCTCGCCGAACGCGATGATGTCGAGCCAGTGCCTCCCCCAGCGCTCGCCGTATCGGGGCGAGGCGAGGTAGCGGTCCACAAGCCGCTCGAAGGCGTCGGGCCGCTCGTCGACGACGAACGCGGCGATCTCCTCGGGCGTGGGCGGGATCCCGTGGAGGACGAAGGCAAGCCGCCGGATCAAGGTCCGCCGGTCCGCCTCGGGCGACATCGCCAGCCCCACCGCGTCGAGCTTCGCGCCGATGAATGTATCGATCGGGTTGCGGGCGTGGGACTCCGTCTCCGTGGAGACCTCGGGCGACGCCGGGCGTCGGATCGGCTGGAAGGCCCAGTGGGACTTGGCCGCGTCTTCAGGCCTGACGCTTGCGCTCTCCGGCCAGGTTGCCCCCTGGTCGATCCACGCGCGGAGGATCCCGACCTGCTCTGGGGTCAGTGAAGGGCCTTCCGGCGGCATCTTCTGGTCGGGGTCCAGGCCCGCGACGAGCTGGATCAGTGGGCTGTCGGCCCCCTTCCCCGCCACGATCGCGGGGATTTCATCGTCGCCCCCCTTGAACGCCGAAGCCTTGACGTCGAGCCGCAAACCCCCGCGTTGCTTGTCCGGACCGTGGCACTTGAGGCAGGACGCCGCCAGGATCGGCCGGACATCCTTCTCGAAGTCGACGAGCCGAGGCGCGGGGGGCGGCAGCTCGGCGACGGTCGTGGCGACGAGGATCAGCAGCGAGATCATCACTCTTGTCACCTCAACGGCGGGGAACGACTTCGACGACGTCGGTGTCGGCGGCGGAAGCGTCACGAACCCAGGGACGGAAGGACCTCACCTGACGGCTCCAGTCTACCCTCAAGCCACCGTCGAAATCCCCAACCATTTTCCCGGCCCGGGACGAAAACTCGGACCACCATTTCCTGTTCGAGCCCATCGCCCCGGACGATTTTGCGGCGGGACCGTCCTCACCACACCTTGCGATTGTGAATGATACTCACACTCCGCGGGGACACACTCGGTTATAAACGAGGTGACAGCAGTTCGCATTCGGATTGGAGAAATCGAGGCGGGGAGGATTCGCCACAAAGGCGCGAAGGACACGAAGAACACAAACAAGAAACTATCAATTTTTAAATTTCCTTTGTTTTCTTTATACCTTTGTGGTGACTCTTCCCCACCTCGAGCGGCCTGAAAGGAAGGCAAGTGGATGCTCACGCTTGGCCTGGTCGGGCTGATCCTCACCGTCGCTCCTCCCGAGAGGGCAAAGACCGACGCGGGTGCGGACGCCGAAGTGCAGCTCGCCCTTCAGTGTGAGGCGGGCGGGCGAGTGGAGGAGCGAGACGCGCATCTCAATCGCGCCCTCTCGATCGCCCCTCGCCATCCGGTCGCCCATCGCCTTCTCGGTCATGTCCTCGAGAACGGGGCCTGGCAATCGCCCGAAGCGGTCGCCGAACACGTCCGGCAGGACGCCGAGTTGATGGCCATCCTCGAACGCTACCGCACCCGCCGGACGACCCTTGCCGACACGGCGAACGGGCACTGGCAGATCGCGCGTTGGTGCGTGGAGAACGGGCTGACGGAGGAAGCCCAGGTCCATTTCGCGGCGGTCGTCAAACTCGCCCCCACGCGTGAGGACGCCTGGAAAGCGCTCGGCCTGCGAAAGCAGAACGGGCGATGGACGAGCGATGCGCGGGAAGCCGCCGTTCGTGCCGAGGTCGACGCCAGGCGCAAGGCCGACGCCTACTGGCGGCCCCGGCTCTCGAAATGGAAGACCTGGCTGACCCAACGCACCAAACGCCGAGTGGCCGAGGCCAACCTCGGCGATGTCGTCGATCCCGCGGCCGTCCCCGCCATCACCGCAGTCTTCGCGGCGAGCAATCCGGTCGATCAGCAACGGGCCGTCCGCCTCCTGGCTCAGATCGAGGGGCCGCCGGCCTCGAGCGTCCTCGCGGGCTTGGCGGTTCAGAGTCCTTCGGCCGAGGTCCGTCGGCTGGCGGTCGAGACCCTGGTCTCGCGCGACCCTCGGGACTTCGTCGACCCCCTGATCGACCAGATCCAGGACGAGATCGCCTACGAGGTCCGCCCGGTCGGCGGTCCCGGGTCGCCGGGGGAGCTGTACATCAAGGGCGAGAACGCCAATGACCGGCGGTTCTACTCCGCCCCCGCGCCGACCATCCCCTTCGACGCCTCGGCGGTCATCGGCTTCGACGACGACGGCCTGCCGATCGCGAATCGGGTCGTCGGATACACGACGGAGAGCGTCTACACGGCGCTGGACCCGCTCGCCAATGGGGCGCCGGACCTCACCGGCCTGCCGCAGTTCCTCGCCGGTCGTGCCGGGTTGGGGCAGCTCGGCGCACGGATCGGACAGCAGGCGGTGAATCAGCAGAACCAGACCAGCGGCATCGCCGGCTCCATTTCCAGCCAGACCGGCGGGACCTACATGCGTCCGCTCGTCGCTCCGATCCCGATCGGGCGGATGATGGCCCAGGCCGAGCAACATGCCGCAAATTCGCGGAGACAGCTCGAGGCCGACGTCGTCTGGCTCGAGGACTATAACCGCAAGGTCATCCAATCGAACGATCGCGCGATGCTGGCGATCCGGACCTTGGCGGGTCAGGACCTCGGCTCGACTCGAGCGGCGTGGGTGACGTGGTGGTCGTCGCGCGGAGAGTCCACGTCGGCCGCCCCCGCCCTCCGCCACCTGGCTGCCCAGGGGACGACCGACGTCGACGGGGACCGGACCGACCGCTCCGCGTACGTCGCCGGCCTTGGAGCGGGGACGACGGTGTGGACCCGCACCGGCCCTTGCGCGATCGAAACGCTCAGGGCGGGTGACCACGTCCTCTCGCAGGATCCCGTCTCAGGCGTCCTGGGGTACACGACCGTCCTGACGATCCGGCACGGCGTCTCCGCCCCGACCCGGACGCTCACGTTGGAGGATCGCGAGACGATCGTCGCCACCGACCTCCAGTCGTTCTGGCGTCCCGCACAGGGTTGGGTGCGTGTCCGCGACCTGAAGCGCGGCGACCAACTCCGGCTCCTCAGGGGCACGACGCACCTCGCCCTCTGCGGGCCCGCCGAAGAGCAGCCGGTGTATCAAGTCCAGGTCCGGGACGGCCTGGGGATCTTCGTCGGCAAGCCGGGGCTCGTCTGCCACGACGAGGGGAACGTGTACCCCGTGCCGGCCCCCTTCGACGCGCCGGCCGACGCCTCGACGCGAAAAGGCCCGGACCCCCGAGTGAGGTAGTGACGCATGCTGATCCACATGATCGTCGGCACGGCACTCCTGGCCGCGGCGCCCCCGACTCCCGCGACCGACGCCGAACCTGCGAACCTCGCGGAGTACAACGCGAGGCGCGACAAGACACCGAAAACGGCGGAGGCCCACTGGAAGCTGGGGCTCTGGTGCGAGCAGAACGGGCTGAAGGGGGAAGCGACGATCGAGTTCCTCGCCGTCGTCGAGCTCGACCCCAGGCGCGATGCGGCCTGGAAGAAACTTGGATATGAGAAATCGAACGGGCGATGGATGTCCGCCCAGCTGTTGGCCGCCGAGCGCGCCGAGATCCAGGCCCTTCGCAAGGCCGAGAGCACCTGGCGGCCTCGCCTGCAAAGGTGGAAAGGGTGGCTGTCGCAAAAGGCCAAGCGAGACGAGGCCGAGAAAGCCCTGGCCGAAGTCACCGACCCGCTCGCGGTGCCGAGCCTCTGGCGGGTCTTCGTCCAGGGGAACGCGGAGGACCAGGAACGGGCCATCGACATCCTCGGCCATATCGACGGCGAACGATCCTCACGCGCCCTGGCCGGCCTGGCCATCTACGGCAGGAGCCCCCAGGTCCGCCGCGCCGCGGTCGAAACCCTGACCCATCGCAAGGCCGACGACCCCTTCATGCTCTGGATCGGCGAGCTCGAAAAGCCGCTCGGTTACGAAGTCCGGCGCGTCGGCGGCCCAGGGTCGCCGGGGGTCCTGTTCGTCGAAGGCGAGCGCGTCAACGTCCGGAGGCTCTATTCTCCCCCGTCCGTGGATCAGATTCAGGGGGGATGGGTCGACCTGCCCGAGGCGAAGTTCGTGATCGGCATCCAGCTCGACTCCACCCCCCCAGGACCTCCGCCCGGTTCGCGTTGCATCGGCGCAATGGATGGAACCGCCCTTTACATCTACGACTATCACTGGGCCCTCCCTTCCCCTCCCAAGCAGGGGCCGGATCCTTCACCCCTCTACCAGGTCGCCGAGATGAGGCAGCTCCAGACGCAGGAGAACCTCAACTTCGAGCTCGAGGAAGCGGAGAAGATGGCCGCCGGGGCCCAGGCCCAGCTCGAGCACGACATCGCCACGATCGAGAACACGAACACGACGATCCGGGAGCGGAACGATCGCCTCGTCACCGCCCTCCGGCGCATTTCCGGCAAGAAATTCGGGCCCGATCGCGAGGACTGGCTGAAGTGGTGGACGGAACGCCGAGGTTACGAATACGTCCCTCCCCAGAAGGAGCCCAAGAAAGTCGTCGACGTGCAGGTCCCGCTCCCTTACGTACCGCAGGGCGGGCCGAGGCAGTTCGTCCCAGACGCCGGGGGTGGCGGTGGTGGTTTCAAGTGGTGCCTGGTCTACGAGAAGCAGAAGGACAAGAAACCGAATACGGGACAATGCTTCGCCGCCGGCACGATCGTCCTGACGCCCCGAGGGCCTCGCCCTATCGAGACGCTCCGCCCCGGCGATGCGTTGCTCAGCAGGGCCGAACTCGACGGCCCCAGCTCCACCGACATCGTCGAGGCCGTCTCCGAGAATCCCTCCGTGGCGACGCTCCGGCTCACCCTGGTGGATGAATCCATCGTGACCACCGCCGGCCACCCCTTCTATGACCCCGCCCTCGGCTGGACCTGCGCGGGGGACCTGAGACCGGGCAGCGTCGTCCTCACTCAGCACGGCCAGGCCCGCATCGAGGTGATCACCCCAGGCCCGGCGTCCCCGGTCTGGAATCTCCGCCTGAAGACCGGGGGCGCTTACCTCGTCGGCCGCCAGGGCCTCGTCGCCCACGACCTCAGCCCGGTTCTCCGAAACCCGGTATTTTCTTCAAAACCGGGTTTCTGACACCGTCAACGCCGACGCCCCTCTCGGGATCTCGCCAGCGTTCCCTCCTGGGATCTCGCCGCCTACTGCCTCAGAAACCCGGTTGGCTCGTGTAGCGAAATCGGTGGAGGAACGGAGGTCAAGGGTGCCTCGGGATCCGTCTTCGGACCCCGTGCGGGCCAGGCCCGGCCGGCGACATCGGGCAGGCACGCACGGCTCGTCGATTCGGGGCTTCCGACCGTCAACCAAGGTCATCGGACGGAGATTCCGTGAGCCGGGCGATGGCATGATGGGCAAGTCATCAAGCCCGTCAGGGCCTTCTTCTCCTAGTCGCCGTCGGCTTTGATACGGCCGGCCATCGGAGCCCCCTCCGAGGATCGAGGCGTTGGGCCGGGCCTGGTCCGCACGGGGCCCGAAGACGGAACCCGTGGCACCCATATACAGATCATCAGATCCGATTTCGTCCCATGAGCCAACCCGGTTTTCAAGAAAAAACCGGGTTCCGGGACGGATGCTTAGCGAAGGAAGCCCTTGGACTTCATCAGGGCGATGATCCTCTCGACGCTCTCCTCGACGCCGACCTGGTCGGTCTGGAGGATGAGGTCGGGGGAGGTCGGCTCTTCGAACGCGGCGGTCACGCCCGGCATCTGGGCGATCTTGCCTTCGTCGGCGAGCCGATAGGCACCGCTCTGGTCGCGGGCCCGGAGGATCTCCATCGGCGCGGTGCAGTAGACCTCGAGGACGTGATCCTTGCCGATCAACTGCTTGGCCTTCTCGCGCACCGCCTCGTGCGGGGCCACGAACGCCGCGATGGTGATGACCCCGGCGTCGTTCACCAGCTTGGCCACCTCGGCGGAGCGCCGGAGGTTTTCGGAGCGGTCGTCGGCGGTGAACCCGAGGTCGCGGTTCAGCCCTTGGCGCATGTTCTGGCCGTAGAGGACCGTCACCGCCCGGCCTTCGTCCCACAGGCGACGTTCCAAGCCGTACGCGATCCGACTCTTGCCGCTGCCGGTCAGGCCGACCAGCAGCACCGTCACCGGCACCTGGCCGAAACGCTGCTCGCGCTCGGCGGGCGTGACGAGGCTCTCGCGCGACTTGAGTCGCTCCGCCGGCTCCGCCGCCCAGACGTCGCCCGGCACCCGGCCGCTGCCGGCCTCCATGATCATGCCGGCGCCGACCGTATTGTTCGACAGCCGATCGATCAGGATAAACGCACCGGTCGCGGCGTTGGACGGATACGGGTCGAACGCCAGCGCCTGCGTCAGGCTGAGCTGCACGTGCGCGACCTCGTTCAGACCCAGCCGGGCGATCGCCCGGTGCTCCAGGGTATTCACGTCGACGCCGTATCGGAACGACGCGACTTCCGCCGACACCTGCCGCGTGGTCTGCTTCAGGGTGTAGGAGCGGCCGGGCACGAGCGGCTGCTCGGCCATCCACACGACCATCGCCTCGATCTCGCTGCCGACGTATGGCAGGCTATCCGGCCGCACCAGCATGTCGCCCCGGCTGACGTCCACCTCGTCCGTCAGCGTGACCGTCACCGCCTGGGGCGCGAACGCCTCTTCCAACTCGCCGTCGTATGTCACAAGGGACTTCACCCGGCTGCGCTTGCCCGACGGCAGCACCATCACCTCGTCGCCCTTGTGCAGGATGCCCGAGGCGACCGTACCGGCGAAGCCGCGGAAGTCGAGGTTGGGGCGGATGACGTACTGCACCGGGAACCGCAGGTCGGTCAGGTTCCGGTCGCTGGCGATGTGGACCGTCTCCAGGTGATCCAAAAGCGGCGGGCCGTTGTACCAGGGCATCGCGTCGCTCTTGGACGCGACGTTGTCGCCCCTCAGCGCCGACATCGGGATGAAGGTGATGTCGCGCAGATTCAGTTTGGCGACGAAGCCGGTGTACTCGTCCTTGATCCGCTCGAAGACCTCACGCGAATACTCGACGAGGTCCATCTTGTTCACGGCGACGACGACGTGGCGAATGCCGAGGAGCGAGACGATGAACGAGTGCCGACGCGTCTGGGTCATGACGCCGTGGCGGGCGTCGATGAGGATGACGGCCAACTGGCACGTCGAGGCGCCCGTGGCCATGTTGCGGGTGTACTGCTCGTGGCCCGGCGTGTCGGCGATGATGAACTTGCGGCGGTCGGTCGAGAAATAGCGGTAGGCGACGTCGATGGTGATGCCCTGCTCGCGCTCGGCCTTCAGGCCGTCGGTCAGCAGGGCGAGGTCGATCTCGCCGGCGCCGGTGGTCCCGACCTTCTCGCTGTCGCGCTTCACCGCGGCGAGCTGGTCCTCGTAGATCATCTTCGTGTCGTGCAGCAGTCGGCCGATGAGCGTGCTCTTGCCGTCGTCGACGCTGCCACAGGTGAGCAAGCGCAGCAGTTCCTTCTTCTGGTGGCGGGCGAGGTACGAGTGGATGTCTTCCTGACTCAGGTCAACGGCTTGCATCTCAGAAGTACCCCTCGCGCTTCTTCTGCTCCATCGAACCGGTCTCGTCGTGGTCGATCACCCGGCCCTGCCGCTCGGAGTTCTTCGCGAGCAGCATCTCCTCGATGATCTCCGGCAGCGTCGTCGCGCTGCTCTCGATCGCCCCCGTCAGCGGGTAGCACCCCAGCGTGCGGAACCGCACCCGCTTCATCATCGGCTCCTCGCCGGGCAACAACCGCGAGCGCATCCGCTCGTCGTCCACCATGATGAGCGTGCCGTCGCGCTCGACGACGGGCCGGACGTCGGCGAAGTAGAGCGGGACGATCGGGATCTTCTCCAGGTGGATGTACTGCCAGACGTCCAGCTCGGTCCAGTTGCTCAGCGGGAAGACGCGGATGCTCTCGCCCTTGTTGACCTTGCCGTTGTACAGGTTCCAGAGCTCGGGCCGCTGGTTCTTCGGGTCCCACTGGTGCAGTCGGTCGCGGAAGCTGTAGACGCGTTCTTTGGCCCGGCTCTTCTCTTCGTCGCGACGGGCCCCGCCGAAGGCCGCGTTGAACTCGTAGTGGTTCAGCGCCTGCTTCAGCCCCGCCGTCTTCATGATGTCGGTATGCTTCTTCGACCCGTGGTCGAACGGGTTGATGTTCTGGGCTTTCCCTTCCGGGTTGACCCAGACCTTCAAGTCGAGGCCCTGCTCGCGACAGTACTCATCGCGGAAGTCAATCATCGCCCGGAACTTCCAGGTCGTGTCGACGTGCAGCAGCGGGAAGGGGAGCCGGCCGGGGTGGAATGCCTTCTGCGCCAGGCGCAGCATGACGGCGGAATCCTTCCCGATCGAGTAGAGCATCACCGGCCGATCGAACTCGGCGGCGACCTCGCGGATGATGTGGATACTCTCCGCCTCGAGGATCTTCAAATGGGTCAGATTATAACTACTGCTGATCATCCGTCCTCCTGTTCGGCCTCATCTTTCCGATTATAGGAGAACTGCGCCATTTTCGGATAGGGGAGTCATCACGGGGTGGTCCGTCACGGGACGCCACGTCGAGGCCATAGACACAGCCCTGGCTGTTACCTCGTTGGAGCAATCCTCTAAATGCGTGGTCGTCACAATTCGGCCTGGAGTGCGGGGCAAGAGTGCCCCTCGTACCGGGGGGAAAGATAGGCAGGGCAGAATTGAGCAGGGAGACCGGACGCCCCGACTCGACGAAAGCCTCGGGATGCGTGTCCTAAATGGGACGGCCGCAGAGACCGCCTCACGCTCAACAATTGCTTGACAGGATCAGATTGTCTGATAATTTAACGGTCTGGAGTCAAGGCCGGCGTAGGAGGCGAGGCAAAGACGTGCTGAACACGATCCCCCGGCAGAAGATCCGCGACGTCGTCGTCGAGCGGCTCAAAAGCTATATCACGAGCGGCGGGCTCAAGCCCGGCGATCGTTTGCCGAACGAGTCGGAGCTGGCGGCGACGTTCGGGGTCAGCCGGCTCTCGCTCCGCGAGGCGACGAAGGGGCTCGAGCTGTTCGGGATCGTCGAGTCGAAGACGGGCGTCGGGCTGACCGTCGGCGAGGTCAACCTGGAGCGTGTCACGGGGCACCTCGGGTTCCACCCCGCGCTCTTGAGCGGGTCGCCGAGGCAGCTCATCGACACGAGGATCGTCGTCGAGACCGGCGCCCTGCCCTACACCGCGAGGCGGATGGCCGAGAACCCGGCCGTGTACGAGTCGCTCCGGCAGCTCGCCGGGCGGTTCACCACGACGAACGACCTGGACGAGCGGATCGCGCTGGACATCGCCTTCCACCGCGCCTTGCTCGACGCCAGCGGCCTGGCGCCTCTGGTGGCCTTCAACGACTTGCTGCAAATCTTCTTCAAGAAGTTTCATGATAGCGTGAAGACTGCCGAATGGCAGTGCGGGATCGAAGGCCATCAACGGATCATCGACGCGCTCCGCGACCAGGACGTGGCGAAGGCGAGCGACGAACTCCGACGGCACATCGAGAGTCACGAGGATCGCATGGGGGCGAGGGCATGAGAATCGGGTCCTTGCGGATACGGATGGCAGCCCTCATGGGCATGCTCCTGACGGCGACCATCGCCGCGTCCCTGCTGTTCCCGGCACGCCGGGCGACGGGTGCCGGGGCGGAAGCCGCGGCGGCGATACCGGCGGCGGACGCGACCGAGCTCAAGGCACTCGAGGGTGCCTACGGGCCGGAGATCCGGCCGTTGGTCCAACGCTACTGCTACGAATGCCACCGCGAGGACCGGGCGGAGGCCGACGTCGACCTCACCGCGTTCACCACGTGGGCCGAGGTGCGGAAGCACGCGAAGACCTGGCAGAAGGTCGGCGAGATGCTCGACGGCGGCCAGATGCCGCCCAAGAAGGCCCCCCAGCCGACCGAGGCCGAACGGGTCCGCTTGCAGAAATGGGTCAAGGAGTACCTGACCGTCGAGGCCAGGGCCAATGCGGGCGACCCCGGCCGCGTGGTGCTCCGCCGGCTCAACAACGCCGAGTACACGTATACGCTCCACGACCTGACGGGGGTCGACTCGCTCGATCCCGCGAGGGAATTCCCCGGTGATGGCGCGGCGGGCGAAGGCTTCACGAACACGGGCAACGCGCTCGTGATGTCTCCCTCGCTCATCACCAAGTATCTCGACGCCGCGAAGCAGGTCGCGGCCCATGCGGTCCTCCTCTCGGACGGGATCCACTTCTCGCCGAGCACCACGCCCCGGGACTGGACCGAAGAGGCCCTCGCGAAGATCCGAGGGTTCTACGCCGAGTTCTCCGAGTCCGGTGGCGGCGACAAGGTGAACCTCCAGGGGATCGTCTTCGACACCAACGGCGGGGGACGCCTGCCGCTCGAGAAATACCTCGCCGCGACCCTGGCCGACCGCGAAGCCCTCGCCTCGGGCCGCAAGAGCGTTGACGAGGTGGCCCGGGCCCACGGCCTGAATGCCAAGTACCTGGGTACGCTCTGGGCGAGCCTGACGGGCACCGAGCCCTCGCTCCTGCTCGACGGCCTCCGCGCCCGATGGCGGACGGCGAAGCCCGACGACGCGACATCCCTCGCCGCGGATGTCGCCGCCTGGCAGAAGGTCCTCTGGAAGTTCACCACCGTCGGCCACATCGGCAAGGTCGGCGGGCCGAAGGCGTGGCAGGAGCCGGTCACTCCGGTCATCCCGGCGCAAGAAGTCCGGCTCAAGGTCCCCGCATCGGCGGATGGCAAGGAAGTCATCCTCTCGCTCGTCGCGTCCGACGCGGGCGACGGCAATGACCGCGACTTCGTCGTCTGGAACCGGCCCAGGCTCGTCGCGCCCGGCCGGCCCGACCTCCTCCTGCGCGATGTCCGCGGCGTCGCCCGCGAGCTAACCGCACGCCGGGAGCGCATGTTCCCGCTCACGGCGAAGTACCTCGAAGCCGCCGAGGTGGCGGCCGAAGGCCAGGGCCAGGCCGACGTCGACGCGCTCGCAAAGTCCAACGGGGTCGAGGCCGACGCCTTGCGGGCCTGGCTCGATTACCTCGGGATCGGGTCGGGGGGCACGGTCGTGCTCCGGGGACACTTCACGAACAAGGTCGCGGGCGTGGGAGGCTATGCGTTCATCAACGGCTGGGGGACCAACGAGCTACCCCAGTTGCTGACTAATGCGTCCGACCAGCACGTCCGCATCCCCGGCAACATGGCGCCCCATGGCGTCGCAGTCCACCCCTCGCCCACGCTCCAGGCCGCCGTCGGCTGGCGGAGCCCGGTCACGACCGCGTTGAGCGTCGACGCCGTGGTGACACATGCCCATCCCGAATGCGGTAACGGAGTGACCTGGTCGCTGGAACTCCGACGTGGAGTGACGCGGAGGCGGCTCGCCGCCGGGGTCTCCCACGGGGCCACCCCCGTCAAGGTCGGCCCGATCGAGCATCTCCCCGTCCAGGCCGGCGACCTCGTCTCGCTCCTGATCGGCCCTCGCGACGGCAACCACGCCTGCGACCTCACCGCGATCTCGCTCCGCCTCAAGGGCGAGGGCGAAGGGGGCAAGACCTGGGATCTCGCCACGGATGTCTCGGGCGACGTCCTGGCCGGCAACCCGCACGCCGACCGCTTCGGCAACGGCGAGGTCTGGAGCTTCTACTCCGAGCCCGACAAGGGAGGCAGCGAGGCCGGACCCGTCATCCCGGCCGGCTCGGCGCTCGCCCGCTGGCAAGCGGCGAAAGACAAGGACGAGCGGCACAAGCTCGCCCTCGAGGTCCAATCGCTCCTTTCAGCCGGCTCCGCACCGGCGAAGGACGGCCCCGATGTCGTGCTCTACCGGCAGCTCACCTCGCTCGGCGGCCCCCTCTTCAGCGGGGCCCCCGTGAAGCCGTTCGGGGCGGTCGCCCAGCCGGGCGAGACGCCCATGCCCGCGAACGAGGACGCCGAAGGGTGGTGCCTCGACCCGTCCTCGTTCGGCAAGCATCCCGACGGCTCGGCCGTCGACCCCGCGAGTCTTTGCGTCCGCGCCCCGTCGGTCGTCGAAATCCGGCTCCCCGCCGACCTCGCCGCCGGCTGCGAGCTCGTCACGACCGCCACCCTCGCACCCGGCACCGCCGCCGAAGGGACCGTGCAGGTCCAGGCGATCGCCGGCAAGGCCGGGGTCCCCCCTGCCCTGCAACCGGGCTTGCCGGTCCTCACCAACGAGGGGAGCGGCGCGAGCCAGCGGGTCGTCTCCGGCTTCGACGACTTCCGCCGGCTCTTCCCCGCCGTCCTCTGCTACACCAAGATCGTGCCGGTCGACGAGGTCGTCACCCTGACCCTCTTCTACCGTGAAGACGACCAGCTCGTCCGCCTGATGCTCGACGACAAGCAGAAGGCCTATCTCGACGGCCTCTGGGACGAACTGCACTACGTGAGCCAGGACGCGCTGACGCTGGTCGACGCCTTCGCCCAATTGCTCGAGTACGCCTCTCAGGACGGCGACCCGAAGATCTTCGAGCCGATGAGGAAGCCGATCAACGACCGGGCGGATGCGTTCCGCCGAACCCTGGCCGCCTCCGAGCCGAAGCACCTCGAGGCCTTGCTCGAGTTCGCCGGGCGGGCCTACCGTCGGCCGCTCACCACGGCCGAGTCCGAGGAGCTCAAGTCTCTCTATCGCAAGATGAGGAGCCAGGAGATCCCGCACGCCGAGGCGGTGCGCCTCACGCTGGCGCGGATCCTCGTCTCGCCCGCATTCCTGTACCGGGCCGAAAAGCCGGTCCCGGGCACGAAGCAAGGGCCGGTTTCCGACTGGGAGCAGGCGAGCCGGCTCAGCTACTTCCTCTGGTCGTCGCAGCCCGATGCGGAGCTGTACCAGGCCGCCTCGGCCGGGCGACTCCACG
This sequence comes from Singulisphaera rosea, assembly GCF_054877945.1. Taxonomy (NCBI): domain Bacteria; kingdom Pseudomonadati; phylum Planctomycetota; class Planctomycetia; order Isosphaerales; family Isosphaeraceae; genus Singulisphaera; species Singulisphaera rosea. Next base: position 313,848 of record NZ_JBTYIP020000006.1, on the reverse strand, counting down.
ACTCGGACGCCCTCGAGGCCCAGGCGAAGCGGATGCTCCGCGACCCCAGGACGCGTCGGCTGGCGACCGAGTTCGCCTGCCGCTGGATCCACATCGTCGACTTCGACCGGCTCGATGAGAAGAGCGAGCGGCACTTCCCCACGTTCGCCGAGCTCCGAGGCTCGATGTACGAGGAGTCGATCCGGTTCTTCACCGACCTCTTCCAGAACGACGGGTCGGTCCTCGACGTCCTGGACGCGGACTACACGTTCCTGAACGAGCCCTTGGCGAAGCACTACGGCATCCCGCTGGACAAGGCCCCGAAGTCGGCCGCCGAATGGCGGCGCGTCGACGGGGTGAAAGCGTTCGGGCGAGGCGGGATCCTCGGCCAGGCGACGACGCTCGCGACCCAGTCGGGGGCGTCGCGGACCAGCCCGATCCTCCGGGGCAACTGGATCAGCGAAGTCCTGCTCGGCGAGCGCCTGCCCAGGCCGCCGAAGGGCGTGCCGGTCCTCCCCGACGACGAGTCGGCGACCGCCGGGCTAACCGTCCGCCAGCTCGTCGAGAAGCACAGCAGCGACCCCAAGTGTGTCGTCTGCCACCGCCGCATCGACCCGTTCGGGTTCTCGCTCGAGCGCTACGACGCGATCGGCCGGAGACGCGAGAAGGACCTGGGAGACCGCCCCATCGACACCCGCGTCGTCGCGATGGACGGCGCCAAGTTCGAGGGCCTGGAAGGCCTCCGCAACTACCTCCTCTCGGAGCGTCGCGAGGCCTTCGTCCGGCAGTTCTGCCGCAAGCTCCTCGGCTACTCGCTCGGCCGCGCCGTGCAGTTGTCCGACGAGCCGCTGCTGGCCGAGATGCAGTCCGACCTCAAGGCGAACGACCACCGCGTCGTCTCCGCCGTCATGACGATCCTCCGCAGCCGGCAATTCCGCGAGATCCGCGGCCGTGACTCGGCGTATGATGACGAATAACGATGAGCCCTGGTCTCGAAACCCGTTTTTTTCTTAAAAGACGGGTTTCTGGCCCACTCGACTTCGCCGAACCCTCCCGCGGTGTCGTCGTAGACTCCTACAGACTAACTGGTTCTTCGAGAAGAGATCCGGTTTCAAGATTGGTCCTGAGCCCTCCCTCCACCGACCGGAGCTGACTATGTCGACACACAGTTTCTCCCGACGCGCCATGCTGCGAGGGATCGGCGTCACGATGGCGCTCCCCTGGTTCGAGTCGCTCAACGTGTGGGGGGACGAGCCCCTCGGCAACGCCAAGGCCAGCGAGGCCCCCGTCCGCCTGGCGGTGCTCTTCTCGGGCAACGGCTTCCACGGCAAGGAGTGGTGGGCCAAGGGCGAGGGCAAGTCGATGGAGCTCGGCCAGGTCCTGGCCCCGCTCAACGACTTCCGCGACAAGATGCTCTTCATCAAGGGCCTCTACAACGAGCAGGCCCAGAAGGGGAACATCCACAGCTCGCAGACCGGCAACCTCCTCTCCGGCGCCCCGCTCGCCTCCGGCGGCGAGATCCGCTCCGGCACCAGCGTCGACCAGGTCATCGCCCAGCGCTACGGCCGCTCGACCAAGGTGCCCAGCCTGGTCCTCGGATGCGAAAAATCAAACCCGTCGGTCCACAAGAACTACTCGATGCTTTATAGCTCCCACATCTCGTGGAGCTCGCCGACGACCCCCACGCCCCTCGAGCAATATCCCGCCCTCGCCTTCGATCGGCTCTTCAAGGACGAAGTCCAGCGCGGCGACAAGAGCGTCCTCGACGCCGTCCTGTCCGACGCCAAGGACCTCCGCCGGCAGATCAGCACGACCGACCAGCGCAAGCTCGACGAGTACCTCGACTCCGTCCGCGACGTCGAGACCCGCATCGAAGACGCCGGCAAAAAAGGCGAGTTCCAGGGGTGGCGGCCGACCCTCGACAAGCCCAACATGCCCCGCCCCCCCGAAGGGATCCCCCAGAACATCGCCGACCACATGCGGCTGATGTGCGACATCCTCGTGCTCGGATTCCAGACCGACACGACGCGGATCACCACCTTGAAGCTGAACAACGACCACTCGTCGCTCCGCTTCCCGCACCTCGGGGTGGACTACATGATCCACCACCTGTTGTCGCACTCCGACACCGCCGACTGGCTCAAGGTGAACCAGTTCTTCGTCGAGCAGCTCGCCTACATCGCCCGCAAGCTCGACGGCATCCAGGAAGGCGAGCGCACCGCCCTCGACAACTCCATGCTCATGTACTGCTCGAGCATGATGACCGGCAGCCACGACAACTCCCAGCTCCCCGTCGTCATGGTCGGCAAAGGCGGCGGCAAGATCCAGACCGGCCGCATCCTCGACTACACCGGCAAGCCCGACCGCCAGATGTGCCGCCTCTACCTCTCGATGATGGACAAGATGAACATCCACCTCGACGCCTTCGGCGACGCGAATAAGCCCCTCTCGGAAGTGTAATCGTTTCCGGCAACGACCGAATTTGTATTGATACGAGAGTGATCCATAAGGCCTCGCCTGCCATCGTGAGATCGGCCGGCGAGGCCCACTTCATGATGGGCGTTCGCTATGCGAACACGTTGCTTGACGTTCTTCCCAGCCTCATGTCCTGGTAGAATGAACGGATGGGAGGGTGCCAGGATGGCAACCGTTGAAATGCCACTCACCGATTGATCCAATGAGATGGCTCGACGGCTGGAGCGGTTCCCAGATGCACCGCCCACAAATGCGGGGCAAGAGTGCCCCGCCTACCGGCGGTTTGCGAAATTCGCTTGGTATGCGGGGCACTCTTGCCCCGCCGGAATGAAATAGAAGGGCGCGTTCCCAATACGCCAAGCCCGCGAGCAAGCCAACTGCGAAACGAGCTAGGACGAGTCCCACGTCCGACTCCGCCTGCCGGATCGATCCTTCGAGAGATATGAGCATCGCAACCCGAGAGTCTCCATGCCCAAAAAACTCGGACCGGGCGAACGCCGGATGCTCATGGTCCTCTCGCTCTACCCGTTCGGTTTTGGCCTCTATGTCATGTTCACGCGGACTCTCATGAGCCGCACCGGTCAGGTTCCGATTGAGGGCCCTTTGGCCGTCACGATTGGCGCGATCCTCGTCCTGTTCGGTATGGGGGCGTTTATGTATGCGTGGAAAGGAAAGAATCCATCCGGCGACTGAGTCATCCGGCGGGCAAGACCTCGTCTCGAAACACACAATCAATCATTTCTTTGATAATCAGTGACCACGCCGCGACGTGACGCCGCCAGGCATGGTGTCCCCTCGCATTCCAAATCATCTCGTCGCGAACTTCTGGACCCGGTGGTTGAAGGCGTCGACCACGTAGAGATTCCCCTCTCGATCCAGGGCGACCCCGTGCGGGGCCATGAACTGCCCGGGCTCGCTACCGGGCTCCTCGGTCAGCCCCCTCAGGTATTTCCCTCCCAAGGTAAACTGCTGCACCCGCCCGTTGACGGAGGTCACCCACAGCGTTTCGCCGTCCACACAGAGGCCCACGGGCCCTTTCAGCTTGCCGCCCAACCAGCCGCCGGCGAAGCCGCCCGGTTTGTCCGAATCTTCGCCCCAGACCCCGAGGAGCTTTCCTTCCGGGGTGAACTGCTGGACCCGACACTCGGACCCCTCGGTCGTGAAGACATGGCCTTCGGCGTCAATCGCCACGAATTGGGGCCCGCCGACCCTGGAGAGCCGCGAGACCTTCCCCCCGAACTGGCCCGGCTTGCTACCATACTCCCCCCACTTGGAGAGAGCCTTGCCTCCCGGGTCGAAGACCTGAACGCGACGGTTGGTCTGATCGGCGACGTAGACCCGGCCGTCCTTCCCCAGCGCGATCCCGCCCGGGCAGTCGAACTCGCCGTCGCCGCTACCAGTCCGGCCCCACTGCCGCAACAACTTGCCCGACGGCTCATAGACCGAGATCCGATCCGTGGTCCGTTCCGCCCGCTTCTTCTCGGCGAAATGGGAGAGGTAGATTTCGCCCGAACGACTGATCGCGATCCCGCCGGGATTGGGCAGAACGGACATGACGCCCAGGAGCTTGCCTTCTACCGAGAATTTCTGGACGCGGTCGTTGTAGAAATCGCTGACGAGGACCTCGTCGGAGGCATTGATGGCGATGCCGATCGGAAAATGAAACTGGCCTGGTCCCGCCCCCTTGGAACCCCATTCCGCCAGGAATTGGATCGGCGCAAGCTCCTCGGCCCAGGCCGCGGTCCCGAAGAAAGCCGCCAGCAAGACCGCGAGCCGAAGCCGGACCAAGTCGCGGGAAGGAAAAGAGTTCATGTTCGCACCCCGATGCCTGGAGGGCCTTCTGAACGAGACCGATGCGGCCTACCGCCGTGAAAACAGACCGCTTTCTCCTCCCAGGAATGGGCGAGCCAAGACTGCGAGTCGACGCGTCCCATCGAGGGACATCCTGTCGGGTCAATATCCGGTGCCCGGGCGACGAAGTAAAGGCGGGATGTCCTTTCACGAACGGCGCGGATTCTCGTTCGAAAGTGGGAGAGGGTTGATGGCTCATCAACGCCGATGGCGGTTCGCGGTGTGCGGTTTGTTCCTCGGGGTGACGGGCGGTGCAGACTCGGCCTGGGGGCAGTTCCCGCCCGACTTCGGGAGCTACCGGACCGCGGGCGACTTCGAGCTGCGCGACGTCCGCTCCGGTCGCATCGTCAAGCTCTCGGATAGTTTCAATCCGGAGAAGCCGACGAAGAATGTCGTCGTCCTGGCGTTCACCGGCGTCTCGAACCCGGCCGACGAACAGGCCTTGTCACGTCTCGGACAGTTAGCCGAGACGTACAAGGGCAAGGGCGTCAACGTCCTTGCGATCAATTCCAACGCCCACGACACCGCCGAGCAAGTTGCCGAGCATGCCCGTCGTCTTGGGGTCTCTTTCCCGGTGTTGAAGGACCCCGGAAATGTGTTGGCCGACCTGGACCTCGTCGAGCGGACGGGCGAGGTGCTGGTGATCTCGGGGATGCGTGAGATTCGCTACCGGGGGGCGATCGACGATCAGGTCGGTCGCGAGGAGAGCAAGGACGCACCGGCCCGACGATATTTGGCTGATGCCCTCGACGCCGTCCTGGCCGGGCGTAAGGTCGCGATGCCGGTCACGAAGGTTGTCGGCAGCCCGCTCGATCGGGTCAAGCCGGAGGTGATCACGAAGTCGACGCCCAGGGTCCGGGCGGTCGCCGAGGAGATTGCCGCGGCCCACGACGAACGGGCGTCGCGGGAGCCGATCGAGGTCGGCGCGGTGACGTATGCGTCGGCCGTCGCGACGATCCTCCAGCAGAAGTGTCAGTCGTGCCACCGCCACGGTCAGGTCGGCCCGTTCTCGCTCTTGACCTATGACGACGCACAAAGTCACGCCGCGATGATCCGCGAAGTCGTCGACGACCGCCGGATGCCCCCTTGGCACGCCGACCCGCGTCACGGCAACTTCGAGAACGACCGGAGCCTCACCGGCCGGCAGCGGGCCGAGCTCCTGGCCTGGGTCGACCAGGGTTGCCCGCTCGGCGACGCGAAGGCCCTCCCGGCCGCTCGGACGTTCCCCGAGGGGTGGACCATCGGCAAGCCCGACCTCGTCATCGAGATGCCCGAGTCGTATCCCGTACCGGCGCAAGGGGCCGTCCCCTATCAGTATTTCCGGGTCCCTTCCGGATTCACCGAGGATAAGTGGATCCAGGCCGCGGAGGCTCGCCCCGGCGATCCTTCGGTCGTCCACCACGTCCTGGTGGCGATCGATGACCACAAGGCGAGGAGCGAGGCGGAGAATCGTCGGCTGCCGGCGTCGCACCTCGTCGCCTACGCGCCCGGCGACCTGCCGCTGGTCCTGCCGGCCGGGACCGCCAAGCGGATCCCCGCCGGGTCCGACTTCATCATCCAGATGCACTACACGCCGGTGGGCACCGTCCGGCCCGATCGCTCGTCGATCGCGCTGATCTTCGCCGAGGCGCCTCCGCGTCGCGAGGCCCACACCTTGGGCATCCTCGACCCGGGGTTCGAGATCCCCCCGGGCGCCGACAACCACGCCGTCCGGTCGAGCTACGTCTTCGAGACCGATGGCGAGCTCTACAGTCTCATGCCCCACATGCACCTACGAGGCAAGAGCTTCCGCTACACGGCGACCTTCCCCGACGGCCACAGCGAAGTCCTCCTGTCGGTCCCCGGCTACGACTTCGCGTGGCAGAGCGTTTACCGCCTCACCAAGCCCCGGCACCTCCCCAAGGGGACGCGGATCGATTGCCTGGCGCACTTCGACAACTCGTCCAAGAACCCGGCCAACCCCGACCCATCGAAAAAAGTCATCTGGGGCGAGCAGACGTTTGAGGAAATGATGATTGGCTACGTCGACGTCGCGTTCCTCGACAAGACACCCGAAGTCCCGGATCGGCCCAAATCCTCAACAAACGCGGCTACCAAGGCTCCTTGAAGTTGTCCGGAGTGGAAGGCTCGCCTTGGTTTCGAGATGAGTCTGGACAAGGTACTCACTTGCTCGATTTGCCCGTCATGTAGCCGAAAGCGGCGGCAACGATCGCGGTGATGATCCCCAACGCCTTGTCGGGAAGCCCGGTTTTTGGATCGCGAGTGATCGCAATATAGGCGCTGACGGCAAAGCCGATCGTCACCATGACCATGACGAAGACATGAACGATGAGGCTGATCCGTTGCTTGTGAAGATCCTCGGCTTCTTCGCGCCTCAGCCTCGATTGACGCTCCTCGGTTGTCTCCGCCGACCTGACTTCGATTTTCATCTGCTCACTGAGCTGAGCGAGCAGATCTACCGTCTGCGGCTTCCGGGGAGCCGTCATGAATGTCCCTCAAAAGCCGACCAATTCGATATCCAGCGAATCAGACGACGCGGCGACGCCCACGTGCTGACCTGCGTCCTTAGCATCGATGGCGGTTTTCAACATGCCGAGCGCGAGGCGGATCACGTCACCTTCGCTCTTCCCGATGCGCTGCGAGAGAGAGGAAAGAAACCGTTCCGCCTCGGGCGTCATGTCGAGATTCCGCTCGATCCGAGCCGATGCCGTCGCGGCCATTGCAAGTTCACTGGTCTTGGTACGTTCGGTGGTTCCCATGCTCAGTCCCCATGAAACTCCCTGGGAATCGCGCCCTGCCTCATTCTATCTTCGGGCGCTCCCACGCACACCCCGACCGGCCCTGAGTTGTCCTCAGTGGCGAGCTGCTTGATTGGTGTTCTGCGTCGGTCCGGAGGATCCAGACACGGTCCTCGTGAGGTCGATACTCTCGATCGACGGGCACCAGTAGGCTTCGATGTGCTCGACGACCAGCTCGGTGCCGCGGTTGTGGCTGACAAAAGGGGGTTGGCGGGGGTCGTACATGGCGTCGGTCAGGTCGCGGACGAGGGCGACGTTGAAGCCGAGGCGGGTGAGTTGGCGGATGCCGAAGGAGCGGCCGAGGATGCACATATTTGTGTGGACGCCCATGACGGCGATGTTCTTGATGCCCTGGCGGCGGCAGTAGTTGAAGATCTCGCGGCCGTCGTCGCTGATGCCGTCGAAGCCGGTGATGTCGAGGCCGGGATGCTGGCGAGAGTAGCGCCGGACGACCGCGCCGGTGATGGGGTCGTCGCAGGGGGAGACGCTGGTGTCGATCGGCAGGGGTGGCTCGCGGCCGGTGTCGAGGGTGCAGGTGCGCTCGATCGGGACCGGGGGCTCGACGGGCTCGGCCCGCTGCATCCGCTGTCGGTGGGGGGTGTCGGCGTACATGGTCATCGTCTCGCTCGGGGCGTGGATGATCATGACGCCGTGGTCGCGGGCCGCGGTGAGGACCGCGTTCATCTTGGGGACCATGACGCCGATCCGCTGCGCCGAGGACCGACAGTAGATGTCGTCCCACATGTCACAGATGATGATCGCGGTCTCGGAGGCCGTCCAGTCGACGGTACGCCCGGTCACTCGGGCCTCGCCCCCCTCGACCTTGCGCTCGCGGAGTTGGAGCCGGAGCATGCCCGGGAGTTTGGGCCTGTTGAGCTGCCACTCCGCCAACCCGTCGGCCTCGAGAGCGGCCGGAGCCAGGATCGTGGGAAATGTCACGAGTGCAATAAGCCAACGTCGTCCGATCATCGGATCCTTTCGCTCTACGGTTAGAGGCCCGGCGATCTACCCCGAACGATTCGATTCATCCCATATGACTGCGGCCGCTGTCGTTGGGGTCGGGCTTCGGCTTGGGTTTCGGGTTGGCCGGCGCAATCGGCGGACGACCGGCCTCGCTTCGACAGTTCCCGCGGGTCCGGACCTGCCTCCAGGCCAATAGGGCCGCGATCGAGTCCGCATAGAACATGCCACGAGGGGTAGGCTCGATCGTCTCGCCAGTCATCCGGACGAGCCCTTCGTGTTCGAGGGCCTCGAGTTCCGTCGGGAAGTCGTCGATGGGGTCGCTCTCGAACGACTCGAGGTAGTCGGCCCTGCGGATTTGCAGGGCGGCGAGGCGACGGGTCAGGTGGAGGATCCGGAGTTCACGGGGCCCGTACACGAACTCGCGATCCCAAGTCGAGCCTCGCGCCACGGAATCGGCGTAGGCGTCCGCCCCGTCGGGGTTCATCACCTTGACTGCGGAGTGCTCGGCGCCGGCGAACGAGATCCCCGAAGGCCCGAAGCCGACCATGTCGAAGCGATCGGGCTCGAAGCTCAGCTCTTCGTAAACGAAACGCCGCTCATGTCCGAGGAATTCATTCTTCTCGAAATTCGTCAGTGTCGATTGGTAGAAGCCTCGATCGAAGAGCCGTCCCCGGAGCTCTTGCCAGTTCTCCGAGGCGACGGCGTTCGTCGGCAAGGACGCCAGGAGGTCGGGTTGCCGGGACCATTCCGTCCCGAGGCCGGGGAACATCACGAGGTGGTAGAGGCCGAGATGGTCGAGACCGATCTCGATCGCCCGGTCGAGGTCGTCTTGCATCGCCGACAAGGGCTGGCCGGGGAGGTTGAAGAGGAAGTCGCCAGAGACGGTGAACCCCCGCGCATGGCCGAGGCGGACGACCTCGCGGAAGGTCTCGGCGTCGCCGAAGCCGAGCCGACCCATCCGGCGCAGCCAGGCTTCGTCGAAGGTCTGGATGCCCATACTGAGGCGGAAGTGGCGGGCGGGGAGCTCTTCGCGGAGGATATCCACGAGCCAGGGCTTTCGGCTGAGGAAGGCGTCCGGGATGCCCTCCAGGGTCACCTCGGCGGAGGAGAGGTCGAAGGCCTTGGCCAGGGCCCGGCAGAGCTTTCGGAAGGGCTCGGGCGGGCTCAGGTTCGCCGTGCCGCCGCCGAAATAGAGGCCGGCGACCGGGCGACCGACGAGCTCGGGCTCCGCCCACATCCGTTGCTCGATTTCCCGCTCCACGGCCCCCATGACGGCCGTCGCCTTGCCTCGGCTGAAGCTCTCGTGCGGGAAGGTGCAGAAGCCGCATCCCGCGACGGCCGGGTTGCAATACGGGTGGGGCAGGACGCCAACGAGGAGCCCTCGGCGAGGGTCGTGGCCGAGGCGCTCACCAACGGTTCGAGACCCCGGCGGCATGGCCGCGGCCAGCGGATAGCCGTGCAGCAGGCGATGCCGCTGCGGCCGTTGCATCCGACGTCGCAGCTCCGCGAGTGCTTCCGAGACGTCGTGAAGCGAAGCCGAGGGACGCTCGTCGATCTGCGAGAGCATCACGTCGCTCCTTACCGGGCCGACTCAACGACCCCGTCGGGAAAACCTGCATCCTGGGTGACAAGGCGTCACGAGGCCCATCCTCAAAGAAAGCCAACTCCGGGCCGATCCCGGCGTAGGTCGTTGCCATGGCGATGGGATCGCCGAGAGCTTCTCGAGAAGGTGCTCGGCACCGATCTCGGGACCCGGCGTGACCACAATTTCCGGGCCTCGCGGAATCGCGGGAGACCCGGTCCTCTCCGAAGACGTCGGAGCCGCGAAGGGGACGCGGCTGTGTTCAACGGTAACGCCTCGGGCCGTGGGCCTCAAGTCGGCCGGGAGGTTTCTTCGACTCTCGGAAGGGATCCGTGAGATCGGAAGAGAGTCAACGCTCTCCTCATCTTCCGGATTCGGCTGAGGGGACCCCGGCGACGACGGTGATCGTGATCGTGATCGGATTAGAAGGGAAGACGGCGCGGACGCTATTACCCCGAGTCTTATTGGGGTCGCGCTGGACGATGTAATCGCGGGGGACCTGGCCGGCCCCCTGGATGGCGAAGGAATATGGGCCGGGCGATAGCTTCGAGGGCAGGACCAGCTCGGCCTTTGCCTCTGTGGTGCCCGAGGCCACGCTCACGAGGGCCACGCTCGCGCCCGGCGGGAGATCCAGGCCGGAAATTTGCACGGGGCCGGCCCAGTCGGATGCGCGGGCGAGGGTCACGGCGATGGGCAAGGTTCCCCCGGCGCGAACCTCGGCCGACGCTGGGGTCGCCGCGAGCGTGAATGGCGGTGAGTCTCGCACGGCAACGGCGACGCTGTCGGCCATCCGGGCGACGCCGGGAGTGTTCACGGTCGGCCAGACCAGGCCTCCGCCCCGGGCCTCTCGCGTCACATCCTTACCATCGATGGTGGCGGTCCCCGTGATCCGGACCGAGGCATGGCCGATCGGGGCGTCGACGCCGGCGCGAAAGACGAGGGGGACCGACGTCTTGCCCCGGCCGATCACGACGGGATCGCACGAGACGCCTTCGGGGAGGTCGTGCACCTCGACCCGGATCGGCCCGTCGAAGTTGTCGATCCGCAAGGCGAGCACGTCGAGCCAGGTGCGGCCGCCCCGGCCGACCGTGGTGGCGTCGGGGTGGATGTCGTGGCTCGGCACCGCGAACAGGCGAAAGTCGAGTCGAGGGGGACCGACCCGGAGCCGATAACCGAACCGCGCCTCGCCCCGCTGCTGGAAGTAGAGGTCGCGGACCTGGACCGTATAGAGCCCCTCGGTCGAGGCCCGGAACGCCCAGCGCACGTCTTGGGTCGTGATCGGGAAGCGGAGTTGGCCGATCTCGCGCAAAGCCCCGTCGTCGGCCGAGAAGATCCGGCGGCCCGAGGGGTCGTACCCCGCCAGGAATGGGTCGATCAGCCCCGACTGCCGCTCGCCGAAGACCTCGACCACAACCTCCTGCCCTTTGATGGTGCGGAAGGTGTAGAAGTCGGAATCACCCACGGGGGCGAACGTACCCGAGACCTCGCTCGGGACCTCGAGCGTCTGGGCCTTCGCCCGGTCGCCATTCGGTTCCCGCTCGATCGCGACGGGCAGCTCGGTGACGCCGAGGAAGATCGGGTTCGAGCTCCCCGACGACGTCTTCAGGCGATAGACAAAGCCGTCGAGGGTCGACTGCGGGGGACGGATGGATTGTCCCCCCCGGAGCGTCGGGCTCGCTGGAGCGCCGGTCGGAAACGTATCTTCGAGGTCGAGTGACTCGAGCATCCCCCCCTGCCCCGGACGAGCCTCAGTCGATGTCGGCGTGCCCCCAGGGATGTTCCGCCCGAGGAGCGTTAGTTTCGTCGATTCGCCCGGTCGCACGGCGAGCGGCACGACCGCATCAAGGTGCGGGAGCGAGCCGACCTGGAGGCGGTAGACCGAGTCGGGCCCGCCGTCGTAGACGAAGTCCCAGACGGAGATCGTATAGTCACCATCCTCGGGGACGGTGAAGTCGAGGAAAGGATCTTTACCGAAAGAGTCGCCCGAATAGGCAAGCTCTTTTCCCGATGGGTCGACGACCTTGATTGTGGCGTCGAGGGCGCTGTCGACCCGCTCGGCCCAGGCGTCGATCAGGACGCGCCGGCCTTTCTTCGCCGAAAAGACGTAGGCATCGACATCCGTTGGCCGATCGATGCGACCGTTTACGACGACGGGCAAGGTCAGGGGTTGGGGCCTTTCCGACGAAGCCTCGGGCTCGTTGGCTTCCGAGGCCTCGGGCCAGTCGCCGACCGTGAACGCGCGGAAGTTCGAGAGCCCCCGTGACGTGATCGCCCGGACGTCGAAGGGGCCGATGGGGACGTCGGGGGCCACCGTGACCTCGAACCGGTTGGCGTCCAGGTGCCGGGCGGTGATCCCCCGATGGCTGAAGTGGAGGCCGCTCAAGCCTTCGAGGTCGGCCCCGGCGACGGTGCAGCAGATCTTTGTGCCCTGGCGCGCCCCGCAGGGATAAAGGCTCGTGAGACGGGCCTCGGGGAGTTGGGCCAAGGCCGGGTGAGGAGAGGCTGGGACGAGGACGACGATCGCCAGGGTCCAGGGCAAGGGTCGCATGGATTTACCAGTCGGGTTTCGTGTCTGCCCCGAAACCCGGGCTTTAAGGAAAAGCCGGGTTTCGATACGTGTTAGGTGAGCAATTCTCGGATGGGTGCGCCGCCGTTGAGGATGCGGAGCGGGCGTTTGGCCTCGTTGTCGAATTCCTGCTCGATGTCGATCCCGAGGTGATGGTACATCGTGGCGAGGACGTCCTCGGGGGTGATCGGGCGGTCCCTCGGGGCCTCGGCCTTGGCGTCGGTGGCGCCGATGACCTGGCCCATCCGGAACCCTCCGCCGGCAACAACGACCGACTGGGCACCGGGCCAGTGGTCACGGCCGGCGCCCGGGTTGATGCGAGGGGTCCGGCCGAACTCGCCCCAGACGAGGACGAGGGTGTCCTCGAACAGCCCGCGCCGGTGCATGTCCTGCATCAAGGCGGCCCAGGCCTGGTCGAAGGGGGGGACGTTCTTTGATTTGAGACGTTCGAAGTTATTGGCATGCGTGTCCCAGCCCCCCGCGTCGACGGTGACGAACGTGACGCCCGCCTCGACCAGCCGACGGGCGAGGAGGATCGCCTGGCCGAGCGGGTTGCGGCCGTAGAGGTCGCGAGTGGCCGGGTCCTCTTCGCCGATCGCGCAGGCCTTGCGGGCCGAGGGGCCGGTGACCATCTCGAACGCCTTGAGCGTGAAGGCGTCGAGGCCGTCCATCAGCCCCGAGCGGTCGGAGTCGCGGCGGAAGGTGTCGATTGCGCCGAGCAGGCGTCGGCGGTCGCCGAGCCGGCCGAGGTCGACCCCTCGGGGCAAGGTCAGGTTCCGGACCGAGAACTTCCCGGAATTCGGGTCGCCGCCGAGGTCGAAAGGGTTGTACGCAACGCCGAGGTATCCGGCCTCCGCGCTCCTCGGCGTCTTCGGCAAGGTGACGTACGCGGGCAATCCCGGCCGTCTCGGCCCCCGGACCCTCGCGGCGATCGATCCATAGCTCGGCATCTCCTGCGCGGGGATGTCGTTCGTGGGACGATAGCCCGTCAGGAGGTAGTGGCTGGCCGACTCGTGGCCCGAGTCGGGGTGCGTCACCGATCGGACAATACTGAAGTGCTCCATCTGCCTCGCCGAGAGGGGCAGGAGTTCGCCGATGGAGATCCCCTCGAGGCTGGTCGCGATCGGCTTGAACTCGCCGCGGTACTCGGCGGGGGCCTCCGGCTTCAGGTCCCAGAGGTCGATGTGGCTCGGCCCACCCCCTTTCCAGACCAGGATGACCGAGGTGTCCCGCGTCGCAGTCCCCGAGCCGGCCAGGGCTCGGGAACGCAGGAGGTCGCCCAGCGCGAGCCCCGCCAGGCCGAGCATCCCGGTCCGAAGCACGCCACGCCTGGAGATCTCGACGCGACCGCGTGCCCCATCTCCCGTCAAATCCAGCATGGGCGTCGACCCTCGGGTTATATCGTCATCACGATTTCATACTATTCTTCGTAGGGTGGGCATCGCCCACCGATCGCACGCGACCGCGAAACGAGCGAACGTCAGTGGTTGAACAAGAATTCCTTCGTATTCAACAAGGCCCAGACCACGTCTTCGAAACCCTCGCGCCGGTCGCCGCTCGCCGCGACGTAGTCCAAGATCGCCCCGGACTCGGTGGCCTTGGGGTGGCGGCCGAATGCGGCGAGGTAGAGTTCGTCGACGACCTCGGCGTCGGGCCTGGGCCCGGCGAGCAGGTCCGAGAGGCGTCCTCGAGAAGCCCCGACCTTGTCCTGGAGATCGCCCGAGTTCAGGAGTTGGAGCGCCTGCGCGAGGTTGGCCTCGCGGGGACGCTCGCACTCGCAGGGCGTCTCGCGCATCGGCCTGCCGAAGACGTCGAGGAAGTACGAGGGGATCGACTCGTCGGGCAACTGGATCGTCCGGGTCCCCTTGGGCATCCCCGCAAACGTCTCGGGGACGCCGGTCACCTGACAGATCGCGTCGAGCATCACCTCGGCGAGGAGCCTGCGAGGGTAGGCTCGGGCGTAGTTCTGACTGTCTTGTTGATTTCCCGGGGTCGGCTCCGACGACAACTGGTACGCCGTCGAATTCATGATCGTCCGGGCCAGGTGCTTGATATCAAAACGATGGGCGATGAAGTCGCGAGACAGGGCGTCGAGTAGCTCGGGGTTGCTGGGAGGATTCGTCACTCGGAGGTCGTCGACCGGCTCGACCAGGCCTCGCCCCAGGAAGTGGCCCCAGAGCCGGTTGACGATCGCGGGGGCGAAATATGGGTTCTCGGGCCCCGCCATCCAGCCGACCAGCCCGAGGCGAGGGTCTTCCCCTTCACCCGATTGGCACTCCGGGCCGTCGAGCCCGTGCGGGGCCATGACCTGGCCGGTCGCGGGGTTCCGCACGTCGCCGTCCTCTCGCACGAAGATCGCCGGCTCCTGCGACGTCGCCCCCGACTTCCGCCCGACCCTTGCGAAGAAGGCCTGAAGCTTGTAGTAATCGTCCTGTGTCCACTTCTCATAAGGATGGTTGTGGCACTGGGCGCACGCGATCCGAGTGCCGAGGAAGAGTTGGGCGGTATCGTTCGTCTGGTGCGTGAGGTTGCGGACCGTCCGATACCAGATCACCGGCGGATGCTGGTCGACCGTCCCCTGCGCGGCGACGACCCCTCGGACGAACCGGTCGTAAGCCATATTCGTCGCGAAGGCGTCGCGGATCCAGGCGTGAAACGCATAGGTCCCACGCTGCTGGTCTCGCTGCCCCTTGCGCTGATTTCGCAGGAGGTCGCCCCACTTGACCGCCCAGAAGTCCGCGTACTCGCGGCGTTCCAGGAGCGCGTCGATCCAAGCGGCCCGCTTGTTTGGCGATGGGTCGTCGAGGAACCTGCGGACCTCGTCCGGGGTCGGCAAGGTGCCCACGGCATCGAGGGTCGAGCGACGCAGGAACGTCGCGTCGTCGGCCAATGGACTCGGCGTGAGGTTCAGGCTCGCCCACTTGGCCCGGGCATGTTCGTCGACGAGATTGCCGCGGGGGAGCTCGGGCCAGGGCGAGGTTCCTCCGTTGGCAATGTGCTGAGGGATTCGGAACCGGCAGACGTCCACGCGCCCCAGGTAGCGGACCATGATCGCGGTCTCGCCGATGCCCGTGCCGACATGGACAAGCCCCCCGTCATCCACCCGGGCGAGGTCGGGCTCGTTGCTCTTGTACTGGGCCTCTCGGGTCACGTCGCGGCGCAGACCGTCGCTGAAGTGGGCCGTCACGATCACCTGGTGCTCGGCACCAGGGTCGACGGTCGTCACCCCAGGCGAGCACTCGAGCCGGACGAGCGACGGGTCGGCCGACGACCCTTGGGGCATCCCCTGGGCGATCCAACGTCGGAGGATCTCGTATTCCCGGGACCCTTCCTGGATGCGCCGGCCTCCCCCGTGCGGCACGGCGGCGACGGCTTTCCGGAGCAAGAGGCTCTGCTCAGGTTGGGCCGGGAAGACGCGGCGGCCGCGGGCCTCGTTGACGATCGCATCAAAGTCGAACGGGGCGTCCGCACCCAGGAGCGAGAGCTTGAACCCATTCTGCCCCGAGGCCTTGCCGTGGCAGCCCCCCGCATTACACCCCGTCCTGGCCAGGATCGGTTCGACTTGGTTGCGGAAGCTGACCTCGAGCTCGATACCGTGACCTTCGACCACCACCGGAACATCGAACGTCGCCCCGCCCGAAGCGACCCGCACCGTCGCAATGCCGTCTCCTCGAGGAGTGATGAGGCCGTCGGAGGAGACCGCCACCACGCTCGGGTCGAGCGTCTCGTAACGCGCCTCGCGACCGACATCGACCCACCGGTCTCCCCTGGCCCCCAGGACGAGCAGGCGCTGCTCGGCGTCGCGGCCCACCAGCCGGACTTCGCCCGGTGCGACCTTCAAACGCGCCGAGGACGTCGGGCCAAGAGCCTCCGGACCGGCGAGGGCCGCCGTCGTTTGCGCGATCAGGCCGAGTACGAACACGACCGGGTTTCGACGCATGAGGATCTCCCGTTCAATCCAGCCTGGACCGTAGGCGGCCGAGCGATTTCTCGGCGTCGACGGCGACAGGCGGAAGTCTTCGGTCGGAAGGTAAGGCGGCCCGGCACGGGTCAGGAGCGGAGAGAATTATCTTGGCTCAAACCGCGAAATCGATGGTCTGACGGAGGTTGTGGTTGCCACGGGTTGGTACCCCACCCCGTGAGCTAGGTGACTCGGCGGACGCTCACGGGGTGGAGTACCAACCCGTGGCAACCAAATCACGATCCTCAGCACCGATTTCCTCGCCTCTGTATAGGGAGACCAGGCCTCGACTCCACGCCCTCATGCCACCATTCGGAGATAGACTTGCGCGAGGGAATGAAGTCGCAACAAGAAAACGCCGGAGCTCCCCGAATTTGGGGAAGCCCGGCGTCATCGAGGGCCCACCATGGTGAGCATGAGGACTCTGAGCATCACGACGGACGTGCGGTCCATCGGCCGGGCCGGGCCCGAGGCGGTTTGCCGGCGTCCCTCAAGGACCGGGGCGCCGGCGCCGGCACCCCGCCCGTCGCGACGGTCGCGATCCGTCACGGGCGAGGGCGAGGACCGGGGTGGGACGGTGATCCGGCGACCGTCGAGCTCAGCCATTCAGGTCGATGGGGATGGAGTTGGAATGGGCCTCGACCTTCGCCCTGAGCTGTGACTTGCTGGGGTCGCTGAAGCTGGAGGGGATCAGGTTCTTGACTTTAACTTTGTGGGGTTGGTTGAGCATCGGTTTGCCGCTGGGCATCAGGCCGAGCTTGGAGGTATCAACGTTGACCACGTTGACGATGACGCAATAATCGCCCTCCATCGCACCGTCGCCAGGGTCGCTGCAAGTCAGGGTGTAACTACCGTCGGGCTGGATCTCGCCGGAGGCGCTCCTCCCTTTGGAAGCGTCGACGGGCAGGAAGGTGATGGTCCCCTTCTCGAGGGGCTTGCCTTGCCGGGTGACGGTCCCCGAGACGTGGTAACGAGGGGCGAGTCCGTCTCCGCCGCAACCGGCGATCAGGCCGGCGGTCAGGATGAGGCACGGGCCGCCGAGGCGCCATCCATTCATTTTCACAGAACGTCCCATCATCGAATGCGTCCCCTCGGGGGCCGAAGCCCCCCGAACATGGTGGGCGCCGACGCGCCGGGCGGGGAGTCCCCGCGGCGCGTCGGCCGGAACCGGGCGACGTCGGGATGACTTAGTAGCTGTCCGCGCTGAGGACCTCGCCGCCGGAGCGGCTGCCCAGGGCACAGTACGTCGGCATGCTGAGGCTCGCCTTCAGGAAGTGGACCGAGCCGTCGCCGAAGAGGAAATTGGCGCCCCCGGGATGCTCGCTCTTGAATCCGGTCGAGTCATAATTAAATCGGCAACCGATGGGGGAATCCTGCCACTTGTTGTAGCACGTGGCATCGCTCGGGTTGATCTTGTTGGAGTTCCAGTTGATGGGGATGGTCGTGCCCGCGACGGCCCCGTTGAAGTTCCAGAAGTTGTTGTCGGCGGTCTGATACGGGAGCACCTCGCCGACGAGGATGGTGTTGCTCGTGCCGTCGGTGATCGACTCGAGGCCGACCTTCTGGGCGCCGAAGTAGTCGAACATCCCGCGGAGCCCGATGGCGGCGGTGCAGCCCGGGGAATTCTGGTTCACGCCCCAGGGGCCGGGCCAGCCGATCCGAGTTTGTCCCGCGGGGGGATTCGCCGAGAACGGCGTCTCCCAGGGGAGGGCGACGTAGTGGCTCGAGTAGTTGTCGCCGAAGCTGCCGCTGTAGTTCGAGACCGGCACGACGCCGGCGGGCGTCCCCGTCGTCGGGTTGATGGGCGTCGAGTTGGACGTCGAGCCGCTCCACTGACCGGTCGGCGTGCCCACGGGGAGCTTGCCGCCGCCATTCTTCCCGTCGGAGGGGCAGAGGAACGCGGTGGGGATCGTCATCCAGGCCGTGTACATCGCCGGGCTGTCATACGTGGGCAGCGAGATGTTCACCGCGTTGTACAACGGGCCGCCCTCGATCTGCGGCAGGATCGCCCCGCGCCAACTGATCCCGTTGCCCGTCCAGGGGGAGTCGGCCACCGAGATCGCCCCCATCGGGAAGACGCTGTTCACATCCAGATAATTGTGCATCGCGAGCCCGATCTGCTTCAGGTTGTTCGTGCACTGGGCCCGGCGGGCCGCCTCGCGTGCCGCCTGGACGGCGGGCAGCAGGAGCGCGATCAGGACGGCGATGATGGCGATCACGACCAAGAGCTCGATCAGCGTGAAGCCGAGCTCCGATTTCCTGCGCATGGGAAACCATCCTTTCATGGGCGAACGCGGCGAGGGCCGGCTTCGCGGAAGAAGAGATAAAGAAACGTGCGTCGATGGCAACCGACGACCCTGAGATACGAACCCTCGGCGACCCGCGCGGCGGGTCGACATCTCCATCCCTTCGACCGACGAGGTCAAGCAGGGCGGCGCGTGGAGCCGCGCGGCCCGAACGACTGGCCTTGTCTCGAGAAGGGCGGATGGATCGAACGATCTAGAGGATTGGACTCAGACCTTTACTTGCGCGACCTCGGGAATTCGCAACAAGAAATCGGGGCCGATGTCCGCCGAATTCAGGCCCAATCCGTCGGCTGCCCCTGCTCCCGGAGTCGCTTGCGCAATCGGCTCAGCCGGACGCGGAGCACGTTGGCGGCGCAACCCATCTCGGCGGCGGCTTCCTCGGTCGAATAGCCCTGGAGCCGGAGCTCCATCAATCGGCGCTCCGTCGGATCGAGCCTGCGCCACAACGCCTCGAGCTGGTCGTCCTGCTGGACGGCGCTGGCCGGATCGCTCGACGCCTCGGCGGGGGCCGGGCGACTCTCCGGGGTCACCTGCCCGTCCGGGTCGCCGAACCTGAGCCGGTGCTCTCGCTGGAGGTGCCTCCAGTGCCGGGCCACCTTGCGCCGGACCACCGTCACGGCCAAGGCCACGAACGTGTCCGAATCGGAAAGGTGAAAACTCCCCACCCGCAGCCCGCGCATCAGGTCGAACTGCACCGATTGCGCCACGTCGATCGAATCGAGATATCGCCTGAGGATCGGACGGATTAAATAGTGGGCCGTAAGACGGATCTTCGGCTCATAATGCCGAAGCAAATCCGCCAGCGCGTCCTCATCCCCCTCGCGGACCCGCGCGAGGAGGCCGGCCATGACATCCGAGGCGTCCGACATCGGCCGTCCTTCGCCGTCGATCTCGCTTGAGATGATCATCGGTTTCCGCGCACGAGAAGGGCCGGCGATCCTTCGAGGAGGGGCGCCGTGCCGACCGGTCATCCTTTTGAGCAGCCTCGCTATCTGATATTAATGAATTGCGACACCTGGGCCAGGTCGGGCCCGACTCCTTTCGCATTGGAGGATTTTCATGCCCCCGGACAGTGACGGCGCCGGCCTCCGGGCCCGGTTGGCCCGCGCGCGGGCCGACCTCGAAGACCGCCTCGGACGAGGCGAAGATGCTTGCGCCGAAGGGTATTTTAAAGCCGACCCGGCCCTCGCCGCCGACTCCGATACGGCCATCGAATTGATCTATGCCGAGTATGTCGCACGCGGCGACTCGGGAAATCCGACGGACCCCGAGGCCTTGTGTGCACGATTCCCCGCATGGAGGGACGAGCTCAGAGACCTGCTTCGCATCCATGAATTGATGAAGGAGAGTCTCGACGATCGTTTCCCGGAACGAGGTGATCCCGAAGGCGAACTCCACGCCGATCCGTTCGGGGCGATCGGCGGCGGTCCTTCGCAACGACTGGGCCGCTTCGAGATCCTCGAGGCGGTCGGCCGAGGGGGGATGGCGATCGTTTACAAAGCGCGGGACCTGAATCTCGGGCGCCTCGTGGCATTGAAGATGATCCGGCCGGAGGCCAAGGCCGACGCCGACCCGGGGCGCTTCCGCGCGGAGGCCGAGGCGGTCGCTCGGCTCCAACATCCGAACATCGTCCAGATCCACGAGATCTTCGATGACAACGGCCGGTCGTTCATCTCGTTCGAGTTCATCGAGGGGGGGAGCCTGGAGCAGGTGATCCGCGGAGGGCCGAGGCCGGATCGAGACGCGGCGAGGCTGCTCGAGGTCATCGCCAGGGCGATCGCGTACGCCCATGGGCGAGGCGTCGTCCATCTCGACCTCAAGCCCGCCAACGTGCTCCTGACCACCGACGGCGTCCCCAAGGTCGTCGACTTCGGACTGGCCCGGCAGGTCGTGCGCGACCGCCCGAACGCCGAAGTCGACGCGGCGGGCGGACCTCCACAACCCCTCGCCTCGATCGCGGGGACGTTCGGCTACATGGCCCCCGAGCAGTTCGGGGGGACGCTCGTCCACGACGGGCTCCCGGCCGACGTCTATTCGCTGGGCGCGATCCTGTACGAGCTCCTGACCGGGCGTCGACCGTTCGTCGAGTCGTCGCACCTGGACGACCTCGCGCGCGGGGTTCGGCCCGAGCCGGCCCCTCCATCGACGCTCCGCCCCGGCCTGCCGCGCGACCTCGACGCGATCTGCATGAAGTGCCTGCACGCCGACCCGGCCGGGCGCTACCTCGACGCCGGCCTGCTGGCCGACGACCTCCGCCGCTACCTCGCGGGCGAGCCGGTCAACGCCCGGGCGGTCGGGACCGGGGAATGGGCCTGGAAATGGGCGAGGCGGAGGCCCGCGACGGCGGCCCTGGCCGGAGCCTGCGCACTGGCCCTCCTCTGCCTGCTCGTCGGCAGCATCTGGTACAACGCGAGGCTCCGCGTCCTGGCCCTCCGCACCGAGCGGCATCGGGCCGAGGCCGAGCAGCGGTCGATTCTGCTCCATGACCAGCTCGAGTTCTCGCGCCGAAGCCTTTACGCCCTCCAGCTCACCCATGTCGAGAAGTCGATCGATAGCAATCCCGGGCTCGCGCGGATGCTCCTCGAGGACGCGCAGTATTGCCCGCCCGAGCTCCGCGACTTCACCTGGGGCTACTTCCTGCGGATCAGCAAGCGCAAACGAGGCGACTACCGCAAGCACGATCTCGGCGCGGTGAGCGACCTCGCGTTCTCCCCCGATGGCCGGGTGATGGCCGTATCGGGGGGCCCCCCCGACCGTGAGGGGGCACCGGGCCAGGTCAAGCTGCTCGACCCCTCGTCCGAGATCGTTGAGCTCGGGACCCTCGTCGACCACCTCGGCCCGATCCAGTCGCTGGCCTTCGCCCCCGACGGCAAGACCCTCGCAACCGGCGGCGTGCGGAGCGTCGGCCCTGGCGTGAAGGCCGGCACCTTGCGACTCTGGAACATGGCCGACGGGTCGGATCCCTGCCTGATCGACGGAGGACCCGAGGCGATCTACCGTGTGGTGTTCTCGCCCGACGGCAAGACCCTGGCCACGGCGGGTGGAGACGGGGTCGTCACGCTTCGGGATCCTCGCTCGGGCGTCCCTCGGGGCGAGTTGATCGGCCACCAGGGGACGGTGCGAGGGCTCGCCTTCGCCCCCGACGGGAGGACCCTGGCGACCGGGGGAGTGGACGGCACGGTCCGCTGCTGGGACGTGACGACGTTCCGCCAGCGTCGCCTCCTGAGAGGCCACACGGCCCCGGTCAACGCCGTCGCCTTCGCCCCCGACGGCGCGACCCTCGCCAGCGCGGGGGCGGACAAGGCCGCGATCCTCTGGGGCCCCGCGGAGCTCCGCCCTCGGGTCGTCCTCCGAGGCCACCTGGCCTCGGTGCTGACCCTGGCCTTCTCGCTCGACGGCGCGACCCTGATCACCGGCGGGGAAGATTGCATCGTCCGGCTCTGGCGCACCGAGGACGGCCACGAAGAAGCCGCCCTGAATATCCACGACGGCCCGGTCTCGGCGCTCGCCTTCGCCCCCGCCGACGACATCTTCGCCACCGGCAGCGTCGACCAGACGGCGAAGGTTTGGGACCTCGTCGCCGGTCGCCAACACCCCCCGTTGCGCGGACACTCGGCGAAGGTCACCGCCGCCCTGTTCACGCCCGACGGCGACACTCTCATCACCGCAAGCCGGGACGACACCATCCGGCTCTGGGACACGGCCGGATGCCGAGTCCGCGAGACGCTCCCCGGCGAAGGCTCGGAGGTCTGCGTCGCCCTCGAGCCCGGCGGCCAGGTCCTCGCCTCCGGGGGCGCCGACGGCCGGATCCGCCTCCGGAACGTGGGCGGTCGCCACGAGTCGATCGAGCTCCCGGGGCACGAAGGTAAGGTCACCGCCCTCGCGTTCTCCCCCGACGGCGGGACGCTCGCCTCCGGAGGGGTCGACGCCACCGCCCGACTCTGGGACGTCGCCACCCGGACCTGCCGCGCGACCGTCAAGGCCCATGCCGGAGGGGTCGACGCTCTCGCGTTCTCCCCCGACGGCAAGATCCTCGCCTCGGGCGGCGAGGATTGGGTCGTCCGACTCTGGGACCCCACATCGGCCCGACCGCTTGCGGAGCTCAAGGGGCACAAACAGGGGGTCTTCAGCCTCGCGTTTCACCCCGACGGGAAGGCCCTCGCGAGCGGGGGGAAAGATCGGATGATCTGCCTCTGGGATCGGGCCTCGGGGAAGACGAGAACCATACTCTGGGGCCACAACTATGGGGTCAGGTCGATCATCTTTTCCCCCGACGGCCGGACGATGGCCTCGACCACCGGGAACTCGGGGCCGAACGCCGTGGGGGAGGTTAAGCTCTGGGACGCCGTCACCGGCCACGTCCGGGCCACGTTCCCGGGAAAGACCGCCCCCATCGCGTTCTCCCCCGACGGTCGCACCCTCCTGACCGGCAACCACGACGAGACCTTCAACCTCCTCGAAGCCGCCCCCGAATTCCCCGGCCAGTCGCCGAGCCCCGGCGCAGGCGGAGCCCGAGTGTCGATCGTCCCCTGAGCCCGAATCAAAAACGGGGCAAGGGCGCCCCGCCCGCATTCAACCGAGGAAACCGCCGAGGCAACCCAGCCACGAACCGGTCGTCCGCGGCTCTTGTCCACGCGCCCGGGGTCCGGTACGCTCCAGATGAGTCGAGAGCTGTCCCCTCACGACGATGTTTGCGTTCACCGAAGGACCATCCGACCCAGTCCCAATTCTTCCGCCCGGAGGCGAGATCCGCCGTGGAAACACCCAACGATCAACCCGGTGATGGCCGCGAATCCCGACCGACGCCCGAGATGTCGGCGATGCCCACAGGCCCAACCTCGGTGACGACGCGCCGCACACTCCTGGCCGTCGGCGGCCTGCTCGCCAGCGGCCAGGTCGCCGTGGCGGCCTCCGGCGAGGACCGTCGGAACACCGCCCTGGCCGAGGCCCGGCTCAAGCTTGCCCAGAAGGCCATCGAGGCCGTCCGCGTGAATATCGACCGGGGTAACATCAACCCCGCGAGCCGAGACCCGATCGTGATCTGGTCAAGGCGCCGGATGGAGGCCAGGCTCGCGTTGAGCACGTCGAAGACCGCCCGCCTCGCGGCCATTGAAGAGCACGTGGAGGAGATGAAGCGGCTCGAGACCATCCTCGACCAACTCAGCAAGGTGGACGAGGTCGAACCGCTCTCGATCATGGACGCCCGATACCGCCGGCTCGAGGCCGAAGACCTGCTCGAGCAGGAGAAGGCCAAAGGCTGACGGGATGCGACAATCGCTCCGTACTCGAGCCTCATCCATGGCCGGAGATTCATGCCTCGTTCCCACGTGGACCGCGCAAACGAGCGACTGTTCTTTCACAAGCCAAGAGAAAAAGATAGCAGGGATCAAAAAAATTAGAAATTCAAATCATCAAACCATATCGACCAATTATTTAAATCAATCCCATTATCCTATTCAACCATAAATTCACCCGAGAATCTCGGCGACGCCCTGGACGCGGCCCGTCGATTCACCTACCATGTTCAGGTCTTGGAACATCCCACCGGACGAGGCGACGGTGCCTCCCTGCCGCGCCGCCTTGCGTCCCACTCGCATCCACCTCCGTGCCTTCCATCATCCCTGAGGACGAAGGCCGGCCCACCCCCGAGGGGAGCCAATCGCCATGCGTCGAGTGCGACCCGCCGAGATTTTGCTCGCGACGACCTTGTTCTTCGCCACGACGACCCACGCCGGGACTTATCCCCAACTCGTCTCCACGGGCGCCAAGGGTCTGAAGGAAGCTCCCGCGGATGCGGACAAGCCGAACCCAAGTTACGACTTCGTCGAACGGGCGAAGCTGCCCGAGGGCGCGAAGGTGCTCTCGGCCGCGAAGGCCGCCAATGGCAACGTCTGGGTCGTGACGGACCGTGGCGTCTTTCGATCGTCACCAAAGGGCTTCGTCCCGCTCGAGGTCGGCCCTCGAGAGCCCGAACCGGGCCAGCCCGAGGTCCCGGGGAGCGCGAAGGTCGTCCAGGTCGACTCGGACCGGGTCGGGCACATCTGGGCGGCGACCACGCGAGGCCTGTTCGCGACCGACGGCGCCCAATGGTGGCAGGGGATCACGAAGCAGGACGGCGTCCCTTACGAGGCCATGACCTGCCTGCACCTCGCCCCCAACGGCGACGTCTGGGGAGGGACTCGGGAAGGGGCCTGGCGACTCCGCGACGGCGAGTTCCGCTACTTCTGGGGCAAGCGCTGGCTGCCCGGAAACGTCGTCCGAGCGATCTGGACCGACGCCAAGGGCCGGGCCTGGATCGACACCGATGGAGGGCTCGCGCGGATCGAAGAGCTCCCCATCACGCTCGCGGCGAAGGCCGAGCACTTCGACCAGTTGACGCAGTCGCGCCACGACCGACGTGGGTTCATCCAGGAGACCAACCTCACGATCCCCGGCGACCCGACCGGCGCGACGAAGCTCCACATCAGCGACAACGACGGGCTCTGGACGGCGATCTACCTCGGCGCGATGGCCTTCCGACACGGGGCGACCGGCGACCCCGCCGCCCGCGCGCAGGCGAAAAAATCGATGGACGCCCTGCTCGATCTCGAGCGACTCTCGGGGATCCCCGGCTTCCCCGCCCGCGCCGTCGTGACCGACCAGGACCTGAAGGACGGGGCCACCGGAGTGAATTTCGAGGACCGGGTCCACGCCCCGGGCGAGACGGCCAAGGTCTGGTACCGATCGCCCGTCGACCCGACGGTCTGGTGCAAGGGTGACACCAGCAGCGACGAGATCGACGGCCACTACTTCGCCTGGTACGTCTACCACGACCTCGTCGCCGACACGGCCGAGAAGGCGAAGGTCGCCGCCGTCGTCCGACGCGTCACCGACCACATCCTCGACCACGGCTACACCCTGGTCGACCACACCGGCCGGAAGACACGCTGGGGGATCTGGGCCCCCGAATTGATCAACCGCTCGCCCTTCTACTACGAGCAGAGGGAGCTCAACTCGATCGAGATCCTTTGCTACCTCAAGGTCGCCGCGCACATCACCGGAGATCCGAAATACACGAAGGCCTACAACGACCTGATCACAAACCATCACTATTTGTTAAATTCCCTCCTCGAACGGCGCGGGCGGTCCGGAACCTGGATGTCGATCAACCACTCGGACGACGAGCTGTTGTACCTCGTCTATTACCCCCTGCTCCTCCTCGAGAAGGATCCGGGCCGGCGGCGCATCCTGGTGCAGAGCATCACCCGGACCTGGGAAGGCGCGCCGGGCGAGCAAGGGCTCCGGGGCGAGCACAGCCCGCTGTATAACTTCATCTACGGCGCGACGACGGGCAAACCGTGCGACGTCGAGGAATCCGTCCGCACGCTCCAGGACTGGCCCTGGGACATGGTCGAGTGGGCCGTGAAGAACAGCCATCGGCACGACGTCCAGATCAGGACGAGCTCGGGGATCTACCGCACCAAGCTCGAGATCGACCGCGTCCTCCCGGCGTCGGAGCGTAGGCTGTCGCGCTGGAACGGCAACCCCTGGACTCCGGACGGCGGCAACGACGGCCGGACCGAGGACGACGGGGCCGCTTGGGCCCTCGCCTACTGGATCGGGGTCTACCACGGCTATCTGGCCAAAGGCCACTGACGCGGGGGCTCGAAGCCCGTCCTGGTCGGCGAGGGCGGGTTTCCGGGACGACGGGTCGGGTCGTTCGCCGCGAAAGGCCAGGACCCCGGACCGTGATCGAGGCCCGGGCGATCAGACCCCGACCTGGGCCTCGGTCCCCTCGAAAGGGCCAGGCTCGCCCTTATTGGCCCCCGGCCAGGGTGCCCCCGCGACCCGGAAGGGGCGGGGGCCGTCGGCGATCACCCGGTCTCGGGCCCGGCCGTTCCGGCCTTCGTTCTGTGCCTCGACGAAGTCGATCAGGTAGAGGAGTTCGGGGGTGAGTCGGCCTCGTTCGCGGAGCCCCGCGGCCGCCTGCCGGACCCCGATCTTCGCCCGGTAGAGCAGCTTGTACAACTCCCGCAAAGCCAAGATGGACTCATCGGGAAAGCCAAGTTGCCGGAGCCTCGACGTGTTGACGCAACGGACGCGAGAAGGGCATCCATCGACGAGCAGGTACGGGGGCACGTCCTGAGTCGCTTTCGAGCGGGCCCTGACAAAGCTGTATCCGCCGATCGTCACGTTGTGGACGATCGCCACGCCTTCGGCGATTTCGCAACCGTTCTCGACGTGGACGTGGCCGCCGAGCACCGTACGTTCCGCAATCCGGATCCGGTCGCCGAGCCGGCAATCGTGCGCGACATGGGCACCCGCCCCGAAATAATTGTGGTGACCGATCCGGGTCAGGCCATCCTCTTTCTCGGAGGCCCGATGGATCGTCACGCCCTCGCAGAAGACGTTGTGGTCGCCGATCTCGACTCGAGTGGCGGCCCCCTGGTAAGACACGTCCTGCGGCGGCTCGCCGATCGCGACGAACGCCCCGATCGTGTTGAACTCGCCGATCGTCACGTCCCCCGAGAGGGCGACGTGCCCCATCAAGCGAGTCCCTCGACCGATCTGGACACCCGGACCGATGGTGCAGAACGGCCCGATCTCCACGTCGAAGGCCAGCTCCGCGCGCGGATCGATCCGAGACATCGAGAACATGCGTGCGTTCAATTTCGGACTCCCCAATCCTTCAGAGAGTGGCGACTAGGGCCTTGACGCACAGTGGTCGTAGGCGCGGCGATGGCCTCGATGGGCCGGCGGGACCGCCCTGCTCCGGGCCGATCCTCGGCCTTGCCGAGGTCATCCCCGGCGACTCATCATCCTAATGAGGAATTCAATTCGTCGTTCAAGTCGGCTTCATCATAGGAACTCCCCCTTCATCTCGCCACCTAAATCCGTTCGGTATTTCAGGTTTTATCGCCCGCCTTCACAAACCTTTTCAAACCGGGCAGACCCCTCAAAATCCGAGGATCGTCCCAACGACCAAGTCGACGATTCGACACCAATCAAATTAATTTATCCATATATTATTATCTTTAATAAACAATTGTGACGTCTCGACCTTGTCTTCCGTCGTACCCTTGCGGCTCTACCCGCAGGTTAACACTGATAAAATCAACTGTTCTCAATTTTGCTTGTGTCAATCCGCGTCATCTTCGGGATCGTCTCCAGCCTCCTATTCTCAGCCCGATGTCGGGTCATTGAAAGAAGATCAACGGACCGGACGCACGGCAGGAATACTCATGTGCAAATCAAGGGCGAAACCAATCCTGCGACCGATCGTGATCATAATCACGATCCTCACGCATCCATCTGCCAGCCGTCCGGACGCTCGGCTAAGATGGCATGATTCGGATCGGGAACGAGCGCCGCGAGAAGTCCGGAGGGTCATTAGCCATGCCTCGGGTTACGTCCCACGTCATGACATTTGTACTGATCGGCTCCATACTCGCCATAGCGATTGGGGGCCGATCGACGAGCCCTGCCACCGCGCAAGAATTGGCGGATAAGCAGCTTGCCGAGATGGAGGGGGAGTGGGAGATAACCTACACGAATGCCGCCGTGCGGACCTATAGGATCGACAAGGACGGGGTCGTGAGGTTCTCGGAGGAAGGCCTGAAGGGGCGGATCCAGCGGAAGTCCGAGGCATTGATCCTGGGATTCGAGGAGGACGAGAGAGTCGAACGGTTGACGATGGGGATGGATGGACGGCTCTTCATCGAGCATTTCGCCGAGGAGGTCGAACTGGTCGAGACGAAGGCCACGATCATGGGGATCGGGATCCGTCAGAAGTCGCCGAAAGCCGACTGACTCGGAGTCTCCTCGGCACGCGAAGGGGTCGGCGCCGCTTCAGGGTAGCGGGGCAAGCGCGGACATCCTCAAGCTCTGCCGGGCGATCGCCCTGATCCATTCGTCAGCGGCCGGTTCCGCGTTGCATCGTCGCAGGTAAGGCCGGCCGATCTCGGGCTTGTCGTGGAGCACGAGGAAGCGTCCCACGAAGAATTCGAGGTCTCCCCGAGACTTAGGTGCGAGCCTGTCGAGTTGCTTGTCGAGGAAGGCCTGGTCCAGCGGCTCTCCTTGCCCCCCATCGGCCAGCCATCGGCGGAGGACCCGGCAGACTTGGGCCGTTCGGGGAGCCTGGCCCTGATACTTGGTCCAGATCGTCTCGAGCAGTTCGTCACGTCGCCTCGGCTCGTCCATCTCGTCGGCGATGAGGGCAAGGTGCAGGATGGTCGAAGATTCGACCGGGTTTTCCGCGCCGAGCCTGGTCAGGGCCCCTTGGGCTTTCCTGAGCGAGCCGGTGGACCAGTAGAAATAGGCGGCCGACTTCGGGTCGACGACATCACGGCGGCCCTCGATCTCGGCCAGGGACCGCTCGGCCTGCACTCGGGCGGACTTCACGTCTCCATGGCCGGTCCGGAGACACGAGCGGTACCAGTCGGCCCATGCCCCCGGATGGTGTTCGGAGCTGCGGCGGAGCCAGAGCTCGGCCCGGGGCCAGTCTTCCATCCCCTCGGCACATTGGGCAGCGCACGTCATCGCCCAAGGCGCCCAGGATCCCGCGGCAGTCTCGGCATACGGCAGGGCATCCGCCCAACGCTTCTGCCGCATGAACTCCTCTGCAATCTTCACTCGGATCGAGGCATGGTCGTGGCCACGGTCTTCGACCTTCTCCAGGAACTCGTCGAGGGTCGCCTTCCAGCGGCCCTGTTCGCCCCTCGCCCGATAGTTGTTGGCGAGCATGAGGTAGCCCCAGGAGTCGGGGCATCGTGCGATGTACCGCATGAGGATATTGCGGGCCTCGTCGAGCTCTTTTGTGGCCGTGTAATGCGTCGCCAGCGCGGCGAGTAGCATCGGTGCGTCGTCCACGATCTTGCGCCACTCGGGGACTCGATCCTTGACCCCGTCCCAGTCCTCCTCGACCAGCGAGGCCATCGCGAACGACGAGCGAGGATCGACCTCCAGCAGGTTTTTCGCGACAGTCGCCTCGTTGCTTCCCCTCTCAAGCTCGAGGGCGAGGTCTCGAGCCACCGAGTCGGCGTGGGAGGTGGCAAAGCCCCGGAGGTCGCTCGCGTTCGGGACATGAAGGTCTTCCATCCGTCGAATCATGGGCCTCGCCGTGGCCTCGAGGTTGGTCCGATCGAGCCGACCGACGAAATCGGTCAGCGAGGGGATGACATCGACATGGGGCCGGACGAAAACTTCGAGGAACGGAAGGTTGGGATGCCGTTCGACGGACCGGCGGGCGGTCGCCCAGTACGTGCCGACCGGCCCCCCCAACGTGTCGTGCAGGAAGGAGAGTCGGCGATAGACCTGGACGAAGCGCGTCTCGCGGATCACGTGGGCGAGGACTCCCCAGGAGAGCTCGCGAGGGTCCACGTCCGGCGCCCCCGCGCGGGCGAGCGCCTCGACGACCGGGACCTCGCCCGCCTGGAGTTCAAGGGCCCCGCGGACCTTCGGCGGGAGGTCGGGCAACGCGCCGAGCGCATTCGGGAAGCGCAGCGCGAGGGTCTCGGGACCGTGCGTGGTCGCGGAGTGGAGATTGGCCAAACCGCCGGCGCGGCACAAGGCGTCATGAGCCCGGTAGCACTCGGCGTCGAGTGCCACGACGTCGCTGGCCGCATCAAGGGCGATGACGCACTGGGCCGGGAACTCCACGGCCATCAGTCGGAGCAGCGCCGCGAGCTTCACGTGAGGGCCTTGATCGGCCTTCAAACGATCCAAACGCCCCCCGAGGAAGGCCTCGATAACTTCGACCCAGTCGGGAGCCTTCACGTTTGGATCCAAGGCCAATGCCCGCCTCGACGCCTCGTCCAGGTCGGCCCTGGCGAGCGTCGGGAGCCCCAGGAGGGCCTCAACGAAGGCTCGATGCCAGAGGCCCATGGGGTCATCCGGCCGACGGGCCACGAGCCGCTGGGCGTACAGCAAGGCCCTCGCCTTGAGAGCCTTGTGGGCCGGGTGCCATTGGAATTCGGAGAGGACGCCGAGCTGGGCGTAGCCTCGCGCCAGCGCACCGAGCCGCGCCGGCGACTCGCCATCCGCTCGGATCGCCGCGTGAAGTGCCCGGAGGGCCGCCACGTGCTCGACGAAGCCGAGCGTGCCCAGGTGCGTCTCGACGCCCTCCGGAAGCCCCGCCTCCGCCCGTAACGTGTTCCGCGCCCCCTCGAGCCCCAGGGCCTTCAAGGCGTCGGGGAATTCCGTGCGAGAAAGCGACTCGACGAGCACCGCGAACTTCGCCAAGTTCCCGGGCGTCCCTCGAGCATCAGGCCCCATATCGCGGTCCAGGAGCGTCGGTGCCTTCTCGTCCGCGCTCCGACGAATCCAGAGTCGTCCTTCGTCCTCGCGGAAGTCGGTGATGAGTTCGGCAATCTTCCCGTCAATCGGAGCCGGAGCGGTCTCGCCGAGGACCTCGTCTCGCGTCGAAAGTCCGAGCTCGTCACGCGCGGCGACCAGGACCGCCTGACGCGTGAGTTCTCGAAGGAGTAGCCCCTGGACGCTGCCGAGGGTCTCGTCGTGGATGGCCGTGCCGGTCGGTTTTCCCAGCGCGACGACGGCCCGCTCCCCGACGCGAACGACGACCACGCTTGTGCGTTGCGCCCCCTTGCTCGGCTCGCGGACGCCCGACTTCGGGACTTCGGGGGGCTCCGCCCGACCTTCCCGGGTGAGCCCCAGGCTCTCGAGCCCAACCCAAATCACGAGGACCACCGCCGCCCCGCGGCACCGATCACCCAGGCCTTTCGGCTCGATGGACGCCATGACGAGTCCCTCAGCGAGAGCAACCGGGCCGGAGGACGTACCGTACGTATCTTTGCGGAGCTCGCCGCTCCTCGAATCCTACGCGAAGCGGCCACCCCGGCGGCAAAGGCGTGGAGGCGAAGACCGGATTCCGAGGGTCGATTCGCCAAGCACCCCGGCTCTTGGTAAGATCGTATCATCTCATAGGTTGGGACCGACACATCCAATTCGACCGAGGGGGTTCGGGTGGGCGACGGAGCGAAGCAGGCGCACGCGAGGGCCGTCGAGAAGGCGGAATCGTGCGGGATCTCGACGACCGGCCAAGGGGGATATTCCCGACACGTCCTGCTTTGCACCGGGAAGAGCTGTTGCGACGGCGAGGACCACCGCGAGACCGCGAAGCTGCTCAAGAAGCTCCTCAAGAGGCTCGAGAAGGACGGCGTCTCCGCCGTCTACCGCACCGAGGTCGAATGCCTCAAGGTCTGCCGGAGTGGGCCTCTCCTCGTCGTCTATCCCGACGGGACCTGGTATCACTCGGTCACGCCCAAGGTCCTGCATCGGATCGTCGACGAGCACATCATCGGTGGGAAAGTCGTCGAGGACTATGCCTTCGCCCAGAACCCGATGACGGGGCACCGGCCGCTCGGGTCGTGACGCGGCTCAAGGCGACTCCGTACGTCCGAGGACGGTCCGCAGATTACACAATAAATCTTTCATTTTTACATACTAACATAATTCAAAATTCCCCTCTCTGGGGTCCTCCTGTCGGGCACCGGGCACCTCGGCTAGAATTCGCCGGTCGTGGTTCGGAAGTGACCTTTCCCGTTGAGGATCCCGCCGATGCATCGAGCTGCATCCCGCTACCTTGCGCTCTCCTGCGTGCTCTTCGCCATCTGGCCCGCCCGTCCGATACGCGCAGACGACGCGACGAAGGGCGAAGTGATCAAGTATTCCTTCGACAAGAGCAAGATCTTCCCCGGGACGGTCCGTGACTACTGGGTCTACGTGCCCAAGCAATACGACCCGGCCAAACCGGCGTGCGTCTACGTGAACCAGGACGGGATCCAGTATGACGCGCCCGCCGTCTTCGATCGGCTGATCGATTCGAAGGAGATCCCGGTCGTCATCGGAGTGTTCGTCATGCACGGTCGCGTGAAGGCCTCCTCCGGCGAGGCGCTCGACCGGTTCAACCGGAGCTTCGAATACGACGGCCTCGGCGACAACTACGCGCGTTTCCTCCTCGAAGAACTCCTGCCCGAGGTCGAGACGAAGACGACCTCCGATGGCCGGGCGATCCGGCTCTCGAAGAAAGGCGACGATCGTTGCATCGCCGGCGCGAGCAGCGGCGCGATCTGCGCCTTTACCGCGGCCTGGGAGCGTCCCGACGACTTCCGCCGGGTCTTCAGCGCAATCGGCACCTACGTCGGGCTCCGCGGGGGGAACGTCTATCCGACGCTCGTGCGCAAGTTCGAGCCGAAGCCGATCCGGATCTTCCTCGAGGACGGGAGCGCCGACCAGAACATCTTCGGCGGCGACTGGTGGATGGCGAACCAGGAGATGGAGCGGGCCCTCGTCTTCGCCGGCTACGAAGTCGAGCACGCGTGGGGCACCGGCGGCCACGACGCCAAGCACGCGACGGAGGTCTTCCCCGAAGCGATCCGTTGGCTCTGGAAAGATTGGCCAGCTTCCGTGAACGCAGGCCCGGGATCGAAGCAGTTGCAGGACGTCGTCCTGCCCGGCGAAGGCTGGACGCTCGTCGGCGAGGGCTACACGTTCACCGAAGGGCCTGCGGCGAACGCGAAGGGTGAGGTCTTCTTCAACGACATCCCGAAGAGCAAGACCTACAAGGTCGACCTCGACGGCAAGGTGACCGTCTACATCGAGGATTCGAAGAACGCGAACGGCCAGGCATTCGGGACCGACGGCCAGCTCTACGCCGTCGCGACCGGGACACGACAAGTACTGGCCTACGACGCCGAAGGAAAGACCAGCGTCGTCGCCGACGGCTTCCGGGGCAATGACTTGGTCGTCCGCCACGACGGCGGCATCTACGTCACCAACCCCGCCGGCAACGGCAACGACGTCAGCAAGGTCTGGTACATCAGCCCCGAGGGCAAGTCGAAGGTCGTCGACACGGGCCTGAAGTTCACCAATGGCGTCACCCTCTCCCCCGACCAGTCCCTCCTGTACGTTGCCGACTTCCGGTCCCATTGGGTCTACAGTTACCGGATCCAGCCCGATGGCTCCCTCGCGGCGAAGCAGCAATACCACCACCTGCACGTCCGCGACACCGACGACGACAGCGGCGCGGACGGCATCCGCGTCGACCGCGACGGCCGACTCTACGTCGCGACGCGCATGGGCATCCAAATTTGCGACGCAGCCGGGCGAGTGAACATCATCATGCCTACACCGAATGGCAAAGTCTCGAACGTCTGCTTCGGCGGCCCCGAATTCGACACGCTCTTCGCCACCTGCAACGACCGCGTTTACAAGCGGAAGCTGAAGGTCAAGGGGGTCAACGCCTACCAGGCGCCGGTCAAGCCGGCCCCGCCGAGGCTCTGATCGAGTCCCTCTTCGCCGAAGTCCGCCTCGCTCAATCCCGTCACAATGGTTGGATTATCACCACAAAGGGACAAAGAACTCCTGGAAAGAGTCGGAGAGATCCGCAATCTCAAGACCCTCTTCATTTGTTCTTTGGTGCCTTTGTGGCAACAAGCTCGCGTCGATGGTCGAGGAGGAGACCTTTTCACGTCGATCGACCACCGGCAGGGCCGGTGGTCGACGAGGGGGGGGGAAGGTTGGTTAGGGAAGTGGGGCCGGAGTTTCAGGCCAAACTCCGGCCCTGGGGGTTGGCTCATTCGCCGCCGGCGGCGACTTCGACCTTGGTCGACGGCAGGGTCACGGCCTCGATGACCGGGGTCTGCTTGCCCTTGGCGTTCCCGCCGACGGCAAGGAGGGTGTGGTCGGGGCCGGGGAGAATGCGATGGGTGATCCGGGGCGAGGCCCAGGCGCCGATCGGCTCCCAGGCGGTGCCGGCCGCGTCGAGTCGGAAGATCCGGCCGGCGCTGCCGCTGTAGTAGAGGCGGCCGTCGACGCCGAAGGCCGAGGTGCCGAAGCCGTCGTTCTTGCCCTGGCCGGGGAGGTCGGGACCGGTCTTCCAGGTCTTCGTCGCGACGTCATACACATCAACGCGACGCTCGACCTTGAAGGTGCTGCTGAGCCCGCCGAGGACGTAGACCTTGCCACCCGCCTCGCCCACCGACAGGGCCCGGCGCTTGAACGGCTGCTCGATGGTCGTCCAACCGGCTTCGGGCTTCGCCAGGTCGAAGACGACGGCGTCGTTCAGGTAGGTCGATTCCTCTTCGCCCCCCGTCATCGTCCAGCCGCCGAGTGCGTAGACCTTCCCGTCGAAGTAGACCGCGTCGTGGGTCGATCGGGGCACGGGCAGCGGGGCGAGGTCGGTCCAGGTCTTCGTCTCGGGGTCGAATCGGGCGAAGTCACCGACGGAGTGGAGGTCGTGATCTTCCTCGGGCTTGTTCTTCGCCGACATCCCGCCAACGCGATAGGCGTACTTGCCGTCGGAGACAAGGGCCACACCCTGGACGTCCTTGCTCATGGGCAGGTCTTCCCAGGTGGTGCGATCCTTGAGGTTCAGGCGGCGGAAGTGCTTGGAGGTCGTCTCGACGCTGTACTTGTGCGTCCGGCCGATGTGGCCGCTGTAGACGTACAGCCAGTCGCCAAGCACCGCGCCGCCGAAGCTGTTCACGGCCGGCTCGGGCATCGTCGCGAACGAGGCTGCCGCCGAAGAGCTGGCGTCCTTGGCCTTCGCGTCCGAGGGCAGATAGGTCAGCGTGGCGTAGTAGCGAGTCTCGGCGAACGGCTTGCCGTCCGCTTCGCCGGCCTTGGGCTCGACCCAGTTGGCCCAGAGGGACGTCTTGCCCTCGGCCACGCCTTCGATCTCGGCGAGGCCCTGGTCGTCGGCCGTCAATTCCTTGGCGTCGCCCCCTTCGGGGTAGGCCTTGATCCGCGCCTTCGCGACGGGCTTGCCGTCGAAGAGGACCTGGATGGCCGACCTTCCGTCCTTGGTGATCAGGCGGACGCGGAGCTTATCGCCCAGCTCCTTGTCAGCGGCGGCGGCGGCCGCGGTCTGGGATCGGGCGGTGTAGTAGAGGCGGTAGACCTTGCCGTCACGTCCCGTCTTCACGCCGAGGTCGCGGGCGGCGTCGACGGTCGCGGGGAGCTTGCCGACCCACTGGGCGTCGACCGTCTCCTCGCCGAGGGACACCGGGAGGGCCTGGCCATCGACGGACGGCTTGACCCCCTTGACGACCTTGAGGAACTGCGGGCCCCCGGGGACGGGAGTCTCGTTCAGGAAGGTCTCGACCTTCGCGGCGCCCTTGGGCGACTCCGCGGGGGTCACGGTGATCCAGAGGAAGTGGGCCGATGCCGTCTGCGGGACGAAGAGCACGGCCGCCGAAAGGGCGGCCCAGAGCGGGCGCCGGGTGCGTTTCAGGGACGACATCGAGGCTCCTTGAGTGTCGAGGGAGATCATTTGAGGTCCGCGGGGGAATTAGCCTTCGTTGGGCATCGCCTTGTTGCGGCGATGGGCCTTGGCTTCCTGCGCTTGTCGAAGTTTCAGCAGCGTCTCCGACTCGGCGAAGGCCTTCTTCGCCTCCGGCGAGTCGGGGTGGACGATCGGGGACCCGCCATCGGGGTGCGCGAGCTCGGTATTGCACCCCAACCCGGGGACGACGGCGGCGAGGGCGACCGTGATCGCCGCGGCCCAGAGCGTGGGCCGCGGCTTCAGACGGCGGAGGGGGCTCATCGGACACTTCCTCCATTCACCTCGGATCAATAGCTGTCCGCCGACAGGACCTCGCCGCCGGCCATCGTCGAGAGGCCCATGTAGACGGGCATCGAGACCGAGTCCTTGATGCCCCGGACGCTGCCGTCGGCGAAGACCGCGTTGATCAGGCTCGGGTGGCTCGAGCGGAAGTTCGGGAGCTGCTGGCCGGCCGCGGGGGCGGCCACGCCCGGGGCGGCGTCGAAGACGTCGGTGATCGAGTCGAAGCCGCAGTCGTTCGGGCGGTAGGGGTAGCCTGCCTGGTCGACGGTCCGGGCCACGAGGCCGCCGATGATCCGCTTGTCGGTGCCCCAGGTTCGCGAGCGGCCGTAAGCCATGAACATAATATTGTCATAATAGACCGTCGCCGTCGGGGCGGCCGCCAGGCCGGGGCTCAGGGGGACGCAGACCCGGCTGGCACCGCCGCCGATCGCCCGCAGCTTGTTGCGGGCGTTGCCGCCGGCCGACTCGGCCATGAGGAACGTGTTGCTCGTCCCGTCGGTGATCGACGCGATGGTCGTCGACGTGTTGAACCCGATCGGGCCGAGGAGGTTCGTCTCGCCGTAGCCGGGGATGACGTAGCGGTTCGCCCCGCCGTTGAACAGGTAGTCGGTCACCGCGACCCGGCCCGCGTCGAGGGTGTACGCCGCCGCCCCCGAGCCGACCGTCGAGCCGACTTCGCCCTTGGCCCGGTTCGAGGGGCAGAGGAAGACGCCGAACTGCAAGGTGAAGCCGGTGCTGTTGCCGGGCAAGGTCCAGCCGTAGTACAGCGTCCCGCCCGCGTTCTGGTTCAGGCTGAAGTTGAACGTGTTGTACGCCGCGGTCTGCTCGATGAACGGCAGCATGAAACTGTATCCTGTGTAATTCATGTACACGTTATACAGTCCGCCTTGCGAGCCGGGCGGGAAGGTCCCGGTGGCGTCGTGGTAGCCCTGGAGTGCAAGGCCCAGTTGCTTCATGTTGTTGGTGCACTGGATCCGCCTGGCGGCCTCGCGGGCGGCCTGGACGGCGGGCAACAGCAGGGCGATCAACACGGCGATGATCGCGATGACGACCAACAGTTCGATCAGCGTAAAACCGCGGCGTGAGCGGGCGAGGGAGGGGGAAAGGGAGGGAATCGACAGCATGGGGGTGTCCACCTGCAAGGGAACCGTGCGACCGGCCCGGACCATAGGGCGCGTTCGCGCCTTCATTTCGAAAAACCATCACTGCGAAGACGCCAGGACGGGCCGGCCCGCGCGAACGGGCCATCTCCCGGGGACTCCTTTCCGGGGACGACCGACGTCCTTTCTGTCCTATTTTCACTTCAAGAGACGTCACACGACGACGTCCCCGGGGCGCCGACGCCCCTCAGGCGTCGCGCGAGACCGTGCCGGACGCCCAGGCCAGGGGCCTCCGGCCTCGGAGTCCTGACCTCGGGCCGACAATGCCCTTCGGGGCGCGGACCGACGCCATGCCGGCGCACGGGGAGGTCATGTTCTGCGGTCGACGACACCGCGACGTCGTCGAGGCCTCGGGCGGCCGAATGGGCGATCGAGAAGGACCGGACGTCCAGGACATGGGTGACGGTCTCGGGGCGAGCCTACCGCCTTGCCAACGGGACCAGCGTCAGCAGGGCCGGAATTGATGGGACTGAGATTCAGTCTCAACAAGGACAAAAGTTAAGGCACCGCATTTCGGTTGTCAAGTGGTTCGCATTCTCGATTTGGAGGGAAAAGACGTCGATGCCGTCGTGATGTGACCGGATTTCCCGAACGAGGCCGCAATGGTCGCGGGTTTGAGCGATTCTCGCATGCGTTGCGGACGTCGGAGGAGAACGGGGACTGGCTCGCCGGACGAGTCAGGCCCGGGGCTTCATGGATCGACATCGAGGCCGGGTGCTTGTCCCCACTTTCCGGGCCGTCGCCGTCCGCTACGGCAAAACCGGGGACAGGTACCTGCGCTTCGCTGCGGAGACAGCCCCGGTTTCACCTCCGCCCTCGTTCCATCAACGTGTTTCGCAAAATACCATTATTACATGAGCCGCTTTAAGGGTTGGCGACCTTGGGCACGTCCCAGACCTTGACGGTCGTGTCGCGGCTGGCGGTGGCGATCATCTTGCCGTCGGCGGAGAAAGCCACCCACTCGATGGCGTCGACGTGTCCTCGAAGGGTGGCCGAGGCGTGGCCGGTGCGCGCGTCCCAGAGCGTCAGGACGCCCGCGAGGTCGCCGGTGGCCAGGGTCGTCGAGTCGGGGGAGAAGGCGAGGCCGAGGGCCGTGCCTGCCTGGTCGTGGAGCGTGGTCCGGACGCGACGGCTGGTCAGGTCCCAAATCATGAGGTCGGTGCCGGCGGAGGCGGCCGCAAGGACCTGGCCATCGGGGGAGAAGGCAAGACGAGTCACGCCCCCCTGCGGGACGGAAAGCACCCCGATTTCCTTGGCCGAGGCGACGTCCCAAAGTCGGACGATCCCCCCTTCCTTGAACGGGGCGACCGAGTTCGACTCCACCGAGCCGCCGCCTGTCGCGAACGTGGCACCGTCGGGGGAAACTCGGATCGCGGTCATGCGCCCCGGATGGGTGAACGTCGCCCGAGCCTTGGCGGTCCCCATGTCCCAGAGCGAGACCAGTCCCGAGGCGTTGGCCGCGACGAGGGTCGTGCTGTCGGGCGTGAATCCGACGAGGTCGACGTTCTCTTTTCGACCGGATGTGAACGGGCGCTCCTTGTAGGTTTCCGTCTCCCAGAGCTTGATCGGACCCGCGTGCCCGGACGTCGCGAGGGTCTTGCCATCGGGCGAGTAGGCCAGGGTCACGACTTCGCCCGATGAGCCCAAGAGCGTGGCACGCTCCTCACCCTTGGCGAGATCCCAGACCTTCGTCTCGGCCAAGGAGACGGGTACGGCCGCCTCCGGCGCAGGGGCGGGCTCTCCGACGGGTGGGACGGCCTTCGGCGCCGGGGCTGCGGGCACAACGACGGCGGCCGGAGCGGGGGCGGGGGCCGGGGCCGGAGCCTGTGCAGGAGGCTTGGGCGCGGGCTTCAAGCCGGTTGCCAGGGTCGTGCCGTCGGGGGTGAGGGACAACGACCGGAGTGCTTGCTCGGGACCTCCCAGCGCAAGGCGTTCTCGACCGTTGTGCACGTCCCAGACCTTGACGAGCCCGTCCTCGGAGCGGGTGACGAGGCTCCGCCCGTCGGCCGTGAACAGGGCCAGCTTGACCGACTCGACGTGCCCTCGGAGCGTGGCGCGAGCCTGGTCCTTGCCCGATTCGGCAATCTCACGGACGACCGGACTGCCGGGCGACACGTCCCAGGTCGAGATCCCCAGGCTCCCTCCGGTAACTAGCAACTTGCCGTCGGGGGTAAAGAGGAGGCTCGAGAACGAATTCCCCATCGTCGCCAGGTCCTTCGGCAACTCGAGCAAGGCGCGTGGCCGACCCTCGGCGACGTCCCAGAAGCGGACGATCGGCACACCCTCCGAGGCGGAGGCGAGGGTCTTCCCGTCGGGCGAGAACGCCAGGTCGGAGATGGGCTTCAAGGCCCCGCGCAGGACGGCTCGCTCGCGACGCTCGGCGACGTCCCACAAGCGGAGCGTCCTATCGAGGCTCCCGGTCGCCACGACCTTGCCGTCGGGGGAGAAGGCGACGAGGGAAACCTTCCGGGTGTGCCCACCCAAGGTCTTGAGGGGTTTGCGCGTCGCCGCATCCCAGAAGGTGACCGTCCGGTTGAGCCCGCCGGTCGCAAGGGTCTTGCCGTCGGGGGAGACCGCCATCGCCAGGAATTGATTGAGCGGGACCTTCTCGGAGCGGGGTTTGTCCACGTCTCGCTTGATGAGATCGTAGGCGAAGAGCGAGTTGCCCCCGATGAACAGGAACCGCGAGTCGGGCGAGAAGGCCGCGGCCGACTGGGGGCTCCCGTCCCCTTGCATGAACGGGAGCCTTTGGCCGGTGGCCGGATCCCACAACGCGAGGGCTCCCGCCGCGTCCGACTGGGCGTCCGCCCCCCCGGTGTTGAAGACCGTCGCAAGGGTCTTACCATCGGACGCGAACGCGAGCCACGTCAGCCGCGACTGTGGGATCTGGAACGACCTCCGCTCGCGACCGTTGGCGAAATCCCAGAGCTTGACCACCCCTTCCGTCGAGGCCGACGCGAGCGTGCTGCCGTCGGGCGAGAGGGCGAGTTTGTTGACCGGGGCTTCGTGGGCCATGAACTTCATCGGCGCGAGCTCTCGGGGGAGATCCCAGATCCTGAGCTCGCGATCGAGGCCGCCGGAGGCGAGGACTTTGCCGTCCTTCGAGATCCCGAGCGCCACGACAGGCGCGAGGTGGGCACGCGGGATCATCGCCTGCAAGAAGAACTCGCCCGCGTCCCAGCGCCGAATCGCGTGGTCGTCGCCGGTGATGAGCGAACGGCCGTCGGGCGTGAAAGCCAGGGCGTGGACCGTCCCGAAAGTGCCCGAGAGCGGAGGCCGCTCCGCGCCGTCGACGAGGTCCCAGAGCCGAGCGCTCCCGTCCCGGCTCCCCGAGGCGAGGGCTTTGCCGTCGGGGGAGACGGCGAGCGCGACGACCGACTGCCGATGCCGTTCCAGGCTCCGCTTGACCTTGCGCGTGTCGACGTCCCAGACCTTGATCGTCCAGTCGTCCGAGCCGGAGACCAAGGTCTTGCCGTCGGGGGTGAAGGCGACGCAGGTGACGGCGCTCGTGTGCCTCGCCAGCGACGCGACATCCACGCGTTTGGCGACGTCCCAGACGACGACGCTCGCATCCTGGCTGCCCGAGGCCAACCACCGGCCGTCGCTCGAGAAGGCGAGACACGTCACGGCCCCGACGTGCCCCGGAAGCGCCGCGAGCTCCTGATCCGTCTTCGCGTCCCGGAGCCTGACGACGCGGTCGTCACCCCCATAAGCGAGGATCGAGCCGTCGGGAGAGTACGCCAGGGCCCGGACCTTGCCCGAATGCCCCGAGAGCGAGCGGGTCCGCTCTCGAGTTGCCACGTCCCAGATCAAAACCTCGGGGCCTGCCGCGGTGGCCACGGTCGTGCCGTCGGGCGAGACAGCGAGTGCCTCCACCGGCTCGAGATGGGTCAGGATCGAGGCTTCGGAGTCGGCGACCGTCTTCCCTTCGAGGACGGCCCGGGTCGCGCCATCGGCCACGTTCCAGATCCGCGCCGAGCGATCGGCGGCCCCCGACGCCAGGCTCGTCCCGTCGGGCGAGAACGCGACCGACCAAATGGTGCCGAGGTGGCCGCGAAGTTGCCTGCGGAGTTGCCCGTTCGTCGGGTCGAGGAGGCTGACGGCGGCCGGGACGGGCCTTGTCGCCCTGGCCGTCGAGTTCGAAGCCGCCAGGGTCTTTCCGTCGGGCGAGAACGCCAGGGCAAGCACGTCGCCCCCGAGCTTCATCGTCATGACGGTCCGGCCCGAGGCAGGCTCCCAGATCTGGATCGTCTGGCTCGTCCCCCCCACCGCGATCGTCTTGCCGTCCGGCGCGAACGCGAGGCACCAGGCGTTCGGCGGCTGGACCTTCAGGCTCGACGTCTCCTTCCCCGTGCCCAGATCCCAGGCCTTCACCTCGGCCCCGTTCGCGGTCGCGAGCGACTTCCCGTCCGGCGAGAAGGCGAGCGCGCGGACGGTCGAGGAGTGCCCTTGCAAGGTCCGCGAGGTCGCTCGGGTCGCCACGTCCCAGAGTCGGACCGCCGTGTCCGCCCCGGCCGTCGCGAGCGTCTTCCCGTCCGGTGCGAAGGCGAGCGTCACCACCTCGCCCGCATGCCCCTCCAGCGTGGCGACCAGTGCGCCATCCTCGACCCGCCAGAGTCGGACGGCCCGGTCCATACCGCCGCTCGCGAGTGTCTTCCCATCGGGTGCAAACGCCAGGCAGACGACCCGCTCTCGGTGACCCGCGAGTTGGGCCCGAACGCGGCCGGACGCGGGTTCCCAGAGCTTCACGAGGCCGTCGCCGCCGGCCGTGGCCAGGGTCTTCCCGTCGGGCGAGAACGCCACCGCGAAGACGTCGGCCGAGTGGCCACTCCCCTGCCCCGCCTGCGCGCCCCCGGCCCCCGATACGAGGACCAGCGCCAGGGCCGCAACACGAATCGCAAGAGATCGCCGAAGGGAGCCCTTCTCGGCCAACTGCCACGGTGGTCGCATCGACATGACTCCTTCCCGCAAGCCAAGGTGCCGCCCTTGTCGGTCGGGGTGAGGAGGCACCCCGCACTCCATGCAAGAACCCGGCTTCGACGGATGCGAAGCCGGGTTCGGGTGGGTTTTCTTTCCGGACGCGGACCGGGCCTCAGTCGGCCGAGCCCGTCTCGGCGTCGGCTTCAGCTTCGCCCGCTTGCGGGGCGACGAGCGACTTCAGGAACATCTCGACCTGGAGTTGTTCCTTGGGCGAGAGCCCGAAGAACTGCTGGGCGGAGGACGTCCCCTGGCCGCCGTGTCCGGCGACGGCCTGTTCGAGCGTCTGGGCGCGGCCGTCGTGGAGGTACGGGCCGGAGTCGCGGAAACCCCAGAGCGGCGGCGTCCGCCATTCTTGCTTCGTCGCCGGCCGGGCCGCGGGATCGACCCGAGCCACCGGGCCGCCGTTGAGGAGGGGGTTCAAGGGATCCTCGCCGTCGCCGCCGTCGCTGCCGTCATACGACCCGCTGTCGGCCAGCTCCGGCCCCATGTCGTGCAGGAGCAGGTCGCTGAAGACCCCGTCAACGCCCCCGAGGCTCGGGGCATGGCACGAGGCGCAGCCGACGCTCTTGAAGTGGCCTTTGCCCGCGGCGATCGCCTCGGCCTCAGCAGAGGCCCTGGCCAGGCGTTCGACCGGCCTGGGGATGCTCCGCACGTACGCGACGAGCGAGGCGCACTCGGAGGCGGACAGGTCTAGACCGCTCGCGCGGTACTTCGGGGCCTGCGGGCTGATGGCCTGCTCGTGACCCGGCACTTCCAGGCCGAGCTCCATCGCGCACGCGGTTAGTACGAAGTCCTCGGTGTTCGACGTCTGCCCCTTCCACCCCAGCCGGCCGACCCGGCCGTCCTTGAGCCGGCTGACGCGGCCCTGGGTCGCGGGAGACGCCTTCGCCTCTTCGGCGGCGAGGTCCATGATCGCCTTCTCGGAGATCTTGTCGATCAGGCCGATGCCGAAGAGCGAGGTCGGGTTGCGCTGCGAGCGTGAGACGACGAATTCTCCGGCGACGACCTGAATCCTCGGGCCCACCGGGCTAACCAGCTCCGCCCGGGCCTGCTGGAACCGATCCACCGCCGGTTGCGGGGCAGGCGAACCCTGCAGGCTTTCCACCATGATCGTCGCCTTGGTCACCGCCGTGCCGGGATTGGAGATCGCCAGGGCATCAAGGACCACGCCCGGGGCGATGGTCGAGCTCATGAACGCCGGGGGAACACCCACCAGTGGAGTCTTCGAATCAAGCGCCGAACGCCGCCAGGCCTGGTAGTTCGGATCGATCCCGAACTTGTGGAG
Source organism: Singulisphaera rosea (assembly GCF_054877945.1). Taxonomy (NCBI): domain Bacteria; kingdom Pseudomonadati; phylum Planctomycetota; class Planctomycetia; order Isosphaerales; family Isosphaeraceae; genus Singulisphaera; species Singulisphaera rosea. The sequence continues at coordinate 270,379 of NZ_JBTYIP020000006.1, read as the reverse complement.
CACGACCGTCCGGGAGGCGCGGAAACCCGCATGGACATCGAAGAGGGGATCGGAGGTACGAGGCGCCGGCTTGTCGCCGGTCTCCGTCGTCCCGCCCGGGGCCGGGGCCACGGGGATGGGTGCGAGTTGATTCCCGACGTTCGTGCGGGCCGCGCTCAGGATATCGATGTTCTTGCTGATCGGCCCGGCGCCGCCTGCACCCCCCGAGTTGTGGCAGGCCACGCACGAGGTGTCGTTGTACACCGGACCGAGTCCGTCGCCCTTCTGCCCCCTCGCATCGCCCGGGAGCCATTCCCTGTTGAAGATCTCCCGTCCCGTAGCCAGATTATCCGCCTTGCCGGCCTTTACGGCCGAGGGCTCCGCGGCCAGAACGCAGGCCGAGGAGCCGACGAGCGCGGAGATACCAATGAGCCCTAACCATGCGGGCCTGGGACGCGACATCGAAACCAACGTCCGCATCACGTATCCCTCCGTTGGAGCTATTTCGGGCGATCGGAACGATCAAGACAGGACTTCTGTAGGATACCAACGTCTAGGCATTATGCAACGACCAACCTTGGCAATTCGTGCCTCGGTCGATGGAGTTCGTGTTGGCGTCTTATTGATAACTGGCTTGCGCCCCGACCAAGGCCAAACCCAAACGAGGACAAATCAGAAAAGTGCTAGGCGATTCCCGGTTGGATTGCGCACGAATGCGGGGCAGGAGTGCCCCGCCTACCGGCGGTTTGCAGAGTTCCCAGGGTGGGTGGGGCACCCTTGCCCCGCCAGAATGATAAGGCAACGGAGTGTTCCCACTTTGCCAAACCCCTGTGCAGGCCAACCGCAAAAGCCCTAGCCCATCTTGGGCACGGACCAGTGGCCGTCGCGATAGCGTCGGGTGAGCATGGCGGAGGCTTCGTCGTCGCCGAGGAAGGTCTCGGACCTGGGGTCGAATCGGAGCGTTCGACCGACTCGGGCCGCGATGTTGGCCAGGTGGACCAGGGCCGCGGAATGGTGGCCGACGGTGATGTCGGCGTTGAGAGACTTCGAGCGGCCTCGGATGGCGTCGAGGAAGTCCTGGTGGTGGGCCGCCAGGTCGGCCGCGCCGGTCCGTTCGGCGAGCTTCGCGTTCCTGGGGCCGTAGAGAGTCCAGCCGACCGTATGGCCGATCACGAGCATCCCCCGCGTCCCGTAGAACGCGGCGCCGTTCTCATAGCCCTCCTGGACGTAGGGGGACCAGATCCGCTGTTCAAAGATCAGTTGTTTGGCCCGGCCGGGTCCGGCGGCGTCAGGGTACTCGAAGACGGCGTATTGGGTGTCGGGGAACTGCTGGTCGTCGTCGAAGAACGACTTCCCCCCGAGGCAGGCGACGCGACTCGGGTGGGTCTCGACGCCGAGGCCCCAACGCGCAACGTCGATGTCGTGGACGCCGTCGTTGCCGATGTCCCCGCAGCCGAAGTCATGCCACCAACGCCAGACCCCCGGAAGCATGTTCGGACGGTACGCGACCGCCGGCGCGGGACCGAGCCAGAGGTCGAAGTCGAGTTGCGGCGGCGGTTCCGACGGCGACGACTTGCCGATCGTCCCCCGGCGCTGGCTGTTCCAGGCCTTGGCGACCAGGACCTCGCCGATTTCCCCGCCGTGGACGCGAGAGATGGCGTCGCGGACGACCTCGGTACTACGACTCTGCGTGCCGACCTGGAGGAGCTTGCCCGTGCGAGCGACCGCCTCGGCCATCAGCCGCCCCTCGCGGACATTATGGCAGCACGGCTTCTCGACATAAACATGCTTCCCCGCGTCCAGGGCGAGGATCGCCGCGGGGGCATGCCAGTGGTCGGGCGTCGCGATCCAGACGGCCTCCACCTTCGGGTCGTCGAGGACCTGCCGGAGGTCGCCGACCACCTTCGGCCCTTTCCCCGCCCCATTCTCCACGATCGAGGCCGCCTCGGCCCCCCGCGTTCGGTCGACGTCGCAAACGTACGCGACCTCCACATCCCGCCTGGCCGAGAGGAGCTTGAGGTGCTGCCCCCCCATCCCCCCCGTGCCGATCAGCCCAATCGTGACGAGGCGTTCCTCCCCCTTCGCCGCCACACCCCCGATCGCCAAGCCCGCCACGCCCAAGGCACCCCGTTCGAGAACCGTCCTGCGCGTGATCGTTCTCATCGTCGGGTCCTTCGTGTTTTTGAAATTCTCAAATCATCCGTGGATAACAACCTCTTCGTTTCCTCTCAAGTCCCCGCCCCGCTGACCGCCAGCAACTTCGCCAGCGCCTGGGCAAGTGCGTCCAGCGAGCTCTTGTCCGGCAAGGTGACCGTCAACTTCGGCTTTCCGTCCGGGTCGTCCTCGAGGCACGACTCGAGCCCGGACTTGAGGTTGGCGACGAGCGCGTCGGGGGGTGGGGCGGAGTCCTTCTGCGAGACGAGCTCGCCCAGGAACTTGAACGCGGCGCCGAGGAGCTCGCCCCCGGCCGCGGAGACCCGCTCGCGGTGGGCGGCGGAGAGCGTTCGGGAGGTCTCCTCGGACTCGCGCTTCACGCTCTCGTCGACGGGTGCCTCGGGGCGGGCGCCGAGGAGGATTTCCAGGCGGGCCTTGAGCTCCTGGAGCCCGCTCGAGAGGGCGACCTCGTCCACGTCGGATTCCGCATCGAGGGCGGCCAGGGCGAGGTCCTTCTTGGCGGCGATCGTCCCCAGCAGGTTCTCCTCGATGCTCTGCTCGGTCACCAGGACGAACACCTGGACCGGCTGCGTCTGGCCCATGCGGTGAGCCCGGGCGATCCGCTGCTCGAGGACGGCCGGGTTCCAGGGCAGGTCGACATTGATCACCGTATTCGCGGCCTGGAGGTTCAGACCCGTAGAGCCGGCGTTCGTGGCCAAGAAGAGCATGCATTCCGGGTTCGCCTGGAAGCGTTGGACCAGCTCGGCCCTCTGCTTCTGGGGCACGCTGCCGTCGAGCCGGACGAACCCCATGCCTCGCTTCTTGAGCAGCGGCTCGATCAGGTCGAGCATCGTCGTCCACTCGGAGAAGACGATCACCTTGCGCCCGTCCTCGGCGGACAATCGCTCGAAGAGCTCGTCGAGGCGCGCGAGCTTGGTGGAGTACCCCGGCAGCTCCTTGTCCAACAGGACGGTGCTATCAGCCACCATCCGACACATCAGGAGGGCCTTCTGGAGCCGCAGCAGGTCCATCTCGGTGATGAAGTGCTTGGCGGTGATCGAGGCGACGATCCTCATGTGGTTCCGGTGCAGCTCGAGCTGTTCGTCGCTCGGCGGGATCCGGACGAACTCGATGGTCCTCGGCGGGAGCTCGAGCTTGACGCTGTCGCGCGTCCGGCGGAGCAGGATCGGCTTGAGCGTCTCGCGGAGGTCGGCGAGGTTCTTGTACCCGAGGAGCTTCCCCTTCTCGTCCACGACCCGATGCTTGTTGAAGAACCGGAACCCGGGCCCGAGCCGAAGGGCGTCGATGAATTCGACCACCGAATAAAGGTCGTCGAGGCGGTTCTCGAGCGGGGTGCCGGAGAGCACCAGGGCGAAGCGAGACCGTAGGCTCTTGACGATCCGGCTGGTCTTCGACTCCCAGTTTTTGATGCGCTGGCCTTCGTCGAGGATGATCAGGTCCCAGGACGCCTTCTCGATCGCCAGGATGTCGCGGAGGACTTGCTCATAGTTGCAGACGGTGAAGAAGCAGTCGCCCCCGTATTGCTCGCCCCGCTCGGCCATCCCGCCGCCGACGAGCTGGACGTCCCGGTCGCAGAAGCGGTGGATCTCGCTCCGCCACTGCGACTTCAGCGAGGCGGGGCAGATGACGAGGACTCGCCTGATGTCGGCCTCTCGGGCGAGGAACTCGGCGACACCGACCCCCTGGATCGTCTTGCCGAGCCCCATGTCGTCGGCGAGGATCGCGCGCCCGACCCCGGCGGCGAACGCGATCCCGTCGAGTTGGTAGGGGAGCAAGGGGACCCTGAGCAAGGTCTTCCGGAGCGGGTGCGAGGCGGGGTCGCTGCGGATCTCGGCGGTCTTCTCTCGCATCCGGGCCTGGAACAGGCGTTGCTGGATGAACTCTTCGGCGTCGGGATAGATCAGGAGATCCTTGCCCGCCTTCTGGAGCGCCGCGAGTCGCTTCATGAGCACGCCCATGTCCTCGATCGGGCGGTCCTTCAGGGGTGCGATGAGCTTCGCGGTCGCCTCGTCGACGACGTCGGGCATCAGGAGTCGGAGGGTGACTTCGCCGTCGTAGCGGAGGTGGAGCGCCAGGTGCTTGCGGCGATAGGGCTTCTTGAGGTCGGCCGTGTTGAAGCGTCGCTTGATCTTGCCGAGCACGTTGATGACGTGCTTGCAGGTCCCCAGCGTGTTCGTGCGGAAGTCGGGGCAGGAGCAGAAGGAGTCGCCGGGTTCGAGGCCTCGGAGGGAGACGCGGTAGCTCTTGCCGCTGACCTTGTTCGTGACCGTGTAGTCGGTCCAGGGGGTCGAGGGGTCGAGGGCCTTCACCATCATCTTCTCGCCCTTGGCCCGCTCGGCGCGGTCGGCCAGGGCCCGGGCGACCAGCTCATCCTCGGCCAGGCTCTCCGCGGGCACGCGAGGCTCGGGCGGCGCCGCCAGGCCCAGCGAGACCTTGTCCTCGAGGATCAGGGAGAACGCAGCTCCCGCATGCTCGCAGGCCACGTCGCAGTGCGTGCAATTCCAGTGGAGCCGGTCGCGGGCCTCGGCCATGAGGGTGATCGTGACGACGATCGGCTTCTTCTTGGGATCGTCTTGCGCGGGCGGGAAGCGAAGGCGGAAGAGGTCGTCGCCGAGATACACATCCTCGTCGAGGTCGAAGTCCCAGAGGTTGGCGCTCTTCTGGATCAGGGATTTCCCGGTGGGCCCGAGTAGCTTGCACGCCTCCAGGAAGGTGAGCCGGGAAAGGCGGTCTTTCAACGACAGGCGCCCGCTCGGACGGGTCGTCATGACCTGCATCGGCATGGCCAACACTCCAAAACGAAGATCGATAACTCCCTACGAGATGAGCTTGTCCTCCCTGGTCCAGGCCTTCCCAGTCTAATCAAGCCCGGCGCCGACCGTTAGTATCCGTCGGCGAACCGGAATTCCTCGCAGGAAAAGCGGCCCCACAACTGAGGCCTCAGAAGGTGGTTCGTCGCACGATCCAGGGGAGAGGCTCTGCCGCGCCTATGCGGAGCTCGAATTCTCGACCGGCGATCCGGGAATCCCCGACGGGACAACGACTTTATCACGATATTTCATTAAACCAATGACATTTCAAATGCAAATCCCGACCAGCCCCCTCGGGGCGACACCCCGTTTCGGCCGCTCCATACGAGGGATTACGGAAAGCTCGACCATCCTCCCCAGACGGAAAGCCGTCGGGCCGATTCGGGAGACCCCGACTTGTTTCGGGAGGCGAGGCCGATCATCATAAGGAATCTGGCCGCCAAGTCCCCGGCGAAGAATATCCGATAGGCGGAGTCGTGCCTGCCGATGTCCGCATCCAAGACGCCCCTCATCCTGATCGCCGACGACGATCCGAACATCGTGAAGGCGCTGAAGTTCCACCTCGAGAGTTGGGGGTGCCGCGTCGCGTCGGCGGCGAATAAGGAGCAGGTCTACCGGGCGATCGACCGCGAGCCGCCGGCATTGCTCCTGCTGGACGTCCGCTTCGGCGAGCACGACGGGGTCGAGCTGCTCCAGGGCCTGACCCGGAGGGATCCCGGGTGCGCCGTGATCATGCTGACCGCTTATGGGACGATCGACAGTGCCGTGTCGGCGATGAAGCTGGGCGCGACGGACTACCTGACCAAACCCCCGGACCTGAACCGGCTCAAATTCCTGGTCAGCGAAACGATCGCGAAATCGGCCGAGCGTCGACGCCCCGGCGAGACTGCCTCGGGGAATAGCAGCGGAGTTGCCTCGGGAGCGAACCCGGGCCAGGGCCAGGGGCAAACCGCGTCGGGCGAGACGGCTCCCGGACCGCTGCTGATCGGCCGAGGGCCGGCGACCACCAGGCTCCGCGAACTGATCGCCGGGGTGGCACCCACGGACGCCACCGTCCTGATCCTGGGCGAGAGCGGCACGGGTAAAGAAGTCGTCGCCCGCGCCCTCCACGCCAGGTCGAACCGCAAGGGGGGGCCGTTCATCGCGCTCAACATGGCCGCCCTGCCCCGCGAGTTGGTCGAGAGCACGCTCTTCGGCCACGAGAAAGGGGCGTTCACGGGGGCCGACCAACCCCAGCAAGGGTCGGTCGAGGCGGCCGACAAGGGGACACTGTTCCTCGACGAGATCGGCGAGATGGAGGTGGGCCTCCAGGCCAAGCTGCTCCGGTTCCTCCAGGAGCGGACATTCCAGCGCGTCGGGTCGAGCAAGCCTCGCCCCGTGGACGTGCGGATCGTGGCCGCGACCAACCGCGACCCGCTCGAACAGGTGCGGCAGGGGCAGCTTCGCGAGGACCTTTATTACCGGCTCAACGTCGTGCCCATCGTCTTGACCCCGCTGCGCGGCCGCCGCGAGGACGTCCCGGAGCTCGCCGAGTACTTCCTCCGCCGCGTCTCCTCGCGATACGGCAAGGACTTCGACGGCTTCACCCCCGAGGCGCTCGACGCCCTCGCCCGATACGAATGGCCGGGGAACGTCCGGCAGTTGGAGAACATGGTCGAACGCCTGGTGATCTTCGGCACCGGCCCGAGGATCGGCCTGGATGCGATCCCCCCCGAAATCATGGTAGCGTCGGGGATCGGCGTCGAAACAGGCCTGGGTGCGATGGCCAGGCCCACGCCCACCGAGGCCCCGGCCCCATTCGGCTCAATGCCACAGGGGATCGCATCGCCGACGGCGACCCCGGGCGAGGCCTTGCGGCCGATCGAGCAGATGGAGAAGCAGGCGATCGAGGACGCACTCCGCCAGTGCCGCGGCAACGTCCGTGAAGCGGCACGATCGTTGGGACTCGGCCAGGCGACCGTTTATCGCAAGATCAAGCGGTACGGGATCAATCCGGGTTGATCTCGTCCGGGCCGTCCAGGCCTCGGCCGATCCGGTCGACGAGGCGAGCGATCTCGCCGATCAGCTCGTCGATGAGCGACCCGTCTTGCCCTTCCCTTGCAGCGTCCTCGATGAGGCCGGCGACCTCGGTCAGTTCAGGGTAGCCGTACATCCCGCCGCTCCCTCGCAGGGTGTGGGCGACCTTGCCGAGATCGACCAGTCTCCCCTCCTCGAGAGTCCGGCGGAGCTCGAGGACGCAATCGGGGAGGGTCGCGACGTAGTCGCGAACCAGCTCCATGAAGTCGGCGTCGTCGGCCATTGCGCTTTGCAACGGCCCCTCGGCCGGGGCGATCGCGGGCGGCGTTGCGTGCGGGGGAGAGGCCGGAGTTATCGGGCGGGTCGCTGTTCGTGAGGAGTGGCCCTCGAGGTGACGGCGAAGGGCCCGCGCGAGTCGTTCCGGCTCGACCGGCTTGCGGAGGTAGTCGTCGCAACCGGCGGCGAGGCACAGCTCCGCGTCTCCGGCCAGGACGTGCGCGGTCAGGGCGATGATCGGGCCGACGAATCCCCGCTCTCGGAGGAGGCGCGTGGCGCCATACCCATCGAGCTCGGGCATCTGGATGTCCATCAGGATCAGGTCGTAGGGCCGGCTCGTCCCGAGCTCGACGGCGGCCCGGCCATCTTCGGCAATCTCGATCGAGAGGCCGAGTCGCTCGAGGTAATAGGTCAGGACCCGCTGGTTGTCCCGACTATCCTCGGCGAGGAGGACCCGCCCTCGGAGCGGCTCGTGCGGCTCGTCGGCCGCCACGGTATCCGACCCAAGCAAGGCAACCCCGCCCCCGGGGGGTTCGAGCAGGCTGGCGGACGAGGGGAGGACGACTGGGATGCGGAGGGTGAACAGGCTGCCGAGCCCGGGCGCACTCTCGACGAGGATCTCACCCCCCAGGCTCTCGGCCAATCGCCCGGCGATCGACAGCCCCAGACCGGAGCCGCCGTGGAGCCGGGTGAGCGAGGCGTCGGCCTGATAGAACGGGTGGAAAATCTGGGAGAGTTGCTCGGGAGTCATCCCGATCCCACGGTCCCGGACCTCGAACCGGAACCAGGTCGCGTGCCGGTCGTCCCGGCCTTCGAGGCCAAGGTCAACGTCCACTGATCCTTCGGGCGTGAATTTGATCGCGTTCGAGACGAGGTTGTGGAAGATCTTCCGGAGCCGGACCGGGTCCGTGCGGATCTCGCGCGGGCAGCGCACCTCGGAGGAGACGGCGAGGTCGACCCCCTTCTCGCGAGCCCGGACGTTGAGCTCGGAGAACACGTCCGCCAGGAGCGAGACGGGGGACGCGGGGACCAACTCCGGGGCCGAGTGGTCGGTCTCGAGCTTCGTCAGGTCGAGGATGTTGTTGATGACCTGTCGGAGATGGTCGCCGTTGCGGTGGATGGTCCCGAGCGCATCTTCTCGGGCTTCGGGGGAGAGGCTCGCGTCGTGGAGCATCGCGGCCGAGCCGAGGATCCCGGTGAGCGGGGTCAGGAGTTCGTGGCTCATGTTGGCGAGGAACGCGCTCTTGGCCCGACGTCCGGCCTCGGCCGAGTCCTTGGCCCGGCGGAGTTCGTCCCGGGCCCTCGCCTGCTCGGTGACGTCTCGGATCACGACGGCCAGGCCGCGAGGGGCCTCCGACACCGAGCCTCGGAGCGGACGAAGGTCGATCCTGACGTCGATCGGCCTCCCCGTCCGCGCGTGACGGAGCCGACCCTCGCCGGACCAGTGGCCGGAGGACAGGGCCGTGGGGATCGCCGTGGTCCTCGCCAGGAATCGGGTCTCGTCGGTCAGGTAGTCGACGATCATCGTCGACGCGACATCGACGGGCCCGCGCAGGCCGGCCAGGGCGATCCCGGCCGGATTGAGATACGTCACGCGGAGTCCCAGGTCCACCAGCGCGATGAAGTCGCTGCTATCTTCGACCAGGTCGGCGAACATCCGGAGTTGTTCGTCGCGCTGACAGCCCGCGGTCTCGATCGGCCGGGACTCGCCCTCCTCAACCCCGGCGCGGACAATTGCCTCGACGACCCCTTCCGCCGACACAACCGGCGTGTCGGTCCAGGAAAGGATCCTCGAACCACCGTCGCGTGAACACCAGACGCCCGTGGAACGCCTCGGGAAAGCCGAGTCTGCCCAGGTAGTCGAGTCCAGGAGCGCCGAAAGCTCCGAACGTCCCGCTTCGGGGATCATGGGATGATCGAGGAGGAGACGTCCCCGGACCTCGTCCCGACGGAAGCCGCTCAACGACTCGCAGGCCCGGTTGAACTCGAGGACCGTACCGTCGCGTCCCACCACCATCATGGGGGCGGGGTTGGCGTCCAGCACGGCGGCCATCAGGCCCGGGAGGTCGTCCGAGGCCGACCATCCTCGTCCCCGGTGGCCGAAACGGCCCGGTGAGAGTCCCGTCACGTCTCCGCGGGGCGGAGTCTCGATGTCATCCAATTGTGGCATGGGCCGACATCCGGATTCCGGCGAAGGGCGCCAACTCGAGGGCTCGAGTGCCTGTCGGCCGGGCGGGGGTTTTAGTTTCGATGACCGAGCGGAGCTTCGCAATCCCCACCGGCCAGGTCCTGAAGCCTTATCCTGTCGAAGTCCAAATTCCGGGGCGGAGTCAACAGCGACGACCGCCCTGGGAACGCCAAGCCGCCAAGCGAGCCGGCTCGATCCGGATCCCCCCCGCCTTCGACCCGAACCATCGCCCGGAACTGGTGACGTATCGGCCATCGACCGTCACCAAGGCAACGACAGGGACCAAGCAGGTTGGAGTGACAACCGACGCCAAGACCGCCAACGCCAGGTCGAGCCCGCGTTTCCACGCATCCGGACCAAACTGACCGGCCAGCGAAACGTCCCCCGAACCACCACCGAAGAGGCAGCGTCGCCCCGGTCGCTTGACGTCGCGAATGTTTCGATTTGTCACCATCGACTGATCCTCACTCACATCGTGCGGTGGGTTAGACGTAAGCTGACCGACATGTAAAGCAGATGCCATGCCAACGGCCTCGCGTCGGGCAGCGATCACGCGAGAACCGCGGATATTCCGGGGTTTTGGTGAGGAGAACGCCAGCAACCTCTCTCCGACCGCATCGTCCTGCCTCATCTCCGGAGGCCATGTCTTCTCAGAATGAGAGAGGTTGGCGTTCGGAACGGGGCAAAGAGGTAAGAAATTCCGACGAATTCGACTCCGGCACAATAATTGGTAGTAGCATGGGGTATCGTCCGATCCGGACTCCGGTCGACCCGCTCTCGGAGCGGCGGATGTATGCCGGTTTCTCCCGAAACGGAGTGGCCTGCGGACCTCGTTCTTTGAGGACCGAGCCTCGCCACCCGCGATCGACCAACGTCCCTCCTGCGAAGCCCCGAAGTGGCGAACCGCCCTTCGGAGAGCCCGCCACGAGTCAAACTCGGGCGAAGGAGGACCGACAGGTCATCCGGCCCTTTGCTGAGGTTCCGACGCTGTTCTCGACGCCATGACGCCTCACCCTTACGGAACGAGATGAGAACATGGGCCAAGGTCCTCGGATCGGATATATCGGCATCGACGCCATGTCGGGGACGGCGGCCAGCGGCGAGGCGATGGGCCTACTCAAGGCCGGCGTCCCGCTCGAATTGATCTCCCTCGATCGGATCGAGACGCCGATCACCGGGAAGGACGAGGCGGTCGACGCGCTCCGGCATGCGGCCCAGCCGCTCGAACCGATCGGCATGGCCCGCGCCCTGGTCGCCTGCGTGCTGGCCCCGATCCTCTTCGGTCGCCGTTTCTGGGTCGCCCTGGGCAAGGCGATCTTCATTCAGCCGGGAAGCCCGGGGGATCGGCTCGAAGGGCTCGCCCAGTGGATCCCCGCAGTGCTGCTGGCGATCCGCTGGCGGTGTCGGGGGATCGGCCACATCCATGCCCACTCGGCAAACGCGTCGACAGCGATCGCGATGCACACCGCCGAGTTGCTAGGGATCGGTTTCAGCTTCACGGGCCATTCGACGGGCCTGCACGAACACCGTGCCGGCCTCGTCGCCAAGCTCCGCCGCGCCCGCTTCGTCGTCTGCCTGTCGGAATACCACCGAAGGCTCTATCTCTCGCTCGGAGCCGACCCGTCGAGGCTGTCCGTCGTCTACGGCGGGGTCGACGTGGGGCCGCTCGCCGACGCCTCCTCCTCGATCGAGGCCGACCCCGAGGAGACGCCCCCGCGGATCCTGGGCCTCGGTCGACTTGTGGAAGGCAACGGCTTCGACGACCTGATCGTCGCCTGCGCACTGCTCCGCGCCGACGAGACTGAATTCGAGTGCGTGATCACCGGCGCCGGCCCGGAGTACGAGCGTCTCGCCCGGTTGGTCACCCACTGTCACCTCGAGGGATACGTCCGGCTCACGGGCCGCAACGTCCCCGAGGACGACCTGGCCGGACTGATCGCGTCGTCGCAAATCGTGGCCCTGCCCTGCGTCAGCGACCGGGAGGGGGACATGGACGGCCTGCCTCGGGCCCTGATCGAGTCGCTGGCCTGCGGCCGGCCCACCGTGACGACGCGCCTGGGAGGGATCCCCGACCTCGTCCGTGACGGCGAATACGGGCTGCTCGTGGAGCCGGGAGATGTCCGCGGCCTCGCGCTGGCCCTCGGTCGACTCCTGGCCTATCCCCACCTGGCCGCCCACATGGGAGAACAGGGCCAAGCCTGGGCCCGCGAGCACTTCGGGGTCGACAAGGCGGTCTACCGCCTGGCGTATCTCTTCCGTTGGGCCTCCGAGGCCCCCGGCCACTCGCCCCCCGACAAAGTCTGGCCGGCCGCCCCGGGCGCCGAGTTGGAATACCGAGGCCCTCGACTCACCGGCGCGACTCGCTGAGAGGGGCGGAACCCGCCCGGGCCCGCGAACCTCGGTCGATTAAATCCAGGAACAGGATCAACAACGGCACGAAGATCAGGAAGAAGAGATAGCCTTGACGGGTCATGCCAGTCGCCTTGGCAAGGCCCGGCCCCCCGTCCGTCCAATTCACCTCGAGCTGGACCCCTTGCCCGAATACGTCGAAGGCCACGAGCGCGAGCAGCCCGCAGACGCCACAGACCAGGATCTGGAGCTGCACTCCCCGGACGGCCCGAAGCCGATCCCGTCTGGTCCAGAGCCAGATCGATGCCGCGTTCGCCAGCACGAAGCACGCGAACCAGACGAGCGCAACTCGGGCCGATTGGAATGAGGCCAGGACCGCACCGACAAGCATCCAGGCCGTGCAACCGACCTGGGCACCAATCCAGCCGCCCTTATTCCACTGGTACATACCCGGCCCGACCATCGGAGTCTTGGTCGACATGCGATCTCTCCCCGCCTCGCTTCGGCTGACTCACGGGCCGACGAACGGCATCAACAGCCGACCATCGTCACGCATCGATCATCATACTCTCGAACGACCGGTCTCTTCTATCCTCCGCCGTTGGGAGGAGTCACGGGACTTCGAACGACGATGAGGAGGGCCGACGCCCTCCCCATACGGCTGAAGAAACATCGGGACGATCCGCCCACGACCTTCAGAAGAGCTCCGCGAAGGCGACCCTGAGCGCATCGGCGAATGACACGTCCCCCTCGACCCTTACGGTGACCGCCGTCCCCACCTGATGAACCCGACACGCCCGAAGCTGGCGCTTCGCGACCTCCAGGGCCAGCCTCGCGACATCGGACGGTTTGCCGTCAGAGGCCTTGATTTTCCCATCGAGGGCCGTCTTGGCCCTGCCCAAGAGGGCTTCGGCCGCCCGGACGATCCGACGTCCATTCACGTCCGCGTCGCAGTCGGCGGTCGCCTCGAGCTTGATCGTGTCGGTCCCGTCGAGTGCAAGGATCCAGCGGTTCGCATTCTTGAGGACATCCGCGGCTTCCCGTCCCGCCGGTTCCTCCGGATCTTCCTCGAGCAGCCAACCTTGATCGCGGTTGTTGAGCACGACGGCGCACAATCCCCGTTCCGCCTTCCGCCAGTCATCACCACGGGTGTAGTCGGGACGGTCCCCGTCCCCTCGCTGGATGTACCGACGCACGCCCGACTCGTCATCAAGCACGACGGTCCGCGCATCCGGGAAATACAGGCAAGGGTCGGGCCCGAGCTGGACCAGCTTCTTGGCGTGAAAATACACTTTCCCTTCGAATCGTGATTCGACGAATCCGGCATCCGTCGAGCCGAAAACCTTGGCGAGAGCATCGAACCGCGCCTTCCAGTCGACGTCGGAGACCGAGCGGACCATGATCCCCGTCATCATGAACCGACCCTGCTTGCCCGTCTTCCGGTCTCGAGGCGTGATGAAGACTCCCACAGTCATCTGCTCGATCGACTCCGGCGTCAGCCCGCAGTCGGGGAACGCTTTCGCGAGGAGGGCGTCGAGTTGGTCGCGCGGGTCCTTCGTCCCTGCCCGCTGGAAGAGGGCCGCGGGATGGATCGCGAAGAAGCCCATCGCCTTCTCGGGGATATAAGCGAGGTTATATGCAGGCACCTCGGGGACAGCCGCACCGCCCGCAGGGGGAGTTTTCAGGGCCAGGCCCGCCTCGGCGGGAGCGGGCTCGGCCGCTCGGCTCGGGGTCGGTGGTCGGAGGGCCGTAACCCCGAGGCCGACGGCCGCGAGGAGGCCGATCACCAGCGCACGCCCCGCGACGGGGAGCGTGCCATCCTTGACAGAGACTTTCGAGTTCAACACGTGAATCCTCCTGATCAGGTGTCCTTTCGCCGGCAGGAACGTCCCGGCCGGCCACGCGAGCGATCTCCCGTCCGCCCGCAACGCGAGTCGCGAAAGGGCGAGGGTGTAGAGATGACGTCCCCCGGCGAGTTCGGCCCCTCGGGCGTCGGCGGCCAGCTCCTGTTGCAGTTGGAGCCGACCGACGAGCCAGCGGACCAGGGGGTGATAGAAGTGGACGGCCATGCCGACCCTCGCCACAAACCCCGCGACGTAATCCTGCCGAGCGATGTGCGCCAGCTCGTGTGCGAGCACCGCGCGACGCTCAGAGTCGTCCCAGGCCCGCCAACCGTCCGGCAAGAGGACCAGCGGCCGACGCCAACCCACCGCCGCCGCGGTCGCCAGCCCGGCCAGCTCACGGACCTCCACTGTCTTCTTGATCTGGAGTGCCTCGCGAAACGAGTCGACCAGGGCGAGCAGCCCCGTCTCCGCGACCGGCCGGCTCCGACGCCTGGCGTCCCCCACGCCCCAGAGGCCGATCATCAGGCGGAATAGGCTCGCCCCCATCCCCGCCATCAAGATGATCCCCAAGGCCCTCGACGAAGTCGAATCCTCCGTTCGGAACGGGATCGTCCCCCATTCGACCCGGCCCCGAAGCCACTCCACGAAAGCGGACGACCACACGACCCCGCGCCCACCGTCCGAGAGTCGCCCCGGAACTCCGATCGGGGTCTCAGTCGACCTCCGGTCTGGTCCCGAAATCGGGACGGTTCCCAACTCTCGCGCCGAAACGCTCGACGTCGAATGCTTCCCGGTGAGGCCGGGGATCGGGCAAGAGGCCAACGGCGTAAGGACGATCACGAGGCCCAATGCGACCGAGGCGACCCAGGCCCCTGCCCTGGGCCCCCGTCGCGACAGGAACCGCTCCAGGCCCAACGCGGCCAAAGCCACGAACGTGACCGGGACCGACGACCAGACGAACGCCCGCCCGAGCTCGCTCATGATTCCTGCTCCTTCAGGATCTCGAGGAGGACCGCCCGCTCCCGGTCGGTCAACGACTTCTGTTTGAACAGACGCACGAACAACTGTTCGCGCGACCCTCGAAAGACGCGTCGGATCATGTCGCCGACGAAGCGTTCAGAGACTTCGTCGAACGATCGGGACGCCCGATAGAGAAACGGCCTCGCGTCGTTGACCTGCTCCAGAAAATCCTTCTCGTGCAGGATCCTCACGAGGGTGGCCACGGTCGTATAGGCCCGATCCAGGCCCGATTCGGCCAGCAGGTCGCGGACCTCCGACGCCGTGGCTTCCCGCTCCAGGGCCCAGAACACGTGCATCACTTCCAGCTCTCGTTCCGTGAGATCACGCGCGGGCGGTCGCGCCATGCCGGACCTCCTTCGGTGTTCCCCAAACCCGAAGAAGAGGCCGCCGATCGGCCGCCCTTCACGATTTGGTTTCTCAAATTTGGTTTACCAAATGTATCCTCCCGCCGGATCCTGTCAACGCCATTCGAGGCGTGCTCAAAACCGGGAAAAGGAAGAGGCGGGCAAGGGTCGACGTGGCGAGCGTGGGGAGGATGCGAGGTCGAGAGACCTAAAAATCACGAAAGCAACGCCAACGCCAGTGCCGATCGTCGAGCGTGATGCGCGCCAACCGCCCTGCGGTGCGAGGGAGGAATTACGTCGCGCGTTCGCCGGAGCCCCTCGCGCTCGAGCGGTGGTACGCCCGGTCTTGAACGAGAAAGCTGATGAGCCTTATGGGGCGATGAACGGCGACCGAAATCCTCGGAGGGCGAAAACCTCGCACCTGCCGTCGAGCCCGTATCCGCTAAAATCGCGAGAGAACCCAGAGAGGGTCCAACTTGGCAATCCTCGGCGACGGCAACTCACTCGTTTTCTCGGTCGGCATCGGCGAGAATCTCCCCGAAGTCTGACGTCGAGCCTGCGGTGGCCACGATATCGCCGCTAACGCGTGCAGAACGGGACCGGGAACTCGGTAATCTCGACCGAGACGAGCCCAGCTAGGGTTCGAGTCGTCCGGACCGACGAAGAGGTCATGCTGGCATGCGAAACGTGATTCGTATCGCCACTTTTTTTCGTCGCTATCCTGATGACGACCAAGTCAGTCGCGATGTTATTCATTCTGGAGTCGATCGATGGACACGACGCAATCCTCTCGCCAGGCCCCCGCATCCTCGAGTGACCTCCAGGGTAAGGAATGGCCCCTCACGGCCGACGAGCTTCGCAAGCTCGACGCCTACTGGCGTGCCGCCAACTACCTCTCTGTCGGCCAGATTTATCTGCTCAAGAATGCACTCCTGAAAGAGCCCCTGAAGCGTGAGCACATCAAGCCTCGGCTACTCGGACACTGGGGGACATCTCCTGGCCTGAACATGCTCTGCACGCACCTCAACCGAGTCATCAAGAGAGATGACTTGGAAATGATCTACATCATCGGCCCCGGACACGGGGGCCCGTCCCTCGTCGCCCACGCCTACCTCGAGGGGACCTACAGCGAAGTTTATCCCGAGATCCGCCAGGATGAGGAGGGGATGCAGAGGCTCTTCAAGCAGTTCAGCTTCCCGGGGGGCATCCCCAGCCACGTCGCCCCGGAGACGCCGGGAAGTATCCACGAGGGGGGCGAACTCGGATACGCCTTGAGCCATGCCTACGGGGCTGCGTTCGACAATCCGGAATTGATCGTCGCCTGCATCGTCGGCGACGGCGAGGCGGAGACCGGCCCACTCGCCACGGGTTGGCACGGCAACAAATTCCTCAACCCGGCCCGCGACGGTGCCGTCCTGCCGATCCTCCACCTCAATGGATACAAGATCGCCAACCCCTGTTTCCTCGCCCGCATCCCGAAGGACGAATTACGGAAATACTTCGAGGGCATGGGCTACAAGCCGCACTTCGTCGAGGGTCACGATCCGGAGGTGGTCCATCAGCAACTCGCCGGGGTGCTCGACGTCGTCCTGGGAGAGATCCGTCAGATTCGTGACGATGCCCGCAACAAGGGCATCATGACACGTCCACATTGGCCGATGATCATTTTTCGGACTCCCAAAGGTTGGACCTGCCCCCCGGAGATCGACGGCAAGAAGTGCGAGGACTACTGGCGGAGCCACCAGGTGCCGATGAGCGACATGGACAAGGTCGAGCACATCCGCATCCTCGAAGGTTGGATGAAGAGCTACCGACCCGAGGAGCTCTTTGATGCCCAGGGCAAGCTGATCCCCGAACTCGCCGAGATGGCCCCACGAGGCCATCGACGGATGAGCGACAATCCGCACACCAACGGCGGCTTGCTGCTTCGCAACCTCAGCTTGCCGGACTTTCGCGACTATGCGGTCGAAGTGCCGAGCCCCGGCGAGCCCACGGCCGAGTCGACCCGGGTGATGGGCACCTTCCTTCGCGACGTCATGAAGCAGAACCTGGAGAGCCGGAACTTCCGCCTGTTCAGCCCCGACGAGAACAATTCGAACCGCTGGCAGGACGTCCTGGAGGTGACCGACCGCTGCTACATGGCCGAGATCTACCCGGAGGACGACCACCTCTCACCTGACGGCCGGGTGATGGAGGTCTTGAGCGAGCACCAGTGCCAGGGATGGCTCGAAGGATATCTTCTGACCGGCCGGCATGGGTTCTTCTCGTGCTACGAGGCGTTCATCCACATCATCGACTCGATGTTCAACCAGCACGCCAAGTGGTTGAAGGTCTGCAATGAGATCCCCTGGCGACGGCCGGTTGCCTCGCTCAACTACCTGCTCAGCTCGCACGTCTGGAGGCAGGATCACAACGGCTTCAGCCACCAGGACCCCGGCTTCATCGACCATGTCGTCAACAAGAAGGCCGAGGTCGTCCGCGTCTACCTGCCCCCCGACGCCAACTGCCTGCTGTCGGTGACGGACCACTGCCTGCGGAGCCGCAATTACGTCAACGTCATCGTCGCGGGCAAACAGCCCGCCCCCCAGTGGCTGACGATCGAAGAAGCCGTGAAGCATTGCACGCTGGGCCTCGGCATCTGGGAGTGGGCGAGCAACGACAAAGGGAGCGAGCCGGACGTGGTCATGGCCTGCTGCGGCGACGTACCGACGCTCGAGACGTTGGCGGCCGTCGAGCTCTTGCGGGCCCACCTCCCGGAGCTGAAAATCCGCGTGATCAATGTCGTCGACCTGATGAAGCTCCAGCCGTCCACCGAACATCCGCATGGGCTGTCGGACGCGGATTTCGACGCGTTGTTCACCAAGGATAAGCCGATCGTCTTCGCTTTCCACGGCTACCCCTGGCTCGTCCACCGGTTGACGTACAGGCGAACGAACCACAAGAATCTCCACGTGCGGGGCTACAAGGAGGAGGGCACCACGACAACACCGTTCGATATCGTGGTCATGAACGACCTCGACCGTTTCCACCTGGTGGAAGACGTGATCGATCGCCTCCCGCAACTCGGCGCGCGCGCCGCCTATTTCAAGCAGGCGATCCGCAACAAGCTCATCGAACACAAAGAATATATCGATAAGTTCGGCGACGACATGCCCGAGATCAGCGGCTGGCGTTGGGGGCTCAAGGGGTCGGCCGGCGCCGGCCTCACGTCGACGGAAGGGGATAACGTCTAGGAGTTGGAAGGGCTCGTGGCCGGGGGGCGAAATCGGGCCCCCCAGGCCGTCACAGATAATCGACTTCAACATCGGTTGCTCCCCGAGAGGTTCCACCGATGAGACGACAAAAAAAAACGTGAATTCAATCGTGAGATCCGACCCAAGTCCCGGTCGATTAACCCGATCCATCTTTCGTCCTCGGCGACGAAAGATGGGCGAGGTCGATGGAACATAAATCTCAATGACCGAACATCGAGCTAGGATCCGCAACAGATCGAACAAAGGATCTTTTAGCCACGGATGGAACACGGATAAATCAAGGGATCAAAGAATTCGTCAGCAAATGGCGCAGGTGGACATGTATTACAAATCTGTTAAAACCATATTAACATTGTCAACTGATTTAACAAACCAATTTACATTATCTGTCGATCGTCCTCTTCCTTCGTCTTATCCGTGTTCCATCCGCGGCTAAAAGAATCTCGTCTTCCGTCCGTGGCAGATTCAAGCCCGATGTTGGGTCGTTGATCAATCTCGGCCGAAACCCCAAAGCCCAGGTCTTCGAGTGTCGCCGATGCTCCCCGCCCAGGTCGATTCCCCGTCTGAAGTCGCTCCCACGATCCCGGGCCGTCCTGGGGATGGCACCCACGCCTTGCATACCTTGGCGGCCTGCCTGGTCATCGCCTCGACCTCCTGGTTCTTGCTCAAGGAGTTGGGGCCGCTGCTGAGGCCGCTCATCCTGGCGATCTTCCTGGCCTACTTGATCGTCCCCATCCACTGTCGGCTTCGGACGCGGATCCCGACGATTGCCTCGGCGGCCGTAATCTTCGGGGGGACGCTCCTCCTCTGCTGGGGGCTCGCCGTGATGGCCTACGGGAACCTCGTCGAACTGAACGACGACATGCCGCGCTTGTTGGATCGGGCGAGGAGGATTGCCGAGGAGGTCAGGGCGTACGGACGGGCCCACCTGCCCACGGGGCTGCTCGAGCCAAGTCAGGAGACCGTTGATATCGAGTCGCGGCTCCGGGACTCGATCCACTCGTCCATGCGACTCCTGGTTTCGAGCGGATCGGGCTTCATCGCCGAAGCGTTCGTCGTGGGCGTTTACCTGGTCTTTCTCCTGTTGGAGCTAAAGCGGTTCCCCCGCCGAATCCGCGCGGGCTTCCAGCCGGAGCATGCACAGTGGATCCTCTCGATCATCGAGCGGGTCAACGCGTCGACGACGAGCTACCTCAAGGCCAAGACCTTGACGAGCCTGGCGACGGGGATTCCCTCGTCCCTCGTCCTCTGGGCTTTCGGAGTCCCTTATCCTGTGATGTGGGGGGTGTTGACCTTCTTCGGGAATTTCATCCCCTACGTCGGAGGTTTGGTCGCATTCGTGCTGCCGGTGGCGCTGGCCTTCCTGGAGCTCGAACCCGCCTGGCGACCGTGCGCGGTGGTGATCCTGCTCGTCGTGATCCAGGTGGTGACCAATAATTTCGTCGAGCCGTCCCTGACGGGGAAGGCGGTCGACTTGAGCCCGGTCGTCACCATGCTTTCCCTGGCGTTCTGGGGCCTATGCTGGGGTGTGACCGGGATGCTGATCGCCATCCCGCTGACGGCGATGCTGAAGATCGTCTGCGAGAACCTGGGCGCCACCCGTTCGCTCGCCATCCTCATGGCCGAGGGCGATGGATGAGTCCTCCAGGGAAGTCTCGGATCTTGCCGAGGCTACACGGCCACTACATAAAACCATACATAATTAGCAACAAGTCATTCAGGGACCGAGGGAGGGTGCAAGCCCTACAGATTGCCAAGCCTACGCATAAATATACGATAGCCGTGGAGGGGTCCTACGCACGGGAACCTGACGGAGATTCGGATTTGAGGGGAGAGATCGGGCGGGGCTCATCGCGTCCCGCCCGGTGGCGACTCACTCGACGATCGCGTCGTAGGCGAGTCGCTTGAACTCCTCGCGGACCTTGAGGTGGGCGTTGGGATAGAGTTGCGTCATGAAGATGGCGACGATTTCGCGCTTGGGATCGACCCAGAAATAGGTGTAGAAGAAGCCGCCCCAGGAGTAGGCGCCGACACCGGCGAGGTCGGCGTCGCGGTTCGCCTCCTTCACGACGCCGAAGCCGTAGCCGAAGCCGTCGCCATGGCCCCAGGGGAGGACGTTGAGGCCGGGGACCTGGTCCCTGGTCATGAGCGCGACGGTCTCGGGCTTGAGGATGCGGGCCCCGTCGAGCTCCCCTTTGTTGAGCAGCATCTGGCAGAACCGGGAGTAGTCGTCGATCGTCGAGGTCAGGCCGGCCCCGCCGGAATAATAGTGGCCGTCGTCCCACGTCGAGTAGGTCCCCGAGTAGACGAGCGGGCCGTCCTGGATCAGGGAGCCGGGGGATCGGCGGACCGTCTTGTCCTCGCCGGCGGTGTACAAGGCCGCGAGGCGCCCCCGCTTGGCCTTCGGGATCACGAATTGGGTGTCGTCCATCGCGAGTGGGGTGAAGATCCGCTCACGCAAGAACTGGTCGAACGTCTGCCCCGAGACGACCTCGACGAGTCGACCGAGGACGTCGGTCGAGAGGCTGTAAGACCAGGTCGTCCCCGGTTGGTGGAGGAGCGGCAGCCTCGCCAGTCGCTTGACATTGTCGCCGATCGTGCCGGGGGTCTCGGAGAGGCCGTCGGAGATCGCCGACTCGACGTAGAGCGGACCGATCTGGGGTGGCTTGGCGAATCGGTAGGAAAGCCCCGAGGAGTGGGTCAGGAGTTGGTGGATCGTGATCGGGCTTGCGGCCGGGACCGTGGTGATCGCGGTTGCGGTGGCGTCGGCAGGAGCGATAACAACCGAGGGGGCGGCGAACTCGTGCAGGTACTTCGCGACCGGGTCGTCGAGGCGGAGCTTCCCCTCGTCGACGAGGATCATCACGGCCGTCGAGGTGATCGGCTTGGTCATCGACGCGATCCGGAAGAGCGTCGATCGCTCGAGCGGCTGGCCGGCCTCGACGTCTTTCATCCCAACCGCCGCCTGGTGAACGACCTTGCCGTGCCTGGCGATGAGGGTCGCCCCCCCTGCCAAATTTTTTTCGGCGACCTGACGTTCGAGATAGGTCCGGATCAGGGCGAGCTTCTCGGGGGCGAATCCCGCCGCCTTGGGATCACCCTCCGGCAGGCCCGCCGCGGCCAGGGGACGTGAGAGGACGATGGCAAAGCACGCGACGGAGGACAAGGCGAGGGCGATGCGACGAGCCGAAGCCATGGTGACGATTCCTCGGGTCGAGATGGCACGGAGAGGGTGGACCGCGTTTCCCAGTCGACGGATTACCGGCGATTGCAATGCTCGAAGGTCGCCCGGGCGATCTCGGCGACCAGTTTGTGGGCGGCCGCCTCGTCGTCGATCCCTCGGGTCAGGACGACGATGACGAAGGGCTTGCGGCCGGGGGGCTCGACGATCGCCGCGTCGTGGTACACCCCCTTGAACGACCCCGTCTTGTGCGCCACGGGGACGCCTCGAGGGACCCCGGCCGGGATGCCTTCGTTGAACTTCTGGGCGCGGAGCACCTCGAGCATGGCGTCCGACGCGGCCTCGGAGACGACCGACCGCTCGGCCAGCCGGCCGAGGATCAGAGCCAACCCGGCCGCGGTCGTCACGTTGTTCATCCCGAGGGCATAGGCCTTGTTGTCCTCGACGCCCCGGAGAACCTTCACGTCCTCGGCGCCCAGAGTGCGCATGAATTCGGTCGTCGCCATCGGCGACACCCGCTCGATCAGAAGGTTCGTGGCGAGGTTGCTGCTCTCGGTGATCATCCGCCGGGCGAGTTCCCGGACCGTCCTCTCCTGGCCGAGATGCTTGTACAGCGTCGTCTCGGAATCATCCTCGGGGGCGAGCGAGAACGGGCTGCCGTCGGCGATACTGGTGAAGGTGTTCTTGAGCCGGATACGGTCGTCAAGCGACAGGCTCCCCGCCGAAGCCCGACGGTAGACCTCCATCATGACGGGGACCTTCATCGTGCTCGCGGCGTGGAAGGTCAGGTCGCCCTGGATGGAGCATGACTCGCCGGTCGCGAGATCGCGGAAGGCGACCCCGACCATCGCCCCGGCGGCCTTGTCGGCGATCAGGGCGTGAATTCGAGCCTGAAGAGTCTCCGCCGCGGGCCCTTCGGCGCCGAGGGTTTGCGGCGTCGCCCATGCCCAAGCGGCGTAGACGCAGGAGACGACGACGAATAGCCGTCTCGCAAACGTCCCGGACCCCATCCGTACGCCCGGGACGCTCATGCGTCCGTCTCCTGGAGCGAGCGGCAAAGGCCCTGGATCTTGGCCTCGCCTTCCTCGGCCTCGAGGTCCGACCACTGGCCGAAGATCAGGATGGTCCGTTTCGGGCTCCGATAGCATCGGATGGCGCAATTGTTGGTCAGGTCGAGGCTGATGAATTCGAGGTCGTGGCCGAAGGCGTTGTAGCCGTTGATGGTCTCGCGGGTCGGGACCGCGTCGAGGTCGGGATACTCCTCGCGCATCGCGGTGAGGGCCTCGTCGGCGACCTCGGCGGGCGACGGGCACGAGTCGTCGGTCGTGACCAAGGCGAACGCCAGTCCGCCGGGGGCCTGGACCGAGACCGTCGAGATCGTCCCCTCGTCGGTCACCTCGACGTCCCAATCCTCCGGATACTTGAACCGGATACCACGGTCCTCATAGACGCCCAACATGGTCCGACCCTCCATCCCGGCCGCAACGACCTCGCGTCGACGGGGATTCACGGTTCGAGATATCCCCAAGGTTCCTACCCCCTCGAGGCTGAGTTGAGGGCCCATGGTAGCATCCCCCCTCGGGCTCGCCAACGCGCCTCGAGTTGGAGACGAGGGCGCGGGTCTGGTACATTGGGACCCGACGCCCGGCCGATCGACGGCCCGGCCCCGAACCTTGCCCCCGCCCCGCGAGTCGATTGGGAATATGCGAGTCCTCTCGGGAATCCAGCCCTCGGGCGCCCTGCACATCGGCAACTACTTCGGGGCGATCCGCCAATATATCGCCCTCCAGGAGGGCAACGATGCCTTCTACTTCGTGGCCGACTACCATGCCCTGACCAGCGTCCGCGACGCGGCCAAGCTCCGCCGATATGTCTCCGACGTCCTCATCGACCTCCTCTCGCTCGGCGTCGACCCGGCGCGGGCGACCTTGTTCGTGCAGTCGGACGTGCCCGAGACGACCGAGCTCGCCTGGCTTCTGACCAGCGTCACGCCGATGGGCTGGCTCGAGAAATGCGTCAGCTACAAAGACAAGGTCCAGCAGGGTCTCCCCGCCGAGCACGGGCTCTTCGCCTACCCCGTGCTCCAGGCGGCCGACATCCTGCTGTACGACGCGGACGTCGTCCCGGTCGGCCAGGACCAGAAGCAGCACCTGGAGATCACCCGGGACGTCGCCGAGCGGTTCAACCACGTCTACGGCGGCGGCGAGGAAGTCTTCCGGCTCCCGAAGCCATACATCCTCGACGCCGTGTCGGTCGTCCCGGGGATCGACGGCCGGAAGATGTCCAAGAGTTACAACAACACGATCGAGATTTTCGACGACCCGGCCACGATCCGCAAGAAGTGCAAGAAGATCGTCACGGACAGTACGCCCGTCGAGGCACCGAAAAACCCGGAGACGTGCTCGCTGTTCGGCCTCTACAAGCTCGTCGCCCCCGCCGACGAGCTCGCCGACGTCGAGCGACGGTACCGCGAAGGGGGCATCGGCTACGGCGAGATGAAGACCCGGCTCGCCGAGGCGATCATCGCCACGTTCGCCCCGGCTCGCGAGCGTCGGGCCGACCTGGTGGCCCATCCCGAGCGCGTCGCCGAGGTCCGCGCCAACGCCGCCGAGCACGCCCGCAAGACCGCCCGGACGATCCTCGACCGGGCCCGAGCCGCATGCGGACTCGCCTGACTCGGGGGAGGGTATTCAACACAAAGGCACAAAGACACGAAGGAAATCACGAATCTCTTCGGGAAGGCTCTCGTGCTGACTTTGTGCCTTTGTGCCGACCCAGCGAAAGTCTTCCGATTGTTAAGCGGGGTTGACTTTCGGGCCGTCAGGTCGTAATTTCCCACGCTCGCAAGAGTCGCCCTTCTGTGCCGCGGTTTCGGCGGGCCGACTGGTCGGGAATCGACCGTCCCCCTCAACTCGCCGATTGGTTCTGTCGATCTTTTATGGAACGACCGGCGGAGGTGGAAAATCCACCCCGTTCGGGATCTTTGGCCGCCCCAGGGAGGGGAGTATGCGGCGCCTGGGCGTCATTGCTGGGTGTGTGTTCGCCCTGCTGGCGTTCGGGGGATGCGCGGTGATCCACCACCCCCGGGCCGAGCGAACCCCTTCGGCCTCCCAGACGGCCCTCTGTCAAGAATTGAGCCTGTCGGCCCAAGCGGCCGTCGACCGGCACGATCTGAACCAAGCCCGGACCGACCTGGAACACCTGGTCACCGAAGCCCCGCGCTCGGCCGAGACCCGATGCCGCCTGGGCAAGGTCCTCCGACTCCAGGGGCGATTGGCCGAGGCCGAGGCCGCCTATCGACGCGCCCTGGAGTTCGACCACGAGTACGTCGGTGCCTTGATCGGGCTCGGAGAGATCGACGCCCAGCTCGGCCGGCACGAGGCGGCCCTGAAGCGGTTCGAGGCGGCGAACGAGATCGAGCCCCAGAACGCCGACGCCCAGTTCGCCAGGGCCCAGGTCCTTGAGGCGTTGGGACGCCAGGAAGACGCGCTTGCCGGGTACTTCCGCACGGTCGAGCTCAACCCGAGCTCGGCCCCGGCCATCCTCCGGATCGCGGCCCTCCAGCTCCGGCGTCGCCAGCCCGAACAGGCCCTGACTCGGCTCGACCAGGTCCTCGAGCTCACCCCCGACGACCCCGAGGCCCTCTTCCAACGCGGCCTGGCCCACCTCGCCCTGCATCACCCCAGGCTCGCCGCCACCGACCTCAACGGGGCCTCTCGACTCCTCCCCGACCGCCCCGAGGTCCTCTACCACCTCGCGCTGGCACTCGACGCCGACCACAAGACCCGCGACGCCCTCGACGCCGCCGACCGCGCGCTCAAGATCGCCCCCAACTACAACGACGCGCGGGTGCTGGCCGTCAAACTGCGACGGTGAGGGGAGCATTCACCACAAAGACTCGAAGGAAATCAAAAGTAAAGGATCTAAAAGATCTTCCTTGGTTTCCCTTTGTGACTTTGTGCCTTTGTGGTGAACACCTTCTTCTTATTTCACGGCATTGCGCAAGGTCCCGAGCCCATCGATTTCGACCTCGACCACGTCGCCGGCCTTGAGCCAGACGGGGGGCTTGCGGGCCATGCCGACGCCGGGGGGGGTGCCGGTGAAAATCAGGTCGCCGGGCTCGAGGGTGAAGATTTTCGAGAGATAGGCGATCGTCTCATCCACGCGGAAGATCAACTGGCTCGTGCTCGAGTCCTGCATGGTCTCGCCGTTGAGGCGGAGCCGGATGCCCAACGCGTGGGGGTCGGGGACTTCGTCGGCGGTGACCAAGGCCGGGCCGACGGGGGCGAACGTGTCGAAGGTCTTGCCGGCCATCCACTGCTTGCCCGGCTTGTTCAACTGCCAGTCACGCGCCGAGACGTCGTGGCCGACGGTGTATCCGGCGACGTGTTCCAGGGCCTTCGCCTGGGGGATCCGCCGACCTCCCTTGCCGACGACGATGACCAGCTCGGCCTCGTAGTCGACCTGCGAGCTCTCCTCGGGCAGGACGATGTCCGCGAGGTGGCCGACCAGCGTCGTGGGGTACTTGCTGAAGAGGATCGGCTCGGTCGGGATGTCCATGCCGCTCTCGGCGGCGTGGTCGCGGTAGTTCAGCCCCAGGCAGATGATCTTGCGAGGGTCGGGCACGGGTGCCAGCAAGGTCGCACTCGCCGGGTCGTAGCGGACCTCCCCCTTCTCCAGGGCGTCCTTGATGCGGGCCTGCCCCTCGGGCCCCAGCTCGAGGATCGCACGGACGCTGCTCGGGGCCGTGGGGTCCGCCGCGTTGACGTCCACATACTGTCCCTGCCACTCGCCGCACGCCCTCGGACCTCGCTCAGTCTGAACGGTCACCCAACGCACTTCGGACCTCCCCTACACTCTCGTTGTCGTCAAACCTCGTTTCAATAAGACCCACCAAGCTACCCGCCGCGACGACCCAGGGCCAGCCTGACGCCGGGTCCACTCACCGCTCATCGCCCACGACAATCGTCATTGAGTCCGACCGAGTCAATCCGCTATGATGTCCCCTGACGACCGTCGTTGCGTCGAGGATGGAGGACAGCTCTGATGTCCGCAGAGAGGCCATCAAGACAGGGGTTGGAGAGCTCGGAAAGGCTCGCCCGATGCGGACCGAACGCTCTCCCGAAAGGGAGTCCAGCCCGTCGGCGCACCGCCTGGGGGTTGGCCATCGTCCTCGTCGTGGGCGCCGGCCTCGGGATCTGGCAAACGACCCGGCTCTGGGGATTGCCCAACGTCGGCACGCCGTTCGACGTGGGCAAGTTCTCGGCGATTTCGATCCCGACGGAGCGGAATGCGTTCCAGGCGTATGCGGAGGCGACGGCCCTCTTGACCAAGCCTCCGGACGGGTGGTGGCCGGAGATCGAGATCCCGGATACGAAGCGGCCGATCGCTCCGAAAGTGCGGGCCTGGCTGGACGAGAACCGCGAGGCTTTGGAATTCTGGCGGCAGGGGACGGAGCGGCCCGAAGCGCTCTACCATCGACCGGAACAGTTGACGTTCGAGACGACCTTGCCCATCACCCAAGATTTACGCACCTTCGCCCGGATGGCAAAGATGCGGGGCGACGACTTGCGGGCGAAGGGCGACTCGGCGGGAGCCTGGTCGTGGTACCGCGCCATACTGCGCTCGAGCCGGCACACCGGAAGATACGGAGTGATCATCGAGCGCCTCGTCGGGATCTCGTTGCACAAGCTCGCCTGCGAGGCGATGACGCGGTGGGCCGCCGACCCGATGACCGACGCCGCGATGTTGCGTCAAGCCTTGGGCGAAGTGGCGGCGATCGACGCCTCGACGGCACCGGCCTCGGAAGTCCTCAAATGCGAATACCTGATGATTTCACGACAGATCGATGGTCCGACCACATGGGTCGCCCAGAGCTGGCCGCCCCCCGGGTTTCAGGATGCGTGGTATTTCCACTATCAGGGGGTCCGCGACGCGAGTATCGTCCTCAATGGTGACCGCGAGCGTTGCCGGCGCCTCACCCAACTGGTCTTCGCCAACTGGCTGGCACAATGCGATAAGCCTCGTCGATTGCGGCCCAAGGGGGCCGACATGCCGGCCCCGGCGCCTTTCCTCTTCGAGCCCGACTCGACGACGGGGCTGCAAGCCGCCCCGACGATCAGCCCGAAGGCCCTGGCGGTGCAGTATTCCAGGTCCTTGCTCGCAGCGTCGGCCTTCCCGGATTGGCGCCCGTTCGATCAGGCCCTCACTCGCGAGCGGGTCTACCAGGCCCGGCTCGTCGTCTCGCTGGCCGAGCAGCTCTACCAGCGTGAGAAGGGTACATTCCCCAAGACCCCCGAAGACCTGGTGGGGAGTTACCTCGAACGGATTCCCGACGACTATCAAGACAAGGAACCCGAGAAGGCGTCGTGGGCGAGCCGAGCGCGCTGAGACTCGGGGATGTTCAGGCGGCCCCTTGCTTCGCGGGGGCCGGGCAGGAGGGAAGGCGGAGGGTAAAGGTCGTCCCCTGGCCGACCCGACTCTCGGCGCGGAGGCGACCGTGGTGGGCCTCGACGATGTCTCGGCAGACGGAGAGGCCCAGGCCGGTCCCCCCCTGCCCCGAAGCATCAGGGCCGGACTTCGTGGTGAAGAACGGCTCGAAGATCCGCCTCAGGTCGGCCGGTGCGATCCCGACCCCGGTGTCGGCCACGCTCACCTCGGCGAGCCGCCCTGAGGTATCGGCGCCGACTCGGACACGGACCGTCCCCCCTTCGGACATGGCCTGGCGGGCGTTGATGATCAGGTTGAGGAGGACCTGCTGGATCTGCGCGGGGTTGACGCGGGCGTAGGGATGGCCGGTCGCCTGGAAGTCGAGCCGGACTCGGTGCCGGGTCGCGTCCTTGCCGACGAGCAGGGTGACCTCCTCGACGAGCCGCACGAGGTCGGTCGGCTCTCGGCGATCGGCCCGGGGTCGAGCCAGTCCGAGCACGCCACCGGTGATCGACGAGGCTCGCTGGGCCCCCTCGAGGATCTTCTCGAAAGCCCGCTGGCGGAAGTCGGGGTCGGGGTTCCGGAGGCCGAGCTTGGCATAGTTCAGGATCGGCGTCAGGGCGTTGTTCAGCTCGTGGCAAATCGAGCCGGCGAGGGCCCCGAGGCTGCTGACCCGCTGGAGGGCGACCAATTGGCGACGGAGCGCCGCGACCTCTTTCTCCAGGGCCGATTCTTGCGTCTCTTGAGATGATAGTCCTGCCATCGTCACCTCGGACCCGGGCCATCCTGGCGTTCCCATTCTCGTTCCCCCATTCGTATCGGCCGCTCCGACGACCGGGGATGAGGCCCGAAATCCAGTTCTACGACCGACCTTCGACCGGGCGGATGAGGCAGGATGGAGCGGTCCCGGAGAGCCCACGCAACCCTCTTTCCACCTCCAGTCCAACAGTCTTTACTCAGGGGTCCATGTCCACGTTCATCCCCCAGGCTACGCCAGTGCCCGGCCGTCACCAAGGATACCTTGCATCACGGCGAGGTAGGAATTCCAAGTGAGGGAGCGCCGACCGAGAACCGAACGCTGGATCGCCCCTACGCCGACGACCCTGGCCGATAGAGGCCGTGCGCGTCGATGTAGGCTTCGACCCCGCGCGGGACCTGGTAGCGGATACTTCGCCCTTCGACGCGACGACGGCGGAGGTCGTGTGAAGCGATCCCGATCGGGGGGACATTGACGGAGATCATCGGCCGGGCTCCCGGCCCGAGATCGGGCCAGGCGTCCTTCGCCGGGGGATCGATCCCGGGCCGATTCACGACGACGACGGTCGCGAGCCGGACGATCTTCTGGGGCTCCTTCCAATGTGGAAGGTCCGCGAGACTATCCGCCCCGATCAGGAAGAAGAGCTCGTCGTCGGGGCGTTCGCGATGGATCGTCTCGAGGGTCTCGACACTGTAGTTCGGCCCGGTGCGCCTGGCCTCGACCTCCGAGACCTCGAACGCCGCGTGCCCCGCGATCGCGATCCGGGCCATCTCGAGGCGATGCGCGACCGCAGACGGACCTTCCGGCTTATGCGGCGGCGACCCGGCCACCACGAACCAGACCCGGTCCAGCGCACACGCCTCGCGGCATTGCTCGGCGAGGATCAGGTGTCCCACATGGATGGGGTCGAAGGTCCCCCCGAACAACCCCAGTCGCATCGCCGCGTCACCTTCCCACTAAAAAGGCGAGTTCGATCGCCCAAGAGGCCGATCGCCCTTGCCGGCCCACCAGCCGCCCCATCGCCAAAGGTTCGAAGAAACGTTAGGGTGCCGTCAGGGATCTTGTCAAGGCAAACGATCGGTGACGACGATCGGGTGATCTCGGTTGATAGGAACCCCGGGACAATGTCGGTGGCTCGAAGAGACGAGAGGTCGCACTACGGTCGATGCCTGAGAATAAAGTCGACGATGCACTGAGGTCAGAACTTGGAACCATGCTCCATGCGGGCTTGGAGCGTGAGGTCATCGAGCGTTTACACCGGGAAGCGGGTATGACCTTTCGGCGAGCTACCGGGTGGATAAAGTCGTACCGGCACAACCTCATTTATGACCCACCGAAGCCCTGCCCATCCTGCGGACAACTTCGAGTTCAACGACTGTACATTCGATCAAAATCCCAGATGCCTAGATACCAATCTGGTGGGCTCGACGATTCCCCTCGTTTATATCCAACAAGAACTAGCTTGCTTCCATCATCAGAGAACGGCATCTTGTCTCTGACGATCCCACTCTCAACTCCTAGCGTGACTGCTCGGACCTTTGATCCTGTGCTTGCGTCGAATCGTTCGACCACAGACCCTTCGCCTGTGAGCTTGACGGAAACTAGATCGTCTTCCATTTTCCGGAAGGCAACATCGTATACTCTTCCTTTGTGTGTCCAGGAGTTGTCGATGAAGAACCCAACGCCTGACATCGAACGATAAGCAACCAGGTCACCCGCCTCCTGGTCCGGTGGTCAGACGAAAGGCCGGAGAGCCGCGCCCGCCTCCCCCTCGCCACCCCAAATCGTTGCCTTCCCTAGCGGGATTTGCTAGGAAATTTGGGGCCCACCCGCTCTGCAGGGAACGGGCGAGGATTCGACGCCCCAGTGAGATCGGGAGACGCGATGAAGACGCTCGTTCCGACGGTCCTCGCCTTAAGCGTGGTGCTCGGTACTGCAACGCTCTCTGCGGCCGCCGACCGGCCCAACGTTCTGCTGATCTACGCCGACGACCTCGGCTACAACGAGCTGAGCTGCTACGGCGGCAAGCACGTGCCGACGCCCAACATCGACTCGATCGCGGCCCGCGGCGTGCGGTGCACGCAGGGCTACGTGTCGGCCCCCCTCTGCTCGCCCTCGCGAGCGGGCCTGATGACCGGACGCTACCCCACGCGGTACGGCCACGAGAACAACGAGATGGCCCCGGGCGGCCTGCCGCTGTCGGAAGCCACGATGGCCGACCGCATGAAGGCGCTGGGCTACGCCACCGGGATGGTCGGCAAGTGGCACCTGGGGCACGCCCCCGACCGCCTTCCCACCGCTCGAGGCTTCGGAGAATACTACGGGGTGATCGGCAACCCGGGCTCATACTTCAAGCCAAACGGGTTCATCGACTCGCGGCTCGCGACGTCCGTCCGCCCTGTCGACGATCCTGACTTCTACACGACCGACGCATTCGCGGCCCGCGGCGTCGACTGGATCGAGCGGCACAAGGATGGCCCGTGGTTCCTCTACCTGCCGTTCAACGCAGTCCACGCGCCGCGCGAGGCGTCGGAGAAGTATCTCCGGCGTTTTGCGGACGTCCCCAACAAGGCCGACCGGACCCTGTTCGCCATGACGGCGGCGATGGACGACGCCGTGGGCGCGGTGCTCGCCAAGGTCCGCGCGCTGGGGCAGGAGGACCGCACGATCGTCGTCTTCATCAGCGACAACGGGGCGCCGAACCATCCCGACGGCAACGATCCACTCCGCGGCCGCAAGAACACCGCTTGGGAGGGTGGCATCCGCATCCCGTTCATGATCCAGTGGGCCGGCCACCTGCCGGCCGGCGTTGTCTATGACAAGCCCGTCGTGCAGCTCGATATGGTGCCGACGTTCCTCGCAGCGGCCGGATCGAAGGTCGAGCCGTCCTGGAAGCTCGACGGCGTGGACCTGCTGCCGTACCTATCGGGTGCAAACCCCGGTCGGCCGCATCAGACGCTCTTCTGGAAGATCGACGGCAAGTGGGCGATCCGCCACGGCGACTGGAAGCTGGTGCACGGCGGGCCCGGCGAAGACGCCCCAGAGCTGTTCGACCTGGCCGCCGACCTCCGCGAGCAGCACGACCTGGCGGCTGCAAAGCCCGACCAGGTGAAGGAGCTCAAAGCCCTGTGGGACGCCTGGGACGCCGAGCAAGCGTCCAAGATCCGCAATCCGGCCAAGGCCGCCCGCAAGGCTGCGAGGAAAAAGGCCAAGAAGGCCGGTAACAATTGATACATAGGGAGCCCGCCTCGCGGGATCCGCTAAAGTCAAATTCTGTCACGGTTGAAACCAGCCTCCGTGGAGCTGGTTGAGGGGCTGCTCGCTTCCTGGTCGGGTTCCGATGTGCCCGATCCATATGTCATTGATTGTCGCGATGCCGACTCGATTCTTTTGAGCCTTTGCCTCCCGCAGCGGGACCGGCCTGGCCGGAATCCGCATCCGGCCAGGCCCGCATCGCCATCTTCGCGACGAGCTTCATCTCTCTTTCGGTTGCCTCGCTCGCAGCCTGGACAGCAAGCCCGTTTAGGACCGTGGTGATGAACCGCGCGAGCGTGGAGCAATCGGTATCTTCCGACAGGTCGCCATCCCTTATGGCTTGCTCGAACCTCGATTGAAACGCGGCGACTGTCTCTTTCCGTAGTCGGACCAATTCCTGCCGAACCGGTTCCGATTCCTTGCCGCAGACCAATGCCCCCGAAATGATCAAGCACCCGCGAGCTCCGCTCCGCTGCATGCGGATGAAGCCAGAGAAAATCGCCTCGACGACCTCTCGAGCGGTCGGCTTCCGGAAGGCTTCGAAGAGAAACGCTTGCGGACCGTCCCTGTAATGGTCCAAAGTCTTGTGGAATAACTGCTCCTTGTTCCCGAAAGCGGCGTACAGGCTCGGCTTGTTGATGCCCATGGCCCTAGTCAGCTCCGGAAGCGTCGCTCCCTCGTAGCCGCGATTCCAGAAGACTTCCAGAGCCCGGTCGAGGGCCCTATCGGTGTCGAATTGACGGGCGCGCCCCGAGGGCATGGCGGTTCCAGTCTCCGGACAATGGGAGTCGGCCCTTGTTGGAACCCGAGGGTTCATTGTACCGTCGGGTACAGAGAAACCAGGGCTCTCCATGCCCCGGATCCCGGGCACCCTTTCAGGACCGGCACAATGATCAATCGTACCTTGAGCTCGAGCCTAGCGCTCACCCTGATGTTCGTGGCCCCATTGTCGGCCCAGGAGCCCGCAAAGGACGAGCCGGTCAAGCGGGAGCTGGAGGCGTTCCGAAAGGATATCTCGGCGAAGGCCCCGGCGGAACGGCTCAAGGCCTACGAGGAGGGGATCGAAGCCGTCAGGAAGTCTGGGGTGCTGGAGAAAGCCCTGAAGGTCGGCGACAAGGCCCCCGACTTCGAGTTGCCGAACGCCTCGGGGAAGAAGGTCAATCTCTCTACCCTACAGAAAGACGGCATCGTCGTCGTCACCTGGTATCGCGGCGGCTGGTGCCCGTACTGCAACATCGCCCTCAGGGGATTCCAGAAGGTCCTGCCCGAGATCAAGGCCGAGGGGGCGAGCCTGGTCGCCATCTCTCCCCAGACGCCCGACAATTCACTGTCAACGGTCGAGAAGGGCAGCCTCGGCTTCGAAGTTCTCAGCGACGAGGGCAACAAGGCCGCCCATGCCTTCGGGGTGGCCTATAAGGTGCCCGCGGTGGTCGTCGAGCAGATGAAGGGCCGCCTCGACTTGAGCAAGTACAACGGCGACTCCTCCAACGAACTGCCCCTGGGGGCGACCTACGTGATCGACAAGGAAGGCGTCATCCGTTATGCCTTCGTCGACGCCGACTACCGCAAACGGGCCGAGCCCTCTGCCGTCGTTTCTGCACTCAAGGGCATGAAGAAGGCTCATTGATGCCCGAGGACAAAGAAGAGGTCGGGCCGCCTCGAAGCAGGGGCGGCCGGCTTCATCCGGAGGGGAAATGGGCATTCTCGAAGATTATCTGGCGGGGACGACCGGGCTGCGCGATGCTTATGACGGCATGACCATGGACCAGCTCAACGCCCACCCCGTCGAGGGGAAGTGGAGCGCGATGGAAGTGCTCTGCCACCTCGCGGACACCGATCTGATGACGGCGACGCGCATCCGTGCAGCTCTTCAGCGAGACACGCCCAGGCTGCCTGCAGCGACCGCCGAGGAATTGACTGCGAAGCTCGCCGTGGAAGCCCGGGACGTGGAGGAGGAGCCGACCATTTTCGAGGCCATCCGCAACCAGACGGCCCGGATCGTCGGGGCTTTCCCCGAATCCGCCCTCGATAGGGAACTGATCCTGGTCAAGGTCACGGGGGAGGAGGTGACGAAGACGGTGGGGCAACTTCTGACCGGGATTACCGGGCATGCGAAACACCACCTGGCGTTCGTCGTCGAGAAAAGGAAAGCACTGGGGATCGCCGAGTAATTATCACCGTTTGGAGGAACCACTCATGTCTCAGCCCGAAGATTACGATCTGGTCGTCCTCGGAAGCGGTGCCCCCGGCAAGCTTATCGCCTGGACGCTGGCCTCGCGCGGTCAGAAGGTGGTGGTCGTCGAGCGGCGTTACGTGGGCGGCTCCTGCCCGAACATCGCCTGCCTTCCCAGCAAGAACGTGATCCACGGCGCCCAGGTGGCCCACTTCGTCCAGACGAGTGCTGGGTACGGGGTAACCCACGGCAACTGGAAGGTCGACATGGCCGCCGTCCGTGACCGCAAGCGGAAGATGGTGGACGGGCTGGTCGAGATGCACCTCGAAAAATACCGGGGCAGCGGCGCGGAGCTCATCATGGGGAGCGGGCGTTTCGTCGCGCCCAAAAACGTCGAGGTCGCGCTCAACGAAGGGGGCACCCGGACCTTACGCGGGCGAAATGTCGTCATCAACACCGGCTCGCGGGCCAGGCTCGACGACACGCCCGGCCTTTCGGAGTCCGGCCCCCTCACGCATATCGAGGCCCTGGAGCTGGACCGGCTGCCGGAACACCTGATCGTCTTGGGCGGCGGCTACGTGGGGCTTGAGCTGGCGCAAGCCTTCCGCCGCTTTGGCAGTCGCGTCACCCTCGTCGAACGCAACAACGCCCTTATCCACCGCGAAGACCCGGACGTAACCGAGGCCGTCGAGCAGCTCCTGCGCGACGAGGGGATCGCAATCCTGACCGGCACGGCCGCCGATCGCGTTGAGGGGAAATCCGGAGAGTCCGTGCGCCTGCAGACGGCGGGAGGCGTAATCGAAGGGACGCATCTGCTCGTCGCCGGGGGCAGGACGCCGAACACTGACGGCATCGGGCTGGAATCGGTAGGGGTGGAGACTGACGGGCGGGGTCACGTCAAGGTCGATGAGCGGCTGCGGACGACGGCCGAGGGCGTGTGGGCGGCGGGAGACTGCGCGGGGAGTCCCTACTTCACACATATCGGCGAGGATGACTTCCGGGTGCTCCTGGCCAACCTCACCGGCGGGGACCGCGTGACGACCGGGCGGCAGGTGCCCTACTGCCTGTTCACCGACCCAGAGCTGGCCCGGGTTGGCCTGAGCGAGAGGGAGGCCAAGGAGGGCGGCGTGAAGTACCGCCTGGCCAAGCTTCCGATGTCGGGCGTCCTGAGGGCACGCACGCTCTCCGAGACTCGGGGCTTCTACAAGGCGCTCGTCGAGGCGGAAGGCAACCGCATCCTGGGCTTCACCGCGTTCGGCCCTGAAGCGGGGGAAGTCATGGCTGTCGTCCAGGTCGCGATGCTGGCGGGCCTGCCGTACACGGCCCTGAGCGATGCCGTCCTGACCCACCCGACGATGGCCGAGGGGCTCGCCGGGCTTTTCTCGTCCGTGCCGAATGGCTGAAGGAGGCGATCATGATGCCTAATAGGGAAGCGTCGCCACCCTGGGATGCCGCGAGGGTCAACCTCACCTCGAAAGAGCTCGCGCCCGGCGTGTTCGCGGTCATGCCGGACGACGTGCTCGCCAAGGACCATGTCGCCACCACGGCGGGTTTCGTGATCGGCGAGCGGGGCGTCCTCGTCGTCGAATCGATGCTGAACGGGGACCTCGCCTCGCAGCTCATCGGGCTCGTGCGCCAGGAGACATCGAAGCCGATCCGTTATCTTGTTAACACGAGCTACCACGGCGACCATGCCTACGGGAACTTCCTCTTCCCGGAGACCGCCGTCGTGATCCAGCATCCGGCGACCAAGAAGTACATGGAGGAGAATTTTGAGGAAGATCGCCGATTCATGATCGGCCTCATGGGCCAAGGCAAGGGCATCGAGCGCGTGCTGCCTCGCACCGCCGACATCGCCGTGCCCGAGATGCTCAGCATCGATCTCGGAGGCAGGACCGTCGAGGTGCGGCACTTCGGGTTCGCGCAGACGCCGGGCGACCTCGTCGTGTGGGAGCCCGCTGCGAGGGTGCTCTGGGTGGGCAACATGATCCAGGCACCATCGCCCGCCCTCCCCTGGCTCTTCGAGGGGCGGCACAGAGAGACGATCGCGACCCTGGGCCGGGTGCGGGACTTCCTGCCGGAGGATGCGACCATAATCCCCGGGCACGGCCGCCCGATGCGCCCCGCCGATATCGAGTTCCCCCTCCGTTACCTCCGAGAGCTAGACGGCGCCGTTCGTGCGGCGATCGCCGAGGGTCGATCGGTCGAGGACACGCTCGGTGTCGCCACCATGACCGAGTACGGCGAGTACAGCCTCTTCGAGTGGGCACACAAGACCGTGAATGTCACCGCCGCTTATCGTGACCTGCGAGAGACGGATGGGGGCCATTGAACGCCGGAAAGAACGAAAGCTGGGCGGGGAATGACTACCCGGGTCCGGCATCCCGAACTCGCCAGAGGCCATGGCTACGGACAGGATATGATGAACTTGACAACCGGTCACTCACCTTCGATTACAGTTGGGACGTCCTTCCATTCCGACCCGAACTTGGCACCGCCGTCCTTGCTGACCACGGTTCGAAACCCGCGAAACTGGAGCACCTTCTGAGGCCAGTTGTCGGCATCGCCTTCCTCGAGAACCCATCTCATTTCCATCATATCTATGGTCCTTCCTCGGCTAATACGGTGCTCTTTGCCTTTCGCTCATTCGCCAAAGCTTGGAGCATGGCGAAGGTAATTGTCCCGTTAGGATTTACCGAGTCTTGGAGACCTTGCAGTTCGCAAACTGAAATTCGAAAGGCGTATTTTGCGGTTCGCTCGTCGGCATAGCTGCCGGGAAGCCAAGTCCGGCCCGACGAAATCACATATCCTCCGTCCAGTTTATGTATACTCATCCATTCCTCCGTTGCCCTGAATGCTCTATCGCTAACGCCTCGATTTGGTGGATCACCTCATCTCACTACGGGCTGGTGCAGGGGGACGGATTTTAACCGTCTCAGCCGGGGCATCCCCGACTGCTTCACAGCTTCGGCGATCTGCGCCTATCTGCGCCCCCGCATTATCCGGATACCCACTCTGGTTGGCGCGACGAATCCAAAGCTGACTCCATATCTTATCCCAAGCAGCTCTTTCGGCTTGCTCCGTGAAATCGGGTCCCAAAGCGCGTGACCGGTTGGCCTATCAACTCTGGCAGGAAGGGAGCCACCCACAAGTCATCGAGAACGAACCAATGCTGGGGCAGAAACTCGAGTACATCCACAATAACCCCGTCAAACGCGGCCATGTCGACGACGCCGTGCATTGGAGGTACTCCAGCGCGAGGACTTATGCCGGACAAGACGGTCTGCTTTCGGTGGATAGGGATTGGTGACGCGACGAACCGAAGCCACTGCTTCGGATCGAACGGCAGCATGGTAGCATTTCGTGGTCGCCAGAAGAGGACGCAGAGCGTCCGAAGACGGCATTCCCACGAGGACCGTGGGAACGAGAATTCTTCATTCAATTAAAATTAAATTCAATGACGCAGCACTATCAACACCACGGGATTCGACTCAATATAACGTGCGGAAAATTGAGAGCAGAGCCCTGGGAATGAGATGCTAAGAGACCTGCAGAACCGGCGCAACATGGCCCGTCGAGCGTTTCCCAAAAGCATCATTTAAAGATGGATCCTGTCGGCTCGATTGCTCGCAACTCTCGATTCGACTAGTTTTTACGGTTTTGGTCGAGCATCCGCCACCGAAGCTTGGCTAGAATCGGAGTCGGGTCGAATCTTCGCTTTCCCCCCAAGCAGAACGGCCTGCCGATTGCACTTTCGCATCTCCGTCTCGAAGATCAACGGGAGCTCGGGCCATATCGATGGCGCCCGGCGCGAGCCGCGGGCGTACCCGGCAAGGCTCGAACTTGCGATCGGTGATGACAGCGTCTCGATGAGGTTGCCCCCCCTTTAAGACCGGCCGGGGAGATTCTCCGGCTCCGATTGGAGACGAGATGTCGACCAATTTCACGGAGTTGCTCGCCCGGGTCCGCGCCGGGGACGGCCAGGCGGCCGAGGAGTTGGTGCGGAAGTATGAGCCGGTGATCCGGGTGACGATCCGGGCGAAACTCCAGGACGCCAGGCTCCGCCGCGTGGTGGACTCGATGGACATCTGCCAGTCGGTCATGGCCAACTTCTTCAGCAGGGCCGCGTTCGGCGAGTTCGACCTCGAGGCGCCCGACCAGTTGGTCGGGCTGCTGGTCACGATGGCGAAGAATAAGGTGATCTCGCAGGGGCGTCGCGAGCGCTCGGGCAAGCGGGACGTGCGCCGGCTCGAGTTGGACGGGGGGAAGCACCTCGACGACCTCTCCGGCGATGCCGAGCCCGGCCGGATCGTCGCGGACCGCGAGTTGATCGCAATCATCCGCGCGGGGCTCTCGGCCGAAGAACAGGAGATCGCCGACCTGAGGGGGATGGGACGGTCGTGGGGCGAAGTTGCGGAGACCCTCGGAGGGACGGCCGAGGCCCGCCGGAAGCAATTCGGTCGCGCCCTCCAGCGCGTGCTCCGAGAGCTCGGGCTCGACGAGGGGGACGAGCATGGATGACTCGACGGAGGACGGCCTGCCCTCGTCCTTCGCCGCCCCCTGGGAGCTCCTTCGGCACGCATGGCAAGGCGGAAGGCCGGTCAACCTCGCGGGCTTCCTCGTGGCCTTCCCCAACCTCGCCGCAAGCGACCTGGCCGAGGTCGTCGCGGTCGACCAGGACGAGCGTTGGAACCGCCGAGAGCGGGTCCTTGCCGAAACCTACTTCGACTCCTTCCCCGCACTCAAGGACGACCCGGAATCGTCCCTCCGGGTCGTCTACGGGGAAGTCCTCGCCCGGACCGCCGCGGGGGAGTCGCCCGACCTCGCGGATTTCCAGGCGCGATTCCCCTGGATCGCGGAATTCCTGGAGCTCCAGTGGGAGGTCCACGAGGCGTTCGCCGACGACACCGAGGGCGAGACCCCGACGGCACTCCCGCCTGGGGTCGCCGAGCCGGACGGCTACGAGGTCTTCGAGGCCCTGGGGCAAGGCGCCCACGGCATCGTCTACCGGGCCCGGCACCGGATGCTCGACCGCATCGTCGCGCTCAAGATGCTCCGCGACGCGCCGATGAGGAAGCCGGAGGTGTCCCTCCGGTTCTTCGAAGAGGCGAGGGTGATGGCCAAGCTCGAGCACCCGCACATCGTGCGGGTCTTCGACGTCGGCCGGCACGACGGCTGCCCGTTCATCGCCCTCGAGCTGATCGAGGGAGAGTCCCTCGAAACACGCCTCAGCGGACAGGTGATGCCGCCGAGGGAGGCGGCCAGCCTGGTCAGGACGCTGGCCTCGACCATCGCGTTTGCGCATGTCCATGGGATCATTCACCGAGATTTGAAGCCTTCCAATATCCTGCTCGACCACGACGGACAGCCGAAGATCACCGACTTCGGCCTGGCGAAGTTCGGGCGGGACGGCCTCTCGGTCACGGCGACGGGGCAGATCCTCGGGACGCCGGCCTACATGCCCCCCGAGCAGGCGGAGGCGAGCAAGGGCATCGGGCCCGGGGCGGATATCTACAGCCTCGGGGCGATCCTGTACGAGATGCTGACGGGCCGGCCTCCACTGCTCGGGCCGACGTTCACCGAGACCGTGCGGCTGGTGACCACCCAACTCCCCGTATCGCCCCGCGCGATCAACGCGCTCGTGCCGGCCGACCTCGCGGCGGTCTGCATGCGATGCCTCGAGAAGACCCCCTCCCGACGCTACCCCTCCGCCGAGGCGCTGGCCGCCGACCTCCATCGCTTCCTCGTCGGGGAACCGACGAAGGTCCGGCCCGACGGACCGGCCGCCCACGCCTTCCGTTGGGCCCGGCTGAACCCGCTCGCCGCCGTGTTGGGCCTGGGCATCGTCGGCGCGATGCTGGCCGGGGTCGCGGTCAGCTCCCACTTCGCGATCCGAGCGGCCGCCCGGGAGAAGGACGCTCGCAAGGCCGAGCTGCGTGCCACGCAATCGTTGATCCGTGCAGGGCGGGCCCGAGACAACGAAGAAGGGGCGAGGCACCGGGCCGAACAGGCCCTCGAACACGCCGAATGGGTCGTCTACGCCGAGACCATCGGGCGGGCGTTCCGCGATTGGGACGACCGAGATTTCGGCAAGTTCTACGACCGAATCAACAACACGCGTTGGGATTTCCGAGGCCCCGAGTTCGGCCTCGTCTATAACCTCGCGCATCTGCGATTCGACTCGCTCTACGGGCACACCGGTCCAATCCGAGGGGTCGCCTTCCAGCCCGGCGGCAAGCTCTTGATCAGCGCCGGGGACGATCGGACGATCCGGGTCTGGGAGCCTGGGGCTCGACGGATGATCCGCACCTGGGACGCGGGGCCGGCCGGGGTCCGCTGCCTCCAGGTCGACCCCCGTAACGGGACGCTGGCCTCCGGCGGAGACGACGGATTCGTCACCGTCCGCGAGCTCTCGAAGGGCCAGACGACCCGGCGCTGGCGGGCCGCGCCGAACGCGATCCTCGCGATCGTCGGCGGCCCTTCGGCCGGGTCCAACGTCACCGCGGGCGATGACGGATCGCTCGTCCTCTGGCAGGATGATCGCAAGGTCCGCGAATTCCCCGGCCACTCCGGCCCGATCAACGCCCTGTCTATGGACGAGGCCGGGAAACGACTGGCCTCGGCGGGCGAAGACGGCACCGTCCGCGTCTGGGAGGTCGAGTCCGGGAAGGCCTTGCAGATCCTGCGAGGGATGAAAGGGGCGGTGAAGGGCGTCGCGATGAGCCCGGATGGTCGGTCCGTGGCCGCCGGGGGAGCCGACTCCCTCGTGCATCTCTGGGACGCCGCGTCGGGAATCCCCGCCCAGATCCTCCCCGGACACGACGAGGAGGTCCAGGTCCTGGCCTACCGAGGCGACGGCAAGGTCCTGTTCAGCGGCGGCAAGGATGGATTCGTGCGGGCCTGGGACCTGTCCACGAGCAAGGGACGGGTGATCTTCGGCGGTAGTCCGGGGGGCATCAACAGCCTCGCCCTCACCCCGTCCGGTGACCGCCTGGCGGCGGCGCCCGGCACGTATCCGGTGATGACCGTCTTCGACTCGGGCGAGGAGTCCGGAGTCCTTCACTTCCCGGTCGCGGTCCTCGACCACTTCCAGTTCGCGTTCAGCCCCGACGGCCGTTGGCTCGCGGCCCCCACGCCCGACGGCGGTGCCGCCATCCACGACGTTGCATTCAAGAACGTCGAGCGCAAGATTCCCCGCCCCTCGGAACCCATCAACTGCGTCTGCTTCACTCCGGACGGCACCCGGTTGATCGTCGGGGGGGTGGACTCCGACATCCAGGTCTGGGGCCTGGCCGATCGCGACCGGCCGAAGACGATCCCCATGGAGAACAACTGGGCGGTCTCCATCGCACACCATCCGACGTTGCCTGAAATCGTAGTCGGGAGCGGGGGTGGCCGGCTCCGGACCTTCGACTCGACGACTGGCCGTCGGATCCGCTCCTTCGTCGGCCACACCGAGTCGCCGGTCTCCCTCGCCTACACGCCCGATGGAACCCGGATCGTGACGGCCTCCATGGACCAAACCGTCCGCGTCTGGGATCGATCCGACGGCCGTTGCCTCGTCACGATCCACACGCCCGCCCCGGCCATCCGCGTGGCGATCAGCCCGGACGGCGAGCGCCTGGTGACCACGACCTGGGCCGAGACCTACTCCGTCTGGCGGACGAGCGACGGCCACCCCCTGGCGACGGTCTACGGCCGGGGCCGGACCCTGATCGGGGCCGCGTTCACCCCCGACGGCCGTCGCATCGTCACGGCGTCGATGGACGGCGCAGTCCGCTTCTGGAATTCACAATCGTTCATGGAGCTGCTCTCGATCGACTCCAAGGCCGGCTACACGCAACTCGCCGTCAGCCCGGACGGGAGCCGGCTGGCCGTGGCCGGGAATGACGCCCAACTCCGGGTATGGGACCTCCGCATCGGCGACCCGATCGAGTCGATCCACGCCTACGCCGGAGGGGTCGGGGTGGTGGGGTTCAGGCCCGACTCGAAGCAGTTTCTGATCGCCACGTTGGAGGCGTCGCTCCAACTCTGGGACGCCTCGAGCGGCAAGGTCCAATTCGACCTCAAAGGGCACCGAGGGTCCATCGCCGCGACCTACAGCCCGGACGGTCGCCTCCTGGCCTCGGCCGGGGAGGACGGAGGCATCCGGCTCTGGGAAACCGAGACCGGCCAAGCCGCCGGACGGCTCGTGTCGAAGGGCCCGACGGTCCGCCGGCTCTCCTTCCGCCCCGACGGCCGGAGGCTGGCCGCCGTCGATGTGGCAGGGACGACGACTCTCTGGGACCTCGGCTCCGACAAGCGGGCTGAAGGAACGAGCTTCGCCGGTTGTCTCGACTTCGTCTGGAGCCCCGACGGCGGTCGCGTTGCCAAGCTCACGCGTGAGGGCGTGAAGATCGCAGGCCCGGAGGGCCTCGACGACTCGACGCCGCTCCCGAAGTCGGGGGCGGCGATCCAGGTCGTCCGCTGGGCACCGGACGGGCGGACGCTCTACGGCCTGACCGCCGGGGGACGGGTCATCGTTTGGGACGTCGCGCGTGGGGCGGTGTCGCGCGAGTGGGCGGCCCACCCCGGGGCGGAGGCGGCCCTCGCCGTCAGCTCCGACGGCCGACATCTGGCCACAGGCGGTTCGGAAGCCCGCGTGAAGCTCTGGGACGCCGAGAACGGGCGGCTGGTCTACGAGATCCCCTGCCACAGCGCGAGGGTCCGCGACGTCGCGATCAGCCGGGACGGGAGGCGCCTGCTCAGCGGCGCGGACGACACCACAGCCAAGATGATCGAACTCTGGCAGACCGAGAACTTCTCGAACTACAAGAGGTAAACGGGCAGGCGGGCGATGGGGTCGAAGCCGTCCCCACCGCTCGCCCGAATTGTCCGACGCGGTCCAGCCCCGGATCAAGGCTTGTACTCGTAGGCCCCGAGGTCGGGCTGTCCGTCGCTCCGGGATTGGCCTCGCTGGTCCGCCCCGTTGCCGTACTTGTTGGACCCTCGGTTGCGAGCGACGCTGTTGCTGGCGATGCTCATCGTCCAGGTTGGGCCGCCGTTGTTCGCCAGGGGGCCGAGGAGCGGGTCGCCGCCGACGAACCCGGCCAGGGGCATGGTCCCCGAGCCGAATTGGGCGCGAGTCCCGACCACGTTGTTCGTCTCCGAGGTGACCGAGACGTTCAATCCCGGATCCACGCGGTTG
This sequence comes from Singulisphaera rosea, assembly GCF_054877945.1. NCBI lineage: Bacteria > Pseudomonadati > Planctomycetota > Planctomycetia > Isosphaerales > Isosphaeraceae > Singulisphaera > Singulisphaera rosea. The sequence continues at coordinate 227,142 of NZ_JBTYIP020000006.1, read as the reverse complement.
ACCAGGTCCAGCCCGCCGGTGTTCCCCCAGAGGATGCAGTTCTGGAGCGTCACCGAGGCGAGGCCCACGGTCGAGGCCGTCGCGGAGCTCGCGTGGTTGTCGATCCCCGCGCCGAGTTGGGTCGTGGTCTGCGGGTTCGACAGCCGGTTCGACGCCATCGTCACATTGATGAAGCTGGCCGTCCCCCCTTGATTCGAGACCGCCCCCCCGGACGCCAAGGCGCTCGCGACGTTCGACGCGGCCAGGTTCTGAGTGAAGGTGCAGTTCACGATGTAGATGTTGCCGTAGTTGTAGAGGGCCCCTCCGGCCCCTCGACCGGTCGACGTACCATTGATCGGTCCGGCCGTGTTCGAGGCGAAGAGGCTGCGGACCGCGTTCAGGATCCCGTCGCTGTACACCGCCCCGCCGAAGGCGTTCCCGCTCTGGACCAGCACGGAGTTGTTGAGGAGCGAGACCTCCGTCAGCGTGAGCTTCCCGTGGCTCAGGATCGAACCGCCCTGGGACAACGTCCCGGTCGTCTCATGGCCCCCCGAGAGGGTCAGCCCCTGCAAGGCCAGGACGCCGTTGGTGGTCACCAGAAAATGCCGCATCGCCGTCGAGCCGGAGACGTTCAGGATCTCGCCGTTGCCGACGATCGCGATCCTCGTCGAGACCTTGAACGCGGACGCCTGGGAAGACTGGTCGCCGGCGGTCGTGAGCGTGATCGTCCCCCCGGCGAGGTTCGGTGCGAAGACGATGACGTCGGAGTTCGGCGACGTCTCGGCCCGGCTGATCGCGTCGCGAAGGCTCCCGGCGCCCGAGTCGTTCAGGTTGGTCACCGTCAGCGGAGCCACGCAATCGCTCGCACTGATCACCGTCATGGAGTACGCAGGGAAGGAATAGCTGAAGTTGGTGGCACCCAGGTTCGGGACCGAGAACGTCGGGAGATTCATGTTCACCGGCTGGCCGTTCTTCTGGGCATTGTCCTGGTCGACGCCGTAGCGCTGGACGGCGAACGTCCCTTGCGGGAAGAGCCCGGCGAACTGGATCGTCGCGTTCACGTCGGCATTGGCGGTGCCGGGGGCGTTCTTGTTGATCACCAACAGGGTGACGCTGCCGTTCGGCCGGCGGACCGCGTAGACACTGAGCCCGTTGTTGTCGCTCGACGCCTTGACGACCGTCGCGCCCGGAGTGACCAGTTGCGACGCGAGTTGCATGCCATAGAACGACGGATATGGTGTCATCAGGTCGGACTGCGAGTTACCGCCGCCGTTCCACTGGTCGGCCCCGAAGAGTCCATAGTCGGCGCCGGTGCGCCAGCCGTAGAGGCTCTGGGAACGCTGGTTGTCGGGCCCTTGGCCGTAGTAGTTGTTCCTGAAAGCCCAGACGTAGCCGCCGTCGTATCCGGCGTAGACGGGCTGTCCCTGGGCGTTGTACCCGGGCTGGAGCAGGCCGCCGACGGCATCGGCGAGGAAGAGTCCGTTGACCAGGCTGGTGGTCTGCTTGCTGATGTTGTCGCCGCCGCCGGCGACCGAGTTGAACTCCGTCGCGATCACCTGCACGCTGCTCGCCGCAGCCCCGAAGTTCTGGGAGAGCATGTTTCGGAAGGTCGAGATGCGGGTGCTCCAGCTCACGTCGTTCTGGGCGCCCACGCTATTGGTGTTCGGCAGGCCCACGGTCGCGGTCGACTTGAGCAGGGCCTGGTCGTTCTCCTGGCCGACGTCGAACATGTAATTATGATCGGCCAGGAAGCCCGGCACCCAGGGGGTCCCCGAGGCGCACTGGGCGAGGACCTGGCTGTCCCAACCCAGGTAGGCGCCGGGCGTGGGCGTCGCAACGTCGACCCCGATCTTCACGTTCGGGTTGATCTGCGCGGCGAGGGCCGCGAATTGCTTGACGAAGTTGACGTAAGTCGCGGGGTCGTGCGGCTGGTCTGCGGGGACCATGGGGTCGGTGCCGTGGTGGTCGGGGTTCCAGAAGCCATAGACTTCGTTGCCGACCTCGGCATACTGGATCGAATACGGCGCCGAGCCTCGGAGATTGGCCCAGTAATTTGCCGTATGCCAGTCCTTATCTCCCCACGTTCCCGTATTGTTGTCGTAATATCGACCATGGCCTAGCGGGACGTCGGGTTTGCTCGGGTCGCCGGTCAGGTACGCGAGGTAGGCCGCGGCCTCCTGAGGGCTGCCGCCGCCGTAGTTGATCGAGAGCATCGCGTTCGCCCCCGACCGCTGCGCGAGGGCGGCCATGTCGGTGACGCTGGGCGGATAGTCGCCGCTGGCGAGGAAGTCGGTGAAGTGCTGGTCGTCCCCGGCGGCCCCGCCGCTCAAGCGGAGGGTCTTAAGCCCGCCGGCCGCGATCTCGCCCGACTCGAACGTGGTCGCGACGTAGGGGTCGGAATTCTCGACATTGGCCCCGATCATATTCGGATTGGTGATCGTCCGCAGAGGCTGGGTAAAGTCGACCGACAGGGTCGTCAGGAGTTGTCGGCCTTCCATGAACTCCAGGACGGGTCGCAGGTCTCGGCTGTGACGACGTCCGGCGGAGACGGCCTTGCGGGTCGAGCGGCGAGTCGAGAATTTGGGGGAGAGCATGGATTGGTCCGCCTTCAAGGGGGTAGCAACTCATCCGTCACAGGCGAGAACGCATTCCAAGGAGGATGCGGACAAAGGCCGTCCCGAAGATTCCCGAGCGGGCCGGCCCATCACTCCGATGACGTTCGTTGCGGTTCCTGAAAAATCCCCCGAGAATCCCGGCCATCGCGTCTTGCTTTGCGTGACAAATCCGTATGGGTTACGATTCGAGTGGGATCCAAGGGCGTCGCGAGGGCTGACAGATGGATTCGCGTGATCCAACGCCGGCCGACACATTCGACGCGACGGGCCCCACGGACCTCCCCTCGACTCGTGAGGGGGAGCTGCTCGAGGAGGGGAGTGGGTCGGCAGACTGGAGCGGTCCTTCGCGCGAGATGGGGCGGTACCTCCTGCTTCGGCCGCTCGGCGAAGGGGGGATGGGGACGGTCTACGTGGCGAAGGACAGCCTCCTCGACCGCGAGGTCGCCCTCAAGATGCCGAGGCCGCCGAGGGCGAGCGCGAAGTCGGGAGCCTGGCTCGCCCGATTCCATCGCGAGGCCCGGATCGCCGCGGGATTCCGGCATCCCGACCTGTGCCCGGTCTACGACGTCGGAGAGTACCGCGGCGTCCACTTCCTGACGATGCCCCTCATCCACGGCGAGTCGCTCGCCGATCGCCTCAAACGGGTCGGGCACGTCTCCCCGGAGGAGGCCGTCCGCCTCGTCGCCCGACTGGCCAGGGCGATGCACGTCGCCCACTCCGCCGGCGTGCTCCACCGCGACCTGAAGCCGGCGAACGTCATGCTCCGACCGCCGGACGATGAGCCGATGGTCATGGACTTCGGCCTGGCCGTGAACCCCGTCGGCGCCAGCCCGAGGATGACCGCCCAGGGGGCCTACATCGGGACCCCCGCCTACAGTTCACCCGAGCAGTTATCCGGAGAGTGGTCCACGATCGGGGCGGGGTCGGACGTCTACAGCCTCGGCGTGATCCTGTACCAACTCCTGACCGGCCAACTCCCCTTCTCCAGGGATTGGCACAAACTCAGGGCCGAGATCGAGTCGGGCTCGTTCGAACTCCCCTCGGCACTCGCCCCGAACATCCCCGAACGGCTCGATCAGGTCTGTCGCAAGGCCCTGAACAAAAACCCGAACGCGCGGTTCGCGTCGATGGCCGAGTTCGCCGAGGTCCTCGACCGGGAGTCGGTCGTCGCGCAATCCGTCCTGCTCCCCCCCGCGAAACCGCCCCGACCCCGTCGAGACCGGTCGCTCGCCCTTGTCCTCGGAGTCATCGCCCTTGCCACCCTCGGATTCATCGCCTTCCGCGCGACGAATCGCCCGGCAACCACGGACCGAGCCGAGGTTCCCGCCGTCCCTGCCCCGCCCCAGGACATCCCGCCCGCCCCAGACCTGATCGCAAATTCGAAGCCGAGTACGAACGCAACCACTCAGCCACCACAGTTCGAGGCAGGGCAACGCTGGGTCGGCCAGTTCCGGTTCCGCCCCAGGGCCGACGGCACCGCCGTGGACCTCGCTGGAGCGGTCGAGCTTCGCGTTACCTCACGCTCAGGCAACCGGTTCAACGGCGTCTATCGCTCCGAGAACCGCTACGAATGGGACGTTGACGGCGAACTCGACGGCGACGAAATCCACTGGTCCTTCACCCGAGCCATCGCCGACGCCCCGCACAAGACGGTCGTCGGCGGCAGCGAGTGCCGCGGTCGTTTCAGGGACGGCCGACTCTACGGCGAGTTCATCAACCATCAAATGAAAATGACGGCCGACATGGAAATGGACCTGATGGGGCGGTAAAAGGGGACATAACAGAATGCCACGAATATAGTTTATAAATTCTTCGTCGGCAATGATTTGCGTAGTTCCGCCCGCGGCTTCTTCATGAGTGTATACTGCTTGGCCCTTCGTTTCTTCACCCGCGGCTCGACCCGACCTCGACGCGAGGGATTGACTACCAATACCGACAAGTCACCACCCTCGATACCGATCAACCAACGCATCGCATCCACCAACCCGATCCGGTCGGGATCTACCCCTTGCAGACGGGCCGACTCACCCATCACCGAACGCACAAGGTTGTACGCCAACGAGAACATCGCCAGTTCCTTCAACACACCTTCCACCGTCTTGCATCGCAGGACATCCATTTTCATCGTTATTTTTAAATGTCTGATATTGATCTCGACCTGCCACCTTCGGAAGTAGAGCTCGGCCAGCGCCTCGGCCGGGTACTCCGAAGCATCCAGCAGGCTTGTCACCAACGTGATATCGCGCACCCGGTAGCCCGGGACCTCCACTCGGTAACGCAACTCACGCACCGTAATCTCCTCGGGCAGTGCCCCATACTCCTCCGCCGTCATCCACGAAGGCTTACTCCTCGGCTTGTACCAGACGACGACCTGGTCCGAGTCCCCCTGCGCCAGCACCCATCGCGAACGGGGCAGCCCCGGCACATCCTTCGACCCCCCTCGAGTCCCCGGCCGGCCGGGGGTGAAATCGACGATCTGCTTCTGATGGATCCGGAACACACCGTGCAGCTTGCGGCCGCGCAATAGGGCGAGATGGGCATAGGAGCAGAACCCACGATCTCTCAGCACGAGGTCGCCGGGCTCCAACTCACTCGAGATCGCCGCGGCTCGAGACATCTCATGACTTCGCAACGGCGCCGTTATCGAGCGGAGCAGCATCCCGGTCGTGAGATCGAACATGACCAACCACTTGGCGACGGGGAAGCCGCAGCCCTTCGTCTGATTACCGGGTTGGCCGAAGTGTTGTTGCAACTCGGGCTCGTCTGACATGGAAAAGCCAGAGCCGTCGACGACCCAGACACGATGGCCGAGCCATCGCGAGGTGTCGGCGGGCGCCGCTCGCGACGTGGCGGCGACCTTCTCGAGGAGCCAGTGGAGGACGGCCAGCGGGAGCCGCTTGCGTGCCTGGCAGTAGGCGCTGTCGGTGAAGGACCGGTTGCCGAAGTGGGCGACGTGCTTGCAAGCGGTGTTGCCGTGGAGGACTTGGAGCAGAAAGGCGTAGATGGTGATGGCCGGGTCGAGGGCACGGCTCCGCCAGGAGTGGTTGCACTGGCGACAGCCTTCCTCGATGGCTTCCTTGGTCAAATCGGCGGCGATGTCTTGGCGCAGTCGTCCGAGGATGGAGATGATACGCGACAGCATGGGAGGGCTCCGTCTGTGACCCGAGTGGCGTTGTAAGCTACCACCAGGGTGACGGACGCCCCTCCTGTGCTCAAGAAGCTATAAGCTGTTCACCGGCCATAATTTATGCGCTATCTACGCGGCATTCATCCCCGTCCCCTTTTAGCCATCCCATGAGATGTCGCGGGGAGGTCATAGGGCTTGGAAAGAATATCGATATTAGCCACTTTCCCTGTCTCGCGCATCTCGCCGGACATTACGCTCCATCCGGCGAGCACCAGGGGTTTTTCTTGTCGCTCTCTTCGGTTGTCCCAAAAAAGACAATCGCCCGACGGATGGCAGGATACCAGGTGTCATGAATCCACTGCAGGTCGTCAAAAGGAGAAACGCGGCAAACTTGCCAACCTGCCTCCACAAGGACTGATTCCATGCCAATTGCGCCGAATTGGTTTGCCGCATGAATTACGACTGAACAAAATGAACGAATAGTCGCCAAATAATCCGCGACATCCCGACCAGTGCCAGGATCACAATTTTGCCCATCATCACTCACTTTTGGCAGCAAATCATGGTCAAGAGATAATGCTATAATTTCCTCAGTGCTGTATTTCAAATAATCGATCAAATCAAATGCGGAATCAAAGAACAAGATTTCGAACTGATAAAATCTGTCGACAAGCCAGTCACGCATCGCTTCCATGCGACGCATGTCATCTTCGAGAATTACGATTTTCATTGCCATAAATCTCAACCTTTGTTCTTTTGGAATTTATCGCAACGAATACGGTCGACTGCCATCCTCTGGAAAGAATCGAACCCCACCAGGCTTGATGGTCAGACCTTGGCCTTCCAACTGTTTTGCAGCCTCCAGCAAACCTTCCGGATCTGAAAATCTAAAAGTCCCAGAGAGATTCGTCACATCGCAGACAACGCCATTCTTAATGGTCATGTCTCCTGCGTATGAGACGGGCTGGGCCCCGCCAAGAATTTTGGGGTGCATGTGTTGAGCTACTAAAAGGGGACGGAGCGAATTATTGACTTCGGTGAGGGTTAGCAATAGACTCCTTCGATGCCCAGAACTGCTCGAGCCTCCGCCGGCGGTATGTGGTATCACGCCCTGAATCGGGGCAACCGACGCGCTGCCGTCTTTCACAAGCCTGCCGACTTCGACGCCTTCGTCGAGGCTATCGTCGATGCACGTCAGCGGTTGCCCGTCGACCTCCTCGGGTACTGCTTGATGCCGAATCACTTCCACATCGTGCTGCGCCCCCACGCCGACGGCGACTTGGGGCGCTGGATGCGCTGGCTCTTGACCGCGCATGCCGCTCGGTATCATCGCCACTATGGGACCAGCGGTCACGTCTGGCAGGGGCGGTACAAAGCCTTTCCGGTCCAGGACGACGACCATTTGGCGACGGTGCTTCGGTACGTGGAGCGGAATGCGTTGCGTGCGGAGTTGGTGGCGCGTGCCGAGCAATGGAACTGGTCGAGCCTGCCGTTGTGGCAACGTGGTGAGTCGTGGCTCTGGGGCGGGGGCTCCATCGTACGTGCCCCGGATTGGTTGGAGCGAGTGAACGCGCCGCTGTCGGCAGGGGACCTGTCTCGAGTTCGACTCTCGGCCCAGCGAGGGCGACCCTACGGCGACGATTCGTGGATGCGTGAGACGGTCAAGCGGTTGGCGTTGGAGTCGACGGTACGCTCCCGGGGGCGGCCACGCAAAGACCAGATCGGCCAGTAATTCGCTCCGTCCCCTTTCGCATGTTAGGACTTACGCATGGGAACAATCCTCGGACAGGTGCCGGTCGGCCTGACTCCTTCCACAGGCGTAGGTTACGAAATTTTCGGAGTACCGGATAGCCTCTAAGGTCTAGTTTGCTAGGGTAAGTGCTAGGCTTTAGAGCAGCGTTGCAGGACGTTCGTCTGGTCGTCAAAAAGGCGCAAACATGGATCTAAGAATTGCCCTCAAGAAGTTCTCTGACTCTTTTCAGATGATTTGGCTATCTAGGCGATTCCAAGGCGATCAGACTCACAATGGGTTTGTGATTGGTGTTGGAAATGAACTTGTGCTATTATTGCAATTTCACGACTTCAGCCCCAATGGGTTTACCGCAATTCGGATCGCGGACGTCGAAAAGATCCAACGCAAGAGCAGAGAAGAATTCTTTGAGGACGTCATTAAATCGGACCAAATCACAACTGACGAGCAGTTGCTGCAGTTCAGGAATCAAGAATTTACACATCATCTTGGAAATTTTAGGCAACTTGCGCAGCATTTTTACAATAAAAACATTAATATTATCATTGAATGTGAAAATATTATAGATTTCAATGTCAATCTTTTTTATATTTGAAGAGTTGTATCCATTGGAATCCGATACTATTCATTTTTTGAATTTTAGTAGTACAGGAGAATGGGATCGCGAACCAATTTTGGTGCATTTGAACTCGGTCACAAGATTGGAATTTAATAATCCTTATATTGATATTATTTCACGACACTTGAAGAGGGCGCAGGAAACTGGGTCATGAACGAATAGCATTCGGCTCGGGGAAACGAAGGGGCAGACGTGTAAAAAGGACATGCAATGCGGAGGGGCAAGCAACGACAACTCCAGAGTCTACCGGAGGCGAATCAGGGATTTCTCTCCTGCACCTCGGGTCGCAACACCCGTAATCGAAGGCTCGATGCCCTGGGATGCGACAATTGTGTTAACAGAGATGCGTCGATCCCAAGGCTCAGGCGAACAGGACGCACCCTCACCGAATGATGAGACGGGGCGTGGTTCGGTTTCGGCCGTTCCTCAGACGGCAGGGCAGCCGTTGAGGTTCGCCACACGACCCAGACCGATACGGTCCGCGACATCCTTGAGACGCGATCGGCTCGACGCCAAGAATCGCCCGAGCAGTCGGCCCTTTCTCAGGCTCTCGAGCCGTGCATGCCAGGTCTCCGCGCTCGACCCCAATCGATCGAGGATCTCGGACACCTCGCGGGCCACCGTCGCCTTACCCTCGCGGAACAGCCGCGAGGTGTCATCGACCAGGAGCAGGTAGCTCCCCAGCGGGAAACCTTCCCGCATCCCTTCCCGGGTCGAATCCAACGGGCGACGATCCTCGACCGGGCAGAGCCAAAGCGCGCCCTCAAGGCCCGACGACGCCTCCGACCCCGCCACGCTACCGCGACGCGATGCCTCGAGGTCCTCGCACCGCTCCTGGTCCTTGATGTGGTCGACGCGCTCCTTGATCGAAGTGTGCGGGCTCGACTCGGGGACGTCGACGAGTCCGGCCGAGACCGGATTGAGGTCGATGTAGGCACAGGTCGCCAGCAGCGCCTCCTCATCGAGGATTCCCACGCTCTTGAAGCGGCCCTCGAAGAACGCCCCTCGACGTCGGTCTTAAATATTCGCAAGGCTTGAAATTGGTTATTTCAAACACTTCATGAACCAACTCAGACTTTGCAGTCATCGGCGTGCGTTCGCCACCCACTCGGCATCAGCGAGCCGTCCCTGGACCCATAGGTCGGAGACGGGCAGCGGCTTGCGGGATCGGTCGCGGGGCGGGATGAGTCGTCCCCAGCGTCGGACGACCTCCTCATCGGACCATCCCCCGGCGACGTCGGGGTCGAGGCGGACGAGGACGTGCAGGTGGTTATCCATGACCGAGAACGCGGCGACCGAGACCGCGAAGATCTCCGCAAGTTCTTTGAGCCGCTGGTCGATCCAGGTCTTCCGGTCGTGCTCGGGGTTCCCCAGGAGGAAGGCGCGTCGGACGCAGCGGGTGACGCAGTGATACCAACGAGTGACGGTCGGATCCACCAAATGAGCACGTGCCATGGTCATCGGAAGGGCCTCGGGGGGTGTTCTTCAGAAAACTGGCCACAGAGAGACCCATCGTCAAGACGTCGGTCGTCAAAGTTGCGTTGCCTGTCCTTTCCTTCTTTCCCCACCTCGATTGCCAGAGGGTTTGCTGGAGACGCCATGCAGGATCATGTCCCATTCCAAGAATAGTCTTGGCGCAATCTTAGGGCGGTTGTGCAAATTTGAGGGCGGCGAGCTTTACCTGCTCGACGGCGGTATCGCCATCCTTGTGCGGGTGTCCGTCGACCGCCTCGCCCTCGACGGAAGTCGGGAAACGCCCGCGTTTTTCGTGGGGTCAGGTAGTCGGAAAGGGTAGGGTAGTCGGCGGGCAACTGGGTCGAACCATCCAAACCGGAGCCTGGCAAGCCGGGTCCCGCCTCGATCTCTGGGCCTCAAAAGCACATCTTCCCACGCACGTCGCAGATGTCATAGCCGTTCGACGTGTCCCGGTACACGCCCACGAGCGGCAAGGTCGCCGCGCTCCGGAGCACGAACCGCCCGTGCCTCTCGTTGATCTCCCGCTTCAACCGCGCCACCGCCTCGGCCCGGTCGGAGGGAGGCTCGAACAGGCCGAGCTGACTCGACCGGCGCCGCGTCAGGTTCTCGGCGAACAGGTGCATCCGGCCGGCCTGGGCCCGCGGGATCCACGCCTTCCGCAGGCATGGCCGGGCCACGTCGAGCAACTGGTCGAACCGATCGGCCGCCGCGCCGAGCGAGGCATGGCCCTCGCCGAACCGACCATCCCGGTAGCCCACCCACACCGCCAGGCGCCCGGCCCGGAGCTCGTGGTAGTAGAGCTCCTCCACAAGCCGCTCGATGTTCCGGACCAGCCATGCATAGATGACGCACGGGTCGTCGGTCGCCTCGCCGAAGCTCCCCCCTCGGGAGAGGACCTTGTGCAAGGGGCGATCGGCGTGGATCGGGACGACCGGCTCGCCATTGAGCTCCCACCAGAGCGCCTCGCCCGTCGCGGTCAGCAGGTCCCGGACGAGCCGACGATCCGCGTTCGCCAGGTCGAGGCACGTCTTGATCCCCCATGGTAGGAGTCGCTTCTCCCGCCTCCCCGCAATCCCGGTGATCTCCGTGACGGGACGGTCCGCGAGGAGCCGCTCCTCCTCGTCCCGGTTCAAGACCGCCTTGAACCCGAACGGCTTGGCCGAGTCGCTGATGAGCTTGGCCAGCGTCCGGCTCCGCGCAATGCCGACGGTCACGGGGACGCGAAGCTCTTCCCAGATCCGATCGCGGATCCGTTTCGCGTAGGCTTCCGGGGCCTCGCCACGCGGCGACGTCGCGTCGAAGAAGAACTCGTCGATCGAGTAGTACTCGACCCGCGTCGACAGGTCCCGGACGATCTCCAGCATCCGGCGGGAGAGGACCTCGTACCATCGAAAATCCCGCTTCACGTAGAGGCCGTCCGGGCACTTCTTCAAGGCCTCCCAGATCGGCTCCCCCGTCTTCACCCCCGCCGCCTTCATCTCATACGACTTGGCGATCACGCACGCGCCCTGGTTCCCCAACACCCCCACGGGCATGTCGACGAGGTGGTGGTAGCGCACCCGCTCGGCGGACACGTAGAAGCAATCCGCATCGAGATGTCCGACCAGTTGGCCTTGTCGCATGTGCGGGAGTATAGTATTGGACGGATAGTCAGTCAAAGCCGTCCTGCCGGAGATTCCCTTCCTCCCGTGTGTCTCGGAATCGCGCTGATAGGGAGCGAGCTGCCCACGGATCTGATCGGGCGCAGCCAACTCGGGCGGCACTATGCCGAGCGCGGGAGACGCCCCGAGTATCGCTTCTACTGGAACGACCGTCGTCCGCGGCTCCCGGTCTGGCGGGACGGGCGGCTCATGTTCGTCAGGTGGGGGAACGGGCGGGGCCAGAGCCGGCGCCTCCCCCGCACGGGTTGGACGTGGCTCGAGACGATCAACCGGGGAGGTTGGCGTGGGCTCGATGCCCGGCCCGTCGACATCCCGGCGAACTACTGCGTCGAGGGACGCGGGGTCTGGTACCTCGTCGAGCAAGGGGTCCGCGGCCTCCTGGTACCCGACGAGCGGGGCATGGCAGTCGTGTACATGGTCTGCGAGCCGTCGAGCCACTACTATGGGGTCATGACCGGGAGCCCGCGCATGCCCGTGTTCATCGATCAGCGGATCTGACACGCCACGGACGACGGAGAGGCCCTATGAGCCCCTCACGTCAGACCCGGCAACGCTGGCCATGGTCCGGGCGTTGCTCGCCCATCATCGAGTCGACGGGCGGGACGATGTCGAGTCGCGGCGCCGGACGTTGGCCACGCTCAAGTCGACCCTCCCCGCCAAGGCAATCGACGAGCTCTCGCACGAGACGATCGTGGCCAGGTGGCAACGGGCGATCGAGGAGGTGGCCTCGTGACACCCAACGAGGCGCTCCTCGCCCTTGACCGCGCCGGATGGTCGATCGGCGACACTGCCATCGACGTGACGGAGGGCCGCCGCTACTGGCTCGTCTCAGGGGTAAAAGGAAAGAACCCGATCAAGGCCGACGCGGAGACGAGGGCCGAGGCGTGGTGGATCGCCGATCGGCAGGCCGAGGCCGGGGGGATGCTCGGACCTCGGCCGATGCCGGCGGAGTCGCTCTCGTGAGCGGAGCCAGGATCCAAACCGTGTGCGGCATCAATGGTGGCGGGGCTGCTCCCGGCCATCGAAGGCGTCTCGGAGGCGATCCTTGTTGAACTTGAGACGCGGCGGAGTAGCAGATGTACCGTCGGCTGGCCGCTGAATGCCGCCAGGCCTGCGTAGTTGCTCACGCCGCCGAACACGTGCCCGTATTCCGACCCTTGGCCACGCTTGCCGCGGAAGACTTGCCTACTCGCGGGGTGGTAGAGTTCCAGAAACATTGCCTTCTCCCAAGTATACGAAGAGGGGAGCCGCTCAGGTGACCCGCTCGTCACTGCGGAAGGCAGACATAACACAGGAGGTGAACGGTTCCGAGCACCTCGGCGCTATGTACGGACGGCACGCGCGGTGAGCGAGCTCCCGGCCGCGGAGTCGATGGAAAAATTCCCATGCGATTACGGTCGATAGGCCTTCAGATCAAAGCATTTGCGATCGACCGATGGCCACGGCCGGGAACTTCCCGGATCGCTCCGGTGAGGCTCGCGCCCTTCGCTGATCGAGGCGCCGGAATCGTCGGGGGACTCGCCGCGCTCGAATGGTCAAACCGCTTACTTGGTGCCAAGTGCCCAACCAGGACCCGAAAGCGTGGAGAAGTCAATGAATGGGGAGAGGCCAGGGTAAAGTGGGGCGACTGTTTGACGCTTAAGGATTGTGGCGGGCGCAATGATTTGAGCTGGGTTGAGTTGTGTTTGGGAGGTTGCCAATGCCGTCGTTCTGGGTTCGAGGCATCGCTCTCTTCTTGGCGGGGGGGATACCCGTCGTCGGTTCCGTCTTCGCGCAGCAGGAGGAGGGGAAGGAAGAAATAAAATCCGAGCGAAGCGAAGGCAAGGAGGCGAAGGGGGAGCGGACGAAGATCCGGCCCTACGATGATGTGATCACGAAGGAAGCCAAGTCGGACCCCGGCCTGTTCCTGGTCCATCGGGTTGGCGACAAGATCTTCTTCGAGATCCCCACTCCGGCGTTCGGCAAGGATATGCTCTGGGTGACGCAACTCGAGGCGACGAAGTCGGGGCACGGCTACGGCGGCAGCCCGATCGGGCATCGCGTGGTGCGCTGGGAGCAGCGGGGGGATGACGTCCTGCTCCGCGATGTGAACTATGCGATCCGGGCCGAGGCCAAGGATCCGATCCGCAACGCCGTCGAGTCGACCTCGGTGGCGGCGATCATCGAGGTCTTGCCGGTCCGGGCGTATGGCAAGGACAAGACGCCCGTCGTCGACGCGACGAACCTGTTCTCGGGCGACCTCCCCGAGTTCAGTGCCAAGCGACAGCTCGGCGCGTCGGGCGTGGACGCGAAGCGGACGTTCATCGACGTGGTGAAGTCGTTCCCCGAGAACATCGAGGCCAAGGTCCTCATGACCTACCGCCCCTCCGACGGGCCGGCGGGGGGCGGCGGAGGCCCTGGTGGCGGCCGGCGGGTCGGCGGCAGCGTCGGCGCGGTGACCGTGCGGCTGCATCATAGCATGGTCAAGCTGCCCGAATCGCTGATGCATCCCCGCCGCTATGACGACCGCGTCGGCTTCTTCACCGAAACGTTCGAAGAGTACGGCAACATCAAGAGCCACCAGGTCGAGGACGTCCAGTACATCACCCGCTGGCGGCTCGAGAAGAAGGACTCCTCCGCCGACGTCTCGGAGCCCAAGAAGCCCATCGTCTTCTACATCGGCCGCGAAGTCCCCGAGAAGTGGCGATCCTGGGTCAAGAAGGGGGTCGAGGCCTGGCAGGGCGCCTTCGAGAAGGCCGGGTTCAAGAACGCGATCCTCGCCAAGGACGCCCCCACCCCGCAGGAAGACCCCGACTGGGACGCCGAGGATGCCCGATACTCCTCGATCCGCTGGCTCCCCGCCAAGGTCGAAAACGCCATGGGACCCCACGTCCACGACCCGAGGACCGGCGAGATCCTCGAGTCCGACATCCTCATGTATCATAATGTTCTGAAGTTGGTGCGAGACTGGTACTTCGTCCAGGCCTCGCCCAACGACACCCGGGCGCAGGGCCTCCCCCTGCCCGACGACCTGATCGGCGAGCTGATCGCGTACGTGGTCTCGCACGAGGTGGGGCACACGCTCGGGTTCCCCCACAACATGAAGGCGAGCTCCTCGTACACCGTGGATCAGCTCCGCAACCCCGTGTTCACCAAGGAGAACGGGGTCGAGGCGTCGATCATGGACTACGGCCGCTTCAACTACGTCGCCCAGCCTGGAGACGGGGCCCGCCTGATCCCGATCATCGGCCCTTACGACCGGTTCGCCGTCGAGTGGGGCTACCGCGAGTTCAAGGGGGCCAAGACCTACGAGGACGAGAAGACGGAGCTCGACAAGATCGTCGCCCGCCAGCTCAAGGACGCGACGCTCCGCTTCGGCGACCCCAACCCGGCCGAGGACCCTTCGCAGCAGACCGAGGACCTCGGCTCCGACCCGATCGCGGCCACGGCCCTCGGCCTCAAGAACATCGACCGGGTCGCCGGCTTCCTCGTCAAGGCCACGACCAAGAAGGGGGAGAACTACGACCAGCTCCGCAACATGTACACCCAGCTCATCGCCCAGCGGAACCGGGAGCTCGGGCACGTGGTGCATCTCGTCGGCGGCGCCGTCGCCAATAACGTCTGGTTCGGCGACGGCGACCGGGTCTACGAGACCGTCCCCGCGGCCAAGCAACGCGAGGCGGTCAAGTTCCTGATCGAGAACGGATTCCAGGTACCGACCCCCCTGCTCGCCCCCGACATCCTCGACCGGCTCGAGGCCCACGGCGCAGCCTCGCGGATCGCCCAGGCGCAGACGAGCCTGCTCCGCTCGCTCCTCATGGATCGGCGTCTCAGCCGCATGGCCGAGCTCGCGAACCGCGATCCCAAGTCGGCCTACGCCCCGACCGAGCTCTTCGACGATCTCCACAGCGGGATCTGGGCCGAGCTCAAGGCCGAACCCAACGAGGTCGACCTCTACCGTCGCAACCTCCAGCGCGACTTCGTCACGATCCTGATCGGCACCCTCGAGTCGTCCGGGCGAAGCTCCGACGTCACCGCCCTGTCCCGGGGCGAGTTGGTGCGGACCCTCGCCGAGATCGACGCGAATCGCGAGAAGTTCAAGGACGCCGCCACCCGCCTGCACTTCGAAGACCTGCGTGCCTGGATCGGCGAAGCCCTCCAGCCCAAGGCCAAGGTCCTCCCTGCGGCCCCGTCCCGTGTCCTCCCCGGCCGCGATGACGCCGACACCAGCGAGCCCGCCGACGACTTCTGACATCCCCGGGCGGGTTCTCCTGTTTCAACCCATCGCCCGTCGTTCGACGCCCTCGCGAGAGGCGTCGAACGACGGGCGACGCCCATTCCCGGGTGGGCGAACCTCCAAAGCCACCCATCAATCAGAAAAATCCATGTATTAACATGAAAATAGTTTACACAATAATTTATTTTATTGACGTTAATTTGAGAGCGCCTGCGAGACCGCAAATCGGCTAGTCTTCCGAAGAACACTCCAGGAGGCTCTTCCGATGACGATGGACGTGCTCCCTACGATCGGGGGCGACGCCGACACGGTTGCCGGCGGCGACTTCGGCCACGGCTCGCTCGAACACCCCGCGCTTATGATCGAGGTAGAGCCCGGCAATACCCGTGTCGAGGATGAAGCGTCTCACCGGAACACATCCTCAATGCCGAACTCGCTGCGGTCGATCCCGTGCTGGTTCAATTTCCCTTCCCAGGCATCGAGGTCGGAACCGATTTCGTCCGGGATGTCGAGCGGTCGCAGGCGGTGCATGGCCGCCAGGACGCGGGCGATCTCCTCGGGCGACACCGGACCGTCCTCTCTCCCGGCCGCCTCCGGAGAGACCACGACTTCGGTTCCCTCGGGCAATGTGATTGGCTCATCCACCTCCACCCGGCCATTGCGGATGAAGCCCTTCAGCAACACACTCATGGTCTCGCTCCTTTCGCTCGGTTCACGACAGTCTACAGCCCTCGGATGCCGGAAAGAGGACGGAGCCTCCGACAACCCTGGCGCATTCCTGTGGTTGCGGACGGTACGGTGGGTGGCAAGACGCTGAGCCAGTGGCTACTGAAGCAACCTGCGCACGCCTACGACCGATGCCCATGCGATGGCGGACCACGTCTCGCCGGATGTTCCCATTATCGGACCGAGGTCGCGCATGGGCCACGAACCTATCTCGACGTGGTATCCAGCGGCCCAAACCAGAACTTGTGCGACGATCAGGTCGGGATCGTCCTCCACGTTTCTGACGCCCCGGCCGGGCTTCAAGCAAGTGCGACAGAGAGAAAACCCCGGTCAAGCTGCGCCGGATGCCGCCTAATTCGCATGGACAGGCGCACAGAAATCAGGTGAACTGGGTTGGTTGAGGTTCGACGAAATGGTGGGGGCCCACGATGAGCCTTGTCGACGGCAAACGCCAGGCCGACTGGTTCGCCGAAGAGGCGGAGGCCGGGGCGGATGGCCTGTTCGCGGGCATCGTGTTCAACCGGCCGATCGACCAGGTCTTCACGTACCGGATCCCCGACCGGCTCCGTGAGCAGGTCTGCGCCGGGCAGCGGGTGCGCGTCCCGCTGGGGAGGGGCAACACGCCGGCGGTCGGTTACTGCGTCCGGATCGAGACGCAGGGCCCCGAGGGGGTCGACCCGGGGCGGGTCAAGGAGGTCCTCGAGGTCCTCGACGACCCGCCGCTCATCGACGCGGCGATGCTCGAGTTGACGCGGTGGATGGCGGGTTACTATGCCTGCTCCTGGGGCCAGGCGCTCGACGCTGTGGTGCCCGCCGGGGTCAAGAAGCAGGCGGGAACGAGGATCGGGACGTTTTTGACGGTCCCCGAAGACATCCGCCAGACATACGAGACCTTGAGCCTCCCCCCCAAGCAGGCGGAGGCCCTGGCGATCCTTTGCCGGTCGGACGAGCCGCTGACAGCCTCCGACCTCGGCCGCCTGGCCAAGTGCGCCGAGGGGCCGATCACGGCCTTGCGTCGGCGAGGCCTCGTGAGCACGGTCAAGCATCGCGTCCACCAGAAGGCGGATGACGACGGGCCGGGACACGACGACGACTCGTCCAAGCCCAGGCCTGCCCTGACCGCCGAGCAAGAGGCGGTCATGGCCCGCCTCACCCCGGCGCTCGAGGGGGACGCCTTCGCCACGTTCCTGATCCACGGGGTGACGGGAAGCGGCAAAACCGAGGTCTACCTCAGCGCCATCGAGCGTGTGGTCGCCCGAGGCCGCGAGGCGATCGTCCTCGTCCCCGAGATCAGCCTCACACCCCAGACGATCCGGCGGTTTCGGAGCCGTTTTTCCAAGGTGGCCGTGCTGCACAGCCACCTGAGCGACGCCGAACGACACCGGCACTGGCGGCGGATCGCCTCGGGCGAAGTCGAGGTCGTCGTCGGCGCCCGGTCCGCCGTCTTCGCGCCGGCTCGCCGGCTCGGCCTCATCGTCATCGACGAGGAGCACGAGAGTACATTCAAGCAGGAGACGACCCCGCGCTACCATGCGCGTGACGTCGCCGTGAAGCGGGCGCAGCTCGAGCGGCTGCCGATCCTGCTCGGCTCGGCCACTCCTGCCATGGAGACCTGGCGGAACGCCGAGCTCGGACGTTATGTCCGGTTGCCGATGACCGAGCGCGTCGGGTCCAGGCCGATGCCAGAGGTCGAGTTGATCAACCTCCGCCACGAACGGCTCCCCCTCGGCGGCCTCAGCGAGCCGCTCCGCCAGGCGATGATCGCCGCCCTGGCCGACAAGGGGCAGGTGCTCCTCCTCCTGAACCGCCGAGGATTCCACACCTTCGTCATCTGCCCCAACCCGCGCTGCAACCAGGTCTTGAAGTGCGACGCGTGCGACGTGGCACTCACCTACCATAAGGAGCGTCGGCTCCTGATCTGCCACACCTGCGACGCCGAGCGAGCCAGGCCCCCATCCTGCCCGCATTGCCGGGCCGCCAACCTCCATTACGGGGGAATCGGAACCGAGAGGCTCGAGCGCGAGGTCAACACGGCATTTCCGGACGTCGCCACGCGCCGAATGGACTCCGACACGATGCGTACGCCGGGGAGCCATGAACAGGTGCTCTCCGCATTCCGGGCGGGCGAGATCCAGATCCTGCTCGGGACCCAGATGATCGCCAAGGGGCTCGACTTTCCCAACGTCACGCTCGTCGGGGTCGTCAACGCCGACACGGCCTTGCACATGCCGGATTTCCGCGCCTCGGAGCGGACCTTCCAGCTCGTCGCGCAGGTGGCAGGGAGGACGGGCCGAGGCGACCGGCCTGGCCGGGTGCTGGTCCAGACGTTCGAGCCCGAGCATCCCGCGATCGCGTGCGCGTCGAAACACGACTACGAGGGGTTCGTGGCGGGCGAGCTTCCCCACCGCCTTGCATCGGGGATGCCGCCGTTCGGGCGTTTGGTCCGGCTGATCGCGCGGGGGCCCGAGGAGCCCTCGGTCCGCAATTACCTGGACGCCCTCACCGGCGCACTCCGGGCCTCGGCACCGCCCGGGATCTCGATCCTCGGCCCGGCCCCGGCTCCGGTCGCGAAGATTCGCAATCTATTCCGCCACCATCTTCGGCTGCGTTGCGACACGCCGCGCCCGCTCCAGGTGCTTTTGCAGGACGTGGTCGCGACGGTCCCGACTCCTTCGGGGGTCGAGTTAGGGATCGACGTCGATCCCGTCAACCTGCTGTAAGCGCCCGCCGGTCGCCCTCTTAGGTTCTCACGATAGATTTTCAATATCGACGAATCTGTTGGCCATCGGCAATTCGTCGGCGAACCTTTGACCTTTTTTTCAGATTTCCGGTTTACACCGGGAGGGGTTTGGAGTAATTTTCGGCCTGTTGGTTCTTGCTCCGAGGTTTCGGCAACGAAGCCCAAGGATGCATCGGCATGACCAGGCACGGAGGCCAGGTATGAACACACCTCTTGAATCCATCTCCCTCGAACCCCCCATGTCGTTGCTCTCTGGGTTCGGTCACGGTTTGGACCGTGACTGTTGAGCTCGATCGCCGCACGCCATGTGTTCGAGCGATCGCGAACGGATCACGGCCCAGGTTGGGTCGTCCGGCTTGATCGACTCGACCCTGGTAGGGTGGTCGAAGAACCTCGGAGATTGGCCGCGCTCCAAAGGCTGGAGCGGGCCGTCGAGCGATGTTGGCCCGGTTCTGGCGTCGGCGAAGTCGCTCGAAACGCGACACTCAATTCAGGAGGATAGAGATGCGCAAGTCACATCAGTGGGCCGGGCTGAAGGGTTTGGTCTTGGCCCTGGGTTTGGTCGCCTCGACCGCTGGGAGCGGTCTTGCCGACACGATCATCAACTATGACACGTCCGGATCGATCGACTCCTCGGGCGTCAGCGGCCCGGGTGTGATCAGCTTCAACTCGGTGATGAACGGCTCGTTCAACTCGCCCTCATCGTTGAGCCTGGGCGACTTCCAGGTGGCCGCGCTCCCCTCGGGGCAGTCGACGACCTACACGAACACCCCGTTCCACATCACGTTGCTGGTCAACACCGTCAACGGTGCCGCCCCCACCCCGAACGAGACCCCGATCCAGGTGACCGGCGTGCTCAACGGCACGGTCACCGGCGGCGACCAGTCGGACGTGGTGGCCAAGTTCGACCCGATCACCACCCCGAACTTCCGGACTGGTGATTACTTGAACACGATCGGAATCCTTGACAACCCGCTGTCGCTGGTGCCCAACACCACGAACCACGGCCAGACCTCGGCCCAGGCGCACCTGGACACGGTCCTCGCCCCGCCGATCCCCGAGCCGACCTCGATCGCGATGTTCCTGACGACCCTGGCGGGCTTCGGTGTGCGTCATCGCCTCCGCAGCCGCCGGGCCGCCTGAGCGGCCTGACGAGGAATGCTCCCCGGTGAGTACGGATCGCAGCCCCTCGACGACGAGGGGCTTTTCCCCCCCCAAACCGGACTCATGCGACCTGGCTGAGCCCTGACCCCGACCCCGCGAGCCGCACGATGGATCGCCGACCCGCACCGAACTGGACTCGGATCTTCGCACTCATCCTCGCCTTCGCCGCGCCGGGATTCCGGGGCGCCGAGGCGAATACGATCACATATTCCACCCAGGGCAACGTCTGGCCCTGGTCCGGGGACGGCATCGCGACCCCCGGCATCGTCGGCACCAGCGTCATCCGCTTCGACGGGATCACGGACGGGACGGCGCAGGCCCCCGGCGTGTTTTCGCTCGGCAATTTCAAGCTCGCCCCGCTCGCCGATGGGGTGAGCACCACCTACCAAGACACTGCGTTCACGGTCGAGTTGACGACCAACCTGGGAGGGAATGTCGCGGCTTCGCCGACGATCACCCCCTACAGTCGTCTCCTGATCGAGGGCGTGCTCAACGGCACGGTGACGGGCGGTGGTCAGTCGGACGTGGTCGCCACGATCCGATCGATCTCGCCCGACATGCTCTCGGCGGCCGTCGTGGGCCAACCCGTGCCGGTGCTGGACCTGCCGTTTCCCCTGTCCTCCCTGAGCGTCGTCGGGCCGGTCGCCCTGGCCGCTTCGTCGGCGGGAGGCTCCACCCCGTTGTTGGCGCGAATCACGCCCGTACCTGAGCCCTCGACCCTCGCCTTCTCGGCGTCGGCGTTGGCCGGGTTCGCCTGGATCCGGCGACTCCGCGCGAGGCGGCCGGGCAGGGCGGTCGTTGAGCGGCCGCCCCTCGCCTAGGCGAGGGCGATCGCATCGTCTGTTGCCGACCCAACTTTGTTCAACCCTCGGAGACTGAGGAGCACAGCCTTGAGACTGACACGACTTCACACCTTGATTCTGGCACTGACCTTCGGATGGCTCGCCCAGGCGGCCGACGCGGCCCCGATCACCGAGCCGATCGACTACACGACCACCGGGAACGTCGGAGGCGCCGACGGCGGGCCGATCTCCTTCACCGGCACCTACGGCACGTTCCTCACCCCGGGGACGTTCAACCTCGGTCAGCTCGAGACGCCGGTCCTGCCCGATTCGGCCAGCCTCACCTACAACGGCACCCCGTTCACCATCGACGTGACGTTCACGAGCGGCTCCTCGGTCTCGACCATCGAGATCTCCGGCCTGCTCAACGGCACGCTCACCGGCAACCTCTCGTCGACGCTCTACGCGACCGTCTCGTCGATCGCCCTGGCGCCCGGGAGCGACCCGCTGCCGTTCCCGCTCTCGACGCTGAGTGTGCTCGGCCCGCAGCTCGTCGCCCCCCGGGGAATCCTCGGCGGCGTCACCGACCTGTACGCGTACACGTCGTACAGCCCGGTCCCCGAGCCGACCACCCTCGCCTTGTTCGGCTCGGTGCTGCTGGGCTTTGGCGTGCGGCGCTATCGCCGCCAGGTCCTCGCCTGACGGAGACCCGCCGCCGACCCGGACGGCCGAGAGCCCCGCGCCCCAAGGCGCGGGGCGCATCGCTGCGCCCAGGGCGTGCGCGCCCGGGCCCCCCCCCCCCCCGAGGCGCGGGGGGCTTGCCGCTTGTCCCGGCCGAGGGTCCAGGCCCTCGAATCCTTCTCTCACCAACTTCGGGATCGATCCCTGCCGACTTCTCGGATCTCATTGTAAAAGGAGCGACGGAGTGCGACCGAGACTTCACATCCTGGTGCTCGCCCTGACCATCGGCGGCTTCGCCTCGACGGCCGGCGCGGCCCCGATCACGGAACCGATCTCCTACACGTCGACGGGAAGCATCGACGGTTCCAATAGCGGCACCATCAGCTTCTCGGGGGAGTCGAGCATCTTCCTCGCCCCCGGTACGTTCATCCTCGGCCAGTTCCACATCACGGGGCTCGACCCCTCGGTGACCCAGTCGTACAGCAACACTCCGTTCACGATCGACGTCACGTTCGACAACGCGCTCAATCCCAGCGGGGGTACGCTCCCGGTCGTCGAGATCAGCGGCGTCCTGAGCGGCTCGGTCACCGGGAACCTGTCGTCCGACGTGATCGCCACGTTCACGTCGATCCAGCAGACGGGCTTCGGCGGCCCCTTGCCGTTCCCGCTCGCGAGCCTGGCCGTGGGTGCCCCCCAGGCGCTCTCGCCCGCCGGGATCAACGGCGGCAACACGATGGTCGTCGCGTCCGTGAACGCGGTCCCCGAGCCGACCACCCTCGCCCTCTTCGGCGCCGTGATCGCCGGGGCCGGCCTGCGCCGTTGGCGCCGGCCGTCCTCGCGCTGACGGATATCGGCCGCGGCCTATCCCGCGAGCCTCGCCC
Source organism: Singulisphaera rosea (assembly GCF_054877945.1). Taxonomy (NCBI): domain Bacteria; kingdom Pseudomonadati; phylum Planctomycetota; class Planctomycetia; order Isosphaerales; family Isosphaeraceae; genus Singulisphaera; species Singulisphaera rosea. Next base: position 204,725 of record NZ_JBTYIP020000006.1, on the reverse strand, counting down.
CGACGCACCATCGTCGTGGGCCCCCGCTGATCCAATCGCCGGCGTCTCGGGAGGATCCCCGGACGCCGTCGACGCGTCCGCCGGGACCACCCCGGAGAGTCTGTCTGCCGGAGAGATTGACACCCAGGAGTAGGAGCGAAAGGAATGATAGCGAGTCGACTCCGTTTCATCACCTTGGCGATCATGACCGCCCTCATCGGCTGGCTCGGCCCGTCGGCCAAGGCCGACCCGATCCAGTATCAGTACTGGACGGTTGGAAGCGTCGACGGGAACAACAACGGTCCCGTCGCCTTGTGGGGGATCGACCCCCCCTTCAATCCCCCCGGTGCCTTCCAGGTCGGCAACTTCCACGTGCCGAACATGACCTCGACCGGGCCCCTGACCTTCACCAATACCCCCTTCGTCCTTGATATCTTTTTCTCGACCGGAGAGACGAGCGCCCCGGCCTCCGAGGTGGAGGTAAAAGGTGTCATCAACGGCACGCTGACGAGCAACACCGAGTCGACCTTGGAGGCGACCTTCACGTCGATCGATCAGGTCGGGAGCAACCCGCTGCCGTTCCCGCTACCGACCCTGAGCATGATCGGGCCGGTCCACATCAATGCGCTTTCCCAGGCGAGGCCGGACGGGACCACCCCCGTCTTCGCCTACAGCACCTTCGTCCCCGTCCCCGAGCCGACGACGCTCGCACTCTTCGGGACCGTCTTCTTGGCCTTGGGTGCCCGCCGCTGGCGACGCGCCCGCGTCTGACGAAACGTTGCTTCCTGGGCCGATCACCGCGGTCCTCGACCGCGTCGACGCCCCGCGTTCCCGCGCGGGGCGTCCCCTTGCGCGACGGGTCGCGGAGGGCCCGTCGTCATGAGGATCTGACCGTTCGGAGGCTCGTTCTGAAAAAACGATGCTTGCCACGACACGATTCGGGGCCGATCATGGGGAAGAGTGGACCGGGACGAGTCCGTCCGACGCCTATTTCGAGAGAGGAAAGCGAGGGCCGATGGGCGCGGGTCCGTTGGAATTAATGGCCAAGGCCCGTGCGGGGGAGGCCGACGCGCTTGGGGAACTTTGCGCGCTGTACCGCAACTACCTCCGCATGGTCGTCCGGACCGGACTGGGGCCTCGACTCCGCGAACGAGTCGAGCTCTCGGACGTCGTCCAGGAAGCTCTCGTCGAAGTCGTCCGCCAGTTTCCCCAATTCACCGGCCAGAACGAAGCCGCCCTGGTGGGCTGGCTCCGTCGGTTGGTCGGGCAGAAATTGGCGGACCTGGCGCGGTACCACAATCGGGCCAAACGGTCGGCGGGGGGCCCGGACGTGCCGCTCGACGCCCCCTGGGGGCTGGAGGCGGGGGCGGATCCGGAACGGGGGGGCGGTCGGCTGCTCGACATGCTCGCGCTCGACCAGACGAGCCCGAGCGAGGCGGCCAGCCGTCGCGAGCTCACCGTCCTGCTGGCCGATGCGCTCGCCATCCTGGCGGGCCCCGAGGCGGAAGTGCTCTGGCTTTATCACGCGGAAGGCCTCTCGTTCGAGGCGATCGGCGATCGCCTCGGAGTGAGCCGCAAGTCGGTACGGGGGGTCTGGGCGCGGGGGCTCAAGAGCCTGAAACGGTCGCTGGACGGCCCCCCTGGGGGGTCGCTGAGGTATACCGATGGTCCGCCGATTTGAGACCGATCCGATCGACCGCGACGAACGCCTCGGCGAGGCCATCGAGGCGTACCTCGCCCTCGCCGAAGGGGGCGAGCCGCCCGACCCCGAGGTCTTCGCCGCGCGTTACCCCGAGCTGAACGACGACCTCCGCGCCGCACTCGAGGGCCTCGCCCTGGTCCGGGGCCTGGTCGGCGACGGCGGAGGGCCGGGGCATCGGCTCGAGTCCGGCCGGCGGATCGCCGGCTATCGGATCGTCCGCGAGCTCGGCCGGGGAGGCATGGGGACCGTCTACGAGGCCGTCCACGTCGGGCTCGACCGACCGGTCGCCTTGAAGGTCCTCGGCACCCACGCGACCCCCGACTCGACGGGTCGACGACGGTTCCTCAACGAGGCCCGGACCGCCGCCGGGCTCCACCACACCCACATCGTCCCCGTCTTCGACGTCGGCCAGGTCGGCGGTCTCTGCTACTACGCGATGCAGCGCATCGAGGGGAGCGGCCTCGACCTCGTCCTCCGCCACCTCCGTCGCGACCGCTCGGTCGCCGCCGGTACGAGCCACGGCTCGAACACCCCCGCGCCCGGCAACTCGGGATGGCTCGGCTGGACCCCCCGCCTCTTCGGCACCACCATCGAGCCCGCGCCGGTCCAAAGATCCGTCGACGAGACCGCCACCTGGTTCGGCCAGAGCCGGAGCGAAGGCTCCTCGCCGGGCAACCCGGTGGTCGGTCGAGAACGCGACGACGAGCCCCCGCCGTTCAACCCGCCCCGAGGCTCGGCCTACTACCGCTGGGTCGCCGAGGTCGGTCGCGAGGCGGCCGAGGCCCTCGCCCACGCCCATCGCCGCGGGGTCGTCCATCGCGACGTCAAGCCCTCCAACCTCCTGGTCGACGCCCGAGGGGTCGTCTGGGTCGCCGACTTCGGCCTCGCCAGGCGCCTCGCGGACCCGGGCCTCACGCAGCACGACAGCCTCCTGGGCACCCCCCGCTACATGAGCCCCGAGCAGGCCAAGGTCGGACCCATCGACGGCCGGACCGACGTGTACAGTCTCGGAGCGACCCTCTACGAACTCCTGACCCTCCGCCCGCCGTTCCAGGGGCAGACCGCCGCCGAGCTCATCGCCCAGATCGGCGGCCGAGAGCCCGCCCCGCTCCACCAGTTCGACTCGAGAATCCCCCGCGACCTCGAGACGATCGTCCTGAAAGCCCTGGCGAAGCGCCCGGCCGACCGCTATGCCACGGCAGGCGACATGGCCGAGGACCTCGAACGGTTCCTCCACCACGAGCCCGTCCGCGCACGCCGGATCAGCCCCATCGGGCGAGCCTGGCGGTTCACCCGCCGGCATCCCGGGGCCTCGGCCGTCTCCGCCGTGGCGGCGGCCACGGTCCTCATCGTCGCGACGGCCGCGTTCGTCAGCATCGTTCAGGAACGCGACCAGACCAACGCCGCGATCATGAACCAGCTCTGGCGCGAGTCGACCGTGGTTCGGCTCTCGAACGTCCCGAACCGACGCGCCATCGGACTGAACCGACTCAAAGAGGCCGCGGGTCGCGGCCCCGAGCCGAGCCTGCGGACCAAGCTCCGCGACGAGGCCGTCGAGTTCCTCGTGCTCCGCGACATCAAGGCCAGCGCCGAGTTCTCCACCGGCTCCGCCCGCGGCCTCGTCTTCGGCGCCGACGGGACACGCCTGGGGGTGCTCACCGAGGGCGAAGGCGCGGAATTCAACCTCTGGGACGTCACCAAACGCACCCGCCTCGCGCACCACAGCCTCGTGAACACCAGGTCCGCCTCGTCCTCTCCGGGCTCCGCCCCGGGCGCGAACCGCCCCCGAGGGCAAATCCACAGCGGGATCGCGTCCGCAGGCCCCTACATCACGGTCGTCCGTGCCGATGGCCAAGGGCTCCGGCTCTTCGACGCGACCACCGGAGCCCTGCTCCGCGACCTCGAGATGCCCGACCGGCACGTCCTCTCTTTCCTCGCCGCACCCGACGGCCAGCGGCTCGTGACGATCGAAGGTGTGCTCGAACCGCCTGCTACCGCCACGGCTGACGCCAAGACGCCCCGGCCTCGCGAACGCGACGGTGGTCGGCGCACGTACCGCGCGTTCGAGGTCTGCCTCTATTCCTTCGAGCAGGTCGCCAAACCGATCGCGAAGCTCGCGAGTTGGGAGACAGGGACACCCGGCCGCGAGTTCAGCTTCCCCATCGTATCCATCTCGCCCGACGGCAAGACCGTGGCCACCGCCCGGTATAACGACACCTCCGTCTCGATCTGGTCGGCCGACGACGGCCGGGCGCTCGACCCGATCCCGATCGAGGCGCAGACCGAGCTCACCGCCCTCGCCCTGGGGCCGCATGGGCTACTCGCCGTCGCCGGGAGCGGCACGATCCGTCTCTGGGAGATCAATTCGGGGACGCCCCTCCCCGGCTTCAACCCCTACCAGAGCTACGTCCGGTTCCTCCGCTTCAACCCCCGAGGGAGCCTCCTGGCCGTGGCGGGGACCGGCTCCGACATCGAGCTCTGGGACCCGGCGACGAACAGCGTGGTTGCCGTCCTCCCCACCCCCGACCGCGTCGAGGACCTGGCCTTCGCGCCCGACGGCCGGACCCTGGCCGCCGCGGGTCGCGGCTCGACGACGTCGCTCTGGAACGTGGTCGACCCCATCGGCCGGGTCCAGATCAGCCGCTTTGAATCACCCGTAAGCGCCCTGGCGTTCCGCAACGACAGCCTCCTGGCGATGGGATCGCTGAGCGGCGGCGTCTACTTCTGGCGGCCCGGCCAGTGCGCGGGGGCCACCCAGCGTGTCTGCTCGGGCGAAGGGACGGGGACCAGCACCAACCCGGGCACGCCCGCGAAGCGGCTCGATGGCCTCAAGCCGACCGCCCTGTCCTTCGACAACGAAGAGCGGCTGATCACCGTCGACCCCGAGACACTCGGCCGTTCCACGCCCGGCGGTACGAAGAACGCCGAGCCCATCCGGACGCCGCTTCCCGAACTCCGGAACGGTGGCTGGTCCCGAGGCCCCGCGCCCCTCGCCCGGACGCTGGGCGGGCGGACGATGTTTATCGGCCGAGGGTCCAAGATCTTCGTCTGGCACTCGGACGACCCCGACCAGTTGCAAACCCTCGCCCTGCCCTTCCCGACCGAGCCTACGGACGCCGATCGGCGTAAAGGGGACACGAAGAACCGACGGCGGAGCGGTGAACTGGTCTCCTGGCGACAGCTCGCCGCGAACCAGGCCGGCGATCGCCTCTACTTGATCAGCGTCGCGGGCGACGTCCACGCCCTGGCCCTCGAAGGACCGCGTGGGCATTACCTGGACTGGCAGCTACCAGGCTCCGCGACGTCCTTGACCGTCTCGCCCAACGGCGACACCCTGGCGATCGGCGACCACCAAGGCAATGTCACGCTCATCGACACGGCGAACGGCGCCACCCGCTCCCGGCTGAGCCTCCCCTCGGGCGAGACCGGGGGCCAGATCCAGGCCCTCGCCTTCACCCCCGACGGACAGGAGCTCGCCGTCGGGACGAACCAGGGACACGTCGAGATCTGGTCGCTCGCCGACACCACCACCCCCCTGCTCCGCCTCCCCAGCCATCGCGGCTTCATCACCGCCCTCGCCTACGGCCCCACCGGCCGCTACCTCGCCACCGGCGGTAGCGACAAGATGGTCGCCGTCTGGGACCTCGACCGCATCCGCACCGAGCTCGGACGGATCGGACTCGCGTGGTAAGCCACGAGTTCAGTACGAAGGGCCGGCTCGAAATCGAGCCTTGGGTTTGACGGGCTCCAAGGTCGGTCCGGGTGACGAGGAGTGTTCGAAGAACGGTTGCCAAAATGTAGGTCAATTGCCACAATCCCCGGCGAGGTTCGGGCGTGCAACCGGGCAAATCATCGAACAGGCGAAGGCGACCCATCTCTTGCGAGGGCTTTTGGTGACGCATCGAAAGGACGCGATGCACAAACTCTTCCTGCTGATCGCGATCGTCTCGGAGGTCGCCGCCACGACGGCGCTAAAGTCCTCGGAGTCGTTCACCAGGCCGTGGCCGAGCCTGATCGTCGTCGTCGGTTATGGCTGCGCGTTCTACTGCCTCTCGCTCTGCCTGAAGACGATCAGCATCGGGACGGCCTATGCCCTGTGGTCGGGGGTGGGGGTCGTCTTGATCGCCGTCATCGGCGCGACACTTTATCAGCAGACGCTCGACCTCGCGGCCATGGTGGGGATCGCCCTGATCGTCGCCGGGGTGATGGTCCTGAATCTCTTTTCCAAGACCGTCGTCCACTGATCGCGATGGACCAGAGCCCCGAAGATGGATAGAGTCGAGGGCCCGCCCACCATCCGGCGGGTCGGCCCGGGCGATGGGCCGTCGACGACGAGCACACACCGAACGTAGTGGGGGTAGGGATGCCCGGAGCGAATGAATTCGCCGTCCAGTACCAACTCACGGGCCAGGACTTCGAGCGTCTGTACAGAACCAGACGACTCCCCGACCATCCGACCCTCGGGCACCTCACGGTCCACCACCACGAGCACAAGCCGCTGGCCAGCATCCTCATGGCCTTCGGCGTCGCGGTCGGGGGCGTCGCGATGCTCGTGGCCACGGTGCTCGGGCACGTCACGTATCACGGGCCCTGGATCATCCTGCCAATCCTCGTGGTTGGCGAGGTTGCCGTCTGGGGGATCCATCGCCTGCTTCGTTGGTCGGTCACCCGGGCCTGGCGGGCCGCGGGCTTCTTCGACGAACGCCGGGTCGTCCTCACGGCCGATGGGGTGGTCGTCGACGAGGCCCATTCCTGCGAGCGACGATTCCCTTGGCATACCATCCGGCGTATCGAGGTCGACCACGGCGACGTGGCACTCGCCTTAAGCCCCCGTCCGCCCGCCGAATGGCCCGCGATGAGCACCCTGTTCATCCCAAACCATGCTTTCACGCAACCCGACGAGGCCAATGCGTTCGCTCTAGCTGCCGAGAGCCGTCGAGTCGCCGCAGCCGGTCGGAATCCCCAGCCGAAGACTGAAGATCCTCGAGCCGAGCGGCTCACTGTCGGCGAGCTCGAGGTCCGCTCGCAGCTCACCAACGCCGATTTCGACCGCCTCTACGAACGGTCGTGGACCCGCCCGTGCTATCAGAGCGTCCGGTGGTCCCTGGCCGCCGTCCTCGGGCTCGAACTCCTCGCGGTCACGATGTTCGTCCCCCCCGACAACCTCGTCGAGTGGGCCCAGGCCCTCGGTTTCGGGGCCCTGCTCGTCCTGCAATACGGTCTACTCCTGCGGATGTACCGCTGGTGGACGCGCCACAACTGGGCGAAGGTCGGCCTCTTCGAGGAGCAAACCGTCGGCCTCTCGGCTGCGGGCGTCTCGGTCCGCTCTCCGCATCGAGGCGATTGGCAGATCTGCTGGAATGCCGTCGAGCGAACCTCGCTCGACCCCGGAGGCGTCGTCGTCGCCGTCCGGTCGCGGCGGATCCCCCTGATCATCCCCCGCTCGGCCTTCTCCTCGCTCGCCTCGGCCGAGTCGTTCGTCCTCGCCGCCGAACAGTGGCGAGTCGCACGGCTGACGAAGGACAGTAGCTCATCCGAGAATCTCGCGGCCTGAGTGCCGCTCTTCGAAACCCGGCTTTTTCTTCAAGGCCGGGTTTCTGATGCGAGGCATGGCGACAACCCCATCCGGAATTCGGGCAATCTCCGACGCCCCCCGCGCTCTGCGACAGAATCCCGGCTCTTGAGTATAAATCGGGGTTCGAAGGAGGGGTGACTCCTCAAAACGCGACCCGCTTGCTGATTCGTTCACGTTCAAGGATGAGCGTCAAGCGATGACCCACGCCGCGAGCCCAGGCTTTCGAGCCTTTGGGGGAGAAGTGGCCGTCGCCGATGTGCCCGTTGTAGAGCTGGCTGTTCGACGGGCCGCCCCCCTTCCGTTCTTGCTCGTTGACCAGCCGGAGATTCTCGTCGATGAGGATTTCGAGCGGGTTGTAGTAGCGCGAGGTGCTGAGCTGGCAGAGGTCGGTGAACTTGCCGGGGAACTTGCCCTCGTTGCGAACGGCGGTGACCTGGTCCTCGCCCGGGACGAGGGTGGTGAGGCAGATGATGTTGCGGACCCGGCAGTAGTGGAAGATCCTTTCGAACCAGTAGGCCCCTTCCTGCCAGCCGTCGAATCCCCGGATCAATTCGCCACCGAACCCGAAGTCGTTCCCGCAGAAGCTGAGGACGACGAACTGGGGCCGGAATCGGTCGCCGTATTCTTCGAGGCTGTAGTAATACTGCTCGGGCGAGTACCCGAGATGGCCCGTATTCAGGATCGAGACGCGGATCTTCAGTCTCTCCTCGAGCTCCCGGCGCAGGTTTTCGGGAGGGGTGACGTCGTCGCCGATGAACAGCCCCTGCATGTTCGAGTCGCCGAGGACCAGGCCTCGGAGTGGGGACTTCAGGTCGGGCTCAGGACCTCGGCAGCCCCACGAGTTCGTCGTCTGCGACGACCCGCCGACGATGAACGCCCCCGTCCCCTCGATCAGCTTCGGCAGGCCCGGCGTCTCAGGGACGAGGAAGCACCCCTTCAGTTGCTTGGCAAGGACGATCGGCTTGAGCCAGACGGATCGGGTGTTGGGCAGCATCCGATACGACCGCTTCGGATCCGCCTGGAACAGCGACGACGGCAGGATCATCGTCAGGTCGTAGTTCCCCCAGCAAAGCACGGCCCGGGCGGGGTCCATCTTCATCGCGTCGAGCAGCCGGCGCATCGGCGGCTCGGCCTCTTTGTAGACCGTCTCGAAGATCGGGCGGGTGAGCGCCATGTCCCGCTGCCGGCGGAGCTGCCAATCGGCGTCGATCTCCGAACGCTCAGGGGGAAGGCCGAACGACCACGCCACCATCCACTTCAGGCGAGTCTCGGCGTAGCGTGTGAGATAGCGCCCGGAGGCCGTCCCCGCGACCAAGCCGCAGAGGACCAGGGCCGTCGCGGCGAGGATCCCTCGCTTGAACAGGCGCTCGAGTTGTTCCCCACGCTCCACGAACCCGAACCGACGCTGCCGCTCCCGACGACCGGGCCAGGCCCGGGATCCGATCCTCCGCCGCATCAAAAGCCTCGCCTTCGGCTCATCCACCCCCGGATCCACTCGACCCTCGATTCTCGCAAGGTTCTCGGAGCCGATCAATCCGCCCACCCTCGGCGAGCCAACGCGACCGGATAAGTCGAGCCACCCAATCCACGAACCTGGCCGTCGTCTTCACCCCCGAGGGGCCATGATGTTAGAGTCGATGGCGACCGGTTCCGACATCAACGAGCCCTTTCGGCCGACGACATGACCGCTATCCTGGGAATCTCCGCATTCTACCACGACTCGGCCGCGGCCCTCTTGGTCGACGGCCAGATCGCCGCGGCGGCCCAGGAGGAGCGGTTCACGCGGAAGAAGCACGACTCGGCGTTCCCCACCCACGCGGTCGCCTATTGCCTCAAAGCCGCCGGGTTATCGGTCGCCGACCTCGACTGGGTCGGGTTCTACGACAAGCCCCTCCTGAAGTTCGAACGGCTCCTGGAGACCTACCTCGCCTTCGCACCTCGAGGTTTCCGGTCGTTCTCGATGGCGATGCCGATCTGGCTCCGCGAAAAACTTTTCCTCCCCCGGATCATGTCGCGGGCACTCGACGGGGCCTACCAGAAGCGGTTCGTCTTCGCCGACCACCACGAGTCGCACGCCGCCAGCGCCTTCTTCCCCTCCCCGTTCGAGGAGGCGGCGATCCTGACCGTCGACGGCGTCGGCGAGTGGGCCACCGCCAGCTTCGGGATGGGCCGTGGGAACCGGATCGCGCTCACGCATCAGCTCAAGTTCCCACACTCGCTCGGCCTGCTCTACTCGGCAATCACGTACTACACCGGGTTCCGCGTCAACAGCGGCGAGTACAAGGTGATGGGCCTGGCCCCCTACGGCGAGCCCCGGTACGCCGACCAGATCTATCGCCACCTGATCGACCTGAAGGACGACGGGTCGTTCCGTATGGATATGTCGTACTTCGATTATTGCCAGGGTCTCACCATGACCTCGGCGAAGTTCGACCGCCTCTTCGGCGGCCCCCCGCGCCGGCCCGAGTCGCCGATCACTCGCCGAGAGATGGACCTGGCCGCGTCGGTGCAGGTCGTTACCGAGGAGATCCTGCTCCGCATGGTGCGGAAGGTCCACGCGGAGACGAAAGCCAAGGCCCTCTGCCTGGCCGGCGGCGTGGCCCTGAACTGCGTGGCGAACGGTCGGATCCTCCGCGAAGGCCCATTCGAGCAGATCTGGATCCAGCCCGCGGCCGGCGACGCCGGGGGCGCCCTCGGCGTCGCGCAACTGATCCACCACCAATTGCTCGGGAACCCCCGCACTCCCTCCCCGGACGACTCGATGCAGGGGGCCAAGCTCGGGCCGGCCTACTCCGACGACGAGATCGGGCGATACCTCCGCGCCGTCGAGGCCCCCGCCACCCGGTTCGACTCCGACGAGGCGCTCTGCGACGCCGTCGCGGGCCACCTGGCCGACGGCCAGGTCGTGGGCTGGTTCCAGGGCCGGATGGAGTTCGGCCCCCGGGCCCTGGGCTCGCGGAGCATCCTCGGCGACCCGAGGAACACCGAGATGCAGTCGGTGATGAACCTCAAGATCAAGTTCCGCGAGTCGTTCCGACCGTTCGCACCCTCGGTCCTCCGCGACCGCGTCGACGAATACTTCGAGGTCCGCCCGGAGGAAGACAGCCCCTACATGCTCCTGGTCGCCCAGGTCCGGCCCGAGAAGCGCCTCGAGGTCGACGATTCGGCCGAGGGGTTCGACCGGCTCAAGACGCCGAGGAGCCAGATACCGGCCGTCACCCACGTCGACGACTCGGCGCGGATCCAGACGGTCGACCCGGCGCGTGACCCGCTCTATGACGCCCTGATCCGCGCCTTCGAGCGTCGGACCGGCTGCCCGCTCCTGATCAACACGAGCTTCAACGTGCGCGGCGAGCCGATCGTGAACACGCCGGCCGACGCCTACCGATGCTTCCTGGCCACCGACATCGACGTCCTGGCCTTGGGCCGGTTCCTGCTCCGAAAGTCGGAGCATCGCCCCCGCGAACGGGCCGAGGTCGAGGCCCACCTGGCCCAGTTCCAACCCGACTGACCGGAGGACTTGCCGATGTCCCTGGCCCCGATCCCCTGGCATCCCGACCGCAAACTCCTGGTCCAGTTCTCGGAGTTCGGCCTCTTCTTCCTGGGGATGGTCGCCGCCCCCCTCACCTATTTCCGAGGTCGACCGACCCTCGCGGCAACCTTCTGGGTCGCGGCGGTCCTGCTCCGCATCGTTGGGATGGTGAGCCCAAAGCACCTGCGCTGGGTCTTCCTCGGCCTGACCCTCGTCACCTGGCCGATCGGCTGGGTCGTCTCCCACGTGGTCCTGGCCGTGATCTACTACGCGGTCGTCACGCCGGTCGCGATCCTCCTCCGCCTCCTCGGCCGCGACCTCCTCTCGCGCCGATCCGACGCCAAGCTCGAGTCCTACTGGGAGCCCTACCGGCACGACCGGGGCCTTGAGCAATACCTCCGACCTTACTGACGTCTGACTCCGATCCTCGAACCGCGACCGAATCCCCGGAGCTCCGCCCCCAATGCCCCACGAGACCGAGCGCAAGCCGAGCCTCGACGACCTCGCCCGACAGCCCGCCCCCAGCCTGGCCTCGGAGTTCGTCGAGTTCCTGAAGCAGAACAAGAAGTGGTGGCTCATCCCCATCCTCCTGATGCTCGGCCTGATGGGCGTCCTCACCATCCTCGCGACCAGTGGCGCGGCCCCGTTCCTCTACACGTTCTTTTGACGGTCGGCGGAGATCCGCCATCGCGGTCTGGCCATGCATTCTCAACCGACCCTAGGTTGCTCCGAAAGCCCTGGAACTTCCCGGTAGGATGAAGCGTCAAACAAGGATAATAGAGGACCTATCCTGTTCAAGGACTCCCACAATTCGATTCGGGTAGGAAGTCACGTACCGTGCAGGGCGGCGGTACATTGACATGAGCGGCGCCCTCCATCGGGTGCCCCTGGACTTCAATTTCGACCTTACAGACATTCGAGGAAGGGCGCTGTGGCAGGAGCGACCGATCAAGGTGGACAGAAGGACGCGGGACCAGGAGCCGATGCGCCTCGAGCGTCGGCGGGCTGGTCGATACCCGAGATCCGGATCGTCAAGGACGATCAGGGCCGTCTGCGGATCGACCAAACCGACCCCGCCACCTACGGCGCGCAGACCGCGTCTCAGTTCCTCGCGACCGCCAAGGCCGACCCGAGATACCGGGACGGGATGACCAAGCGTCCCTCGGCACCATCGATCAGGCTTACTTATGTCGATGAGACGGGCGACATCAAGAAGCTCGCGATCCGCGAAATCTTCTGCAAGATGGACGGGGACGCCCTCGTCCTGACGCATTTCGAGAACGCCGAGGGGGAGAAGGTCAAGGACCTGCCCGTCGCCGTCCCCCCGGTCGACGACTTGGAGTTGGACACCGAGGTCGACAACGAAGATCGACTCCACGCGCTCGCGATGGCCGAGCTCGGGCTGGGTGACGAGGATTCCTCGCCAGCCGAGGAGGTCGAACCCGAACCTGAGGCCGCCCCACCGGAGCCGGTCCGCGAACGGAGGATGCCGACCGGGCCGCTCCGCAAATATGGCGAGGCGGCGGCCCCAGCACCCGCGGCAGGCACGCCCGAGGCCTCTCCAACCTCACAATCCGCGCCGCTCGGAGACCAGGGCGTCACGCCACCCGCCCCACAGGGGTTGAGGGCGACGACCGTTGCTTCGGCGAGTCCGATGGTCCGGGCGCTCGAAGAAGGCGAGATCGTTTCGCTCCGAGCGTTGATCGAAGCCAAGGCGGGACAGGCGAGGTGGGCGAACGGGCTCCTCATGCAGGCGGCGGAACGCTACCCGAGCGATCGGAAGCTCCAGAGCGAACACCTCGCGAACCTCATGCGGATCTCGCTCGACCCGACTCGGGTCGAGTCCCAGACGCCGCTCGCCGCGGCCATGCGCAGTATCCTCGAGGAAGTGCTTGCGTACAAGCCGGGCGTCCTGGACCGCGATCCCCTCAAGGTGGAGAAGCTCGCGCTCCAAGCGTTTGCGCGTACGGCACTCGCCCCGAAGGAGACCGACGACGGCCTGCCGAAGATCGTCTCGGGGACCTCTCAGAGGACCCCAGCCCAGGTCCTGGCGAAGCTCGAGGATGCCAAGCTCGCTCGGGCCGTCCGTGTGAAGCTCCTCCTCGAAATCATTCCCGAGATGATCGAGACCTGGCGGCCGGACAAGGAGAGCAGCCGCAGCGAGTCCGCCAACGAGAACAGCCCCGCGATCGTGCGCAAGCTGTTCGCGGTCGCGAACGAGCAACGTCAGCAGCGCAAGTACATCGACAACGGCCAGGCCTTCAAGAAGGCGGGCGAGAGGTACGCAGGCCTCGAGAGGAAGTTGCCGAAACCCTCGCTCGGGGACGAGTCGTAGCGGGGTCCAAACGCGAGTGGTCGAGGCCGTCAGATCGAAGGCGTATCGATCGCGATCGGGCAATCCCTTGCCAGGTCACGATCGACGGGTTCGATCTTCAGGGGGTCGGGCTCGCGTTCGTAACCCGAGAGCGGCTCGATCGCGTCGGGGTTGCTGGGATCCGGGCCTGCGGTCGCGGGATCGCGCATGCTTCCTTGCATGAGGGAGAGGAAAGCCGGGACGATGTCCGGGTCCAGATGGGTGCCGACAAGGCTTTCCAAGTGCGTGTAGATCTTTTCTGGGGGCCAGCCTCTGCGATAGGCCCGGTCGTGGGCCAGGGCGTCCCAGATGTCGACGATCGCGAAAATGCGGGCGGATAGCGGGATTTCCTCGCCTTTGAGGCCGCGAGGATAGCCCGTCCCATCCCACTTCTCGTGGTGGCAGAACGGGATCTCCATCGACGGGCGGAGGAACTCGATCGAGCCAAGCATCGTCATCGCATGCATCGGATGCTGCTTCATGATCGCCCACTCGGACGCATCCAACGGGCCGGGCTTCAGGAGGACGCGATCCGGGACTCCGATCTTGCCGATGTCGTGCAGGAGCGCCCCGCGACGCATATGGATCAAGCTCTCCTCGTCGATGCCGAGGGCCCCCGCCAGTCGGAGCGTCAACTGGACGACGCGACGGCTGTGCCCCTCGGTCTCGTGGTCGCGCAGTTCCAACGCCCTGGCCAGCGCGTCGATCGTCGCGTCGTAGGACCGCTCGATGTCCGCGGTCCTGAGCCGCACTTTCACTTCGAGCTCGTCCCGAGATTGCCTCAACGCCTCCTCGGCGACCTTGATCCGGATCAGGGCGCGGGCGGTGGCGACGAGTTCGTCGGGCTCGACCGGCTGGGCGAGATAGGCGTCCGCCCCGATGTCGAGGCCGCGGACCCGGTCGCGGCCCCGGACGAAATGCGCGGATAGGTGCAGGATGGGCGTGATCGCGGTCGAGGGGTCGGCCTTGAGTCGCCGACAGACCTCGAAGCCGTCCATGTCGGGCAGCTTCACATCCAGGATGATCAGGTCGGGATGGCACGACGCGGCGAGTTGCAAACCCTCGGCCCCCGTCGAGGCGTACTCGACGCCGAAGTCGGCATCCGCGAGGATCCGGCCGACGATGTATCGGCTCGCCTCATCGTCATCGACATGGAGTACTTTCATGATCCCAAATCCCTACCTAATCCCATGAGAAACCCGGGGTCTGGATACGGCCCTGCTCGGGTTCGCCAGCCCTCGTTTGAAGAGAATCCAAGAGATCCTGGGCAAACTTTTCTAAGCCTTGGTTGTCATTGGAGCCATCCGACGATGCGAATGCAATCTCGCACGAGAGCGAAAGCCGGGATACATGGGGAAACGGCGGGACTTGTATTCAGGACGATCGCACCGTAAACCATTGTGCAATAACACTTCCAACAAGATATGCCGTATTGAGGGACTGGAGCCGGTCGGCACGCTGTCGGGCCCGTTTGCCATGGCAACGAAGTCCTCGACGCCGGCACACAGGACGATGACCGGTCTCGCGAGCTCCGATAGGAGGGGAGGCTTATGCCTCCGAAAGTCCAGGGGCTCGGCGGTACGACCGAACGCGGTGGCCGCCGAGGTGGCGACCTACGGGAGGCGTTTCATCACCGTGCCCCCGGCCCCGGGACTGATCGGCTTGGAGATGATGCGACTCTTCCCGACGCGATTCCGGCAGGAGGACAGGTCCCGCGAGACCTGGAGCCTCGCCTCGGGTGGGAGGAATGCCCTGCGAGGGCCAAGGCACCGATCGGGCGGTCAACTCTCGCCCAAAGGATGACAGATGGGCCCGTCGCGCCTGGTACCATTCCCGCTGGAGGCGGCAGGGGGGATGGGGTGGTCGTATTGCCCGCCTTGGTGCCCGAAGCGGGATCACCCTAGAGTACCGGGCGTCGCATGCTCGCCCGGACGATGCCGCGAGGACTCTCGGCGCCTCGTCTCGGGCTGGCTGGCGGATGGGGGGGAAAGCGGCCGGAGTCGACTAGCCTACACATACTTCTCCGATAGGCGCGTGGCAGCCGCTCCGGTCGATCAAGGGCACCGGCGCGGGGATCGGTACGCGCCGGCCACCCGAATTTGTGGCAGGACGGGAAGTACGGCCTAATCATCAGGAACCGGATACCATGGCATTTCGGGACCGAGATATCGGAGACGTGGCCGGCACCATGCGTCCCGGACGTCCCCGATCGATCAATATTCGTCGGCCCCGACCACTTCGCCGCCGTTGCGCGTCGAGAGTGCCTGGTAGACGCCGGGGGGCGTCGTCGACGCCTTTGGTATACAGTTATTTTTTTCCATCTGAATTTTCATAATGAGGAGACAATTCCACGAATTGATCGAGTCCGCGAGGAACCTCACCGAGCCGTCCGCGAAGGCGAAGCTCGCGCCGCCGGGATGATAGCTCGAAGCCGATGTCCCCCCGGCCGAGGCCGGGAAGCAATCGCTCGGCGGGTTCGTACCGCCGATACCGGCGTGGTTCGGCGGGAGCAGGGTCGACATCGTGGAGTCGCCCCAATCGGCGTCGGCCCACCAACCCTCTCCCTGAAAGGCGCATCCCCCATACTGGTCGCAGCCGGCCATGCTCAACTTGCCCTGCGCGCTCTCCCCGAAGAGGAGGGTATTGCTCGTGCCGTCGGTGATTCCGGATGTCTTGACGGGGGGTTGGCTCGGGAGGCCGTTGTACCACGTGGGGCCGCCGGTATCGGGGAAGACACCATTCAGGGCGCTCAGATACTTCCGTTGAGTCTCGAGGCCGCCGGGGCCCTGCATGAACGTGCCTGCGATCCCGCGATAGCTCGTGTAACAAACGCCGATCGTCGTGCCATCCCACCCGGCGTTCTGCAAGGAGAAGCGGAGCCCTTGGATCGGGCCATCGCTGGGGCACCATAGGGTGGCGATGCCGATGCCGGGGAACGTGTGGTTCCGGAGCTGATAGGGTCCGAGACCGATGTTGATCGCATTGTAGAGAGCGGCCTGTTCGATGAAGGGCAACAGGGCGCCGAACGGCCCCCACCCGTCATGATATCCCTCGAACGAGCCGTCGACCCCGACGTAACTCTGGCTGTTGCGTCCCATGGGGAACGTGCCATTGACGCTCTCGTAGTTGTGGCATGCCAGGGCGAGTTGCTTCAAGTTGTTGGCGCATTGTGCTCGGCGAGCGGCCTCGCGCGCCGACTGCACCGCCGACAGCAACAACGCGACCATCACGGCGACGATCACGATCACGACCAGCAATTCGATCAGAGTGAAACCCCTGGCAAGGGGCCGAGTGCCGTATCGCATGACAGAACCCTCGGGGAAGACGGGCCTCATCAAGCCCATGCCATCCGGGGCGGCCCGCGACGTCGCGGGCCGCCTGCCCTTATCTGGGCTTGGCTCGCTCGTCGGCTTGTTGCTTCTGGCGCTCCCGGCGGGAGGCCGTATTGGCCCTCAGGGCGTGGGCCTTCCGGCCCTGGTCCGGCGGTTCCTCCGGGGCCTCGGCGAGTTCCGCTTCCGCCCGGAGCTTCTTCCCGATGATCGCCTCCTCGGAGTCTCCGGGCTCGATCACCGGCGGGGGCGATCGACGCGTGGCGACGTCGGGCGCCGGTGTCCGAGACGCCCGGCCCGGGGCGGCCGCGACTCGGCCCCCTCCGTCCTCGCCCGAGTTGCACCCCACCAAGAGGATCCCGGCTCCGAGGAGCCCGATCGTCGCCGAAATCCCGCCGAGTCGGCTCGAGCAGTGACGGTGAGTCATCGGCTTGTTGTCTCCCTATTGATTCGATGATTGCGGGTCAAATCTCGTCCTTCCGCCTCGACTCCCCAGGGCGATCGGACGGCGCGGAGCCGCCCTCGATCGATCGCCCGGGAGCGGCCTCGAGCGCCTCTCGAATCCGCATTTCGAGGATGAGCTTGTCCTGCTGCGAGGGGCCGCCGGGCGGGAGAATCCCTCGAAGCAAGGCCGCCGCGATTCCCGAACGGAGGGCCGTCTCCACCGATGGGCTTTCCGAGACGCGGTCGAACACCTCCTGGATCCGCTTCCCGAGGATGACCCGCTCGCCCCGCGAGGGGTCGCCGGACGCGGAGAAGGATCGAACCAGATCCCTCCCCATGCCCAGCCGAGGCACGGCCTCCATCAATGCCCTCTTCGAGACGTTGCGGAGCGCCGCTCGGAGTTGCTTTTCTCGGACGACCTTGTCCCGCAGCCGAAGGTCGTCCGCTAACCGCGGCGGCGCGATGGGCGTCTGGTCCTCCCTGCCCGACTCCTCGAGGCGCCGCCCAGGCGGCCCCGACATTCCTGACTCGTTAGTCGGCACGGGCCGGTAGGCGAGGGCCCCCGAGACGCCCGCCTGTGCTCCCGCCGCGGCCAGGACCACGCCCGCGACCTTCAACTTGTTCAGCGGGATGCTTCCGAGCAGGCTGCCGAGAGCCTGACTCGCGAATGTCTTGATGGTCCACGCGGCCTTCGATCGGCCTCCGGCGAGACCGACAGCGGCTTTCACCGTGGCGAGTGCGAGCATCGCGGGCACCGCCGACGCAGTCCCGGCGAGCGTGCCCGTCAGGGCCGCCATCGAGAGGACCACGCCGCGACGGGCCAGCCGGCCCCGGAGCCGCTCCTTCGCACGGGCGAGGCGGCTCGCCACCGTCCCTTCCGGCAAGTCTAGCCGGCTCGCAGCCTCTTCCCGCGTCAGCCCCTCGAAATAGCTAAGGACGAGAGGGGCTCGAAGCCGTGCCGGGAGCCGCCGAATCTCGTCGTGCAGGACGACAGCCACGTCCCGCTGGATCTCGTGCTCCCCCGGGCCCCCGAGCGCGAGTCGCTCGACATAGCGGCACTCGTGCCGCGTGCGCCGCGCGTTCGCGGTCCTGGACCTCGCGGCGACCCGGTTGGCCACGCCGAATAGCCAAGGCCCGAGGGAGCCGCGGTCCCTGAGCGAGCCGGCCTTCTCGACCAGGATCAAGAAGGTCGACTGGAAAGCGTCCTGACACTCGTGCGCATCGAAGATCTACTGCCGACAGACCCGGAGGACCATCGGACCGTATCTTCCCACAATCGTTGAGAACGCGAGCTCCGAGGCAACTCCCCGTTTCGTGATGAACCGTTCCAGGAGTTCACCGTCAGTCAGTCCGGCCTGCGTCCCCGCGCCGCAGAGCACCTGGAATTCTCTCAATGGCGTATCCCGCATGACTGACCTTTCAAGCACCGGAATCCCAGGGCCCTCCGCCGATCCTTGCGAGCGTGACGTTGACAACGAACCATGCCCGATGGACCAATGAGTGGCGGGCCGACCAAGTCGGCTTTGCCGTCGAGGGCCGACGGCTCGTGACGAACGCCGCCCCCGTCAATCCACTAATACTCCCCCTCCCTGGCCCGAATGATCCGGATTTCTTGAAAATCGGCGAAGTCTCCTCCGGGGCCGCCGGAAGTGGGGCCCGTCATCGATTCGCGAGGGGGTCGGAAAGCGGCCCCAAGCATGACGTCGAGACGGGAAATCGCCGCTCCTCACGGCCGACGACATCCGCCCCCTGCTCGACGGCAACATCCCCGACGAGTCCAAGGCCCGCCTCATCGAAAGGGACGGCACCGGCGGCCAGGCGCTCGGCCCTGGTCGGGGTGGGGCCCTCTGGTTTAGGATGATCGATCGTCGAGTGGACTCGTACGGATCGGATCAGGGCGAGACGACGATGGGAGCGGATCGCGAGGACGAGGGCGGCGTGGCGATCCGGGCGGTCGAGGTGCGGAAGGCGTACGGGACGAAGGACGCCCAGGTCGAGGCGCTGCGGGGGGTCTCGATCGAGGTCGAGTGCGGCGAGCGGGTGGCCCTGCTGGGGAAGTCGGGGTCGGGGAAATCGACGTTGCTGAACCTGCTCGGCGGCCTCGACCGGCCCAGCACGGGGGGGTTGTGGGTCGGCGGCCGGGACCTCCAGCAGATCTCGGGGCGCGAGATGGCCCGGTTCCGGTCGACGACCGTCGGGATCATCTTCCAGTCGTTCAACCTGATCGCCTCGAGGTCCGCGGTCGAGAACGTCGAGCTGCCGATGGTCTTCGCCGGCCGGACGCCTCGAGATCGGAGGGCGGCCGCCCGGGAGGCGCTGGAGTCGGTCGGGCTCGGGGCGAGGCTGAATCACCGGCCGGGCCAGATGAGCGGCGGCGAGAGCCAGCGGGTCGCGATTGCTCGGGCGTTGGTCAACCAACCTCGGGTCGTCCTGGCCGACGAGCCGACGGGCAACCTCGACAGCCAGACGGCGCGGCAGGTCATGGCCCTGATCCTCGACCACGTCCGCGAGCACGCCGCCACACTCGTCCTCGTCACCCACGACGAAGAACTGGCCGCAACCTGCACCGACCGCGTCGTCCGCCTGGTCGACGGCCGCATCGCGGACGCGGAAGAGGTCGCTTGATCGGGACGGGATGGAGGGTCGCCTCGTGCGCTGGATCGATCTGCTCGGGTTGCCCCTCGCCTCGCTCGGCCAGCAGAAGATGCGCACGAGCCTGACGACCCTGGGCGTCGTCTTCGGCGCGTTCGTGCTCGCCGCGAGCCTGTCGATCAACGAAGGCGTCCAGATCACGATCGAGCGCGAGTCGAGCAAGGGTGACGTCGCCCGGAAGGTGACGGTCTCACCCGGCTGGAAGTCGACCGAGACCAAGGCGAAGGACGACGTAACCGTGTCCGGGCGAATGGCGGCCGATCGACGCGAACGCATCCACAAGGTCCTCGCCGAGCGAGCTCGACATGGCAATGCGGGCCACCAGGTCAACCTCACCCAGGACCGGCTGGAAACGCTCTCGCACATCCCCCACGTCCGACAGATGATCCCGATCGTCGGTGGCCCGGTCATCGCGACCCTCGGCAACCGGCCCGAAGACGCGAGCGTCTCGTCAGGCGCCGGCGAGGATCTCGAATTTCGCAAGCGGATCGTCGCCGGCCGGCCCTTCCACTCGGACGACGAACGATCGGTCCTGCTCTCCGAGATGTTCGCGTACCGGATCGGCCTGATCGACGACACCGACCTGGAACAGGTCCTCGGCAAACCCCTCCGGATCGAGATAAGAAACCTGGAGAGCGGGCCGAGCTTCCACGTTTCGCTGGCCGACCGGTCGAAAGCCAGCGGTAACCGCGACGAGCAGATGGCCCTCCGCCAACTGGCCTGGCAGATGCCGGAGACCCTCGACCGATTCAGCCTGACCGGCGAAGAAGCCGCCACCCTGCGGAAGGCGATCCAGCAGGAATCGAAGAAGGTCGACCCGGCGATCGTCGTCGAGGACTTCCAGGTCGTAGGCATCTTCCGCGAGTTCAACGACGAGGAGAGGAAGGAAGCCTGGAGCCAATTCCCCGCCGACACCGACCTGGTCCTGCCCCGGCGGACGGCGGTCGACCTGGCCTTCCGCGACCCGGCCCATCGCCAGCAGGGGCTGGCCAAGGCGATCCTGTTCGTCGACGACATCAAGAACGTCAAGGAGGTCGTCGACAAGGTCGAAGCCCTCGGCCTGGGGAGCCGTTCGATCGTCGAGTTCCTCGAGCGCGAGCGACTCACATACCTGCTCATCTTCGGCGGGATGACATGCGTGGCCGGGGTGGCCCTGCTCGTCTCGTCGCTCGGCATCGCCAACACGATGCTGATGAGCGTCCTGGAACGGCGCCGCGAGATCGGCATCATGAAGGCCGTCGGGGCGTCGAACTGGCAGCTCCAGACCCTCTTCGTCATCGAGGGGGGGCTGATCGGCCTCGTCGGCGGGTCCCTCGGCCTGCTCCTGGCCTGGACGGTCTCATTCCCGGGCGACACGTGGGTCCGCTCGATGGTCCGCCGAGACATGAAGATCGACCTCTCGGGCTCGATCTTCGCCTTCCCGAGTTGGATCGCGACGACGGTCCTGTTCTTCACCGTCGGCGTCACGATCGTCGCCGCGCTCTACCCGGCCCGACGCGCCGCCAAGGTCGACCCCGTCTCGGCGCTCCGGCACGACTGATCGGTCAGGCCCGGCTCAGGGCAGCCGGATCAGGCTGTTGTGGAAGAAGCCCTCCGAGTCGGGGTTGCCCGGGTCCTCGCGGAACACCGTCCCGTCGATGAGAAACTTGTACTCATGCGAGCCGGATGCGAGCGCGACGGTCGTCGAGTAGTTTCCCTGGGCGTCCGGGCCTGTCATGGCGAGCGGACGTTGCTTCCAGTCGGTAAACGTACCGACGAGGGCGACCGACTTCGCCGAGCCCTCGGGATGGTGGCGGAAGGTGACCTCGTAACGGCCGTTCGCGAGTCGCTTCGACGTGGGCACACCGAGGGCGAGATCCTGGTCGGCGAGGGTGAAGTTGAGGTATCCGACGTGCATCTCATCCCGCGTCTGCTCGCCGAAGGTGACGGCGCGTCTCGGGTCCGGGTTGTTCGGGTTATCGGCCGAGTTATCGAAGTGGGCTTCGGTGTGGAGGATCGTCCCCTCGGGCATCGGCTTGGGCGTGTCGAGGGCGTAGAGGTTCTGCCAGTCGAACTCGTATCGGGGGACGTCGAGAATGACCTCGCGCCGGCCGTCGGGGTATTCCGCGACGAACTTCATCGACTTGCCCCGCAGGTGCATGTGCGGCAATACCGAGAGGAGCCTCGAGGGTCGCGAGAACCGGAAATCGGCCCGCGAGACGTAGTCGGCCGTCCCGGGCGGGATCTGGAGGTGGAAGTTGAGCGCCATGCCCGACATCAGCTCCTTGTGGACCGTCGCCGGGTCGGCGAAGACGACGCCGAGCCGACTCCGATCGACCTGTTTCTTCCCCCTGGGGGTGTAGTGGAGTTGGAGCATGATCTTCGACCCGGCCGGGATCCGCTTCGCCACGCCGTCGGGCATGACCCGAGGGGGCATCCCGGGGGCGTAGGCGGCGAGGAAGTCGCCGCCGGCCTCGTCGATCTTCTCGACTCCAGGCGGCAAGACGAAGACGACGACGTGGTGCACGACCGCGGGGTTCCCCGGGCGGACCTGCGAGGCCCGGACCCAGACGTCATGCGTGATCTTCGGGTCGATCTCGACGAGTTCGTAAGGCATCGACCCCTCGGCAGGGATCTCGACCTCGCGGGGCATCTCCAGGACGAGGTCGGGCCGGGGGATCTGCCACCCCTCGACGAATTGGGCGGGCGGGGGCAAGTCGGCCGGGTCTCCCTCGGGCGAGCCGGCGGCGACCCAGTCGAAGATCGCCTTCTTCTCGACGGCCGAGAGTCGGGCGTCGTTGGCGAACTTGCCGTACTCGGGCGAGGCGTGCCAGGGGGGCATCCGGCCATCGTCGACGACCTCGGCGATCATGCTCGACCAACCGGACGCCTGGCGGTAGTCGGTCAGGGAGAACGGGGCGATCTCGCCCGGTCGGTGGCAGGTCACGCAGTGCGTCTGGAGGATCCGAGAGACCTCCTTCGCGTACGTCACCGCCCCCTTCTCGGCCGCCTTCGTCGCCCTGCCGATCTTGCATCCGACCGCGTCCGTCCTCGGGGTGGCGACCGACCGCCCGGCAAGGGCGGCTTCGATGGCGTCGACCAGCTCATGCCGAGTCGGCGAAGGGCGATGGATGCCAATGCCGTACTGGTCGTCGATCCGGCCTCGGTAGACAACAGCCCTCAACCGATCCAGGACGAAGACCTCCGGCGTCCGCTCGGCCCCGAGCTGGTCGGCCAAAGTATTGCCGACGTCCTTCAGGATCGGGAATGGCAGGCCGTGCTTCTCGGCGAATCGACCGATCGCGACCGGCCCGTCCTGCGGGTTGGCGTCGACACCGAAGACGCCGACGCCTCGCGTCTCGAAGTTGCGGGCGATCTCCGCCAATCTCGGGGCATACGCCTCGGCCAGCGGGCACTCGGTCCCGAGGAAGGCCAGGACGACGACCTGTCGGTCGCGAGCCTCGTCGAGCGTGTGCCACGCCCCCCGGTGGTCCTGGAGCCGGAAGTCGGCCGCCGGCCTCGCCGCCTCGCCCGCCCCGACGAGGCCGACCAGCGCCACAATCCCAACCAATCCGGTCGTGCCCATCATCCGTCCCTCAGTCTTCCAGGCCCGATACCCAGTACCCCGACCGACAATACCACAGATGTCCGAGCGATTCCATGGACCAAGTCATGCCGATACAGGCCCAGGAGCTGTCGCGAAGAGAGCGCCTCACGTTTCCGCCGCGCACGCCGCAGGAGAACGTCTTGTGTCACGGGTTTCTATGAGGCCCGCTCATTTTCTAGATCTCGTTTCTTCATCGATACAAAAGATCGGACTCAGGAGACCAGAAACCAAACCAATCAAAATACAACCTATTAATTAATTATCATTGTTATGATAATCTATTTTTATACCTAGATAAACTATCTTATTGAAAACGTGCAGACGTTATTCGAAAACAGACTCGAGGCGTCTTGGTTCTCTCAGGCTCCTCCACTTTGTGTCTCTTGTGCCTTTGTGGTGAAATCCTCCCATTCAACGTCGCGATCGACTTGCCACCACCGCGTCAACATCAACAAATTCCATTTGACGATCGGATGATCGTGGGATAATTTGAAGTCGAGTCAGGTCGCCAACGTCGGCGGGATTTCCATGCGCAGGCCATACCGCACCACAATCGGTTGCCGCCTCATCCTCTCGCTGGTGCTCCTCACGGCGAACGTCGGGGCTCCGTTCCGGACCTCCACGCTGGGCCGGGCGTTCCTCGACGACATGCGACAGCAGCACGTCGCGACTCGGTCGATTGTCCGAGTCCGGGCCATTTCGCCGCCCGGGGCGTCGGTAGGTCATCGCGTGGTCGTGGGCCTCTCCAAGGGGGGCGGCGTCCTCGCACCTCCCCGACAGACTTCCTTGCTCTTCGCGACCTTGCTCCCGACACCTCTCAAGCCCCTGGCCGCCCGGACCCACAACCCCCTGGTTGTCCGGCCGAATCCACCCCTGCGGTGTTGAGCCGCAGTTAACGACCGTCGATCGATCCCGAACCCGCAGGTGCTCCCGGACTGCACAGGGGGTGTGCGCACCCCCGTGTTGAACGCGGGCCGCGCCCGGCGTCCCTTCGGGCGTCGTGATCGACGTCGTTCCCACCACGCCCCTCATGACCGCTGAGGACTCGTCTCGGAACGTCCGTCACGAACGCGGCCCCGACCGGCTACGTCGTCGGCCAGTGCCACCCCGTTGTCAGTCGCCTTACGAGCTCGTTGCGGCCCCCCCCTTTTGCCCCTCGTCCTCGGTCGGTCTTCGAAGCGACATACCTTCCCCGCGACCGGGGCCGAAGAGGCCCGATCGCCCGACCGGTTACGGATCCTCTTTCTCCTCCTTCCTCTTGGGGGTTATATCCTCATGCCTACACGTTTCGTACTGCCGAAGCGTTCGATCCTTTGTTTCGTCCAGGCCGGCGCATTCGGCCTCGCCTTCATCGCGATGGGCTCGCCGATCGAAGCCGCCTCGCCAAGATCCAAGCCGAAGGGGCGTCGGGTCACCCAAACCCGCCCGGCCCCAGCGAACCCCAGCAACGACCGCTCGACTCCCGCGACGTCGACCGACGCCACCGACCTGCCCACAATCGACGTCCTCACCGGGATCCGTAACGGCCAACTCTCGGTCTCCGGCGAGGGGACCGGAGACGGTCGAATGACCCTCTCAGTGACCAACCACGCCAGGACCAGGCTCCGCGTCGTCCTGCCCCCGGGCCTGATCGCCTCCGGTGCCACGGGCCAGTTCGGCGGAGGGATGGGAGGCATGGGCGGCGGCATGGGCGGTGGCATGGGCGGTGGCATGGGCGGCGGCATGGGCGGCGGCATGGGCGGCATGGGCGGCGGCATGGGCGGCGGCATGGGCGGCGGCATGGGCGGCGGCATGCGCGGCGGGATGTCGGGCGGAGGGACCATGCCTTCGTCCATGGGGATGATGATGCTCGGCCGGCTCATCATGCAGCTCGTCGGCGACCGCGACAGTTGGGATCAGCGGTCGCTCATGATGGGGATGATGGGCGGGATGGGTGGTGGCATGGGAGGCATGGGCGGGATGGGTGGAATGGGCGGCATGGGCGGAGGAGGCTTCCGGTCGGTGCCCCCGACGGGTCCCCGCGAGGCGACGCTCGAGCCGAGCCAGGTCCGGCGGCTCCCGACCCCGGTCGTCAGCCTGAATGGGCCGGACGCGAACGCCCGACCGCTGTTCCCGGCGAAGGGGGAAGCCTTGCAGATCAGCGGGGTCGACCAATGGACCGACGACTCGAGGACAAAGTCGGCCCTCAAGACGCTGGCGGAGGCGAAGGCCCCGGAGACGATCTCGCAGATGGTCCTCTGGTACGTCACGTCGGGGGCCAGTTGGGACGACGTCGGGAGGCTCTCGCAAGGCTGGGGGAACGCCCATGAGCTCGCGCTGGCGCGTCGGTTCGTCGCGCGGCTCGAGGCATCGAATGAGGACGACAAGGCCTCCGACCCGGGGCCGCTCTATTGGGAGATCCAGCGAGACGGCGACGGCCTCGAAGACCTCGAAAGCGACCTCCGCTCGCTCTGGGGCAAGTACCCGGTGCTCGGCCTGACGGCCAAAGAGGGGATCCCCGACCAACCCGACGGCCCGGCGCTCGCCTGCCGGTTGGTGATCTCTGAAGCCGCCGTCACCCTCAAGCTCGCCGCGAGCCATCCGTCCGGCTCCGACTGGGTGTCGCTCGGCACCCTCCCGATCAAGCGATCCGCCCCCTCCCCCGAGCCGAAGGCCCAGGGCGCCGCCGCGACGACGCCCGACGAGCCGAAGCGCGACCTGGCGGCGGCCCAACTGGGTAACCTCGTGGCCGAGGGGATCCTGACTCGCCTCGTCCGCGTGCAGCTCGCGAAGGGTCCGAAGGTGAAGGGGAAGGACACGTATCGGATCAAGGTCGTCAACGAGTCGCCGATGATCCTCAACGGCCTCGCCCTGGGCGGAACGAAGCCGGCCGAGCCCGACCAGGCCCCCTCGGTCCTCTCCGGCTTCTGCCTCCCCCCCGCAAAGAGCCTGACCGTCCCCGCCTCCCCCGAGCTGGTGGCCCGCCTGCACCTGAAAGACGGCGTCCGCGCCCTCGCGGCGGACCTGAGCGGCCTCTGAGCCGACCCTGAATCCCGGATGGGAAAAATCCAATCTCTCCACAGATGACGCGGATGGACGCAGATTTTTAAATACCGTTTTTTAAATCTGCGTCCATCCGCGTCATCTGTGGAGAGATCCTCCTCCTTCCTTCATCCGTGTTCAATCCGTGGCTAAGAACCCGTTTCCAACCGGATCGGCATCTGTCGGATCCGGAGTCCGGTCGCGGCGTGGACGGCGTTGGCGATGGCCGGGGCGACGGCGATCACCGGCGTCTCCCCCGCGCCCGCGGAGGGGAGGTCCGGGCGGTCGAGGAGGTGGATGTCCAGCTCGGGCACGTCCGCGAGCCGGGGGACCCGGTAGCGGGCGAAGGCGGCGTTGAGCATCTTGCCGCCTTCGAACCGCATTTCTTCGTGGAGCGCGGGCCCGAGCGCCATGATCAGTCCCCCCTTCACCTGCGACATGAGATTCGCCGGGTTGAGGATCTTGCCGCACTCGTAGGCCTGGCAGACGTGATTCACCCGGATCGAACCGCGTTTCCGGTCGACGGCCACCTCGACGCAGGCCGCCACGAACGAACCCTTATCGGTGCTGCACGCGAGCCCGAGGCCGACGTCGGGCGTCTTCACCTTCGACCGTGAAGGCCAGTCGAACCGGGCCGCGGCGGCCTCGAGGACGTCGCGCAGCCGCCCTTTCTCCAGGTGGGCGAGCCGAAACTCGAGCGGGTCCCGGCCCGCGGCGGCGGCCAGCTCGTCCATGAAGCACTCGCGCCCGAACGTGTTCGCCGTCGCCGCCAAGGCCCGATACGACCCGTGCCTCAGCGGCGGCTCGGACGCGATAAACCGGCCTTCGCTGCGTTCGACCTTGTATGGGGACTGGATCTCCTGGGCCCCCGAGTTGATGTTGAGATAGTGCCAGGACGTCAAGCGGCCCGACGCGTCGAGGCTCGCCTCGGCTTCGATCAGGGCCGCCGGGCGGAACTGGGCCCAGGTGAACTCCTCGGCGCGGGTCCATTGCAACCGCACCGGCCGGCCCGCCGCCTTCGCCAAACGCGCCGCCTCGACCGCGCACTCGCCGGGGTGCTTCCCCCCGAACCCGCCGCCGAAGTCCGGGATGATGACGCGGACGCGATCCTCCGGCAGGCCGAACGCCCTCGAGAGCTCACCCCGGACGCCGAACGGGTTCTGGCTCGCGGTCCAGACGGTCAAAGATCCCCCCTCCCACTCGGCGACGGCCGCGCGAGGCTCCATCGGGGCGTGCTGGACGTACGCCACGTGGTACGTCTGACGCAACGACCGGTCGGCCTTCGCGACATCTTCGGCGAACGGGTTCTTCGGCACTCCTCCACGGGCATGCTCGCGCAAGTATCCGAAGAGCTCGCCGCTCGACGGGTGGGGCGAGGCCTCCCACTGGGCGGAGTCTTCGACCGTATCGATCGCCTCCTGCGCACGGCTCGAGGACGGCGCCACGACGCCGACGAAGTCGTTGTCCCGGACGACCACGACCCCTTCGAGCGCCCTGGCGGGCCCCAGGTCGACCTCGACCAGCCTTGCGCCGTAGGAAGGAGGTCGGAGAACCTTGCCGTAGAGCATCCCCGGCCGGACGATGTCCGACGGATATTGATGCGATCCGGTCACGATATCTCGCCCGTTGGGCCGGGGGACGGAGCTCCCGAGCACCGCCCAGGCCTCCACGGCCTTGAGCCGCACATTGCCGACGGCCGACGCCGCGAACCCCTTGGCCGCCTCGGCGTCGTTCGCCAGGTCCGCATACGTCATGCTGTGCTTCGAGGACGGGTCGGTCGCCTTGCCGTCGCGGACCTCGACGGGCCCGGCATCGGCGCCCCAACGCCGGGAGGCCAGCGCGACGAGGAGCTCGCGAGCCGAGGCGCAACCCTGGCGGATGGCCGGGACGGTCGACGGAGTCGAGCGGCTGCCGAACGTCCCGCCGTCGTCGGGGACGAGCCGCGTGTCGGCCATGACGAGTCGGACCTGCGCGACCCCGACGCCGAGCTCCTCCGCCGCGGCCTGGGTCAGCTCGGCGCGGGCCCCCTGGCCGCACTCGACCTTGCCGGTCATCACGGTGATCACGCCGTCCTTCCCGACGTGGAGCCTGGCCGCGAGGTTCGAGGGCCCTCGCCCCATCCCGCCACCTCCGCCCCCGCCCCCGCCCCCTCGACGACGCCCCCCCGGCGGCACCTGCCCCGACGCCGAATCCGCGGCGACGGCGATCAGCAACCCCGCCCCGAGGATTTGGAGGAAGTCGCGCCGGGTCACCTCGATGGGGTCGAAGTGGAAGGCGACCCGGTCGTACTCCTCGTCGTATTCGAGGTCAACTCCCTCGACGCCGTGCAGGTAGGCCGTCAGCAGCTCGTCCTGGGTCGGCATGGTGTCACCTCCCCCCCTGCCCGGCCGCGCGCCGGACCGCCTGGAGGATCTTGGGATAGCTGCAACACCGGCAAATATTCCGATTCATCCCCGCGACGATCTCGGCGTCCGTCGGCCTGGGTTTCTCCTCGAGCAGCGCGACGGCCGCCAGGATCATCCCGGCCGTGCAATACCCGCACTGGAAGGCCCCCTCTTCGAGAAAAGCCTCCTGGACCGGATGAAGGCCATCCCCCGTGGCCAGCCCCTCGATCGTCGTGACCGTCCGCCCGTCGGCCCGGGAGGCCGGCGTCCGGCACGAGAAGACGCGCCTCCCATCCAGCAAGACCGAGCACGCCCCGCACTGTCCCTCGCCGCACCCATACTTCGTGCCCGTCAACTGGAGATCTTCGCGCAGGACCTCCAGCAACGGCCGATCCGGATCCGTGGTCACCGGCCGCTTCCGCCCATTCACGGTGATGCTCATCGTCGCGACGGTATTCATGGGGCGTCCTCCGCAATCCCCTCGAACCGAGTCTCCCCCATTGTGTAAGCGACAGATGACCCACGTCACGGCCCGAAATCGTTCCGCACGCGGCTCGATCTCTTTTCCAGACCCCGGACTGAACCGTGTCGAAATCATCGCTAACCGCATTAAAATGTTTTACGGTTTTTCAACTACAAGGAATGCCAGGAAACCTCCTGGCCAACCTCGACCGCGATTCACCCGTAACCGACGGGACGACAATTTCCCAAGCCGGGTTCCTCTCATGACGTACCGTGGCCATCGAGGCCCGATCGCGAGGATCACCCGCTGAGTCGCCAGTGGATGGAAAGCCACGGGCTCGGAGTGCCGAAGAACATGCGATCGATCCAGTTCAGCGGTTCATAGAAGGTCGCTATCGCATAATGGTATCCAAGGTCTCTGGATTCCGCGGCATCTGCCATTGGGACGAAGAGAAAACCGGGAAGACCGTACTTTTGGGCTTCGTCCATCCCTCTCCTCGAAAGGCGATAATAGCTCCCTACGTAGGCCATCATGAGCGCGGATAGCGCCTCGACGACGATCAGTACCCTCACCCGGAATTGAAACCGAGGCAGTCGGGAAATTGGCGTTCGAAGCGCGAGATCCCGTGCCATGCTTATCGATCCTCGTGACAAAGAGTTCGAATGGAGCGACTCAAGGCGTGTGATAGGGCGAGTCGCGAAGCGAGACGGCTCGGCCGGTGTCGGCGGCCTGTTGAGACTTGATCGCGATCTCGGTGATCCGGCAGCCTTCGGCCAGGGTCAGAGGAGGCGGCCCATCTCCGCGGAGGGAGCGGGCGAATTGCGTAAAGAGGTCCGTCTGAGGGATGAGAGGGAGTGAGCGGGGAGGCTCGTCGGTCGTGGTGAGGGTGACCTTGTGCTCGATCAAGGTCGTCTCGACGACGCCGCGCGAGCCGGCGATCCGCACGCGTTCGTCGGCGTGCGAGGGGGCGGCCTCGGGGCGGAGGTAGTCGAGCGTCAGCGACGCCACTCCGCCGTTTCGCATGGTCAGGACGAACGCCGCCTGGCTGCCGCAGGCCGGGAAGTCGGGCCGGGCGGTCGTCCCTTCTCGGCCGACGACCTCGGTGAAGACGTCGCCGAGGATCCAGTGGAGCCAGTCGAAGGCGTGGATGCCGACCCAGGGGGCCAGCCCGGGGAAGGTCCGGCGGTCTCGGTAGGCGTCGGGGCGGGACTTGCCCCACTTGTAGGTCTTCTGGCTGAAGCTCAACGAGGGCTCGCCGAGGGCGCCGGAGCGGACGGCCTCGCGGACGGCTGCCAGTTCCGGGACGCCCCGCATGGTGTGCATCGGGAGGAGCGTCGTCTTCGTCTTCTGGGCGGCGAGGTAGAGCCCTTCGAGCGTGGGGAGGTCCATCGCGAGCGGCTTCTCGGCCACGACGGGGATCCCGCGTTCCAGGCAGACGCGGGACCAGGTCGGGATCCGGTCGCAGCGGGCGCTGACCTGGACGACGTCGAGCTTTTCGGCGTCGAGCATCGCTTTGGGGTCGTCGTAACGTCGGGTGTCCACCGTCAGGCCGGGGGCGTGGTCGAAGGCGCCGGTGGTCTCCTCCGGGCCGGCCGCCGCGACCGCCACGAGGGTGAGGCCCGGGACATGCTCCAACGCCGGGGCGTAGGTGTGCCAGTGTCCCGTCGAGCCGATCAGTCCGAGTCGCATGGTAGGTCACCTGCCCGGAGTCTCGCGAAACCCGCCCCCGTTGAGGAGTCGTCCTCGAACACGATCAGCGCGTGTCCTCGGTCTCGCACGCGGCACAAGCCTCGTCCTTCGCGGACGCCACCACATTCGCCCCCGATCCGCCCGCCGACGTGCTGACGGCCCCGGTCCTGGGAGGGGTCTTGTCCTCGGAGCCTGGGTTCGACTTCGCGTCCTCGGCGGCCTTCTTGGGAGGGAGGTTGGGCACCAGGCTCGGGTCGTAGGTCGCGCCGGCCGCCACCTGGACCATGGTGATCCGCATCTTGGTCGGGAAGAACTTCTCGGAGTCCGGTCGTCTGTGCGCGTGGCCTCGGCCGCCGCTATTGTCCTTGATCACCAGGTCCATCTGCTTGATGCCTTCGGTCCAGATGATCGAGTCGTTCTCCCAGAACTCTTTCATGGAGACGTCTTTTTCGTAAACGCCTTCCTCGCGATAGAGCTGGGTCCCCGTGCAGCCGTAGCCGTTGCCCTTCCCTTTGTTCGGGATGTAGCAGAGGGTCCACGTCGTGGGCTCGCCCCCCTTGGGCTTCTCGATCACCTCGGCGCGGATGTGGACGGTGCCGTTGCGAAAGTCGACCGGATTGGTCCAGTCCTTGGGACGGTCCGGGTTGATCGCCTTGCCTTTGACGTAATAGTGCGACTTGCTCGGCTTGGACGTGTTCGCGTCTTCCTTGGTGAACGTGAAGGTGACGTCGAACAGGACGAACTGTTTCGCGGGGACCTCTTCGGGCGACGGGGCCATGCCCGAGATCCCCGCCAACAGCGAGAGGATACCAACTCCGAACGCTCGAGAAGACCTGGCCGGCATCATAGGTTCATGACTCCCGAAGTCGCCCGCAAGCGACGGTGCGATCAGGCCACGAGGCCCGCGCCCGTCGTCGATCGCCGATTATGCCCGGCCGGTCTCGACGCAACAACGATGAGGTCCGTCAACGCGCGAGTCAGGAGTGCACCACACACCGGGGATGCGAGGGGACAGGGCGGCGCTCCGCGGTCGGCAGTGCCTTGAGCACGCGGGGCAGGAGTGCCCCACCTACCCGGGGGGAGGCAAGGGCAAACCATCGGTAAGTGGGGCACTCCTGCCCCGCCAGAATTTATCGATCAAACCACACGAGCACAAGAGACCAAATAAACACCAACAACGATCAGACACGCCTCAGACTTCGGCCGTATGCTCGGAAGCAACGGACATTCCACCCTGCTCGAGGGCTTGCCAGAAGCGTCGGAGTTGCGGGAGGACTTCCGGCTTGAGGCTGCGACGTCCGTAGGCGATCGCGACGAAATAGGTCGCCAGTCGGCTCGAGTCCGCGGCCAGGCCGGGGCGCGACGCACCGACTCGGCGGACGAACTCGGTCGGTGTCTCGTTGGGCGATCGGCCAAAGCCCTGCTCGTAGCCCCAGGCTTCGAGGGCCTCGAAGCTGTAGAGGACCAAATCGTCGGGCGTGAACTGGCGGTCGAGCCCCACATCGAACGGGTTCGCGAACGAGGCGAACGGCCGGGGGGGCACCTCCGGTTCATTGGAATCCTCGGCGTCGTCCTTCGGCCTCGGTGTCCTCGGCCCGCCGAACCAGAGGCCCTGGAACAGCGCGGCGAGCATCGCCCAGAGCCCTCTGAGCATCTCCGGGCCGTACCGGAAGGCGCCGAAGAGCAAGAAGAGGACCCCGACGACCATCACCGGGATCCGCACCCAACTCGGGAGCGACAGCGACGGCGGCCGGAACGAACGACTCGAACCCTGATCCTGTTGGTCCGAGGATTGGTCCTTCGAGTCCGACTTCCCCTTCTCATCCCCCTGCTCCTTGTCACGCTCGCCATCCTTCCCGGCGTCGCCCTGGTCCGGATTCTTCTGTTGGTCGCCCGACTGATCCTCGGCCTTCCCCTGATCGCCGGACGGATCCTGATTCTTCCCCTGATCGCCCGATTGGTCCTGGCCCTTGCCTTGCTTGCCCGACGCCCCCCCCTTCCCCGACGACGTTTTGCCGCGTGGGGCTCCGGATTTGGCACGTCCCGGGCCGCTCTTCCCGCCCCCCTTGCCCTTTCCGTTGGTCTGTTGGGCGGCGTTGGGGTCGTTGGTCTTCCCCGCGCCCTCGGGCTCGCCCGACTCCTTCTGCGGGCTGTCGGACTTCGAAGCGGCCTCCCCCTCGCTCGCCGCCCCCTTGCCCTGGACGCCACTATCCTTGAGCATCGCCCAACCCGAGGCGCGGAGGTTGCTCGACTTGATCGACGCGGCGGCGCCCGTCCGGAACCCCGAGAGCGAAGGGAGCAGGACCGCCGCGGCGACGGTCAACCCGATGATCATAAACCCACCCGTCGACAGCCAGGCGGCCGTCATCGCGCCAGGCATCGGGACCTTGCGGCTCCGGAGGTACCGGCGCAGGTTCAGGAAGCTCGTCGCGAGCAGCAGGCCCATGGCACTGGCGAGGTACGCGAGGAAGTAGGCGACGAGCCAGATGCGACGTTCCTTCTCGACCTCCGGGACGAGCCACTGGCCGAGGCTAAACGCCGGGATCGCGGCGAGCGAGAAGTAGACCAGCCAGAGGCAAGGCGGGTGCGGCTGGCGCGCGTCCTTGGGGTCGCTCCCCCCGAGCTTCCACCAGGGGCGTTGGGGCAACAGCGACGATTCCATCTCCCCCGGGTCGTGGTGCTCGACCGCCTCGGGCGCGAGTGCGGGATCGAGGCCGCTCTCCTGGAGCAGTCCGACGCCCGTGTCCTGGTTCTCATCGGTCAACGTGCAGTCATACGTCAGCTTGTGGGTTGCCCACCAGACGAGGCCCATCACCGCCAGCAAGAACGGTTGGAACCCCGCGAAGACCGTGGCGACCAGGGCCACCGCGCCCCCGAGCGCCACCCCATACCCCTTCGCAAGCTCTCCGCCGATCTGCATCCCGACCCGCGTGATCATCACGATCCCGAGGACGAACCAGAACAGGATCCAGCGGAGCCGATCCAGGAACGGGCCCTGATACCAGACATCGAGCAAGTAAAACATCATGCTGCCGACCATCACGATGATCAGCGCGGGCTCGATCGCCCCGACGAGGTAGTCGACCAGTGTCCCTCGCGAACTCTTGCGGGCCATCGCGGCAGCTCCGAAAAACCCTTCCGTCCCCGTCCGAATAAAAAAAATACATTTAATTAATTTATTGTTTTATCGAATTTCCATCTGCGTTATCCCGCGTCATCTGTCGAAAAATTCGCCTTCTCTGATCCGTGTTTCATCCGTGCCCCATGCGTGGCTGAAAATTCAACGACCCGGCATATCGCCCATGGTCACAACGGTGCCACGAACTGGAGCTCGCAGAAGCGATACAGATCCTCCTCATCCGACAGGGCGCGGACGGCCAAACCCTGGGCGATCAGCGGGCCGGCGCCGTCGATGCGTTCGATCTCGTCGAAGGCCAGGAGTACGACGCTGACGGCAAACCCCTGGCGTTTGAGCCTCCCGAGCGAGATCGCGGCCTCGGGCGTGACCTGGGCGAGGACGGCGACGACCGTCGCGTCTCGGGGCAATCGGTGCTCGGCCTCGACCAGGAGGCGGTCGAAGGTCAGGCCGTCGGAGAGCTCGACCCGGGCCATGACCTCGCGGATCTGGACGAAGGCCTCGGGCCCCCGGCCACTCGGGACGATGAGTGGGCGGAGCCGGTCGTCGTCCTCGCGCATGGCGGCCGTCCGGTGGATCGTCGCGCGATCGGCGCGAGCACCGCCCCCGGCCCGGGCGACCTCGTCGCGTCTCCGGGTGCGTTCCGCAGCGTCCCGGCCGTTGGTGATAAGCCCGACGGGCTGCCCCATCAGGTTGACCGCATTGGCCAACGAGACGGCGGCGGTGACGGCCAGCTCCGAGCGGCCGGGCTCGTTCCGGGCCGGGTAGGAGTCGCGGTGGAAGTCGAGCAGGATCGTCGCGCCCGCGATCGTCGAGGCGTCGTAGACCTTGCTGTGCAGGGTCCCGGTCCGCGCGGTGGCGGCCCAGTGGACTCGGTTGAGCGGGTCGCCGGGCTGGTAGGCGCGCACCCCGGCGATCCGCGTCGGGTCTTCGAAGAGCCGGTGCGTCAGGCGGATCTCGCCGATCGGACGCCGAGACGCCAGGTCGTACCCCGGCAATGGGATGACCTTCGGGTAGACCACGACATAGATCGGGTCCGTCAGGATCCGGAACCGCCGGTGGAGGCCGAACAGGTCCCCCGTCTCCAGCACCAGCGGACCCACCTGGTAATACCCCCGCATCGCGAAGTGCAGCTGATAGTTCAAGGTCTTGGTCGCGAGCGGGCCGAGCATCGCCACGGCCAAGCGACGCCCTTTCACCTCGATCCGAGGGGGCCTCGACGTGATCGCCCCGCGAGGGAGCATCTCCTCGACCAGGACCCAGGCCACCGGCAGCCGTCCCCGGTTGACCAGGGTCGCCACGAACGCGATCGTCTGGCCGACCTCGGCCTCGGTCCGGTTGCACTCGCGGGTCGCCTCGATGTTGGTGATCCAGGTTCGGGCGAGGAATCGGCTGACGAGCATCAGCCCCGCCAGCGCGAGCGTCGCGCAGGCGAGCATCCCGAGGTCGAACACGACCGCGACGACCAGGACCAGGACGACGACGAAAACGGCGCGCATCAGGCCACGACCCTCGCCCCGCTCGTCGGGACGACCGCGGAATCCAGGACTTCCTCGATGACCGACTTCGAAGTCGCCTTCCTCAGGCGGCTCTCGGGCTTGAGGATGATCCGGTGCCCCATGACCACAGGCGCCATGCGTTTGACCTCGTCGGGCGTGACGAAGTCCTGCCCCCGGATCGCCGCCACCGCCTGCGAGGCCCGATACAGGGCCAGCGAGGCCCTCGGGCTACCGCCGAGCAGGACGTCGGGGTGTTCTCGGGTACGACGGATTAACTCGACGATGTATCGACAAACCTTCTCATCGACGCGAGTGGCCCGCACCGCCTGCTGGCACTGGAGGACTTCCTCGGCCGAGACCACGGCCTGGAGGTCGTCGATCGGGTGCTTGAGCTGGAGCCGCCCCAACATCGCCGCCTCTTCCTCGGCCGAGGGATATCCCAGGCTGAGCCGGATCAGGAACCGGTCGAGCTGCGCCTCGGGGAGCGGGAAGGTCCCTTCGTGGTCGACCGGGTTCTGCGTCGCGATCAGGAGGAACGGCGGCGAGAGGTCGTACGTGATCCCGTCGACCGAGACCTTGCGCTCGGCCATCGCCTCGAGCAGCGACGACTGCGTCCTCGGCGTCGCGCGGTTGATCTCGTCGGCCAAGACCGTCTGCGCGAAGATCGGGCCCTGGCGGAACTCGAACTGCGACGTCTTCTGATTGAAGATCGAGGCCCCCGTCACGTCCGTCGGCAGCAAGTCGGGCGTGCATTGCACCCGCTTGAACGTCGCCCCGACGCTCCGGGCCAAGGCCCTCGCCAGCATCGTCTTCGCCACACCCGGCACGTCTTCGAGCAGGATGTGCCCCTCGGCGAAGTAGGCCACGAGCGCCAGCACCACCTCCTGCCGCTTGCCCACGATGACCTTCTCGATGTTCGCGACGATCCGCTTGCTGATTGCCGTAACTTCCGCCATGCCTCTCCCCTCGATCACGCCAACGGCCGGCGACCTACTCACCGCGCAAACGAGCACGGACCGTTCAATTCTCCCACTATCGAGCCCCTCGCGGTCGAACGCAAGGCCGAAGTCCGACAACTGTCAGGAAATCCAGGATCGACGTCCGGGTCAACCGGCTCGCCTCGGCGCAGGCGTCACCCCCGATCCGAGTTTGCGAGCTTCATCAAGTTTGCCGGTTGATCCGACGATACCGATAAGGCCGCCTCGGTATTGCTGCGCGCATGTGACGTGGCGCGGGGCGGGCGGCACAGGTTGACGGGTCCGATCGAATTGATGGACGACCGCAGACGGGGAAATCGGCTCTGGCGATGGTCGGCTCGACAGGGGCTCCTTTGGCTCGCCGCCTGGGTCGTCGGGACCGGCTGCGCGGGGCCGAAGGCCGTCCAGTACACCCGGATGCGCTACAACGAGGTGATCCGGGCCACGAACGACGAGCAGATGCTGACCAACATCGTCCGACTCCGGTACGCCGATTCCCCCATCTTCGTCGACCTGCCCAACATCACCAGCCAGTTCGAGGTCGCCGGCCGGGGGAACTACACCGGGGGCTTCGGCAACCAGTTCGCAGGCAAGGCGAGCCTCGGGTTCGGCGAGCTCGCCCTGCGCGACACGCCGACCCTGAGCTATCGTCCGAGGGCGGGCCAGGACATCGCCAAGTCGATGCTGACGCCCCTGTCCTCCGACCTGTTCAGCGTGGTCAACGCCGGGGCCGACATCGAGCAGCTCCTCCTGTTGACCATCAACGACCTCAACGACGTGCCGAACGCCCCGAGAGCCACCTACCTGACCCCCAAAGTCCCCGACGACAACACGCTCTTCGTCCGCGGGATCCAGTTGATGCGGTCGCTCCGGGAGCGGGACGCCACCGAGCTTGCCTTCGAGACCAGCGAAGACTCCGACAGCATCTCCGACCCCGTGCCGGGCGCCCTCGTCGAGGGCCACGACTTGCTCGACGCCGCCAAGGACGGCTACGTCTACCGGACCCGAGGCGAGAACCAGGTGACACTGGTCAAGCGATCCCGAGACCTCGTCCTCCGGATCCGCCCCGACTACGTCCGATCCCCCGAGATGGCCGAGCTCGCGCAAATCTTCCGGCTGACGCCCGGGCTGAGCAAGTACAAGATCAAGTCGGAGCTGGCCATCGGGGAGAACCAGGACTTCCCGGCCCCGCTCGGCAGCGACACCATCCAGTTGAGCATGCGATCGGTCCTCCAGATCATGACCTTCCTCTCCAAAGGCGTCTGCGTGCCCGAGGAGCACGTCCGACTCGGCGTCGCGCCGCTCACCCCAGGCCCCGAGGGCAGGCCTTTCGACTGGACCCGCGTGACCGCCGGCAACTTCTTCGTCCGATCGCAAAAGCACCGGCCGAAAGACGCGGAGGTGGCCGTCCGATACCGCGGATACTGGTTCTCCATCGCCCCCGACGACGTCAACTCTCGGGCCGTCCTGGCCATCCTCGAGATCCTCTTCGCCCTCCAGGAGTCGGACAGCAAGACCGTCGGCCCGCTCCTCACCCTCCCGCTCGGGGGATGACCTGGTCCGCCTTGGAAGAGTTTGATTCTCGGTCCAAGTCTCCGGCCGTCGGCCGAGCACATGTCAAAGCGAGGCGTCTCCTTCGACATCGGGCCGCCATACTCCCAGCCGCAAGGCAGCCGGCCGAGGTCATCTCTCCTCCAATGCCTGCGCGTGGTGTGCAAACCACGCGGGCCAGGGGCCGGTCGACGCCGATCTCGCAGGAGGATCTCCCAATTCTTTCGATTTTCTCGTACGACTCCTGCAATATCGGGGCCGCGGGCCGCGACTAATCGATTCGCCAGGCATCAACGCTGCCACGCGACAAGGTCGTGCGAGACCATCTCATGAATCAATTGATTTTCTTTTATGTTATCAACTGCGGCCTGTTGTTCACCGTTCTGGGAATATCAAGGCTGTGCTCCGCGTTTCGCGCCAAGAGCGGGCCTGGCCTGGTGGGAGAGCCGGCCTCGGAATCAGCCGCAGTTGTGGGAGCCAGGAAGCCCAGATCCCTTTGGAAGGGACGAATCCGCGGACTCGCCTGGCTCTTCCTGGGGATCGTCCTCCTCTGGACTTCTCCCGACCCCGACTCATGGGGCCTGGCGACCGTTGGCCTGCTGGCCTATGTCATGCGCCTCCGCCTCGGCAAGCCGCCGCGCGTGGTCTCCCACCAAGGAGGACAGGAGAGTCGACTCGCCGAGATCGTCACGCAACAGGTCGAGCGAGCGTTCGGACCGAACGGTCAGGTCGGCCTCGTCGTCGGCGCCGTTGCCAAAGGCGAAGAAACCTTGATGGGGTATGGAACTCGAGAGTTCGGGGGTTGGCAACCTCCCGACGGGGACACCGTCTTCGAAATCGGCTCCATCACCAAGGTCTTCACGGGGATCCTCCTGGCTCAAGAGGTCGAGAGGGGAGAGTTGGGGCTCGACGACCGCGTCTCGGATCGGCTACCGGAAGGATGGTCGCTGTCGGAGTCGGCGCGAGGGATCACGCTGCGGCATTGCACCACCCATACGTCGGGTTTCCCACGACTCCCCGCGAACCTACTCGGTGTTTCGAGCGTGCTTCGCCTGGTCTTCGCCGGCCGAGACCCGTATCGCGACTACAGCGAAGGGTCCTTTAGCGACGCGCTCGCCTCGGTCGAACTGCGATCCGAGCCGGGGACCAGGTACCGCTACTCCAACTTCGGAGTCGGACTCCTGGGGTTCGTGCTCGCCAAGAGGCATGGGTCGGATTACGAGACGCTCGTCACGAGCCGGATCTGCCAGCCCCTCGGAATGCTTAAAACGGTGATCACGGCAGACGATTGGCATCGAGAACATACGCCCGCAGAATATCGGATCTCTGTCAACCTGGGCCCGATGCGTCTCGCGGCAGAGAGCGAGGAGTGGCGACTCCCGAATCATCTCGCGGGCGCCGGGGCCATTCGCTCGACAGGCCATGACATGATGACGTTCCTCAAAGCCAACATGGGGCTCATTCCGACCCCGCTCGACTCGGGGATCCGGCGATCTCACCAGGCGCTCTTCCAAGAGAATGCCAGCTTTTCGATAGGAATGAACTGGATTCGATCGTTCGAGAGCAGCCTCTCGCAGACGATCCTCTGGCACAACGGCGGGACGGGTGGATTCCGGACGTACCTCGGATTCACCGAGGACTATCAATACGGGGTTTTCGCGTTGTCGAACACGGCCAACTCCGTCGACTCCTTGGCGGTCGATATCCTGAAGTCTCTCGCCCGCGAGTACAGTCCCGGCCTCCCCACGTCGCCTGCGAAACCGGATTGAACGCAGACCAGAGAAGGCAGATTTATCAACGGATAACGCAGATCGCCACAGATGAAACAAAACCATAAAATCAACTAACTAATCATTTAATTTAATTTTCCATGGCTCATCCGTGTTCAGCCCGTGGCTAATAACCTCTTCCAACCAAGGGCTGGCCCCGGGACGATCAGGAGCGATTCCGCCGGGGAGGGTTGCCGGCGCGGGCGGGGGAGAGAGGTGGGGAGGCGGGGGAGGCGTCGGGTTCGTCGTAGAGGCGGAGGAAGCGGTAGTAGACTTCTAATGTCAGGGTCGCGAGGGCCGTGCAGTAGATCCGGCCGCCGCGGGCGCCGTAGTCGCTGTCGTCGGGGTCCCAACTGCCGGCGCGGTGGCCGTCGAGGTGTTGGCGGCGGACGACCTGGTCGCGGACCTGGGCATTCCAGCGGGTCCAATCCTTGCCGCCGTGCTGGTACATGGCGAGGGTGCCGTAATACCAGTAGTACAGGTTGTAGGCGTCGCGGCCGGGGCGGTTGGGGGCGTTGGCGAGGAGCTCGCCGGCAGACTCGTCGCTGGTGGCGCCGGGGCCGCCGACGCCGAGGAACTGGCGGCAGACCCAGGCTTCGGCGGTCATCGTCGGGGTCGGCGGCTGGCCGGGCTGGTAGCTCGCCAGGCCGCGATCGGTGCCGCTCGCGACCCGGCCGAGCCAGGTGAGCGTCCCGTTCTGGACCGTGCCGGGGATCG
Source organism: Singulisphaera rosea (assembly GCF_054877945.1). Classification (NCBI taxonomy): domain Bacteria; kingdom Pseudomonadati; phylum Planctomycetota; class Planctomycetia; order Isosphaerales; family Isosphaeraceae; genus Singulisphaera; species Singulisphaera rosea. Next base: position 164,367 of record NZ_JBTYIP020000006.1, on the reverse strand, counting down.
GGATGCCCACGACCTTCGCCGACTTGAGCGCCATGACCACCCAACCGAGGATGCTGGTGTCTCCCCGGTCGGCCCCGGGCTGATAACGCCAGGCAAGGCCGTCGCGGGCCCTGGAGCGGACGAGGAAGTCGATCGCACGGCCGACGGGCTCGCGGAGTTGGGCGTCGCCCGTCAGCGCGTAGGCCTCGCAGAGTGCCAGCGAGGCCATCGCGTGGCAGTACATTCCGACGGCCTTGCTGTCGCCCCGGAGGTCGCCGTTGTCCTTCTGGGCCTTGCGGAGGAAGTCCAGGCCCTTGCCGACGGTCTCGGTGTACTTGCCGTCGGTGTGGGTGTAGCCCGAGCCGAGGAACGCGAGGAGCGAGAGGCCGGTCAGGGCGGTGTCGGCCTCCCAGTAGAAGCATTCGCCCGTGCAGGGCTCTCCAAGGGGGCAATGGACGGTGAAGTCGTCGTCCCCCTTGACCGGGGTGCCGTCGGGGAAGCGGGCGACGCCCGCGTCCCAACGTCCGTCGTTGTCCTGGTGGCGCGCGAGCCAGTCGAGGGCCCGCTCGACGGCCTGCTCGCTCGCCGCGCTCGCGCCGGCCCGCTGGGCCAGGGAAGAGCGGTTGGGATCGAGGCGGGAGCGGTAGACCTCGGGGACGTCGGTCAACGGCCGGCCGCCGGTCGCGCCCCGGACCTCGGGTAGCGCCGGGAGCCCGTCCGGCATGGTCCTCGACAGGGCCAAGGACTCCAGGGCCTTCGAGCGATCCAGGGTGCGAGCGTCCGGCTTCGTGTCGGCCCGGTTCGGACGGGTGCGCCGGCGTACGTCGATCGCGGGCATCTCGGGCGCGGCCGGTGCGTCGTCGCGACGCTTGACGATGGGGGCCGAGACCCCGGAGGCGTTCGGGTCCCCGGCGACAGAGTCGGGAGGCCCGCCCTCCCCCGGCCTTCGCATCGAAGACTCGTCCGCATCAGCATCGGCGAGATTGGGCCGTTCAAGGGGAGGGCCGAGGGCGACCTGAGGAGGGCCTTCGGAATCGGCGACCGAGGCGGGGATTGGTGGCACGAAGGTCGGGAGGTCGTCGCGCGAGGGGCGGGCACCCTCCTTGTCTTTGGCCTCCGCCGTGACGGCCGAGGAGCGTCGGCGGACCTGGACCGCGTCGAGCGGCGAGACCTCGACCTCCGGGGTGCTCGGGCGGGCGATCACCGCAGGCGCAATCTCCGAAGGGTCGGCGGGCGCAGCCTGATCGAGTGTTGGTGAAGGGTCTTGCGTCTCGGCTGGGGGCGACTCGACGGCGGGCGACAGCGGCGGGTTTAGCACGGGGGTCGCCGTCTCCGGAGGCAGTGGGGGCGGGGCCGAGGGTTGGGCTTCCTCGGGCTTCGGGCCTTCGGGCCTCGCCGGGTTGACCTTCGGCTCGGCCAGCGCGAGGTCTTCTTTCGCCTCGTCCCAATCGTCGACCCGATGCCCCGACTTGCCCGAGGCGACCGCCGACTTGGAGCGGTCGTCGCCGACCGCCCAGGGGGCCACTTTGATTTGCTTGATCCGGTCGCGGGACGCTTCGGGGTTGGCCCTCGGGGTGAAGGCCAGGAGGACCATCGGGATGGTGCTGCCGTACGCGACGAGGACGATGTGGGCGGCGACGGAGAGGACCAGGCACTTGCGCAAGGCCCGTCGCGACCCCCAGCTCGTCCAGGTCATGAGGGCGAGGATCAGGGCGATCAGGGCGAGCGTCGCCCACGCGCCGAGGTCGGCCCGGAGCAAGTGCAGGAACGATTCCAGGTTCAGGCCGGTCATCGCATCATGCCTCGCCGGGGTCCTCCGGACCGAAGCCTCCTGTCGGTGAGCTCCGCCACGCGGCCGTCCCGCCCTCGGACGCCTCGGCCTCCTCCCGGGGAGATCATCCCGGGGCCTCCGTCCGGGCACCCGCTTCGGAGAGGATGCGGGGCCCGTGACCAACTTTTATAAGAGAATCGGCCTCGGGTCGCCATCCATGCCACTGGATCCGTCCCGATTTCCGGCGAGGCCCATCTCCCAAGATCTCCCCAGGCACCCGGTCTCTTTTTAAAAAACCGGGTTAGCTCATAAAGCGAGAGGGGTTCGGGGCTCAGCGGGTCTCGGTGTCGGAAGGCTTCTTGGCGTGCGCCCGGGCGGCCTCGAGGCGGGACTTGGCCTCTTGGGAGCTCGGGTCGTCGGGGAACTTGGAACGCAGCCCTTCGTAGGTTTCGGCGGCGTCGGCCCAGCGGTCGAGGAGCTCGTAGATTTTCCCCGCCTCGAGGAGCGCGGCGGCCTGCCAGGTCGGGGCGTCGTAGAGGGTGTCGACCGTGAAGAACTCGCGGAGGGCTTCCTCGTAATTCTTGACGTGAAAATACGTTTCACCCCGCATCAGTTGGGCGCGGGCGGCGAGGTCTCCCCCTTTTCGGGCCTCGATCACGGCCTGGTAGGCCTCTCGGGCCTCGTCGAACTTCGCGAGGCCCTGGAGGGCGCGCCCCTTCGCGTAGTCGACTTCGGCGATCAGGGGATCCTTGGGCGAGTGCGCCTTGAAATCGTCGGAGGCGGTGAGCACGTCCTGCCAGCGTTTCAAGGCCAGGAGTGCCTGGATCCTCCCGCGTCGGATCGCGGCGCCGAAGCGATCGGGGTCGGCCTCGACGGCGGGCTCGGTTGCCAGCGCCGCGAATCCGGCCTCGGCCGTCTCGGCGTCGCCCGCCTTGAGCGCGACCTCGGCCCGGAGGAACTTCGACTCGCGCCGGTAGGGGTTCTCGGGATACTGGGTATTGAGCCGGTCGAGCGACTTCGCCGCCTCGGCCCAGGCTTTGGTTTTGTCCTGGGCCTGGGCGAAGAGGAGCAAGGCGGAGGGGCCGAGGCGCTCGGAGAGCGTCGCCCCTTCGGCGACGAGCGGGGAGAGCAGCGTGACGACCTCGGCGTAGTTCTTGGCGCGGTAGGCCGTGTCGGCCAGGTTCACGCGGGCATCGGCGGCGTAGGGGCTCTCGGGGTATTCCTGGAGCAGGCGGGAGAAGACGCGGTCGGCGTCCTCCGTCTTGCCCGCGTCGACGAGCGACCAGCCCCATTCGGAGAGCAAGGCGTCGACCTCGGCCCCCTTCGGCGCGGCCTTGGGGTCGGGATGGTCGTGGAGGTAACGCTCGTAGATCGCCGCGGCCTCGGCCGGGCGCTTCGCGTCGGTCAGGAGTCGGGCCTGGGCGAGGGTCGCGAGCCCGCTGCGTTCGCCGTCGGGGTACTTCTCGGCGACCAGGGCGTAGGCCTTCAAGGCGTCGTTGGTCTGCTTGGCGGCGTCGAGGGCCCGGGCTCGGCCCCAGGCAGCCTCGGGGGCGAGCTTCTCGTCGCCCGACGCCACGATCGCCTCGAACGCGGCGGCGGCCTCGACCGGCTTCTCCTTCTCGAAGAGCGCCCACGCGAGGCGGAGCCGCGTCGGCGCGATCCACTTGCTCATGGGGAACTTACTCGACAACTGCTCGAGGGTCTTCGCCCCCTCGTCGAGCTGGCCGAGCTCGATCCGGGACCAGGCGATCGACATCAAGGCGTCGGCGGCGACCTCGCCGTCGGGCTTGCTCGCGAGGTAGGCGTCGAACGCCGGGATCGCCTCCGCATACCGCTCGGCGTCGAAGTGCCCCTGCCCCACCACGTATTGGGCGTTCGCTGCGGCTGGGTCGTTCGGGGTCTTCACCAGGGTCGCGAGGATCTCGTCCCCCTTGGCCGTCTGCCCGTCTCGGCGGTAGGCCACGCCGAGGTAATACCGCTGGGCCTGGGCGGTGTTGGCGGTCGGCTTGTCCTCGGCGATCGAGGCCTCGAGGATCGCGATTGCATCCTTGGGCCGGCCGGTGGCGACCGCCGCCTGGGCCTCGATCAGGCGGGCATCGGCGCGGAGGGGGCTGTCGGGGAACCGGGTCGCGAACGCGCCGGCCAGGGCCCCGGCCGTCTTGTGGTCGGCCGCTTCAAGTGCGGCCCTCGCGGCGCGGACCATGGCGTCGTCGGCCAGGGGTTCCTTCGGCCCGAGCTCGGCCACCTTGAGGAAGAGGGCCCGTGCATCGTTCGCTCGCTTGAGCTTCCAGGCCGCCTCGCCCGCATAGAAGGTCAACGCCGGCGCGGTCACCGTCTTCGAGAACCGGCCTCGGGCGTCGTTCAAGATCTCGAAGGCCTCGGCGGGATGGTCGGAGTCGAGCTGCGACTTCCCCAGCGTATAGGCCGCCTGGGCCGCGAGGTTGTGGGGCGCGTCGGCGACGAGCCCGCGGAGCACGACCTCGGCCTCGTCGCGGCGATTCAGGTGGATCAACGCCTCGGCCCGGCTCAGCCGGGTCTCGTCCAATAGCGGGCTCTTGGGGGCGACCCGTTCGAGGTTGTCGAACGCGGCGAGCGCCTCGGCGAACCGCTCGGCGCCCGCCTCGACCTTCCCGAGTTGGAGCCAGGAACGGTCGGCCCACTCGCCCCCTCGCTTCGCCAGTTCCATAAGCACCTTCCTCGCCTCGTCCAGCTCTCCTTGAGCGGCCAGGGTCTTCCCCAGGCCGAACCGGGAACGGTCGGCCAGGCGGCCGTCGGGGAACAGCGCCAGGGCCTGGTCGTACGCCTGATGGGCCCGAACGAGGTCGCGCATCCGGAAGCAGACCTCGCCCAGGTAGGGCCAGGCAGTCTCGAGGTTCTTGTGGCCGTTGGCCTTCTCGGTGAACGATTCGAACGCCCGACGCGCGGCCGGCAGGTCGCCGAGCATGTACGAGGTCTCGCCGATCCGGTACAGGGCGGTCGCGGAGTTCGGGTGGTCGGGCGCGACCTTCAGGAAGGACTCGAACGCCTGCCGGGCCTGGTCGTAGCGCCCCTGGAAGAGCCGGGCGTTGGCGAGCCCGAACCAGGCCTCATCGGCATCGGGCCCCGGTTTCGCGTCCTTGAGGAACCGCTCGTAGGCCTTGGCGGCCAGTTCGTATCGGCGGGCGCGGAACGAGCCGTTGGCGAAGTTCAGCGTGTCGGGAACCTGCCTCGGCGCCGGCGCCTGCACTTTCTCCTCGCCCGAGGGCGCAGGGGCCTGGGCTCGGGCCTCGTCTCGAACGAACGTCGCGAGCACGCCGAGAAACGCCAGCACCAGCGCGAACTGGTCGCGTCCCGCCCGGGACCGAGGCGAGGTGAGGGGCACGGCTCCGTCTCCCAGATTCGATCCGTAGACCGTCATTCTCCGACCTCGAAGCCGGAGATGACCGCCGAGGGTCGAGACGCTCCATGTCGCCTTCGCCCGGCATTGCCTTCCTTATACCCGCACCCTCCGCATCGACTCAAGGCCGACACACCGCCCTTCTCGGATGAACCGCCCGCGCAGAACCTCTCCCCAACACCCGGTTTCGGGAGCAAACAGCCCAGCCCGAACCAACTCTGTCGCTCTTCCAGAGCTCGAAAGAAGGTGACGAGTCTCTGTCCTCATTAATTCATTCTCACGACGCTTGCGTGCCATGGACGGTTGTCATAGCATCTCAACCCGAAGGCGCCCGAGTGAGGACGTGACGACGCGAGCCGGAAAGATTGCAAGGGACCTCGTCGAGGCGGTTAGCGCCGCGAGGCCAGGCTTGGGGTAGGCTCGGAAGAGTCGCGGCAAGCCCGAACCGGCCCCATCGTTCCGTTTGGTCCCGGATGTCGGGCGATCCTCAGCGGGAAGGTTGAGTCATGAGCGAGCAGTCGAGGTTCGTCGGCAGGCCCTGGGCCCTGGGCGCCGTTGTGGTGATCGGGCTTTCGAGCCTCGGGGCGGCCGGGAAGGCCGTCTGGGACTTCGAGTCGAACCCCACGGGCAAGATCGCGCCGGGGTTCACGGGCGAGGCCGGCACCTGGGTCGTGATCGACGACGGGAAGAATCGCGTCATCGCCCAGCGTGCGGAGAGCGGAAAAAAGGACTTCAACGTGGCGCTCGTCGATGGCACGAGCTACAAGGACCTCGACATCAGCGTCCGCGTGAAGGCCCGCTCGGGCCGGGACGACCAGGGGGGCGGGGTCATCTGGCGGGCGAGAGACAAGGACAACTACTACGTCGCCCGCTACAACCCCCTCGAGGACAACCTCCGGGTCTACAAGGTCGAAGGGGGCAAGCGCACCCAGCTCGACCACGCCGACGCGCCCGGCGACTCGGACTGGCACACGCTCCGCATCACCATGTCGGGCGAAGAGATCTTCGGCTATCTCGACGGCAGGAAGCTCCTCGTCGCCGAAGACTCGACCTTCCCCGACGCCGGCAAGATCGGCCTATGGTCGAAGTCGGACGCACAGACGTATTTCGACGACCTGATGGTCTCGGAATGAGCCCTCGGCCCGACGACCTCGAACGCGCAAGGACATTTCAACGACCACCGGAGAGGACCACCATGTCACGCCACCTGTGGACAGCCCTCGTCCTGGCCGCGATGCTCTCGTCGACGACCTCGTCTCGGCCCGCCTCGGCCCAGGAGCCCAAGCTCGGGCCGGCCACCCCCACCAAGGAATTCGAGATCCGCGACGACCGGCCATACCTCGGCGGCCACCAGGTCCGGCTCTGGGGGATCCGCAGCGGCAACGCGCTTTATAGCTGGAACGTGACCGAACGCCACGTGAACTGCCTCGACACGATGGTCGCCCACGGCATCAACGCCCTCGGCCTGTACGTCCAGGGGTCGAACGGCGGCTTCCCGAACCGAGAGGCCGGGTACGACGGCCTCCAGCGCGACGGCAAACTCAAGCCTGACGTCGCCGCCCGCCTCGACTGGCTCGTCCGCGAGGCCGACAAGCGCGGGATGGTGATCATGGTCGGCATCTTCTCGCCGAGCAAGGACCAGAACCTCTACGACGACGCGGCCATCAAGCGGGCCGTCGAGGAGGTGGCCCACTTCCTCAAGGAACGTCAGCTCCGGAACGTCTTCGTCGACCTCGTCCACGAGTACAACAACCCCGAGCGTATGGACCAGGTCCTCATGCGCGAGCCCGACGGGGCCTCCAAGAAGGCCAAGCTGACGTCCTGGTTCAAGGCCATCGCCCCCGACATCGAGGTCGGCGTCTGCCCGGCCGAGAAGACCGGCACCGAGGACGAGTACCCGGGGATGGACGTCCGGATCATCCAGAAGTCGATGGCGATCCCCAGCAAGGGCTTCGTCGTCAATGTCGAGCTGACCCGGCACGACTACTACGAGAACGACGGGATCTTCACCAAGGGGGACCTCGCCGAGATGCAGGCCGACTGGGAGCGATTCAAGGCCGCCCCCAACTCGGCCATGCTCTTCCACGCCGCCTACATCCAGGGGATCACCAACCGGAGCAACACCGCCCCGAACCCCGAACGCGGCGGCTACGGCACGAGCGCGACCGATCGCGGCGTGCGATTCTATTACGACTGGCTGCGCGATAACGTGGGACGCTGGGATTATCCTCAACACGTACCGATGCGGAAGGAGGCGGGCCGATGACGTTGCGTCGCAACCGCGGTTTCACCTTGATCGAGCTGCTGGTGGTGATCGCGATCATCGCGCTCCTGATCTCGCTACTGTTGCCGGCGGTGCAAGCCGCCCGCGAGGCGGCCCGGCGCGCCCAGTGCTCGAACAACCTGAAGCAGCTCGGGCTCGCCCATCATAATTACCAGATGACCTGGGACGGCCTCCCCCCCTCGGCGATCGTGATCAGGCGGCCGAGCGGGACGCTCTGGACGAGCGACTTCGGCGGCCTGGCGCGCATCCTCCAGTACGTCGAGCAGGGCAACATCTACAACGCGTTGAACCTGAGCTCCAGCTACGGCGACCCCGGCAACCTCACCGCGACCGCCCAGACGATCGGCGTCTTCCTCTGCCCGAGCGAGGTCCGCTCGGACCGCGAGTCGAACGGCACGTTCGGGATCGTCGGCCCGACGAACTACGGGCTCTGCCTCGGCGACTGGTTCGTCTGGGCGGGGCCCTCCGGCGGCGCGATCACCCGGAGCGCGTTCGGCCCGAACCTCAGCCGGAGCTGGGCCGCCTTCACCGACGGCACGAGCCAGACGATGCTCATGGCCGAGGTGAAGAACTGGCAGATGACCGTGCGCGACTGCGGCACCCTTTCGCAGATCAACGCCCCCGACAACGTCCCGAGCCCCTACGCCGACCCGAAGGCCGTCGCCCCCGAGTATCAGGCGACCGGCTGCACGCTCCACCCCGAAGGCCACTGCGAATGGCCCGAGGTCGCCGTCCACCACATCGGGATGACCACCGCCTGGCCCCCCAACAAGAAGACCCCCGGCGGCCCCGGCTACTCCCTCCCGGACGTCGACATCAACAGCTTTCGCGAGCGGGTCGGCGGCCCGACCTACGCGGCCGTCACCTCCCGGAGCTACCACCCCGGCGGCGTCAACATCGTCGCCGGCGACGGCAGCGTCCGCTTCATCAAGAGCACCATCGACGGCTTCGTCTGGCGCGCCCTCGGCACCGTCGCCGGCGGCGAAGTCCTCAGCGCCGATTCTTACTGACCGGCCGAGTTTCGCGGCATTGGACAATGCAATGCCGCAACACCTCTATATATTTTCAATTCATTCGACTGTACGGAGAATCGGAGACACTCAAGCCCTCGAGGGTCGGAGCCCTAGCCACTCGCTCACGGGGGGAATTCGACGCAGGATCACCCTCTCGATCACGGCGACGGCAATCATCGAGGCCCCGAACAGGGGCAGATAGACGACGAAGGCGAGCACGATCAGGGCGAACCATGGAGAGGACGCGGGTTCGGCGAGGGCCTTCGGCGCCCCCAGGGTCCCGGCGTCTCGTCTCCTCCACCAGAGGACGACGGCACTGAGGCTGAGGAGGACCAGGCCCCCCGCCGTGATCAGGCCGAGGAGTTGGTTGGGCCAGCCGAAGAGTCGGCCCTCGTGAAGCGCGATGCCGGTGCCGACGACCCGGTCGATCGGGTGGCGGTCCCCGAAGCCCTTTCGACTCTTGATCGCGCCGGTCGTCCCGTCCATGACCAGGTCGACGCGGAAAGGACGGTTGGCCGTCATCGACTTGGCGGTCCAGTCGAAGGACGGTCCGGCCCCGCCGAACGACTTCGCACCCGGCGGGGCGATCACCACGGGGGGCGGCAACCGGAGCGGCCGGACCGTCGCGACGATCCGATCGACGGCCGAGAGGTCCACCGGCGGCCGGTCCCTGGCCGTGCGGCTCCGGCGACCACTGCCGTGGCCGGCATGCCCGTGACCAGACTCCTCGGTCGAGCGCGAGCTGGCCCCGTTCGACCAATCCTGTCGGACGACGGCCGTGCCGGTCAGCCGTCGGACGTTGCGGAAGTAGTCGCCCCAGAACTTCGCCCAGGGGAGGCCGGTGAGCAGCAGGATGAGCGCAAGTCCGGAGATCCACATCCCGGTCACGCCGTGTATGTCACGCCAGAAGACGCGAGGCCCTCGCCCCAAACGAGGATAGACGACCCCGGCCAGTCGCGTCCCTCCGCGCGGCCACCACAGGTAGAGGCCGGTGACGATCATGATGATCGCCCACGAGGCGGCCAGCTCCACGATCGCAGAGCCACGATTTCCCATGAGCAGCTCACCGTGGATCCGGAAGAGCCACCGCATCACGCGGTCGTCCTCGGCGACGGAGTGCAGCACGGCGAGGCTCTCGGGGTGGACATACACCCGTATCGCCTCGCCGCCCTGGACCACGACCACGCGGGCGGATTCGTCATCGGCCTGCGGGAGTTCGTAGCCCTGCAGCTCCGACCCCGGGAACGCGGCGAGCGCCGCCGAAATTTGCCTCGAGGCGGCAGCGGCCGCCCCCTGAACGGCCAACCCGTCATACGGGCGGTCGATCCAGGCCTCGATCTCCTCCTTGAACAGGTAGAACGAGCCGCTGATCGAGAGCACCACCACGAAGGGAATGCAGAAGACGCCCGCATAGAAATGCCAACGCCAGACGGCCCGGTAGTCGGGCCATCGGCGGCCCTCGGTCGTTTGTTCGGGATCGATCATGGTCACACTCCGGGTCGAGTCGGTCAGAAGGAATCCGAAGAAAGGACCTCACCCCCGGCCCGGGTCGACATCGCCCGGAAGGGAGAAAGGCCGACGCTGTCCTTGACGAACTGGACGTGGCCGTCGAGGAACAGCATGTTCACACCGCCGGGGTGGAAGCTCCGGGGCGCGGTGACGGCGGCGGCCCGGCCCGCGTCCGTGCAGTCCGGAGACTTGCTGTTTGGGGTGTAGAAGTGATTATACGAGGCCATGATGTAGCTCCCCCTCGACCATTCGCGGCCCCGGTCGCCGGACCATTGGTCGGGCGTGCTGCACGCGGGGATCGAGGTGCTGGGGGGGAGGAACAGCGAGGGCGGGAGCGTCCCGAGGTAGCCCGACTTCGTGAAGGCCGCGAACTGTCGCCTGGCGTCCGCCGGGGCGGAGCTCCCCGGCGAGGTCGTCACGTTATTCCCCAGGATCGTCTCGCTGTAGGCGGCCGTGCCGCTCAACCCGTCGGAGATCGCGGCGAAGCGAATGGCGCTGGTGTTGTAAAACGGGCCGTCCGGCCGCACGGCCCCAGAGAGCACATTGAAGCTCCCGTTGTTCAGCGTGCCCGTACCGGAGTTCGACACGTAGTTGGTCGCGCCGAAGTTGGTCGGGTCCACCCGCCGCTGCCCGTCGCTGGGGCAGAGGAACACCTGGACGACCGCCGACTCCGCCGTGAGATTCGCGGGATACGGCAACTGCGCCGTCTCCGAAGGGAAGGCGAAATTGATCGCGTTGTACATGTTCGCGGCCTCGATGTAATTGAGCAACGAGGCCAACGAAGACCACAGATAGGGGTAGCCGAATCGGCCGGCGGGGAGGACGTTGTTCGTGCCTTCGTAATTGTGGAGCGCGATCCCCAGTTGCTTGAGGTTGTTGTTGCACTGCATTCGACGCGCCGCCTCGCGGGCGGCCTGGACCGCGGGAAGAAGCAAGGCGATCAGCACCGCGATGATGGCGATGACCACCAGCAATTCGATCAGGGTGAAGGCTCGACGACGCATGGAGGAATTCCCTTGAGTGAGACATGGAATCGCAACCGCCAACGGACCGGGTCGATCACGGACGAAGCGATCCGGTGAAATCGGGCGATGGACGTGGCCACCCGGCACGCCGAAGGACGGCGGCCGGTGGAGGTGCTCGATCGGGAGCACGGGCCCGGGATCACGCGACGGTCGGGAATTCCGGCGGGTCGTCGAGGCGAGAGGCTCGCCGGGGCGGCAACTCGCAGCGGGTCGCCGCGGGAAGTCGCCTGCCGGCGTCCGGCGGCAACGCGTCGCGGTCGCCGGCGAGGGTGGCAGCCTTGCCGAGAGGGCTGGCCGATGAATCGCCCGGCAAGCCGGGGTCGCCGCAAGGTGCCGCGTCCATGCAGGGGCCGGCGTCGGCCCACAAGAGCGGCGCCGGACCCGGACGGGTCTTCTCCGTCCGAGGCCCGCAGCAGCAGCACGCACCCCGGCATCGAGTGCCGCATCGGCAATGTTGGCCGTGCTCGTCGACATCGAACGCGGCCGCAGGGGAGACGGATGATGCCACCGCCTCGCCGGGCCAAACCGGGCCAAAGGCCAGCACCATGGCAGGCACGAGCCGGCGGAGGAATGTCTTCCACAATGAGGTTTGGCGGGACCGCACCACAAACAAGCTCCCGGATGGCAGCATTTCCGGCAACCCGCAGGGGATCCCGGGGGCGCCACTTGGACGGTCGAACGACGGCCCGGAGCGGTCGGACCGACCGACCTCCGGACGCGGAATGGGAAGACCGCCCGCGTGGCCGACCAGCGGCCACGCGGGCGTTTTCAGGAGCGACTCAACTCCCCTTGTGGGCCTTGTGGCAGGCCATGCACGAGGTGGAGACCTTCGTAAACGCGGCATTCGCCGCGTCCTTGTCTTCCTTCTTCGCCGCGTCGTCCATCGCCTTCGATTGCTCGAAATACGAGTCGGCAAGCGTCTTGTAATCCGCCTTCTCGCCCTTCGGCGGGTCGTTCTTCGCGAGGGCCGCCCCGAGGATCACGAATTCTTTCGTCGAATCCTGGATGCTCTTCCAGTCAGGCGACTCCGCCTTGAGGGAGGACTTGAGCTTCGCGAGGGGGGATTTCGCCCCCTTGTGGAGCTTCTGCATCACCTCCTTGATCGTCGGGGTCTCCTTTTCGTCCGCACCGACCAGGGTTGTTGCGAGGCACGAGACCACTAGGACCGATAATGCACGTACCAGCGTCTTCATGTTGCGAATCTCCGTGGTGAGCCACGTTTCGTCCGACACTCCGAGTCACTCCGACTTTGCATCGTGCTTCCAGTGGTATTCCATCCCCCGCGCCGCCTCGCTCGCGGCGGCCCGGCCGAGCATTCGGCTCACGACATGAAGCGAGCCGTCGATGCCCGCCGACACCCCGGCCGAGGTCACGACCTTGCCGCAATCCACGAACCGGCGGCCTTCGAGGACTCTCGTCTTCGGCGATGCCGCCTTCAGAGCATCGAGCGAGCTCCGATGCGTCGTCGCATCGAGCCCGTCGAGCAAGCCCGCTTTCGCCAGGAGGAAGGCCCCCGTGCACACGGAGAGGGAGACCTCGGCATCGCCCGATGTCTTCCGGATCCATTCGACGACGCTCGGGTCGGCGAGCGGAATTCGCGTCGCCCCGCCGGGGAGGACCAAGACATCGACCTTGGGGCAGTCGGCGAACGTGTATTGCGGCGTCACGGCGACGAACCCCTGGCTCTCGACCGTCCCCGAGGCCGCCCCCACCGTGAAGACGTTGAAGGCACGGCCCTCCCCGGCGACGGCGAAAACCTCGCCCGGGCCGGCGAAGTCGAGGAGCTCCACCCCGTCGTAGAGGAAGATCGCAACATTTTTTCGCGGCGTCACGTCGAGATATTTCGCGGGGTCCACCTTGAAGCTCGCCAGGCATCGGGGCGAGCCGAAGAGGAAGATCTTCCCCTCGTGGACGAGGAACAGGTCGGGGGAGGCCGGGGCTTTCGGCATCACCGTACACTTGTCGCCCCGGACCGCGAAACGGCCGGGTTCTTCGTCGAATCGGGCCTTGTGCTCGGCGTCGACGAACAGGTAACGAAACCCTCCCCTGCTCGAGCCGAACCGCTCCTTCCCCCGCTCCTCCCGGCCTTCCACGAGCGAGACGGGGTCGAGGCCCTTGAGCACGATTCGAGCGTCCTCGGCGGAGGCACGACCGGCCTGGAGGACGCATAGGATCGCCATGACGTAGGAAATCGCAATGACTCTGCGCATATCATCATCTCCGAAAGTTCGCGGTCCATGGGAGCGGGACGGCCGAGCCGGGCCCGGCGAGGGCGTATCGCTCGCCGAAGGCACCGTCCCGGGCCACGATTCCGGGGCCGCCGGGGCAGTTCCCCGCCGCGATCCGCTCGATATTCCGGCGGGATCGGCGCTTCATCTCGTGGCCAGCCTGGAGTTAAAACGGGCAACCCGTGTAGAGCTCCTCCGGTGCATCCGCCAGGTCGAGCGGCGTCTCCGGGGAGTGGGTCATCTTCGCCATCAAGGAACCGAGCTCTCGGAGCATCGACCCCGAGTAGCCTGGCCAATGGTTCTCGATACTCCCCTGCCGTCCGACGAGCACGGTGTAAGCGGAGTTCTCGATTTCAAAGCTCTTGACCAGGTCGCCCTCGGGGTCGAGGAGCAGCGGATAGGCGACGTGGAACCGTTTCGCCCACTCCTTCGCCCTGCCGAGTTCCTGGTCGATGACGCCCCACATCGAGACCTTCGGATAGGCGGCGTGCAGCTCGTTGAAGTATCTCTGGGCCGCTTCGCTGCACGGGCAACCGTCCTTGATGAACGTCAGGAGCACGGGGCCGCGGCCGAGGAGGCTCCCGAGGCGGTGCGTCTCGCCGTCGGTGGCCGGCTTCGCGAAGTCCTGGACCGGCCGATCCAGCATCGCCCGGCTCGCCGTCGCCATCTTCAAGGTCACGAGATGCTTCGGCGAGCCCTCGATGACGACTTGCTCCGGCCCTTCCTCCGGATATTCCGAGCGGGCACGGGCCCAGGCGTACAAGCCGCCCACCGCCGCCGACGCGAGCAAGAAAAGAATCGTCGGAAGTCGCTTCACCAGGGACACTCCTCAATAGGAATCCGCCGAGATGACCTCGCCGCCTGCGCGGGTCGCTAACGCCTTCCATGTGACGAGCGAGACCGAGTTCTTCACGAAGCGCACGCTTCCGTCACACAGCCCCACGTTGACCCCGCCAGGATGTCGGCTGCGGGCGGCCTTCAGGCCGGGATTGTCGTAGGCGTTGACGCAGTCGAGCGTAGGGGAATTCGGGGTGGTGAAGTGGTTGTACAGCGAGTTGTCGTAGCCCCCGAGGGTCCAGGGGACGCCACGCTGACCCGTGTAGGTATTTCCCTTGCAGTTGGCGGGAGTGGTGAGCGTGCCGGCGGGGAGAAAGATCGCCACCCTCATCGGATCGACGGCACCTGCGATCGCCGTGCCGTCCGGCGTCCCGTCGCCGTACACCGATTCGCTGAAAGCCGACGTGTTGGACAGCCCATCCGTGATGCCGGCAAAGCCGAAAGACTGCTTCAGGACAAACGCCCCGTCGATGGTCGCGTAGTTGCCATCGTAGTCGCCGATGCCGGGATCGAAGCCCGTCCCGCCGCTGGAGGAGTAGTTCGTTCCGGCCACAGCGCTGCCGGGCACTCCCCCGGAGTCCGAAGGGCACTGGAATACGGCGACTTTCGTTTGCGTCACGGTCAGGTTCAGACCCGTCCAGGCGTTGGGCGTATTGCCATCAACGTTGTAGAATCGACATTGGTTGTACAACGCCTGCTGCTCCATGTAGGGCAGTAGGTAGACGTGCGTGGGGAAATTGAACGGGTATATCCCGTCGGATGGGGGCACGACGTTCCATGCGTCGTGATAGCCGTGCAGAGCAAGCCCGAACTGCTTCAAGTTGTTCGTGCATTGGATCCGCCTCGCCGCCTCTCGGGCCGCCTGGACGGCGGGCAAGAGGAGGGCGATGAGCACGGCGATGATCGCGATGACCACCAGCAATTCAATCAACGTAAAACCTCGACGCCGAAGCATCTCGCAACTCCCGAATAGAAGGGGGAGGGTGGAGGGGGAACTCGGAACGTGGACCGGCGTGAAGCCAACGACCCGGCGGGCCGCGGAGTTCATGGGTCGCGGTTGGATTTGGCACGGACGTAGCCTAGGCCCCGGCCTGGTGGTGCGGACGGGGGTCCAGTCGCATCGGCGATGCGGGCATTGGATCAGGCGACGGCCGAGCGTTCCGGCGGCTCATCGAGGCGGGAATCCCGCGGGGTGGGGAGCGCGAAGAAGGGAGACGCGGCGTCAAGCCGCTCGGACAGGATGGGGGCGAGGCTATCGCACGAAGCGAGCGCGGCAGCCTTACCGAAGAGGAGGGGACTCGACGACCCGGGAAGCCCCGGGTCGCCGCAAGGGGCGGAGCTCATGCACGGACCGGAGCTCGCGGAGGGAATTCCATCGCCTTGAGGCATAGGAGCCTTCGCCACCTTGGCCTTGCGCGGGCCGCAGCAACAGGACTCCGGTCGGCAGCTCTTGCACTTGCAATGGTGGGCTTGGTCGTCGTCTCGCTCAACGGCGACCGAGATCGAGGACGCCATCGCCCCATTCCAGCCCAGGCCGCAACAGAACACGCACGCCAGTAACAACCGGCGGAGCAGTTCACGGCACTCGAGCATTGGAACGCGACGGACCATCGGAGGGCGATGACTCCATTTCGGCGGGCATTTCAACAGGAAGGCTTGGTACAGAAGCGGGCTTATCATCACCAACATGGAGGGCGGGGTCAACCCTATGTCGGATTTCGAAAAAATCGAACGCTTCGGACAAACCTCTCCTTTCGACGGATTGCGACGCACGGATTAGTAGGAATCCGACGAAACCACTTCCCCCCCCGCGCGAGTGCCCAACGCTGACCACGATGCAACGGCGATCGAGTCCTTGACGAACTGGACCCGGCCGTCGCCGAAGAGGACGTTGACACCTCCGTTGTGGTAGCTGCGGGCGGTCTTCCAGCCATAGTCGCTGCCACGCAGGCAGTCGTAGGATTGGGAGTTGGGTGGGTAATAGTGAGTGTAGAGGGCATGGCGGAAGTCGCCCTGGGCCCAGCTCCCTCCGCGCTGGGCGTTGTAGTAGCCGGACGTGCCTGCGCCGGCGGAATTGCACTCTGCGACGGTCAGGTCGGCCGGCGGGAGGGCGTTGATGTCGACGGCCACTTGTTGCGCCATGATCTCCTTCGGGTTGACGACCGTGCCGGGGGCGACCTGGAACGGGCCGCTGGCCAGGCCGAGGATGCTCTCGCTGATCATCGCCGTCTGGCTGAGGCCGTCCTGGATCCCGGCGAAGGTCACACCCGAGTTGTAATAGAAGCAGCCGTTGGGGTTCTCATACAACGCAGAGCCCCCCGGCATCCCGTTGCCCGCGCACGCCATGTAATTGGCCGGAGCGAACCCCGGCTGGACGATCCGCCCCGTGTCGCTCGGGCAGAGGAAGATGCTGACCTTCAGCGAGAAGACCGTGGTATTCGTCGCCGAGAGGCTCCCGTCCGGCATGTAGATCGGATAGCTGAAATTCAAGGCCCCGAAGATCGGCGACTGCTCCAGGAAAGGGGCGAGCATCGCCAGGGCCGAGTATCGGTAGTGCTCTCCCCCCACTCCCGACGGATACCAGAAATTGCCCTTCGGGGCCACGATCGCCCCGTACGGCAATCGGCCCAGCGTGTCGTGGTAATTGTGCAGGGCGATGCCCAACTGCTTGAGGTTGTTGACGCACTGCGCCCGGCGGGCCGCCTCTCGTGCCGCCTGCACGGCCGGCAAGAGCAAGGCGATCAAGACCGCGATGATGGCGATCACGACGAGGAGTTCGATCAACGTAAACGCACGTCGAGACATGTCGGGGGGTCCCTGTAAAACGAACCGAGGGCACAGTAGCACGATCTTAAAAAACGTAATACCGCGCCCTCCCGGCCGGTGCAACCCCCTCGAAATCAAGACGTCTGCTCGGCGCCGTTTGGCCCGACATCAAGCCCCTTAGTCGGGACCCAGGCCGTTCTCCCGCAAAAATCCGGCTTTCCATGGAGTTCGGGAGGCGACGCTTGACGCGACGATCGGGTGCGGCTACAGGTATTACGTTCCCAAAAAACGTACTACGACCCCCTGCCCTTCGTGCCGGATGGCCTGGGCGAGCCTACTGCTCGGGCATAGCTCAATGACGTTGGCGGGGGTTCGGCGGGAAAGCCTCGACGAGCGTACGCATCGCAAAGGGCAGTGGTTTAGGAATTTCCTCGTTTCATGAAAATCTCATGATCCTTCGCATTGCCCGCAAAGAATTCGTGGATCTCGTCCGCGACGGCCGCTTCCGCTGGGCGGCGGCCACGGTCATGCTCCTGCTCGCGGCGGCGATGGCCGTGGGCTGGCGAGGATGGCGGGACGTGCGCGAGGAGCACGCGCGTGCCCAGGCGGAGGCGCGTCGCCATTTCGAGGGGCAGGAGGAGAAGAACCCTCACGCCGCCGCCCATTACGGGCTTTATGTCTTCAAGCCGAAATCACCGATGGCGTTCCTCGACTCGGGGATCGACCCTTATACCGGGGTCTCGGTCCACCTCGAGGCCCACCGGAGAAACGAGGTCCGGAATCGCCCCGCCCGCGACTCGACCGCGTTGCAGAGGTTCGGGGAGCTGACGGCCGCGGCGGTGCTGCAATCGCTCGTGCCGCTCCTGATCATCTTCCTGACCTTCTCCGCCCTCGCGGGAGAACGCGAGCAAGGCACCCTGCGCCAGCTCCTCAGCCTCGGGGTCCGCCCCTCGGCGCTGCTGATCGGCAAGGCGTTGGGGTTGGCCGCCGCCCTGGGACTGATCCTCTTGCCTGCGATCGGCCTGGGGGTTCTGTTCTTGATGAGGGGGACTCCTGGAGCCTCCCATGCGTGGTATGAGGCGCTCATACTCGCGGCCGGCTACCTCCTCTACCTCGGCATCTTCCTCGCGATCTCGCTGCTCGTCTCCGCCCACGCCCGATCGTCGCGAGGTGCGCTGGTCGCCTTGCTCGGCTTCTGGATCGTCAACGCCATGGTCGCCCCTCGACTGGCCACCGACCTCGCCCGACGGTCCGTCCGGACCCCCTCCTCGGTCGAGTTCACCGCCTCGATTCAGCGCGAGATCAAAGGTGGACTGAACGGCCATGACCCCGAGGACAAGCGCCTCGATCGTCTCAAGCAGGAGTTGCTCGCGAAGCACGGCGTCGGAACGATCGAAGAGCTCCCGATCAACTTCCAAGGGGTCGCGCTCCAGGCGGGCGAGGAGTACGGCAACTCGGTCTTCGATCGCCACTACGGCGCCCTCTGGGATGCTTTTAAACGCCAGGATCGCGGTCGCAGCATCCTTGGCCTCCTCTTCCCGACCCTCGCCATCCGAGACCTGTCGATGGCCCTGGCCGAGACCGATAACCGACACGCCCGGGATTTCGCCGAATCCGCCGAGGCCTACCGCCGCGAGCTGGTCCGGGCCTTGAACCGGGACCTGGAGGTGAACGGGGCAGACCTCGGTTTCATGTACCAGGCCGGCCCCGAGCTCTGGCGAAGCATGCCCGATTATCGATTCGAGCCGACCGACCTGACGGCCACCATGAAGGGCCAGGGGCTCGCCTGGTTCTCGCTCGCGGCCTGGTTCCTGGGCGCCGTCTGGCTCGTCCGGCGCTCGACTCGCAGCCTTCGGGCCGACTGAAACCTTCCGGAAGCGTTCGCGATGCCCTTGATCAGAATCATCGGACACGAAGCCCGTCAGATGGCCGTCGACCGGACGCTCGCCGCCATCTTTGCGGTCCTGGCGGCAGTCGTCGGGTACGGGATCTACAACGGTGCCTCGTGGGCCTCTTTCCAGCGCAACGTCCTGGCCGAGGTCCGCCGCGCGGACGAAGCCCGGCTCGTCGCCCTGAAGGTGAGGCTCGGCTCATCCGGAGAGGGCCGGAGCATCCCCGCCGACCAGGTCGGCGCGGCGCTCGGGGTACGAGAAGCCGAGATGTCCCCCGGCCCGCTGTCGGCCCTGGTGATCGGGCAAAGTGATCTTTATCCGTATCACGCCTTGGTCACGACCGCGAGCCGCCAGTCGAATCAGGCCGATGACGAGATCGAGAATCCGACCCATCTCCTCTCGGGCCGCTTCGACCTGGGATTCGTGATCGTTTCTCTGTATCCGTTGGTCATCCTGGCCCTGAGCTATAACCTGCTCTCGGGAGAGAAAGAGCAAGGGACGTTGGTCCTGATCCTCTCGCAGCCGGTCGAGCTCAGGACGCTCGTCCTCGCCAAGGTCCTCGCCCGAGGGGTGGTGGTCCTGGGACTGTCGATCGCGATCTCGCTGCTGGGATTCGCCCTCACCACGGGCCAACCGGGCGGGGAGAACGTCGCGCGGCTCGGGCTCTGGATCGCGGTCGTCTCGGCCTATGGCGCTTTCTGGTTCGCCCTCGCGGTGGCCGTCAATGCGTTCGGCCGAGGGTCGGCGACGAACGCGCTCGCCCTGGCCGGGACGTGGCTCGTGCTCGTCTCGGTCATCCCGGCCCTGGGCAACGTGATCGTCCGGACGAGCTTCCCCGTCCCCTCTCGGGTCGAGTTGATCCAGTCGATCCGATCCGCCTCGGATCGGGCCCAGGCCGAGGGGCCTCGGCTGAATGCGAAGTTCCTCGAGGCGCATCCGGAGCTCGCCCGAGGCCGCGACGAGGCCAACGAGTTCGCCGTCCAATCGCTCGCCGTGCAGGAAGCGACCGAGGCGGGCGTGGCCGAGGTCCTGGGACGCTTCGAGTCCCAGCTCGTCCGACAGCAGGCCCTGGTCGACCGATTCCGCTTCCTCTCCCCGGCGATCGCGACCTTGGAAGCCCTCCAGGACGTGGCCGGGACGGGATCGGCCCGCTACCGCTCCTACGCGGAGCAGGTCGACGCGTTTCACGGGCGTTGGCTGGAATTCTTCCGCCCGAGGATCCTCCGCGGCGAACCGATCCGGGCCGTCGACCTCGGGCAGCTCCCCACCTTTGCCTTCCGGGAGGAGCCCCTGGGGGCGGTCGCCTCTCGGGTCGCGGTCGGGCTGGTGGGGCTGATCGTTCCGACGCTCGTCGTCGGCCTTCTGGGCCGAATCGCGATGCGACGCTTCCCGGTCGTCGGCTAGGACTAGAATCTCATTGATGTTTACGAGCCACGATATGAGCGAATCCCCCTCATCCCGAATCCGCCGCCCGATCCTGTTGGGACTTGCGCTCGCCTCGACCGTCGCCGCCGCGGGCCCCGACAACTCGGTGTCTCGTGAGCCGTCACGATTGATTGAGGCGGGCCGGTATCGCGAGGCGCTGACGCTGCTCGAGAAGACCTCGGCCCCGCCCGAGGCCGAGTCGCGCATCCTCCTCGGGCAGGCCTACCTGGGGCTAGGGCGATATGCGGAGGCTGAGGCCTCGCTCAGCTCGCCGGGCCCGAACCCGTCCGAGCCCGCCCGACTCGCGGCCCTCTCCCGAGTCTCGGAGGTCCGAGGCGACCTCGACCGAGCCCTGGCCCTGATGAATCAAGCGGTCGACGCGAAGCGGACGTCGCTGAGCTCGACCGAGTCTCTGGATGGGGCGAACGCCCTCGGCGACTACCGGACGCTCCTCGGCGGCCTCGCCTTCCGAACCGGTCGGCTCGAGGTCGCCAAGGAGCAGTTCCAGAAGGCGATCTCCCTCGTCGGCGACGCCCACGCGAAGCTCCACGCGTTGGACATCCCGCACGACGAGCGGGATCCGCGCCTGTTCGCCGGCGAGGCCACCGCCGGCCTCGCGCAGGTCTACGGCGCCCAAGGGGATGCCGCGCGGGCCGAGCGGAGTTGGCGGGCCGTCATGGCCCGGACGGACAACCCCACGATCCTCGCGGGCCTGGTCGCCTTCTACCGGGCCCGCAACGACGCGAAGTCCGCCCAGCGTCATCTCGACCGCGCGATCAAGTTGTCGAAGGGGAAGCCCGCACACCGCGGGGCGCGTGCCTTGCTTCTCGCCGAGAGCCAGGCGACGGCGGGCGAGGCCCTTGGACTGGCCGAGGCCGTTTACAAGGACGGCCCAAGCGTGCAGGCCGGCGACACGCTCGCCTGGGTCCTCCACCTTCGCGGCGACGACGAGCGGGCCGAGGCGATCCTCCAACCGGTCCTGGAGCTCGGGTCCAAAGACCCGCTGGTCCTCTACCACGCCGGCCGGATCGCCCTGGCCCGGGGGAAACCCGACGACGCCAAGCGTCTCCTGTCCGGCTCCCTCGAGCTCAACCCGAGCTTCGACCCGGTCCTGTCGCGCGACGCCCGGACGCGGCTCGAGCAACTCCGCAAGTAAGCCACGGCGCCATTCCACCGGGAAACACCGAGTTCTCCATCTTGAGAGGTGATCGATGACCCTTCGCAGGCCCCCGTTCCTCGCCTTGGTCCTGGCCGCCGCGGCCGCCCTGCCGGCCTCGGCCCACACGCTCCGCGTCCTGGTCACCCGGCCCGTGCCTCAGGAAGGCTTCAAGACCACGGTCTACCTGTCGTACGGGCACCTGCTCCCGGTCGACGAGTTGATCCCCGCCGAAGAGGTCGGCGCGTTCCAGATCCACACTCCGTCCGGCTCGATCAAGCCACTGGAGAAGTCGGGCAAGTCGATGCACGCCCACGACGTCCAATTCGATGAAGCCGGGCTCCACCAGATCGAGGTCGTCCGCAAGCCGATCATCTACGTTTCCTACACCGAAGCCTCGGGCAAGCTCGGCTTCATGCGACTCCCGAAGACCGAGGCCAAGCTGCCCGTCGGTGCGAAGCTGACCACGTCGGCGCGGAGCCATCAGTTCTCGAAGGCGGTCGTGCTCAACAACATCTCCGAAGGCCAGCCGACGCCGGCCCTCGGCCACACCCTGGAGATCCTCGTCGAGGAGACGCCTGGCAAGACGGGCTACTCGGCCGATCGCCCGGTCCACGCCCGCGTCCTCTTCAAGGGCAAGCCGCTGGCGAACACCAAGCTGTCGGCCGCGAGCACGAGCAGAAACCCCGACGGCATCCCCACGATCTCGGGCGAGACCGACTCCGAGGGGCGCGTCGCACTCGAACTGGTCGAGCCGGGGACGTGGGTGCTCGACGTCCTGCACATCATCGAGTCCGACCCAGAGAATCGTGCCGCCTTCGACAACGAGCGTTACGTGGCCACCGTCTCGATCCCGGTCAGCGACAAATGACAGTCTCTTCCGAAGCCCGGCTTTTTCTTCAAAGCCGGGTTTCTGCCACCGTCAACGCCGACGCCCTTTCCCACAGACATCGGGCCAGGGGATGCCCCCTGCCCTCCCCCTCGAACCGAGAAGACACCCCCCGATGTTGCAAGCGATCGACCTCACGAAGCGATACGACGACCGCCTCGCGCTGGATCGGCTCAATTTGACGATCGAGGCGGGTGAGATCTTCTGCCTGCTCGGTGCGAACGGGGCGGGCAAGACGACGACGATCAACCTCTTCCTCAACTTCCTCCAGCCGACATCGGGGGCGGCGATCGTCAAGGGGATGAACGTCGCCGAGCATCCGCTGGAGACGAAACGTCACCTCGCGTATATCCCCGAGCAAGTCATGCTCTACCGCAACTTCTCGGGGCTCGAAAACCTCGAATACTTCGCGGCCCTGGCCGGCAAAGGGCACTATTCGCGCACCCAACTGGGCGAATTCCTCGCGAGGGCCGGGCTCTCCGAGGAGGCTTCCCGCCGTCGCGTCTCGACCTATTCCAAGGGGATGCGCCAAAAAGTCGGGATCGGGATCGCGATCGCCAAGGGGGCGGAGGCCCTCCTGCTCGACGAACCGACCTCGGGGCTCGACCCCAAGGCCTCCAACGAATTCTCGGAACTGCTCGAGCAATTAAGCGGCGAGGGGGTCGCGATCCTGATGGCCACCCATGACCTCTTCCGTGCCAAGGAGAGCGGCACCCGCATCGGCATCATGAAGCATGGCCAGCTCGTCCGGACGATGCCGACGGCCGAGATCGGCCACTCGGACCTGGAGGCCCTCTATCTCGAACACATGATGGATTGACAATTTTCCAACGGTTCTTGACGCGGGCCTTCGATCGCCGGCCGTGCGCAGAGGCATGATGACTCCATCAGATCTTCAGTTTTCTCCCACGGCCGCGAGCGGGGGGTCGACGCCTTCCGATAGGTACCAGGGGACGGTGATCACGACGATGCGGCGGAAGCCACTGAGGAGGAGATAGGCCTTGATGACCGACGCCGTCCGGTTGTGGAGGACGTAATGGTACCAGCGCGTCCCCACGAGCTCGGGGACGATGACCGCGATGACTCGTCCGGGGTGGGTCTGCTGGAGATCGGAGACGACTTGCTTCAGCGGGCCGAAGAGCCGACGGTAGGGCGAATAGACCACGATCAACTTCGGCGGGGTGAGCCCGGCGGCCAGCGCCGGCTCTCGGACGTTTTTCTCCCATCCGTCTTCGAGCGACACCATGGTTTGCTCGTCGCCGGCGACGTGCAGCGCGTACACTTCGGGGGAGACCCTCAGGGCGAATCGCAGGGCTTTGCGCGTCAGGGAGCTCCACCCCCGGATCGGCAACAAGGCCAGGGGCGGGGTCAGGCCCTCGGCATCGAGCGGGGCGTCCGTCGCCACCTCGCGGGCCACGTTGCGATAATGCGAATGGACCCCGACGAATAGGCTGAGCAACGTCGGGATGAGCAAGGCCATCACCCAGGCCCCCTCGGCGAACTTGGAGACGAGCACCACCACCAGCGTCACGGCCGTGCAGAACGCGCCCGCGGCGTTGATCGCAATCGCCTTCGACGCGTGCCGGCCGCCGGTGCGGCGCCAATGGATGACCATCCCCGCCTGCGACAGCGTAAACGCCAGGAACGCCCCCACGGCAAAGAGCGGAATCAAGTGGTCGGTGATCCCACCGAACGCCACGAGCAACCCGCCGGCCAACGCCGCGAGGACGAGGATGCCCCAGGTGTAAACGAGCCGGCGGCCCCGGTGGGCGAAGGCGTTGGGCAGGAAGCCGTCCTGGGCGATCACGCGGCAAAGCCTGGGGAAGTCGGCGAATCCGGTGTTGGCGGAGAGGGCCAGGATCGCCAGCGTTGACCCGATCGTGATGTAGTAGAAGACTCCCCGGCCGACCACCGCGGCCACGAGCTGCGACAGGACGCTTTGGTAACCGGTGGCTCCCGGCTCGGTTGCCCCGATGCTATAGGCCCGACAGAGGTAGGCGATCCCGGCCAGCATCACCACCAGGAGCCCGATGATCGCCGCCAGGGTCCGCCGGGCGTGGGCGACCGTCGGCTCCCGGAACACGGAGACGCCGTTGCTGACCGCCTCGACCCCGGTCATCGCCGTGCAACCGCTGGCGAAGGCGCGGGTCAGGATCCATAGGCTCGCCGCCACCGCAGGCCCCTGGGGCACCGGCGGCTCCAACGGTGTCGGTGGCCCGTCGGACGACAAGGCCTTGAACATCCCGACAGCCAGCACCGTGAGCAGCGAGCCGATGAAGAGGTAAGTCGGCACCAGGAAGGCCAGGCCGGATTCCCGGATGCCGCGGAGGTTGATCGCCGTGATCATCACCAGGATCGCCAGGCAGAGCGGCAGCGTATACGGCTGGGTCGAGGGCATGGCCGAGACCAGGGCCCCGACGCCGGCCGAGATCCCCACGGCCACGACCAGCACATAGTCGAGCATCAACGCCGCCGCAGCCAGGAGTCCGGCCGTCGTGCCCAGGTTCTCGCGGGCGACGGTGTACGAGCCGCCGCCGTGCGGATAGGCCCCGATCGTCTGACGATAGGAGACGTAGACGATCAGGAGCAGGAGGATGATCAGGGTGGAGATCGGCCCGATGTAGGCGATCCCGGAGATCCCGAGGGGGAGCAGCAGCGTGAGGCCGGCCTCGGGGCCGTAGGCGGCCGAGCTGAGGGCGTCGAGGCCGAGCATGGGGATCCCGGTCCAGACCCCGACGCGCTGCTCACCTTCCTCGTCGGTGGCCAGGGGCCTCCCGAAGAGATAATCCATCACAGACATGTCCGACCGCTCCGCGGGCGATTCTCGTGCCGGTGGATGGCCCCTGCCACACCGACGCCACGAGCCGGACCGCCGCCCTCGATCTCGGCGTGCAATTCTCAATGCGGCTCGGGCGAAATGCAATGCCGCGTCGAGTACGCGGCGAAGGCGATCCCGAGACCGCAGCCTGAAATAGACCGTGCGAGAACCATGCCGCGCGCGGCATGCGCCCTGCATAACCATTCAGCCGGGTACATTCGTGCGAAGGCATACCCACCACCAGTCGGGCGTGGCCCGGCCCTTTGAAACACACCGTCGATCCGCCTTCGCGGCCCGCCGAGGGGTCGGTCGGAGGGGTACGTGCGCCCCGGAAATCCGATGTCGAGCCCTTCGAGAATCGTCGATAGTGGTTCAGGACGGCCTACGTCGAGGCGAGGTAGTGATGCGGCATTCGAGGATGTGGCAGGCGGCAATGGTCACGATCGCGTGGGCATCAACGGCCCTCGCCGAGGACGTCGTCAAAGACCCGTGGATCGGCCGCAAGGTCTTCACGAAGGTCGGCACCGTGTTGAAGGTCGGCAACGAGGTCGTCGACGACGAGGGGGTGGCGAAAAGCCTGGCGGTCTCGGGGACCCGCAGGCAATCGGTCCGCGTCTATCGCGTGGAGCGGGTGAACGGCGAGTGGCTCTGGCTCCAAGACGAGGCGAGCGGCACCTCGGGTTGGGTCCAGGCGAAGCAAATCATCTTTCACGAGAAAGCGGCTGACTATTACAGCGACAGGATTCTTTCAAACCCTAACGATGCGGGCCATTATGTCTGCCGCGGATCCGTTCGGATCGCGAAAGAAGAATATGAGGCGGCCATCGAGGACTTCGATAGGGCGATCCGCCTGAATCCGGGCCTCTCTGCCGCGTATTACAACCGAGGCATCGCCTGGGAGATGACTGGGGATTACGCCAAGGCCATCTCCGGCTACAGCGAGGCGATCGAACTCGATCCCAAATATGTCAAAGCGTATACAGCCCGCGGAAATGCCTGGGCATGCCGGAAGGACTTTGCGAGAGCGATCGCCGATTACGACGAGGCGATCCGCCTCGACCCGAAGTTCGCCAAAGCGTATAGCGTCCGCGCCTGGCTGTGGTCGACATGCCCCGAGGAGACGTTCCGCGACGGTCCGAAAGCGGTGGAATCCGCAACTCTCGCTTGCGAGCTGAATGGTTGGAAGGACCCATTCGCCCTCAACGCCCTCGCCGCGGCATGCGCCGAAGCGGGCGACTTTGCCAGGGCCGTCGGATGCCAGCAGAAGGCGATCGCCTTCCATTCAGGCCCGGACAAGAGCGGTTGGCAGGAGCGACTCGAGGGCTATCGGGCAAAGACACCGCATCGAGGCACCGAGTGACGCCGGCGGCTCCATCCTCGCGGGGGATCAAGGGCGGAAGCCTCTCCGCTTGCGGTAGAGGGTGCTCCGGTTGATCCCGAGGATCCTCGCGGCCTCCTCGACGTTGGCAGCCTCGGCCAGGACTCGGCGGATGTGCTCGCGTTCCAGGCGTTCGAGGGAGACCCGGCGGCCGACCTCGACGGGGCCGTCGTGGGTTGTTCGACCAGGCATCACGACGCGTTCCGGCAGGTCGGCGAGGCCGATTGTTGGCCCTTCGGCGAGGATCACCGCGCGTTCGATGACGTTCCGCAACTCGCGGACGTTGCCGGGCCAGCGATATCGGGCGAAGGCCTCACGGGCGCCTTCGGAGAAGTCGTCGATGCGCCGGCCCGCCTTACGCGCCAAGGAGGCGAGCAATCGGTCCGCCAGGTCGAGGATGTCCTTCCGTTCCCTGAGTGGGGGTAGGGTCAGTTCCACCGTGTTCAGCCGATAGAGGAGGTCGTCGCGGAAGAGGCCCGAGGCGACGGCGGACTCAAGGTCGCGATTGGTCGCCGCGACGAGCCTGGCTCGGGAGGAGCGGGTCAGGGCCTCACCGAGTCGCTCGTACCTCCGCTCCTGGAGGAATCGCAGGAGCTTGGGTTGGAGGGCCAGGGGCATGTCTCCGACCTCGTCGAGGAATAGGGTGCCCCCTTCGGCGATCGCCACCTTGCCGACGACGTCGCGGACGGCCCCGGTGAATGCCCCGCGCACGTGTCCGAACAGGTCGCTTTCGAGCAGCTCTGGCCCGAGGCTCGGGCTGCTGACGGTGACGAATTCACCGCCCGCTTGCTTACTCCAGGCATGAAGGGCCCGCGCGAGCGCCCCCTTCCCCGTCCCGCTCTCGCCACGGATCAGGACCACGGCGTCGGTCACGGCCACGACGCGGGCCTGATGTAGGAGGCGTTTCATGTGGGGATCGGGGCTTTCGAGCTCGGCGGCATCCGTCTCGTCGTCCGCCGAGCCGGACGGCCATGGGAGATTTTCCAGGACGGTGCGGAGGTGTTCGGGCGTAAACGGCTTGGGGAGATACTCCGACGCGCCTCGGCGGATCGCCTCGACGGCCGTCCCGATGCTCGCATAGGCCGTGATGATGACCACCAAGAGGCGAGGCCGGACGGCCTTCAGTCGCTCCAAAAGCTCCAACCCCGAATCGGGCCCGAGCCTGAGGTCGACCAACGCCGCGTCGCAAGGCCGCTGCTCGATGCGACGGAGTGCCTCGGCCAACGAGGCCGCCTGCTCGACGGAATGGCCCAGCGCCTCCAAGGCCACCCCCAGGACGTGGCGGACATTCGGCTCGTCGTCGACGATCAGGACACGCATTAGCCCACGAGTCCCCGGCGAAGTCAGTCCTATGGTCGCCCGGTCGCGATCCGCGTGAGGAGGCGAGCCGGGCCTTCCCGCCTCACCCGTCCAGGCCACCTAGGCGGCCCGTGCTGTCGCCGAACGATTCGATCGGCACCCCCGCGCGGTCGAGCATCGACAGGTAGAGATTCGTAATCGGCGTCTCGTTCGGGTAGCGGACATGCCGGCCGGGCTTGATCGAGCCCCCCTTCCCCGCGAGCAGGATGGGGAGCTCGTCGTGGCTGTGGGCATTGCCGTCGCTGATGCCACTCCCGTACAGGATCATGCTGTGATCCAGCAAGGTCCCCTCCCCCTCGGAAGCCGACGACAGGGCCTTCAAGATATAGGCAAGTTGGGTGATGTGGAAGGCGTTAATCTTCTGGATCTTCTCCTGCTTGGCGGGGTCGCCCCCGTGGTGGGATAGGTCGTGGTGGCCGTCGGGCACGCCGATCTCGCGGTAGCCGCGATTGCTCCCGTCGTTCGCGAAGACGAACGTCGCGACCCTCGTGAGGTCGGCCCGGAACGCGAGGACGAGGAGGTCCGCCATCACGCGGAGGTGCTCCTGGTAGTCGGCGGGAATGCCGAGCGGCCTCGGGTGGCGCGACGGTCCCGATGCCAGAGCGGAGTACCCGACGCCGATCCTCCGCTCGACCTCGCGCACGCCGGTGAGGTACTCGTCCAGCTTGCGACGGTCGGAGGCGCCGAGCGTCGACTCGAACCTCCTGGCGTCCTCGACCACGAAGTCGAGGATACTCTTGCGGCGGCGATCCCCCCGCGCACGCCCCTCGTCGCCGACGGCGCCCCCGAAGAGGCGGTCGAAGACCAGGCGTGGGTTGATCTCCTTCGCGACGGGCGTCTCGCCCCGCCATGACAAGTTCGACTGATACGCACAACTATAACCATGGTCGCATTCGCCGGCGAACTTGCCCCCTTCGCATCCGAGCTCGAGCGAGGGGAAACGCGTCGCCCTCCCGATCATCCGCGCCGCGACCTGATCGACGGAGACACCGGCGTGGAGGTTCGCCCCGTCGGTCTTCCTCGGGTGGCAGCCCGTCAGGAAGCCGGCCATGGCCCGGGCGTGGTCGCCGCCGCCATCCCCGTGAGCGCGGGCCTTGTCCAACGTCAGGCCGCTCAGGACGAGTATGTGTTGCTCGACCTCTCGGAGCGGCTCGAGCGTCGGCGTCAGCGTGAATCCGGCACCGACTCCCTTCGGGGTCCAGTCCGGCATATGCATGCCGTTGGGGACGTACAAGAAGGCCATGCGGACGGGAGACATCCCCCGGGCCGAGGCCGACCCGGCCGGGGCCATGGCCTCCAGGAACGGCAATGCCAACGTCACGCCTATCCCCCTCAACATCGTCCGTCGCGAGATCGGTCGTCTCATGGTCCTCACCGCCTCCCCTCAATGGACAGGAACGGCCCACTCTCGACGATCGCGAGCACGAGCGCCGAAAACCGGTATCCGTCCTTCGAGACCGCGGCCACGATCCGATCGACCTCGCGGCGATCGGCCCGCGTCAACCCTCGCCCGATTGCGTATGTCAGCATTTTTTCGGAGAAGCAGCGGACGAACGCCTCCCGACGCGACGAGAGCTCGGCGCGGAGCCCGGACGGCCCGAGGGACGAGTCGATCGGCCGGCCGCCCTCCAGGGTCCGCCAGGCGCCGACGGCGTCGAAATCCTCCAGGCTGAAGCCGAGCGCATCCATCTGCCGATGGCACGAGGCGCACGCCGGGTCGGCCCTATGGCGTTCCATCCGCTCTCGGAGTGTCCCCGCGTGCCCCAGCACTCCACCGTCCTTCAGGGCCTCCACGCCCGACGGAGGCGGTGGCGGGGAGCTGCCCAGGATATTCTCGAGGATCCACTTGCCGCGCTTGACCGGCGACGTCCGAGTCGGGTTCGACGTGACCGCGAGGACGCTCGCGAGGGTCACAACACCTCCGCGGGCCGTGCCCTCGAGCGAGACTCGGCGGAATGCCTCGCCTTTCACCCCGGGGATCCCGTAGTGCCGCGCCAGCCGCTCGTTGACGAACGTGTAATCCGCGTCGAGGAATTCGAGGAGGCGTCGATCCTCGTCGACGATCGACGCGAAGAATCGTTCGGTCTCCTCGAGCATCGCCGCCCGGAGCGGCTCGTCGAACTCGGGGAAGAGGGCGGGGTCGGGCGTGAGCCCTTCGAGCTTGCGCGTCTGGAGCCACTGGCCAGCGAAGTTCTCGGCCAGGGCGTGGGCCTTGCGGTCGCGGAGCATCCGCCCGACCTGGGCTCGAAGGGTCGCGCGGGGGCGGAGCAGACCCAGGCCCGCCAGCCGATACAGTTCCTCGTCCGGTATGCTGCTCCAGAGGAAGTAGGAGAGCCGCGACGCCAGGTCGAAGTCGTTGTCCGGGATCGGCAGGTCCGCCGGGCCTTCGGCCGCGCCCGGACCGAGCCGGAAGAGGACGTGCGGCGACACAAGCACCGCCTTGAGAGCGAGCTTGATCGCCGGCTCGAAGCCCTCGCCGTCTCGCTCGGCCGACTCGACGATCCCAAGCAACCGCATCACTTCTTCATGTGCCGCAGGCCGACGATAAGCCCTGTCGACGAAACCGCGGAGGATGTCGTAGATCCGTTGCTGCTTTGCCAACTCGGGGTCTTCGGCAGCCTTCTTGGGGACGTAAAGACGCTTCTCCCCTCGGGAAAGGACGGGAGGCCGGAATCGCCGGAACGCCCGGGGGACTCGGTCCGGCGTCGGGTCCATGATCCGTCCCCGGGCCTCGGGATTAGCGAACGCCCGATCGATCACCGCGTCGGCGGCGGCGAGGTACCCCTCCACATGCACCGAAGACGTCGAGAGTACGTCGCCGATGTTGTCGAACCCGTAGCCGAGGTCGTCGGATGGGAAGTCTTCGGCCGGGCGGAGGTCGAGCCCGAGCAGGTCCCGGATGGTGTTGTTGTACTCGGCACGGTTGAGCCGTCGGGCCACGCTCGGCGGAGGGGCGGAGTCCGCGGGGAAGACCGCGTGGTCGAGCCAGGTGTTAATTGTCTCCAACTCCACCGGTGAGGGGTGGGGAGCCTTTTGCGGCGGCATGCTCGCCGAGCTCAACTGGGCCGCCACGCGGAGCCAGACCGCCCGGGCTTCGTCGTCGATCGGCCCGGCGTCGACGTCGTCCAGGACGACGCCCCCCTCGGCCACCTCACTCGAATGGCACCGGGCACAGTACGTCTCGATCAACGGGGCGACGTCCCGGCCGTATTCAGGATGCGGGCGGACGGGCGATGCGAGCACGGTCGCCGGCTCCCCTTCGCGACGCTCCGGCGCGAGGGCCGCCGTCCCCGGCGCGGACGCCCGGCCCTGCAGGTCGCAACCGACGATCATTGCGAGGCACGATATGAGTCCAATGGTTTTTCGCTTTATCAAAGTCATAAATATTCACGATATCTTTCGAGGCAGCAACCTAAGCGGAAATCCTTCGTCAAAGTCCACCAAGTTCTGTTCGGTCGACGCGATTGGATTCTTGCCGCGAAGGCACAAAGGCACCGAGGACTCCGGGAGGATGCTCGAAGGTGAAATCGTCCTCACGGGATTCTCCCCTTTGTGCCTTGGTGCCTTTGTGGTGAAGAACATTCCCGGCGAGGAGTGTCGGGCCTCGGGTACACGCTCGTACTCGTGGCCGCCCCTCGCGGACGATCAATACTGGTCGGAGGAGAGGATCTCGCCGCCGGCCCGCGTGATCAGCGCGACCACGGAGCGGACGGAGATGGTGTCCTTGAGAAAGTGGACCGAGCCGTCGGCGAAGAGGGCGTTGGCCCCGCCGGGATGGAAGGAGTAGATCTCATCGTCGCTGGTGCAGTTGACCATGCAGGTGCCGCCGCGAGTGCCGCCGGTCTTCCCCTGGGCCCCGGCGAGCCTGGCGTAGGTGAAGGGGTCGGCCCAGGCCCCACCGGCGGCGCTGACGGGCTCGATGACCCCGTCGACGAGCTTGTTGTCGGGGGCGTAGAAGTAGATCTTCCTCGACCCGTCGTAGCCGGCCGGCCTGCCGGCGCACTCGGAGGTGATCACCGTGTTCGAGGTGCCGTCGGTGATCGACGCCATCCGGATCGTACCGGTGATCTCGGGGTTGGTGATCGTCCCAGAGTCGGTCGTGTCGCCGACCGCCGCGATGTAGCTCGCGGGGAATCCGCCGGCCACCAGGACGGCGTCGTGGAGCCCCGGGATCGGGAAGTAGTCGGTCCTCGCCCAGATCTGGGTCGGCGGAGGGTCGAGGTTCGACACCGTCGACGAGCCCCCCGGCGTGCCCGGGGAGCATGTATCGCCGCCGCCGTTGCCGAACGGGCCCCAGTTGGCGTTGTAGTAGTTGACCGTCGGTGGCGCGGGGGTCGACGGGCAGAGGAAGGCGTTGATCACGGTCATGTACACCGAGTTCGTCCCCGAGTGCAAGGCCCCCGCCCCCGTCGTCGGCGGGAGGTTGGCCGTGTTGAACACCGAGAGGTTGATGTTGATCTGGTTGTAGATGTTCGCCTGCTCCAGGTACGGCAGCAGTTGCGTGAGGTACGACGCGGCGTTGACCGGGATCGCGGCCTGGGCGTCGGGGTTGGTGTCGGCCACGGGCAGCTTCATCGAGTCCGGCGGCAGCGAGTTGTACGTGCTCTCGAAGTTGAGCGTGGCCAGCCCGATCTGCTTGAGGTTGTTGGTACATTGGGCGCGACGCGCGGCCTCTCGGGCCGCCTGGACGGCGGGCAGCAGCAGCGCGATCAGGACCGCGATGATCGAGATCACGACCAGCAGCTCGATCAGCGTGAATCCCGGCCGTCGGCGCCCCTCGAGGCGGGCGGCGGGGACCACTCGGACATCCTGTTGACTCATCAAAGCACACCGACTCATCGTTTCATCTCCGAAACAGGGACGGGCATCGGCCGCCCGTGGGTTGTCTTCCCAAAGGTCGTCACTCAGAAACGGGCTGGACGACGTGCCCGACTCAGTCCGTCAGGTCGAAGGGGGCGAGGTTGTTGACGTCCGGCTTGACCTCCGCCTTCAGGCGAGGCCGGCCGAGGTCGGAATAGCGACCGAGCAGTCGGTCGGCGGGGAGGCTCGGCGACGAGCGGATCTGCGACGCGGGCCTGGCACCTTTCTTCCGGCCGCCCCGCCCGGCGGGCTTCGCCGCCCCTTGTGCGAGCGACATCCCCTGACGGCGGTCCCGCCACTCCACCAGGACGTCGTAGGATCCGGCCGGCGCCCCGTCCCACTCGGCGCTGGCGAGCCGAAACGTCCCCTCCTTGTCGACGACCGCGGCGGGGATCCCGCCGGCCATCGCGACCTCGCCCCCTTTGCGGTGGAAATAGACCGTCGCGCCTTCGGCCGGCTCACCCTTGTAGCGGACCTGCCCCTTGACCATGTAGAGCCCCTCGGGACGATTGCACCCCGAGAAGGACGCGACCAGGGACGCCATCCCGATCGCCGCAACCTTTTTCCTGTTCATATGCGGTATCAAAAAGGTTCGCCCCGGCCGTCACACGACACACATAGCGTGGATGATCCGGCCCGAGACGACGCCCATAGAAATGCACGAACCATGCCACGGCCCCCACGAAGGCCGCAACCGACTGACCCGACGCCAGTTACGCAAAACCCAGCGTCTCCCAAGCGTCTTCGACCCAATCCGAAATCATGCGTTCCGCATGAGGTGAACGGTGCAATCTGAGACGGTCCCCGTAGCCCTCCTCGCTGAAGCCCAAGGAGCACAGCCCGGTCGACTCGGTTGGAGGCGCACCACAAAGGCACCAAGAACTCAGGGAGGGAGTCCGAGGGAGTTTCGTCCGCTCGGGATCCTCCCGTTCCTGCCTTGGCACTTTCGCGGAGAGAAACCCGCGTGGTGATCGCTTGGCCGAGATCGGTCTCGAGAGTCTGGAATGTGGTCCGCGGCTGCCCCGAGGTCACGCTCAAGGCCGTAGTCGGTCTACCCCGATCCCGAGCTGTCGCGGGCACGAGCCCCTACTCTCCGAGGGGGAACATCGGCCGGCGGATGTGTCGGTAAGAGAACCGAGCCGGGTCGATGGCGGTCAGACCTGGGGTATCGACCGCGATGACGCGGCCCGCGATGGGGTTGTAGGCGGCCTTGTAGGCGATGGCGGCCTTGACGACGAGGATCGCTTGACGGGCCGGGTCGATTTCCAGGCTGGTGAGCTGGCCGAGGCTGAAGGGCGGGGTTCGCAGGGTGTTCAGGACGAGGGTGTTCGAACCGTCGAGGTCGATGACGGCGGTGGGCCCCTGGTCGTTGAGTCGGCGGCCACCGTGACGGGCCTGGTCTTCGACCCAGGTCCCGGTGTGGAGCGATCGGACGACCCCGTGGACCGGCACGGGGTCGCCGTGCATTCGGTCGACGGAGCCCCCGACGGCGCGCTCGAATCGTCCGCCGACACCGACGCGCGTGGCCTCGGCGACGGCATCCGGGTCGAAGAGGACGACGACGGAACGCTCGGCCTTCTGGCGGAGGAGCTCGGCCAGGAGGACGGTGCCGTCGCCCGCCGAACCGCCGCCGATGTTGTCGCCGAGGTCGACGAGGACGACGGGCGTCGACTCGGACTGGATCGCCAGGCGGACGGCCTCCTCGGGCGTCGGGCAAGGGACGAAGAGCTCGTGCCGGGCATCCCACATCCGGCCAGCGAACTCGTCGGCCACCGCCTGGGCGAGCGCCCGGTCGCCGTCCGCGACGGCGATCACGGCGGGTCCCATCTCGGGGACGTCGGCGTAGGGGAACCCGGCCATCAGGCTCACGTCAAGCATCCCCGGCCGGCGCTCGGCGGCGCGGGCCCCGGCCAGCATCGAGCGGAGCGGCTCGCGGTCGGTCTCCTGGCCCAGCAGGTTCAAGACCATCGGCGGCTTGGCGAACGCGACCACCGGCCGGATTGCCCCCTTGACCGCCCGCGCCATGATCGAGGCCGCGCGGAGGCCACACTGACGTTGGTCGACATGAGGATACGTCTGGTAGCCAACGAGGGCGTTGGTCGACTCCGCCATCAGCGCCGAGACGTTCCCGTGATAGTCGAGTGAGGCGATGATCGGCAGGTCGGGCCCGAGCCGGTCGCGGAGCCGCCGCAAGACCTCGCCGTCGCCGTCGAGATAGGAGTCGGTCACCATCGCCCCGTGGAGCGCCACCAGGAGGCCATCGACCTTCCGCGCGAGCGACTCGGACACGATCCCGTCGACCACCTCGTCGATCATGCCGTCCGTCACGGGCCCGGCGGGAGTCGCCCAGGCCATGGTCGTGGGGACGAGTTCATACCCAAACCGCGAGGCCCCTTCGACGAATCCCCCCATCTCGTGATGGGCGTCGCGCCAGACCGGCAGGATCGCCTCGCCGACGGCCAGACTCCCCTCCAAAAACCTGGCCCGGTCGGTCCGCCCGGTCGCGAACGTGTTCGACTCGTGCATGATCCCGCCGATGCCAATGCGCACTTCGGGCCCCTTTCCTGAGTCTCGAACGTTTTTAGCCACGGATGGAACACGGATCAGAGAATAATTTTTTCAACAGATGTCGCGAATTGACGCAGACAAATTAAAAAAATTTAAAGATAATAAATTTTATTATCCGTGTTTCATCCGTGGCTAAAAATCGAAAGCCCAGCGGTCATTCCCAATCAGAGAGGTAACCGAGGATTGGGGGCGTGCGGGTAGTCGGCTGGTCGATAGGCGATGGCGAGCTCGGGGGTTTGGCGGCGTCGGCCGTCCTGGAATCGCGAGGTCAGGGCGCGGTCGAGCATGCCGGCGGTGAGCAAGGTCCGCTCGACGGGGTAGCTCGGCTTGCCGTAGTGGATCATCCGCTCGATCGCGTGGAGCATGAAGCCGAAGTGGGGGTAGTGGGGCTCCGTGCGTTCCTCGGCGCGGGTGGCCAGGGGCTCGGCCTCCCCCTTGAGCTTGAGGGCGACGTTGATGCTGGTGGCATACCCGCTGAGCATCAGCACGGCCGCCG
Source organism: Singulisphaera rosea (assembly GCF_054877945.1). NCBI lineage: Bacteria > Pseudomonadati > Planctomycetota > Planctomycetia > Isosphaerales > Isosphaeraceae > Singulisphaera > Singulisphaera rosea. Next base: position 128,738 of record NZ_JBTYIP020000006.1, on the reverse strand, counting down.
AGAATCCGTCGTTGTATTCGAACAAGAACAGGGCGACATCCTTGTTGTGGACCTCGCGGGGGTTCAACCCTTCCGCCTTCAGGCTGACCTTCAACGCGGCCTCGAGCAGGTCCTTGCGGACCCGGCCGGCGTCGATCGCGCGCCAGATCTCGTTGCCCGTGAGGCACTCGACCGACTTCACCCCGACCTCACCCCCCTTCCTCCGCTCCACGAACGCCTGGAGGAATTCGATCGAGTGGAAGCCGTAGATGTCGAGGCCGCCGTAACCGACGCCCACAGCCCCTTCGAGCTCGCAGCCGAGCGGGATGGAGAGCTCGGGGGCCCGGTAGGAGAGCGGGAGTGAGGAGCCGGCCATGAACGGGATTTTCAGGGCCTTGGTGGTCTCGTACATCGCCAGGGCGTCTTCCCAGACGGGGCCGATGTGCTTGTCGGAGAAGACCGGGACGACGCGCCTGTACTTGCGAAACGTCGCGGCGATGGCGTCGAGGAAGCGTCGGCGGGGGTAGAGGTGCTGGCCGATCGCGTTATAAGGGTAGTCGCCGTGCTCGCCCACGCTGATGACGCCGTCGACGGGGATCCCCTTGCCGCCGACCGTGACGGCCCCTTCGATCGTGTTGAAGACCGGTATCTTGTACTTCTTGGCCAGGGCCAGGCCGAAAGCGGCGTCGGCATTCTCCTTCTGGTCGATGTAGAGCGAGGCGAGCTTGAGCCGAGGGCCCGGGCCGCCGTCGAACTTCCACCCTTCGAGGATCCGGCCGATGAGGACGTCGGAGTGCGACCCCTTGAAGTAGGTCGTGAGGATCGCCGCGACCGGCTTCGCCGCGCGGGCGGGAGTCGGCTCGAGGAGGTCGTCGAGGGGCCCTCCTCGGGCGACCCCGAAAGCTCCCGAGGCGGTCAGGGCCGAGGCGGCCTCGAGCCAGCGTCGTCGCGAGATGGGTTCGGGGGCATCCATCGTCGAGGCTCCTGGGGTGGGATCGCGCGGCCCGTGGTCGGAACCGCGACGTCCCAAGGTGCCTCGCCGAAGGGTGTTCCGCAAGGGGGTGATCCCCGATGCCCAGACGTCAGAGGATCCCGTAGCGCTTGAACGCCTCGGTCACGGACATCCCCTCGGCGAGCTTGACCCGGACGAGGTTCTCGCCCCGGACTTTCTCCTCGGCCTGCTCGATCGCCTTCTCGGCCGCGGCGTGGGGGAGGACGACGACGCCGTCCGCGTCGGCCAGGATCAGGTCGCCGGGCTCGATCGCGACGCCGCCGCAGACGATCGGCACGTCGTGCGCTTCGACGTCGAGCCGGCCGAGGCTGTCGGCGGGGTGGACCCCTCGGCAGAAGACGGGGAAGCCCATCTCCTCGATCGCCTGGGTGTCGCGCGTATATCCGTCGATGATGATCCCCCGGCAGCCTCGATACGTGGCGGCCGTCGAGAGCAGCTCGCCCCAGAAACTCCACTCGCACAGGGAGACGACCATGACGTCGTCTTTCGCGAGGGCATCGACCGCGGCGAGCTCTCCCTTGTAGGGTTCCGCCGGGGCGGTATCCGTCGTCGCGATGACCTTGACCGTCAGCGCATAGCCCGCCGTCCGGGCCTTGGGGAAGAGCGGACGGACCTCGGGCCGGAGCGACTGGTCGCGATACCCCAGGCGGTCCAGGACGTCCGCGACCACGGGCGTGTAGAGCCGGTTGAGCCGTTCGATCGGCCCCGGCGGACGGTCGGAATTTGCTCTCGCCATGCGTCGGCCTCTGTTGCGTAGGACCATCCCGTCGCACCCGTTTGGTCCGCCGATCGGCCCCGAAATCCTTCATCTCTCCCGCGTTGCGCACCTCGGCGCCGACCGATCATCCCGAAGGCCGGGACGCCCGGTCAAGGGACGTCCTTGTCGGCGATGAAAACATCCGACTTCGGGAACCTCTCGAAGAGGCTCGCGGGCTTGCCGAAGTTCGTCGCCAGGACATCGGCCGGGTTCCCGGCGATCCACTGGGAGAGGTCGATCGTCTTGTACACGCCGGTGTTGAAGCCGATGAGGATCCGGCTCGGCTCGTCGCCGACGTTCTCGATCGAGTGCCCGTAGCCTTGCGGGATATATCCGACGTCGCCCTTCGACAGGGCCTCGGTCCGGTATCGGCCGTGGGAGCCGAACAGGGAGACGCTGATGTCTCCTTTGATGACGTACTGCCACTCGTCGGCCGTCGGGTGCCAGTGGAGCTCGCGCAGGGCACCCGGATCGAGATCGAGGACCACGCCCGTGATCGTCTGGGAAATCGGGAAGGTCTCGGAATCAACCCGCCACTCCCGACCCCCTTTGAACTCGCGATGGGGAGGCCGCTTGAGGAGCTGGTACTTGTGCGTGAGCGCCGGCGTCTTCCACCCCTGGAGGGGCTTCGCGGGCTCCTCGGGGGGGAGCGATCCCTTGGCGAAGTAGACCTCCTCCTTGGGGAAGCCGTCGAAGGCCGACTCCGGCAGGTCGAAATTCTTCGCGAGGAGCGCCTTGGGCACGTGGCCGATCCAGTCGGAGATGCTGAACGTGCCGAACTCGGAGAAATACCCGTTGTCGAAGATGAGGATGAAGTGGCAAGGCTTGTCGCCGAGGCATTCGAGCATGTGGCCGTGGCCTCGGGGGAAGTACCAGACGTCTCCCGGTTCGAAGTCGTTCGTCTCGGCGGCCCCGTCGGGGTCGATGACGGTTGTCCGCACTCGCCCCTCGGTGACAAACGCCCACTCGGCGGCGGTGGCGTGCCAGTGGAGCTCGCGCATCGCCCCGGGCTCGATCTTCATCGAGACCCCGGCGATCCCCTTGGAGATCGGGAGCTGCTCGACGGTGGCTTCCTTCCCGTAGCTCTCGCCGATGACCTTCCCGGTCGACTTCTCGAGCGCGAACTTGAACGTCGGCAGTTCCTTCCCCGCGAGCGCCGGGTCGGGCACGTTGTTCATGAAGCTCGAGTCACCCGCCTTCGCGTCCCTGGTCGTCGCCAGGAAGGCGGCCGAGGCCGCCGCGAGGCCCGCCGCGCCCGCCAGGAAATCCCTGCGCTGAAATTCGGACATCGGATCAGTTCCCAATCGAAGAAGAGGGTCGCCTACCCCGGAAACTCTCGCCGCCGAAACCTATGACGCTAACCCGGGCCGAGACATCCCAGTTAAACATCAAGTTCGCTTCGCCCGCCCCCATGAACGGAAGGCTAGCCATCGGTCGGGATGGGCCCTCGGACGAACCCGTACGACCCCGGATCGTTTTTGAGTGTATCCTGCGATACACCGCAAGGGGATCTCCGAGCGAGGACGACGAGCCCAGCAAGACCACCTACAATCCAAACACTTAACAATCCTTCAATATTAATAAACAAGCGAATCTTGGCCAGCGGCTCTGGCATAGCATCCGATCTGGAGCGGTTTGCAGCCGACTCACACAGGGCTTCTGTCACACGGTCTGCCCTCTCACTGGCTGATCCCGCGGGGCAGGAGTGCCCCGCAGTTGCAGGCCGTACTTCTGCAAACTCGTCTCACATGTCTCGACACCTTAACCTTCCGGCAGGGTGAACGATTCGGGTACGAATTCGCTCGTGCCCGCATGCCTCGCGAAAGCCGACCCCGCGGGCGAGCCGAGGAGCGAGATGATTTCCGGGTCGTAGTTGGCGATGGTGTTAACGTCGTAGATCGCGATGTTGTCGGGGTCGTTGACGTACTCGTCCGACTCGTCCCCCGAGAAGAAACGCCAGCCGCTGTCGAAGAAGTCGACGTCGGCCTGCTCGCGGTACATATACCCGACGGGAAGTCCGTCGACCGTGATGCGATCGGTGGCGTAGCAGCCGCCGTGTCCCAGAGCCAGTGGCCGAATCTCGTCGGACCGCAGCTTGAACAACTTCTCGGGCATGGCGATCCCTCCGATTAAACATCAGAAACGGTCGAGCATTCCAACCGAGGCACCACCTCTTCCATCAGGCGACGGAGGCTCCCGAGGACCTGCTCGTGCGACAGGCCCGCCCAGCGTACCTCGACGTTGGCGACGTCGAAGGGGGCCTGCGCGTGCAGCTCGAGGAGTTGTCGGGCGACCGACTCGGGGCCGCCGACGATGAAGTTGATCGGGTGGGCGCAGAGGCCCGCGAGGTCGTCGGGCTCGGGCGTCCCGGCGGGGATCTTCCCCTCGTCGCGGAATCGCCGCCAGAGGGTCCGCAACGCAGGCTCGGCGAGCGCGAAGGCGGCCTGGTCGTCCGGGCCGACGAAGACCGGGCGGTTGGCCGCGATGAGCCCCTCACCCCCCTGCTCCCGGTAGGCGGAGACGTATTGCCGATACTGCTCCGGCGTCCGGAGGTGGGAGAAGAGCATGTTGAACCGCAAGGCCCCGGCGATCCGCGCCGAGCCGACGCTGTTGACGGCCACCCAGCAGCGCCCAGGCAAGTCCTGCGATGGGGTCGGAAGCGCACGATGAGGCGGGACCGTAAAGAACCTCGGAGATTCGCCCGTCCAGTCTCCGCTCCAGGCCGAGCGGATGATTCCCAGGGCCTCGGCGAATCGAGCCTGCCGGGTCGCATCGTCCGGAGTCTGGGTGCCGAAGAGCCCGGCTTCCTCGGGCGTGCTCCCGCTGCCGAAGCCGACCGCCATCCGGCCTTTGGTCAGGACGTCCGCCACCGCGACATGCTCGGCGACGTCGAGCGGGTGGTGGAGGTTGAGGCAGATGATCGCGGTCCCCAGGCGGATCTCTCTGGTCTGCCCCGCCAGGTGCAGCGCGAGGAGCAAGGGCGTGGGCAGGTGCCCCTTGTGGGCATGCGCGTGGTGCTCGGCAAACCAGGCGTAGCGCACGCCGAGCGCATCGCCCAGGCGGACCAACTCGGCCACCTCGTCGAAGATCGCCCCCGAGGGCCGGGCCGAGGGTCCTTCGAGATGGTCGGTGAGCCCGATCGTGAACATGCCGCGTTGTCTCCTCGACGGTGCACGGGGAACGTCGCTTGGGAACCCTTCGTTCAACTCGCGGCCGGCTGCAATTCCTCCGCCAGTCCGGAAGCCCCTGCAACGCTCTTCTCGGCGGGCGGCCAGAAGAAGACCGCCAGGAGGGTCGCGGTCACGAGGGAGATCCCGAACGGCACGAGGAAGAGGTGGTGGTAGTCGATGACCTTCACGACCTTCCCGCCCACGGTCGCGGTCGTGCCGAAGACGTCGACGAGCCCTCCCCAGAGGAAGTTGGCGGCGAACTGCGAGATCCCCAGGATCATCAGGTTGAACAGCCCCTGGGCGCTCGAGCGGATGTCCTTGGGGAAGTGCTCGTCGACGTAGATGAAGACCGTCGCGAAGAAGCAGGCGTAGGCGAACCCATGCACGAGGTTGACGGCGATCACCGCCCAGAGCGTGTCCCGGTCGCCGATCGCGTAGACGCCGAACCGGATCGCCTGGCTGAGGACCCCGAAGATCAGCGTCCGGCGCCAGCCCAGCCTCTTGATCAAGGTCCCGAGCATCGCCATCGCGACGACCTCCATCGTCTGGCCGATGCTCATCGCCGGGGCGATCCAGTTCTCGGGCAGGCCGATCGACTGGAAGAAGCGGCTGGTCCAGAAGTAGTAGCCGAAGTGGACAATCGAGTCGAAGAAGGTCGCGATGAACAGGACGAGGAGGCTCGGGTTGGCCAGGAGCCGGATCGCTTCCAGCGGTGCGAACGGCTCGCCCCGATCGGTCGGCGGCGGGGTGCGCGGGAAGGTGAGGCTGGCGACCGCCAGGAGGAGCGACGCAGCCCCCGAGGCGAGGAACGTGCCGGTCAACGCACGTTCCATCGCCGGGCCGGTCTTGGTCGTCGACAGCGCGGTGCCCAGCCAGGAGAAGAATCCCCCGGCCTGCTCCATCGCGGGCACACGCGCCCAGTCGATCGAGATGAACACCAAGGGCCAGGCCGCCGCGACCCATCCCACGCTCCCCCAGAGCCGCAAGGTGCCGAACTCCTTCCGACCGTCGGCGACGTGGGCGAACGCGATGGCGTTGGCGACCGACAACGTCGGGACATAGAAGAAGCAATGGATGAGCATCAGGCTGAAGAACGGCCAGAACGTCTTGACGTACGCGAGCCCGAGGATCGCCAGCCCGCCGAACAGGTGGCTGACGGCCAGGAACCGCTCTCGGGAGACGTGCCGGTCGGCGAGCTGGCCCCCGAAGAACATCCCGGTGACCGAGGCGATGGCGAACGTGTTGAAGATCCAGGCTTGCTGGAAGCCGCTGAAATTCAGGTAGCGGCTCCCCATGTACAGGCCCAAGAGCGGCAGCCACGCCCCCTTGATGAAGTACTCGAGGAAGAACATCAGGCCAAGCCTGAATCGGCAAGCGGCGATCATCGGCCTTGCACTCCACCCAGGCTTGGTCGATCCGTTCCAAGTGAGACAGGCGCTCGACGACCTCGTCGACTTCAGGGCGGCATGGGCTCCTGCCCTCACCGATTACGTTCACCGCGGTCGGTCAGGTGACGCCAGGCCGCCGTCGCTCGGCCGAAGCCCTTCCCAACGCCAGATCATAATAGCCGCCTTCCACCGCGAGGGCGAGTTGATGGATACCCCCCGCGAAAGAGGCGAGCTTCATCACCGAAGGCCCTGACGACCTGACGGCTATCCCACTCGACGAGGTGAGCGACGCGCCTATCCTATCGACGTCTCTGCACGTGATGGATAAGGAAGGCGGCCAAGGGAGCCAGGGCGCAGGCGAATAGGAACAGGGTGGCAACGGACTCGAGGCGGAGGTGGAGATGTTCATCGGCGATCCGGCTGAAGTCCATCCAGTGGCCGCCCCCCTTGGCGTCGCCATAAGCTTCGCGGTGCTCCCGGCTGGAGATGAGCTGGTAGGCAAATCGGGCGTCGGCCAGGATGATGTAGAGCCCGAGGAAGGCGTAGAGGGGCCGTTCGGCACCGCGGAGGACCTGGCGGCCGCTCAAGGCACGGTAGAGGAAGATCCCGGCGATCAGGAGCTCCATCCCATGACCCATCGCCGTGATCAGCAACTCGCGGAGCGGGGAGAAGGCCGCAAGGGAGTAGAACCCCACCGCAACCAGGACGACGATGAGCGCCGGCCGATCCCTCCTCGAACGGACGATCGCGACGGCAAAGGCTACGAAGACGAGGAGGACCAGCAGCGGTTGCTGCGTGAATCGGTGCGAGACGCCGCCGCCGTAGGTCAGGTCGAACGACGGCACCGCCGGGCAACCGAAGATCCAGGCAGTTGCGACGTGGCCAAGCTCATGGATGACCGTCATGAGCACCGCGGGGACCAGGCCAACGAGCGGGACGGCCAGGGCGACCGCCGCAAGCCCCGCGCCAATCACCAGCGACTTCACCGCCTCCCGGTCGATCGCCTTCGACGTCCCCCGCTCCCGCCGGGCCGCAGCCCGTTTCGGGGTGGCTTCGGACGAGTCCGGAACCTTGGGAGCGACGGGCAAGAGCGGGATCTCCGCGACCGGGATCGTCGTCACCGCCCCGCATTGCTTGCAGCGGGAACGACGCCCGGCCATAGCCTCCTCGGCCCGGAACGATTTGCCGCATCCCTGGCATGTGAACGCGATCATGGCCCAGTCCCCGATCAATCTTCGTCCCTGCCCGCACGACCCGGATCGCCCTTCGGCGTCGCCTGCCCGAGCCGTCCGCGAGAGGTGTCTCGGCCCTGACGTAGGAGTCGGCCGGCTTCAAGATCGGAGCCGAGGGGCGTGGCACGAGAGTCACCATCGATCTCGCCTCCGAGGCGGTCCCGGACCGATTCCCCGGGTGAACACGGATGAATCGTGCCAAACCAATCGTCAACTTGAGCGAAATCTGCCCCTCATCAATCATTCATGAGAGATTGACATGCAAAAATCCACGCTCGGCGCACTCAGCTTGTTCGCCTTCCTGGTGGTCCCCTTCGAGGTGTTCTTCGTGTTCGGTCTTTATTTCGCCCCGGGTTGGGCCAATGGGTGGCCTTCGGGGACACCGATCCATCAAGTTTGGTCGATCGGGCTGACGGCCGGGATGGTCTCAATTTTGGCGACTCTGGAGTTGGGGGTCTGCGGTGTCATCGGCCTCGCCATGAGCTTGGATTCGAAGCGATCGCGATTCGTCCGGGCGGCTTGCGTCGCCTGGCTGTCGGCATGCATACTTGCCGACATCTTGGCGGCGTATTACCTTCACTCCAGCCTGTACGCCGAAGCCCTGGCGATGTGGCCGAATGGTTATCATCGCTAAGAGGTCTCGAACCTCCCAACATTTTTCTCTCAGGGCATCGAGACAGAAGGGGCCCTGCATAGCCAAGGGTTAGGGCCCCCGAAGGTCGGATACCGGGGATGTCTGGCCGATCAATCGGGTTCGGCGTTGGCTCTTGTCTTCTTCGGCGCCGGTTCCGTGGCATCTCCGGGCTTTCGAGGGGTGGGCATCGGGGCGTTCACGGACTTGCGCCAGGCGAGGAGTTTGGCGTGAAGATCCTTGACGCGGTCGGGGTGGGCCGCGGCGAGGTCCTTCGTCTCGCTCAGGTCGTCATGGAGGTTGTAGAGTTCGAGCTTGCCGGTCTCGAAGAACTCGATCAGCTTCCAGTCGCCGGCGCGGACGGCGCCGGCGGGGGTGGTCCGCCAGTCCCCTGGGCCCGCGCCAAGGTATCCCGGGAAGTGCCAGTAGAGGGCCTCGCGACCGAGGCTGGACCGGCCGCCGCTGGTCAGCAGGCGCAGGTAGCTGACGCCGTCGAGTGTCGTGTTCGCGGGGGCCTGGCCCCCCGAGAGCTCGAGCAGGGTGGGGTAGAGGTCGACGCTGTTGATCGGCTCGTCGCTGGTCGTCCCCGACGGGATCTTGCCGGCCCATCGGAAGACGTACGGGACCCGAATCCCCCCCTCGTAGAGCATCCCCTTGCCGCCTCGGAGCGGGGCGTTGTCGGTGATCTTGCCGCCGCCTTTGATCCCTTCGCGGGCGTAGCCGCCGACGCCGCCGTTGTCGCTCGCGAAGATCACCAAGGTCTCGCCCGACAGGCCCAGGTCGTCCAGGGTCTTGAGCACGCGACCGACGCTCTCGTCGACGCTCGCGATCATGGCCGCGTAGGTGGGGTCGTAGTGACCTCCGACCGGGGCCTTGTCCTTGAACTTCTTGATCAACTCGGGCTTCGCCTGGTGGGGCGCGTGCACGCCGAAGTGGTGGAGCGCGAGGAAGAAGGGCTCTTCCTTGTGTTGGGTGATGAAGCCGACGGCACGGTCGGTCAGGAAGTCGGCGAGGTAGGTGCCGGGCGGGTAGTCGGTCTTCGGAGTCGTGTCGAAGTCGAAGTGCCGGCCCGCCGACACGATGGCCTCGTCGAACCCCCGGCGCGAGGGATGGTAGGGGCCGTCCTGGCCGAGGTGCCACTTGCCGAACAGCCCGGTGGCGTAGCCCGCCGACTTCAGGCCTTGGGCAAGCGTCACCTTCTCGAGCGGGAGGGTCACGACGTTGTCCACCGGCCGGAGCGGCCGGGTCCGCCAAGGGAACCGCTCGATCGACCCGACCGTGTAGACGCCGGTGCGCGGGCCGTACTGGCCGCTGATCAGGGCCGCGCGGGTGGGCTGGCAGTTCGGGCCGCAGGAGTATCCGCTCGTGAATCGGAGCCCCTGGGCGGCCATCCGGTCGATGTTCGGGGTCTCGTAGTAGCCGCCCCCGTTGCATCCGACGTCGGTGTACCCGAGGTCATCCGCGAGGATGAACACCACGTTCGGCTTCCGGGGTCCCTCGGCCGCGCCGGACGACGAGCCCGCGAAAACCCAGGCCGCGATGGCCGCGGCAATCATCATCACGATTCGCATCACCACTCTCCAAATATCCAGGTCCGAGTCGAGGCCTTGGATCGGACGGCAACCGACGAGACTTCCCGAGTCTCACCACCATTTTGACTCGCCTCACCGCCGGCCCGAAGAGCACTCGGTCCGGGTGGGTGTCGTCCAAAGTAGGAGCACTGATCGCCCAAACGAGCCCGCCGGGCGTCGGTTTCCACAACACATGCCCTTCCCAACTTCACCGAGAGTCGGAGGGGCGACAACACTCGGGCAGCCCTCGGCAGCACAATCCACCTGACTCACCAAGACTTTACAGAACCAAGCAGGGTGGGTGAAGACGCAAATTTCACTAACTCGATCGAATTTATGATTTTCAAATCTTGCTTATCCCAATTTAAAGTTATAGGCTATCGCCAATCGCGGGCCTCGGGGATCGAGGAGCAACGGCCCGAGTGCGGGCTAGGACGCATCCATCCGGTGGCGAACCCTTTGGTTGTGGTTGGTTTTTCGCCCGAGCAAAGGAAGGGCTGGAGACGATCCGCAGATGGCACAGATAAACACACCCATTTTTAATATATTTTACTTTCATAAGTTTTCACTATACAATGATACAACCGCCTTCTCTGGTCCACGTTCTACCCGAGGCTAAAAACCGAGAGCCCAAAACGTGGTAGAATCTCGCCCGATGTCGGGTCGTTGTTCTTTTGAGGTGTGATCTTGGCACATTCAATATCCGGCCTGGCAATAGCCCTGGCCCTCATGCTCCCGCTGGCATCGGCTCGCGACACCCTCGCGGCGGCTCCGAAGCCGAACATCGTCGTGATCCTGGCCGACGACCTCGGGTTCTCCGACCTGGGCTGTTACGGCGGCGAGATCGAGACGCCGCACGTCGACCGGCTGGCGAAGGGGGGGATTCGGTTCACCCAGGGCTACAACACGGCCCGCTGCTGGCCGTCGCGGGCCGCGCTCCTGAGTGGCTACTATGCCCAGCAGGTGAATCGCGACCCGGCGGGGGAGCGTCCCCGATGGGCCGCGCTGCTCCCCGACTTGCTGAAAGGCGCCGAGTATCGCTCGTACCACTCGGGGAAGTGGCACGTCGACGGGCCGGTCCTCGACGCGGGGTTCGCGCGGTCGTACCACCTCGAGGACACCGACCGCTTCTTCTCGCCGAAGTTCCACAGCCTCGACGACCGTCGACTTCCTCAACCCAAGGCCGACGAGGGATATTACGCCACGACCGCGATCGCGGGCCACGCGATCGACTGGCTTGACGAGCACGAGGCGACGCACCGCGGGGATCCGTTCTTCCTCTACGTGGCGTTCACGTCCCCCCACTTCCCGATCCAGGCCCTCCCCGAGGACATCGCCCGCTACCGCGACCGCTACCTGGAGGGCTGGGACCGGACCCGCCAGCGTCGCCTGGAGCGACAGCGCGAGCTCGGGATCGTCGACACGTCCCTGTCGGCACGCGACCCGAAGACCGTCCCGGGTTGGAATACCACCAAGGCCGAGTTGGTGAAGCGGATCGGACCCGGCGAGGTCGACCACGCGGTCGCCTGGGACGACCTCGACCCGGCGCAGAAGGCCTTCCAGGCCACGAAGATGGCGATCCACGCGGCGATGGTCGACCGGATGGACCGCGAGATCGGCCGGATCGTGGCGAGGCTCGAGGCGTCGCATCACCTCGACGACACGATCATCGTCGTGGCCAGCGACAACGGCGCGAGCGCCGAGATCCTGATCCGAGGCGGCGGCCACGACCCCGCCGCCCCTGCCGGCTCGGCGAAGACCTTCCTCAGCCTCGGGCCGGGTTGGTCGACCTCGTCGAACACACCATTCCGGCTGCACAAGTCGTGGGTCCACGAGGGGGGGATCTCCACCCCCGTGATCGTCCACTGGCCCGCCGGAATCCCGTCCCGCGGCGAGCTCCGGCACACCCCCACGCACCTGGTCGACGTCGTCCCGACCCTGCTGGAGTTGGCAGGGCTCTCATCCCCCGCGACCTGGAACGACGAAGCCCGCCCCCCCCTGGCCGGTCGGAGCCTCGTCCCCGCATTCGCGAAGGATGTCGCCGTCGCTCGCGACTTCCTCTATTTCCACCACATCGGCAATCGCGCCTTGCGCGTCGGCGACTGGAAGATCGTCGCCGTCAAGGGAGGCCCCTGGGAGCTCTACAACCTCGCCCACGACCGCGCCGAGTCCCAGGACCTCGCCGCGAGCCATCCCGACAAGGTCAAGGAACTCGCGGCGGTCTGGGAACAACGCGACGAGGAATTCCAACGCCAGGGGGCGACCGGCCAACCCTTGCCCAGGACGGCGAGCCCGAAGGGTTCCCAGTGAACCCAATCGCCCTGAGGTTGGCCCCAACGTCGAGAGCGGACGGATCGCGGACACTACCAACCGAAGGCGTATAGACCAGCGAAGACCACGTATAGCCCGGTGGGCACCGCCCACCGGGACTACGCGAGGACGAACCACGAGGCCTCCCGGAGCTACCCTCAGCGTTTCGAGCGGGGCTTGCCGTCTCGGTTGACCTGCCAGACGTCGCCGGTGTTGACCTCCAGGGCCGTGAGCCATCCCCCGCCGTAGCAGAAGGTGTCGACACACTTGAGATAGCCGAGGTCGAGGATCTCGCCCTTCTTTTGCGCCGTGTGGCCGACGACGACCGTCTTCCCCGACTCGTGGGGGCCGGGGAGGATTCCCCGGAGCGACTCCCAGCGCAGCATCGCCGGCTCCTGCTCGTCCATGGGGAGGTCGGGGTAATAGTTGGCGTGGAGGAAGATGTGCGTGTCGGTCTCGTAAAAGTCGCGACAACCCTCGAGGAAGTCGATGTGGTCCTGCGGGACGAGGGCGATGTCGCGCCCCTGACCGTAGGAATCCAGGGTCGCGATTCCCCCGATGTCGAGGAACCAGTGGAGGGGATGTGTCCCCGACCGGACGTCGAGGAGCATCTGGTCGTGATTGCCCAGGATCGGGATCAGGCGGCATTGCGAGCCGAGGGCGATCAAGCGGTCGAGGACGCCTCGGCTGTCGGGTCCCCGGTCGACGTAGTCGCCTAGGGTGACGACGAGGTCTTCGGGGCGGGGCCGGACGAGTTCGAGCAGGGCCTCGAGGGCCTTCGCGCAGCCGTGCATGTCTCCAATGGCGATCGTGCGGGCGGGCATGGATCCGGGCGCTCCTTCCTTGTGAGAGCCGGTCGACCGCCCGGCGACAGTTGGGTCAGCACTCCGCAGTCTTCGGGGACCCGGCCTGGGCTGTCCCCGTCGTCATCGTCAATCCGTCGGTGGAGTTCTCCCGGCCCCGGCCTCGTGCTCCCAGGCCTTGAGCCAGATCGTCGCCAACGCCCGCTCCCAGGCGTCGTCGGGCATCGCCGTGAGTGCCTGGCGCAGGAGGACTTTCGCCCTCTCGGACTCCCCGTGATTATGCAAAATCGAGGCCGCGAAAACATATGCGGTGTACTGGCGGGGCGTGGAAATGTGACTGAGCGAGTCGGCGAGTGCCGCCGGGTCGAAGGGCCCCGAGGCCTTGGCCGAGAAGCCCTGGCGGAGGACGTTGATGAGGCCGTCCAGCTTCTCGACGCGGGTCTGCGGCGACCGAGAGAGCTCGCTGAGAATGCGGTCGCGCTCGGCGGGCTCCTGGAGCTCGTCGAGGAGCGCGGCCAGGATGAGCCCGGTGGAGGGGGCAACGGTCTTCAGGTAGAGCGGGCGGAGGATGTCGATCGCCTCGCGCGACTTGCCATCGACGATGTGCAGGTATCCCACTTTCTCGAGGAGTTCCTCGGCGGGGCGCTCGCCCGACAAGGCGACGTAGTCCTGGGCGAACTTCTTGGCCCCGTCGACGTCGCCGTGGCCCGTGCGCTTGCAGAAGAGGAACCAGTCCATCCAGCCCTCGGACGGATGCTGCTGGGCACTCCGGCGACGACAGTCCTCGGCCTCGCGCCAGTCTCCCAGGCCCTCCCGACAGCGGGCGAGGCAGAGGAGGCCGTCCCTCGCCCCGCTCGACGCGGCGGCCTCGGCGAACGGCAGGGCCTTCGCCCACTCGCCTCGGCTCATCGCGTCGTCGGCGAGCTCGACCCGGACGACCATATGGCCCAGGCCGAGATCCTCGGTCTCGAGGGCAGCCCTGAGGGTCTTCTCCCACGAGGCCCGGTCGCCCCGCTTCCGGTATGCCCGGGCCAGGAGTCGGGAGCTCGAGATGTCCGGGGATAGCTCGACGGCCCGCTTCAGGCAGCGCACCGCGTCATCCCAGCGCCCCAGGTGGAGGAACCTCGAGCCGAGCGACGAGAGGATGTCGGGGTGCTCGCCCGCCCCTTCCTCCCACTCGCGAGCGAACGGTCCCGCGTAGCCCCAGTCGTCCTGGATGAGCCGGGCCTTCCAGAGCGGGGAATGGGGGCAAGTCCGGCCCATTTCCCTGGCGGAGACCGCCATCGCATCCGGCCTGAGGTGGGTCAACTGCCCGACGAAGTCGCGGTAGGAGGAGTCGCCGTGCGAGAGCATCATCGAGAGGAGATGGACGTGCCGCGCGAGGTCGCCCTGGCCGACCTGGTAAATGAACGGATACTCATTGTAACCGATGTCCGGGACGACCACCCCTTCCAGGAGTTGATTGTAGTCCTCGTGGTCGCGCGTGGCCTTGAGCCGGAAGGCGGCGATGGCCGAGTGGTAGGGGTGGTCGGCGACCGAGGGCCAGGCCCCCTTCAGGAACTCGTCGACGGAGCCCCCCAGGACGTTTTTCAGGGAGTCGGCCCGGCGATAGACCAGGGCGAATCTCGTGTCGGCGACCATCCGGCCGAGCGAGGCCCACGAGGGATCGCCCGGGTCGTGCCGGCTTTCGCCCGCCTCGACCAGCGACTTGACGACCGCGACCTCGGGGTCGCCGGCGTCGAGCTTCGCGCGGGTTTGCTCCGGCAGGCTGGGGAGTTGCTTGAGCTGTCGGGGGATGGCCTCATCCATCGCCTGAAGTCCGGCGAGCGTGGTCGTCCGGAACGAACCGGCCCCGCCGACCTGGCAGAGCTTGTCGTGGACCCGGAAACACTCGGGATTCTCGGCGAGCACCTCGCGGCCAAGCCCGAGCGCGCGGACGATCCCCGCTCGCGAGTCCTCGACCGTCAGGAACGCCAGGAACATCGCGAGCTCGCCGAGTGGTCCCCGGCGAGCCTCGAGCAGCGGCCCGGTGCGGAATCGGCACAGTTGCTCGACCATCGGGACCCAGGCCGGCGCCGGGCCGACTTCCGGCTCCCGGTCCGAGAGCACCCGGGCTTTGGCGAGGTCGTCGAGCGCCCCCTTCTGGAAGCCCGACAGCGCTCGGGCATAGGCCCGATGCCAGTGGGCGTGGGCCGAGCCGGGGTCGCGGGACACCAGCCGCTGTGCAGCGAGCAGGGCGCGGGCCTTCAGTGCCTTGTTGCACGAGCCCCAGTGGAACTCGGTCAGCACCCCGAGATTGGCGTAGCCCCTGGCGAGCGCCCCGAGCCGGGCCGGCGACTCGCCGAGCTCGCGGATTTCCTCGTTCAGGAGGCGCACGGCGGCGAACTGCTCCGTGAACGAGAGCCGGCCGAGCCGACGCTCGACCTCCGGGTCCGGGTCGCCTCCGGCCTTGGGGCCGCGGGAGACGACCCCCAGCCCGGCCATCCGGAGGACCTTGAGGAAGCCGTCCGGAGACCTCGAGAGGATCTCGGCCTGCTCGAGCAGCCCCAAATAGTCGATGTCCGCCCCCATCGTGCGACCCAGCACGAAGCTCGCCAGGACCTTCCGCTCGCCCCCATCCTGCCGGGCCAGCACCGCGAACGGGACCTGCCCCAGCGCGAAGAACGAGCTCACTTCGATATTCGCCGTCTCGCCTGCGTTCGACATCGCGTCGCCGAGGGTCGAGTCCCGGACCACGGAGCCGACGTCCCTGGCCGTATTGAGCACGGCCTGGCGGATGATCTCATGAGCCAGGACCGACTCGGCGACCCGGTTGGGGGCCGAGTCGTGATAGCCGGCGGGCCCCATCCGAGCGATGGGTCGGCCCGTCTTGCCAGCCACCGTCCCCTCGGGCCCCGGATCGATCCTCGCGATCGACAGCCGACTGGACACCGGGCCACCAGGAATCGTCGGATCCGGCAGGTCGGCGGACTCGGGGCGGATCGGCATCTCGGCGAACTGCCGCACGGCCTTCCGGCTCCTCGAGAGCGTAATCCCCGCGCCGATCGTCCCCAGCGCCACCAGCACGACGAGGGAGAGCCAGAAGACCCGACGTTCCCCGAGCGACCCCGGTCCGGACACGGCGACCTCCGAAGATGGGGATGGGCGAGCGCGGGCAAGCCCCGGCGCAACGGCGACCCCGGCCCGGGCTCCGCGGGCGGGGCACGTCGGCATCGCTCGAGTCGTCGCCGACTCACGGAGCCGCTCGGCACCTCGTACCGGGCCGATGGTCCTTTCACTCCTCTAACCTACTCGGCCGCCCGCCCCTTGCCCAGCAGGCACCTGCCCGAGAATCGGACTCGGCGAGGTCGCCGCCCCGAGGCCAACACCGAAAGAATCCATAGCAACACACCTCGATCGCGGGACGATCGCAAGCGGCCGTTGACTCGCGCCTGGGCCGGCGGGTAAATTCCCAAGCTGTGCGTGGCAGGACGCACCCCGTCCGCGGGCAGGACCGAGTCCACCTGTCTCGACCGCCGACAATCCGGTTCATGCGAACCTCCACTTCGCCCGTCACAGCGGACATCGGGCATGCCCTTGGAGGTTTGTCATGGCCATTCGCGATCTCCCCGTCCGCCCCGACCTCGAGCAACTCCGGCACCAGGCGAAGGACCTTCTCCGACAGGTCCGCCGCGGCGAGCCCGCCGCCATCGCCCAGTTGGTTCAAGATCATCCCGGCCCGCTCGACCCGGGCGTGGCCAAGCTCTCCGACGCCCAACTCGCCCTGGCCCGCGGCTACGGCGTCGTGAGTTGGCCCCGGCTCGTCCTCGCCTGTCAGGTCGTCGAAGCGATCTGGGTCGACGACCCCGAAGGCCTCCGCACGCTCATCCTGCGCCACCCTCGGTTGCTCCACGAGATGGCGCGAGGGACCGAGCAATGCAACTGGGGGCCGCCGATGTCGTACGCGGCGAACCTCGGGCGTGACCGGGTCATCACGATGCTCCGAGGCCTCGGCGCGACGGACACGGTACGGGCGTTGATCCGGGCAGTCCTCCAGGGCAAGGTCGAGACCGCGAAGCTCTTGCACTCGATGGGCGCCCGGCCCCCTCGAGGGGCGGTGATGGGGCCGTCGGAGACGCAGAACGGGACGGGGATGGAGTACCTCCTCGGGCTCGGGGCCGAGATCTGCGACGGCCGAGGCGACCGCCTCGCCCCGGTCGGGTTGCTGCTCGAGACCTATAGCCGCAACCCGACGGGCAAGCACCACTGCCTCGAGCTCTTCGCCTCGCACGGGATCGCGCTGCCGGATACGCCCCCGATGGCCTTGCATCGTGGGAGGATCGACCTCCTCGAGCGACACCTGGAACGCGACCCGCATCTCCTCTCACGGACGTTCGCCCACCGCGAGATCTACCCGCCCGAAGTCGGCTGCCACCTCGACGAGCCGTGCGCGAGCCACGGCACCCCGCTCGGCGGGACAACGCTCCTTCATATGTGCCTTGAATATGGAGAGCTCGAGATCGCCCGATGGCTGATCGAGCGGGGGGCGGACGTCAACGCCCGGGCCACGATCGACGCGGACGGGTTCGGCGGCCACACCCCCCTGTTCGGTAGCGTCGTCTCGGTCCTCCACCTGCCTCAGAAACACCGAAAGCTCGAGGACGCACCGTTCGCCAGGCTCCTCCTCGACCTCGGCGCCGACCCGAACGTCCGCGCGTCGTTGCGGAAGGCGCTTCGAGGCGGCAACGACGATTCCCTGCACGAGTATCGCGACGTCTCCCCGCTGTCGTGGGGCGAGCGGTTCCACGACCAGGGCTACGTGAGCCGCCCGGCGCTGCGCCTGATCGAAGAACGCGGGGGACGGCCCTGAGCCGACGGAGCCGCCGCGGTCCTTACACCACCCGCCCCAAAGGTCGAGCCCGTCCCCAATGGCGTGATGACATCGCCGAGGGTGGACGGCCGCTCGGCCTCGGGACCCATCTTGATTTCGCAATTCCACGATTTCGCGGGGATTGGCCCCACGTTTGCTTCAGGAAGAGATCGTGTGATCGAACAACGATCCCAGACTCAATCGCCAGAGGAGAACTCGCCATGTCGGACGCCAAAGACAAGGTCAAAGACGCGATCGACGACACCGCCCACGCCGCGAAGCATGCCACGGAGAAAGTCGCGGACTCGGTCAAAGACGCCGCCTATAAGGCCGGCGAGAAGGTCAAGGAAGCCGGCGAGCACATCAAGGACGCGGGCCGATAACGAGGCCCTCGTCCCCGGGACGTCACCATCGCAATTGGTCGACTTCGATATTCCCCTCACTCTTCCGGAAAGGCAGACTCTACCATGATCCGCTGGGCAGTCATCTTCGCCATCCTCGCTCTGGTTGCCGGTGTGCTCGGTTTCGGCGGCCTCTCGGGCGACTTCGCTTATATCGCCAAGATTCTCCTCTTCGTCTTCCTGGTTCTCGTCGTCGTCTCCGCCGTCCTGGGACGCAGAAGCGGGCCCGTCGCATAGACGGGCCTTCGATGGATCGGAATTACCCGATCGAAGCGAAGGGGCCAGGGCCGGGTCGAACTGTCGACCCGGCCCTGGCCCCTTACTTCATGTCAACATCTTAGAATTTATTTTACAAATCAATCGTATTTGCAAAATCGAACTCTAAAATAAAAACGCCCCGATGGTATTCCTGCGTCGTGGGACGCATAGGGATCCCACCGGGGCTCGAGATCACTTCTCGAGGGCCTTGTCGACCGATCGGCCGGCCTTCTCGACGGGCCCGGCGGGATTGACCGCGTCCTTCGCATCCTGGACGCCCTTATCGATGCTCTCGCCGGCCTTCTCGGCGGGGCCCTTCTCTTCACAGCCGGCCCCGAACGCCAAGGCGCCGACGAGGAGGAGTGCGAGAGGCCCGGTCTTTCCAAAAGTCGTCTTCATGGGAATCATCCTTCCGAGTGTCGTCGTAGGTCTTCCGATTCCTGGAGCGGATCACGCCCGGATGGCATCCATCAGGCCGCTCCCCCGAAAGAATCTATACGAGCCCGAAGCCTCCGCGTGTGAATTTCCCCTCAAAAACCTGGGAAAGTCTTCACTCAGGGACTCCCGGGACTCGTATGGGAGGGTCGCCATTCGATTGTTTTCCGCTCTTGTATGGGCAACGCACTTCTCGACCCAAGAGCACGCCTAAGCGCATCACTTCCGTGAGACATAGGCGTTCCCGCGCACATAGAATCGCAACTCGCATGCCGCCCAGTCGCCCGCATAGTCCACGCCGACGCGGGGACGGGCGACGATCTCGAACGGCTCGGGCCGATCGGGCGAGGCGACGAAGAGTTCTTCGCCTACCAGGTCCTTGCCGTTGAGGCCACGATCGATCCCCAGCGCCCGGCAAAGGAGCCCGGGGCCGTTCGTCTTCCCCTCGAGGTTGCGGATCGGTTCGAGGGCGCGGAGCAGGACGGCCGAGGCTTCCCCTTCGGCCTCGGTCACGACGTTCAGGCAGTGATGGATCCCGTAAATCAGGTAGACGTAGGCGTGGCCGGGGGGACCGAACATCACCTCGGTGCGCGGTGTCCTCCCTCGCGACGAGTGCGACGCGAGGTCGTGGGGCCCGAGGTACGCCTCGGTCTCCACGATCCGCCCGACCCGTTCAACGCCATCGACCCGGCGCACGAGGAGTTTCCCCAGGAGTTCCCTGGCCACCGTCTCCGGATCCCGGTCGTAAAAGGTTCTCGGCAGAGGATGCATGGGACCAGTCTACGGGAACCTGGGCACTTGGGGCGAGCGCGACGTTTCTTCCCTGGGGTGCGGCCCGTCGCTCCGCCAGGGGTCGCTCGGGCGGATTCATGAACGGGTTCTGCCCTTGCCGGTCGCTGAGCAGGGCGACGGCTCGTGCAAAATCGCGGCTCGGTTATGGTATAGTGGCCAATCTTTGCCGGTCGATCGACTCTCGGTTTTCTAGTGGATGTACGCGATGAGCACCGTCCTTAATTTCAACGCGGGTCCCGCCATGCTCCCGCCGTCGGTCCTGGAGAAGGTCCAGTCCGAGCTCCGGGATTACCAGGGCCGCGGCATGTCGATCATGGAAATGAGCCACCGCTCCAAGGAGTTCGAGGCGGTCAACTCCGGGGCGGAAGCAACCTTCAAGAAGCTCCTCGGCGTGGGCGACGGCTACCGCGTCCTCTTCCTCCAGGGGGGGGCGTCGACCCAGTTCGCGATGGTCCCGATGAACTTCCTCGCGCCCGGGGCGACCGCGGATTATCTGGTCACCGGCTCCTGGGGTGAGAAGGCGTTCGAAGAGGTCTCGGCGCTGGGCAAGGCCAACCTCGCGGCCTCGACCAAGGCCGACGCCTATCGCCGCGTGCCCCGGGCCGACGAGATCACGCTCACGCCCGACTCGTCGTACGCCCACTTCACCTCGAACGAGACGATCCAGGGGGTCCAGTTCCACGAGTTCCCCGACTTCGGCGACCGCCCCGTCGTCGCGGACATGAGCAGCGACATCCTCTCGTACCCGTTCGACGCGAGCAAGTTCTCGCTCATCTACGCCGGTGCGCAGAAGAACCTCGGGCCGTCCGGCGTGACGGTCGTCCTGCTCCGCGAGTCGTGGCTGGAGAAGGCGAACAAGGGGGTGCCGACGATGCTTCGCTACGCGACGCACGTCAAGAACAACTCCCTGTACAATACCCCCCCGAGCTTCGGCGTCTACGCCCTGGGCCTGGTCCTGCAGTGGATCGAGTCGCTCGGCGGCCTCGGGGCGATGGCCGAGCGGAACGGCAAGAAGGCGGACACCCTGTACCAGGCGATCGACAACAGCGCAGGGTATTACAAGGGACACGCCGAGGCGGGATCGCGCTCCCGGATGAACGTCACGTTCCGCCTCCCCAGCGAGGCCCTCGAGAAACAGTTCGTGACCGAGGCCCAGGCCGTCGGCATGGTCGGCCTCGCCGGCCACCGCTCGGTCGGCGGCATCCGCGCCTCGATCTACAACGCCATGGATGTCGAAGGGTGCCAGGCCCTCGCGTCCTTCATGGGCGACTTCGCCAAGCGCAACGGCTGACCCGAACGCCCCCTTGCAAGCCCGAAGCGCCAGCGAGTGAGTCTTGCCGCGAAAAATCAAAGGGGATTCACTCGCTGGCGCTTCGGGCTTGTATCGGCGTGATGCAACCCGAGCGATCACCGCTCCATCCCGAGACCCCGCCTCCTTTCGCGAGGCGGGGTCGCGTCGTCCTCTCAAGATTCGGATCGAGCTCCGGCTCTCAGGGCCTCGACTTCCGCTTCCAGCTCGGCGATCCTCGCCTGCAACGCGCGAAACGCCGGGACGACGTCCCGCTCGGGGAATCGCCTGTGGATATGCTGGGGACAGTTCACGTCCCAGGCCTCGACGGTGAACAGGATCGCCCGTTCGACCTTGCCGGGGTAGGACGGATCGCGGAGCGTCTCGAGCAATGCCGTGTCCCCTTCGACGACCCGCGCCGTCCCCCAGATCTTCACGCGCCTGCGGTTTTCATAGTCCATCAAGAAGAGGAAAGCCCGGGGATTCTCCGAGAGGTTCCCCAGGGTGATGTACTGGCGGTTGCCCCCGAAGTCGGCGAACCCCAGCGTGTGTTCGTCGACCACCTTGAGGAAGCCCGGCGGGCCGCCGCGGTGCTGGACGTACGGCTGTCCCTCGGCGGTCGCCGTGGCCAGGTAGAACATGTCGAGCTCGGCGAGGAAGCCCTCAAGGTCGGGCGTGATGGTCGTCGGCCACCCCCCGCCCTGCTCCACCTTCGCGTAGCTCTTCCGCGAACCGTTCTGCTGCTGGATCGCCTTCACGGCGGGCGTGAAGGCGACGTCGCTCGGAAACCCTCGCATCTCACCCTCCCGACGACCCTCGTCCGGGCCGTCGTACGGCCATTGGTCACTTCACATCGGGCATACCGGGATGATCGGCAGGCCTGGGGCCGGGGGCCGGCCAGTGGAAGGTCCGCTCGTCCTCGCGGATCGGCACGTCGTTGATACTTGCTTCGCGTCGACGCATCGAACCACGGTCGTCGAACTCCCAAAGCTCGTTCCCGTAGCTGCGGAACCACTGGCCGCTGGCGTCGTGGCACTCATAACGAAAGCGCACCGCGATCCGGTCGTCGGTAAACGCCCAGAGCGCCTTGACCAGTCGGTAATCGAGTTCCCGGGCCCACTTCGCGGCCAGGAAGTCGCGAATCTCATCGCGCCCGGTCACGAAACGATCTCGATTCCGCCAGACCGAGTCCTCGGTGTAGGCCAAGGCAACACGCGCCGGGTCCCGACTATTCCAGGCGTCCTCGGCGGCCCGCACCTTGCGGGTCGCCGTCTCCAGGGTGAACGGCGGGGCGATCACGATCGAGCCCATGATGATTTCCTCCAAGGGATCGGAGAATCGATCAACAGATGACGCATATAGTCACAGATTGAAATCCAACAAACAAAATCAAATTAACAGATCAAATAATATATTTACAATTGTTTAAATTTCATCTACTCTCTTATCCGTGTTTCATCCGTGGCTAAAAATTCCCCTTGTTCCATCCAGCGCCGGGACCCTGGGCAGATCAACGTCCGTGGCCGCGACGAGGTTGAAGTAGTTCGTGAAGACGCCGAGCGAGACGTTGGCGACGACCTCGGCGATGGCCCCGTCGTCGAACCCGGCGGCGCGGACGTCGTCGAGATCGTCGTCTTCGACGTGACCTCGGGCGTCCAGGACCCTGAGGGCGAACCGGACGAGGGCTTCGGACCTCGGGTCGACCGCCGTGCCGAGCCGGCTGTCGCGGATCTGGTCGGCCGTCAACCCGGCCATTCGGCCCAGGGCCGAGTGGGTCGCGAGACCGTAATCGCAACCCATCGCCTGGGCGACCGCCAGGGCGATTCGCTCGCGATCCCTGGCCGAGAGCCCCCCTCCGGCCAAGGCCGCACTCAGACGGAGATAACCCTCGAGCACGACCGGGGCAGTGGCCATCGCCCGCGTCATGTTCGGGACGAGACCGAGCGTCTCCTGCACCTCGCCGAGCAGGGCCTTCGCCCGTCCGGTCGCTTCCGCGGGGTCAGTCTGGAGGATGCGTGCCATGGTTCAAGATCCTCACTCTCAACATCGGCCTTCACAACGAGTCCGATGGCGATTCTCATGGAAGTGATTCCAAGTCCCGTGCCACGGCCACAAGCACTCCACAAGTCCTTGACAATGCAAGCGTTGCGAGATTACCCTCACCAAACGAGCCTCACGATATTCCGTGAGCTCCCGAGATTTCGTCGAGGCTTCTTGAGATTTCGTGAGGCGATCGAATGACCACGTTGTCGCCGTTGTTGATCGATCCCAAGGGGCTGCTGCTCGACATGGCTCGGGAGCCCGCGCTGCCGGATCTGCTCCGGCTGGTCGTCGGCCGACTGGCGGACTCGTCCCGGGTTGCCCTGGCGCGAATCTGGCTGGCCCAGCCCACCGAGGACTGCTCGGGTTGCCTCCACAAGACGGAATGCCAGGGACGCCCGGAGTGCTTGCACCTGGTCGCGAGTGCCGGCCGGTCGGCGGTGGACCCTCGGGTCGAGTGGACGCGGCTCGACGGGGCATTCCGCCGATTCCCGTTCGGGGTGCGGAAGGTCGGGCGGATCGCCGAGAGTGGCGAGCCGATCGAGGCCGCGATCCCGGCCTCCGACCCTCCCGACTGGGTGGCGGTCCCGTCCTGGGCGCGTGCGGAAGGGGTCGCGTGGTTCGGCGGCCAGCCGCTCGTCCACCGCGGCACGACCCTCGGCGTGCTCGCCGTCTTCGCGCGAGGCCCCGTCAGCCCCGACTGCCTGGGCTGGCTGCGGACCATCTCCGACCACGCCGCCGCCGCCATCGCGACCGCCCGCGCCTTCGAACGCATCGAAGTCTTGAAGCGCAAGCTGGAGTTGGAGAACGAATACCTGCGCGAGGAAGTGACCCACGCCGGCGCCTTCGGCGAGTTGATCGGCGGCGGCCCCGCGCTCGAGGCGCTCGCCCGGCAGATCGACCTCGTGGCCCCGACGGATGCATCCGTCCTGATCCTCGGCGAGAGCGGCACCGGCAAGGAGCTGGTCGCCCGAGAGCTCCACCGGCGGAGTCGACGCTCCGACAAGCCCCTCATCAAGGTAAACTGCGCGGCGGTCCCTCGCGAGCTCTACGAGAGCGAGTTCTTCGGCCACGCCCGAGGGTCGTTCACCGGCGCCCTGCGCGACCGCGCCGGCCGGTTCGAGCTGGCCGACGGCGGGACCTTGTTCCTCGACGAGGTCGGCGAGATCCCCCTCGAGCTCCAGGCCAAGCTCCTCCGCGTGCTCCAGGAAGGAGAGCTCGAACGCGTCGGCGAAGAACGGACCCGCAAGGTCGACGTCCGCATCATCGCGGCCACCAACCGCGACCTCAGGACCGAAGCCGAGGCCGGGCGATTCCGCCAGGACCTCTTCTTCCGCTTGAGCGTCTTCCCGGTCGAGCTCCCGCCGCTGCGCAAGCGCACGGAAGACATCCCCATGCTCGCCGAGCACTTCCTCGCCGCCTCGGCCCGCAAGCTCGGACGAATCACACCCCGGCTCACCCTCGCCAACGCCCAGCAGCTCCAACGCTACCACTGGCCCGGAAACGTCCGCGAGCTCCAGCACGTCATCGAGCGGGCCGTCATCACCGCGGATGGAGCCCGCCTGAACTTGGAAATCCCAAGCACCCTAACGCCATCATCGGCCACAAAGCAGGCGGGGCCATCACCATTCCGAGGCGTGTCCGAATCGGCCGAGCGGATCTTGACGGATGCCGATCTTCGTAGTCTGGAGGCGGACAACATCCGAGCGGCGCTGCGGAGAACCAGAGGAAAGATCTCCGGGCCGGGAGGTGCCGCGGAGCTGATCGGGATCAAGCCGACGACACTGACGTCTCGCATCAAGGCACTAGGGATTGAGCAGGGCACGTAGGTGTGATGGAAAGGGCAGATCATGTCCAACAAACAAACCTCGGACTGACAACGACCGCGCAAAGGAGACAGAAGAGAAAAGACAATCTGATCCACAGATGACGCAGATTGGCGCAGATAAGATCTCTAAAATTTTCTAGATCCATCTGCGTCAATCTGCGTCATCTGCGGATAGTCTTTCGTACTTTCGTACCCTTCAGATCAGGGGAGTTCGCGGATGCGGAGGTGCCTGAATTCGACGGGGGAGCCTTCGGATTCGAGGCAGAGGTAGCCGGAGCGGGGCTCGATGCCGGTACCGCCGGAGACTTCCTCGCCGTTGACCCAGAGGCGGACCTCGCCGTTGATGGCGCGCACGTAGTAGTGGTTCCACTCGTTGAGCCCCTTGCTGAGGTGCTTCGAGGGGAAACTGCGGCGGCCGTCGGGGGCGACGGGGGGGAAGGGCTTCATCTTGGTGTCGCCGACGGGGAAGACGTCGCCGTGGGTGGTGAACCAGTCGGGCTTCTTCCCGGTTTCTTTCTCATATTTCTCGGCGTAGCCGTGGTCGAGGACCTGGACCTCGACCCCGTGGGGGAGCCCGTTGTGCTTCAGGGCGTTCAGGGACGACTCGGAGGCCCAGACGAAGATCCCCGAGTTCCCGCCGGAGCGCAGGTGCCGCCACTGGGCGACGAGCTCGAAGTTGCCGACCGGGGCCTTGGAGCGGATCACGCCGACCGGCTGGCCGGTGCAGTGCGCGACGCCGTCCTTCCAGGTCCAGGTGCCGGGGTCGAGGTTGACGTTGACGAAATCCCCCTCCCCGAGCGGCTTCCAGCCCGGCCCGGTGCCGTCCAGGAAGGCCCGGCCATGCTCGGGCGGGGCGGCGGGGGCGACCGTCGTCGCCAGGCCTACCAGCCAACCGCTCAACATCAAAACGCGAACACTCGACGTCATTCTCATGGATGTCGCCTTCCGAACGTGGATCAGTCGTCCCGACGGGTCGAAGGAACCCCTCGGGGACGCCCGGGGGGGTTCCGCACACGTCGTGGGTTATACCACGGGCCCGAGGGGTCGGCGAGCCTGCACCGACCGGGCTTCCCCGGGCCTCGGAGACGCCGTTCAGCGCGGCTGTTCCAGGACCGCCACAGGCACCTTGTTGACGTTGATCCGTTCCCAGAGGTCATCCACCCTGGCCCCGTTCGGCATCGGGCCGGCGTGGTACCAGAGGTTGCCGTCGACCTTACACGTGAAGGTGTAATCCTGCCCGGCGATCGCGCGGAGGTCTTCGCTGTTCGAGTAATCGACGTGGGCCGAGTAGGTCCCGTCCTTGACGGTGTACGACCCGCCGCCCGAGCGGAGGACCTTCCCGGTCTCGGGTTCGAATGACATCCAGAGGTAATGATCGACGGTCATGATCTTGTATTGTTCATAGGGCGCCTTGGTGAAGGTCTCGCCCTCGCCGTTCCGGATGCCGACGAGCCGCCAGACCCCTTCGAGGTCCTTGCCGTCGCCGGGCCGCAGTTGCGGGGCCGGGGCCGGGGCCGGCGGCGTGATCGGGGCCGGGCGAGAGGTCTTCCCCTCGAGCTCGGCCACCACGGCTCGGGCCTTCTCGAGGCTCGCCTCGGTCGCCCGGAGTCGGGCCTCCAATTGCGAAACGAGGACCCGGGCGGTCGCCTCCACTTCGTCTGTCTTGCCCTCGGTCGCGGTGGCGCGTGCCCTCGGGGCTCCTCCGGCGACCAGCGCCGCGGCGAGCCCCGTGACCGCCAACGCCCCCGACCACAGCCAACGCCTCTCGGCGAAGTTGACGTTCCGCATCGCCCGTCCTCCGAATCTCAAGCTTCGAGGCGGTCGATGCGGAGAGACGCCCTCTCCATAACGGTTCTCGCGACCGCCGTCTCGTCCCTCGAGTCTATCCGTCCCCGCCCCGCCGTTCCAATGACAAATGTCGACCCGGTCGCAACCTCGAAAGCAGCCCCATCATCCCTCGAGGACGACACGGTCCGGGACCTTGTCCCCGGCCTTCGGGAGGGCTACGATGCGGATCTCACAGCCCGGGGTCTCAAAGGGCAAAGACAATCGAGCCGTCCGGCGACATCGTCCGCCACGAACCTGACGGGGTTCCCGCCAAGGCGTCGGCGATTCCTCGGGCGCAGGACGTGCCAACGAAGGAGCGGCCATGACGCGCGTGATCGATGACGGGACTTCGTCGGCGGATCACTCGAGGCGAGGGTTCCTGGCGGCGGCCGGCGGGATGGCCCTGGGCTTCACGATCGTCCCCCGCCACGTGCTGGGCGGCCCGGGGTTCGTCGCGCCGAGCGATCGGGTGAACGTCGCGGGCATCGGCGTCGGCGGCATGGGGGGCGGCGACATCGCCACGCACGCCAGGAACGGCGCGAACATCGTCGCCCTCTGCGACGTCGACGAGGTCCGCGCCGCCGGCTCGTTCAAGGCCTTCCCCAAGGCGCGTCGGTTCAAAGATTTCCGCCGGATGCTCGACGAGATGGGCAAGTCCATCGACGCGGTCTCGGTCGGCACCCCCGACCACGTGCACGCCGTCGCCTCGATGGCGGCCATCCGCGCGGGCAAGCACGTCTACTGCCAGAAGCCGCTCACCCACACGCTCCACGAGTGCCGCGAGTTGACCAGGGCCGCGAAGGCCGCCGGCGTGGCGACCCAGATGGGCAACCAGGGGCACGCCACCGAGGGAGCGAGGCTGACCAACGAGTGGATCCAGGCCGGGGTGATCGGCGAGGTCCGCGAAGTCCACGTCTGGTCCGACCGCGCGGGGAACCTCTGGAAGCAAGGGGTCGGCCGGCCGAAGGACACCCCGCCCGTCCCCCCGACCCTCGACTGGGACCTCTGGCTGGGGCCGATCCAGGAGCGTCCCTACCACCCGGCCTATGTCCCGGCGAACTGGCGAGGCTGGCGGGATTTCGGCACCGGGGCCCTCGGGGACATGGGCTGCCACATCATCGACCACCCCGTCTGGGCGCTCGGCCTGGGGGCCCCGACGTCCGTGGAGGCCCGCTCGACGCTCGACGGGTCCTTCCTCGAAGGGAACCGGCCCAACCTCGAGACCTACCCGATCGCGTCGATCATCACCTTCGAGTTCCCCGCCAGGGGCAAACTCCCGCCGGTTCGGATGACCTGGTACGAAGGGGGCCTGATGCCGCCCACCCCTTCGGAGATGCCCAGGGGAGACGAGTTGCCCTCCAACGGCGTCCTTTATGTCGGCTCAAAAGGGAAGATGCACCACAGTTCCCACGGCGGCATGCCCACACTGCTCCCGGCCTCCCTCCACGAGCAGGCGAAGGCCATCCCCCAGACCTTCAAACGCTCGCCCGGCCACTACGAAGAGTGGATCCAGGCCTGCAAAGGGGGCCCTGCCCCCGTCTCGAACTTCGACTACGCCGGCCCCCTGACCGAGGTCGTCCTCCTCGGCGTCCTGGCCCTCCGCGCCCCCGGGACCCGCCTCGAGTGGGACGCCGCCAACTTCCGGATCAAGAACGCCTCCGAACTCAACCGCCACCTCCACACCGAATACCGCAAAGGCTGGGCTCTCTGACCACTTCTCCTGAAACCCGTTATTTTCTTAAATAACGGGTTTCTGACACCGACATCGCCGACCCGCCCTCATGAGGCACATCAGTCACCTCGCCCAGCAGTCTTTACAAGCCCGAAGCGCCAGCGAGTGAATCTTTCCGCAAAACAATCAAGAAAGCTTCACTCGCTGGCGCTTCGGGCTTGTATCAGAAAATTCCGACTTCCTCATGAATCGCCCCACCTTCGAGACTACACCATGCCCCGATACCTGATCCTGGCCATCACCTTCTTCGCCTGCACACCACTCGCGACCATCGCCGAGGACAACATCCTGAGCGAGCAAGAGCGCAAGGACGGCTGGCGACTCCTCTTCGACGGCCGGACCACCCAGGGCTGGATGACGACCGGCAGCAAGCCCCTGCCCCAGGCTCATGTCCAGCACGGCAGCCTGAACCCACACCCGTGCTCATACATGCTGGTCTACGACAAACCCCAGGACAACTTCGTCCTCGCGCTCGACTTCAAGATCACCCCGAAGTGCAACAGCGGCGTCTTCATCCGGACCGCCCCCTTGACCCCCCGACCGGGCAAGGACGTCGGCTTCAACGGCATCGAGGTCGCCATCGACGACACCCGCGACTCCGACTTCCACGACACCGGCGCGATCTACGACCTCGTCAAGCCGACGACCAACCCCATGAAGCCCGTCGGCGAGTGGAACCACCTCCAAATCACCTGCGACCGAAACATCATCGTCATCGAGGTCAACGGCCGGCGCGTCTCCCACATGGACCTCGACGAGTGGACCACCCCCAACAAGCGCCCCGACGGATCCGACCACAAGTTCGACGTCCCCTACAAACTCCACCCGCGCCGAGGCTACATCGGCCTCCAGGACCACGGCTCCGACTGCTGGTACCGCAACATCAAGCTCCGACCGCTCCCTTGATGGAGGGAGGAGGGGAGGATTCACCACAAAGGCACAAAGGACACAAATAATTTCAAAAACAACTACTTTTATTGTTTTCTCTTTGTACCTTTGTGGTGAATCCTCCCCGCTTTGATCGGAGATTCACTCCGCTCGCTCAATCCAACCTCGGCGCGTCCGGCAGGGCCTTGATGAATTCGAGCGACTTCGTGATGACCTCGTCATTGATGCCCATGTGTCCCATCGTCGGGTAGTGATGGAACACGTGAGAGGCCCCGGCGTTCTTCAAGGTCTCGACCATCCGGAGCCCGATCGCGATCGGGACGGACTTGTCGTTGTCCGAGTGGAAGATCAGAATCGGCGGCATTGATTTTTTGACATGCTGGATCGGCGATGCAAGTTTCCTCGCCTCCTCGGACTCCACGCCGTTCGGCTTCCAGAGGTCGCCCCAGCAGTCTTTGCCCAGGAGGTCGTAGTTGCCGGCCACGCTGATGACGGCCTTCACGTCGTTGCTCGCCTTCTCCCAGCCGCCGGTCCTCGGATACGGCCCATCGCCCAGGGTGGCGGCCAGGGAGACCATGTGCCCCCCGGCCGACTGGCCGATGAGGAAGACCTGCTTGGGGTCGATCTTGTACTTCTCGGCATTGGCGTGGACGAAGCGGATCGCACACTGGACGTCCTGGTAGCAGGCCGGCACGGGCGTGCATCCCGTCAGGCGATAGTCGATCGCCATGGCGAAGAACCCAAAGCCGGCCCACTGGTCGACCTTGATCGCGGAACTATCCCGCCGATTCCCGCGAGTCCACCGGCCGCCATGCACCGAGATGATCGCGGGCCGCAACCCGCTCGACTGCGGGTAGGCGATGTCCGCCAACAACCCCGCCCCGTGGACCTGGCCATAGACCACATCTTCGAGATGGACGATCTCCTTGGAGGCCGCCCGAGCGGCCCCATCGGCGGCCAACGCCTTGGGCTCATCGGCGGAACGGGCCGTAAGAGAGAGTGTGAGGAGGAGGATCGAAAGGGAGGCGAAAATCGTCAATCTTGGCATGAATTACTCTGCAGATTTTAGACTCGAGATCCAACAATGGGTCGAGGAGAGAGTCGTACACCCGACTTCGCAATCCATTCTTGCACGTTCGCTCGGGATTTCGGAGACACCTCCGCGGACTCTTGCCATGCCCATCGATTGCGGGAGAGTCGCGAGGGCGAGAGGGCCCCGGCAAGACGAAACGTCGTGTGGCGTGTATAATGTGGGCCGTGTTTGAACAGAGGCTCGTCGCCCGGGACGAAACGTCGACGGGCTCGACTGATCCATCGCATTGCCACAAAACAGGTTGCGACGGTTCAAAGCGAGCGTCGGGCGTACGTCTTTCCTGCAAGCCCCCTTGGCTAGGTAATCAGTGGCACCATGAAAGCTGGCATCGTCGGTCTGCCTAACGTCGGCAAGAGCACCCTGTTCAACGCCCTGACCAGCTCCAAGGCGGCGCAGAGCGCGAACTATCCGTTCTGCACGATCGAGCCGAACGAGGGGATCGTGAGCGTCCCCGACGACCGGCTGCAGCGGATCTGCAAGTACATCGTCCCCAAGAAGATCATCCCGACGGCGCTGAAGCTCGTGGACATCGCCGGGATCGTGAAGGGGGCGAGCGAGGGAGAGGGGCTCGGGAACAAGTTCCTCAGCCACATCCGCGAGGTGGACGCCATCCTCCAGGTCGTCCGCTGCTTCGAGGACCCGAACGTCGTCCACGTCGCCGGCGTGGTCAACCCGCTGGCCGACATCGAGACGATCGAGATCGAGCTGATGCTGGCCGACCTCCAGACGCTCGAGAACGCGCTCCCGAAGGCGGAGCGGACCGCCAAGAGCGGCGACAAGGAGGCGAAGCTGCGGGCCGACGCGATCCGGAAATGCATGGATCACCTCGCCAAGGATGAGCCCCTGCGGAAGCTCACGCTCGACGAGGCCGAGCTCAAGACGATCTCCAGCTTCGGGCTGATGACGGCCAAGCCGAACCTGTATGTCGCGAACGTCGACGAGAGCGACCTCGAAGGCAAGGGGCCGCTCGTCCAGAAGCTCCGCGAGTTCGCCGCGAAAGTCGGTGGCTCCGTCGTCCCCGTCTGCGCCAAGCTCGAGGCCGAGATCGTCGAGCTCGACGAGGCCGATCGCGCCGAGATGCTCGAGTCGGCCGGCCTCACGGAGCCGGCGCTGACGGTGCTCGCCCGCGAGGCCTACCGGGTCCTCGGCCTGCAAAGCTACTTCACCGCCGGCGAGAAGGAAGTCCGCGCCTGGCCGATCCCGATCGGCGCCACCGCACCCCAGGCCGCCGGAGTCATCCACACCGACTTCGAGAAGGGCTTCATCCGCGCCGAGGTCTACACTCTTGACGACCTCGAGACCTACCACAGCGAGAAAGACATCCGCCAGGCCGGGAAGCTCCGGGTCGAAGGGAAGAATTACGTCATGCAGGACGGAGACATCTGTCACTTCCTCTTCAATTGAGCCTTTGTCCTGAAACCCGGTTTTTTCTTAAAAACCGGGGTTCTGACGCGCTCGGCTCCGCCAACCCTCCCTGGATGTCATCGTCTACCCCCACAGAAACTCGGGTGGATCATAGGGCGGAGTCGGTGCTGGGAAGGGTGGATCAAGGGTAGCACCGGTTGGCACAACCGGTGTCGCGCA
Source organism: Singulisphaera rosea (assembly GCF_054877945.1). Taxonomy (NCBI): domain Bacteria; kingdom Pseudomonadati; phylum Planctomycetota; class Planctomycetia; order Isosphaerales; family Isosphaeraceae; genus Singulisphaera; species Singulisphaera rosea. The sequence continues at coordinate 96,870 of NZ_JBTYIP020000006.1, read as the reverse complement.
GCGACAAGAGGCATACCGCATCATGACCTCGGCCTCCCCGGCAATGCGGTCGACGGAACAGTCAAGCCGGCAAGAACGAGACGCAAGTCCTTACCTGGCAAAATCTTTAGATCTCGACGACTTGCCAACGACCTCTTGTCGCTGCGCGACACCGGTTGTTCCAACCGGTGCTACCCAGATAACGCAGGAGTGACATCACACAGCCGACGTGTGTGACAGCACCGATCTCATCCCTTGAGCCAACCCGCCTTTTAAGAAAAGACCGGGGTTTCGGTCATGTTCTGAGCCAGGCCGTCCTCAACCAAGGCGGTCAGGCCTCGCGATAGCCCTTTCCGACCTTCACTTCGATGAGACCGTCGGCATAGACCCGCGCCGCGGCCTCGTCGGCGAACGCTTTGGTCTTCGCCTGCCCGTTGCTGCCGATGCGGCCGTAGCGGACGGTGACCTGGACGCCGTCCCGGACGATTTCCCAGAACTTCTCGGAGCTCCCCTCGACCATCTCGAACCGGCGGACTCCCGCAGGGCTGGCGGGCGACGAGGCTTCCGAAGGAGGTGGGGGGGAGGGTACAGCCGTTGCTGTGACCTCCGCGGCCTCCGGCAGGGTGCCGGAGGGACCGGCGACATCTTCGCGGACGCCGACGTACGAGGGGAAGCGGGGGACGCCGCCGTCGGAGAGTTCTTGATAGCGGAAGGTGATGATCGAGCCGATCGGGGGCGGCGCGCCTCGCTCGGCGTCGGAGAAGCCCGTGCCGACCGAGAACCGGGTGCCATCGGCCAGTTCGACGAAGAGGGCCCCGAGGCGTCCCTTGTGCCGGCCCGCCCCTTTCTGGTGCTCGAGGACTCGGGCCTCGGCGTCGCGGAAGCTCTTGATCTTGAGCAAGGTCATCGAGCGCCCCACCTCATAGCGCGAGCCGGGCTGGCGCATCATCAGGCCCTCGCCCCCGAGGGCCTCGACCCGGGCAAGCTCCTCGCGGAGATGGGCCAGGCTCGTGCAAGGCGCGTGCTCATGGGCCCGGACGTAAGACACCCCCCGCCGTGTGACATGGTCACGGACCAGCGCGAGGCGATCCTCGAAGGGTCCGTCGGCCGCCGGGGCGTCGAAGGCGAGGAAGCTCACTTCCTTCCACAGGTCGCTCTTGTCCTGGCGGCGGACGATCCCGACGGTGCGTTGGAACGCCTTGCGGCCGATCCAGAGCTCGCCGTCGAGCGGCACCTCGGGCAGCCCGGCGAGGAACCAGTCCGGGGCGTGAAACATATTCCCCAGACGCGAGAAGATCGCCTTACCATCCCAGTAGGCCCGGACCCCGTCGAGCTTCTCGCTCATCCACCAGCCGGAGAGGTCCGCCGCATTATCCCAGCGCTCCGCCAGGAGCAGCGGAGGCGCCTCACGCCCCTCCTCTTCCCCCGACTCGGCCTTCGCACTCGACGTCGATGCCGCCGTCGCGTCCTGGCCGATCCGCAGATCCTCCGCGGCATCACCACGCAGCTTTCGTAAGTGTTTGCAAGAACGACGTTCGATCGCCACCGATTGATTACGCCAGGCCGGGCAGGAGCACGAATAGAGCCCGCCGACGTTCTTCAGCACGTACGGCTTGGCCCCCGACCCCTTCATCTCCACCGACTCACCGTCATTCAAGTCGGGCATCGGCTCGCCTCCTCAACGTCCCGTCACCGGAGCTCACGCCTCACAACGTGAACGTTCTAACACCGATCAACGATCGATGCAACGCGAGAACCTGAGCGGGCGCACACACAAATTGAAACAAAATAATTTACAATTAAACATAGATTAACCAATCGACAAAACCGCCGATAAGGAGACTCGAAGTCCGAGCCGCGTCGGGATACCAGTGCTACCCCCAATGCCACCGGAACCACCGTTCAAGCCGCGTTTCGTTTGTTTCGTCTGTCGCGTTGGCTTCGCAACCAGTGGTAAAATCCATGGAGAGTTTATAGGGAAGGCGAACCATGCCAAACGGCAAACACGAGATTATTGAACCAGGGCTTTTGGAAGTGCCAATCGCCCGGGAAACGGGTCGAGCATTGGCCTCGCGCCTCCAGCGGGGCCAATCTTCTCTCGAGGTCCGAGACGCGGACACGGGTGAGACGCTCGCCATCCCACCATCGGCGGAGCGGGCATTGCTCCAGGTGTTGGAAGAGATGGGGCGAGGGCGAGCGGTCGCGGTCACCACGGTCGCCGCCGAATTATCCACGCAACAAGCGGCGGACATCCTCAACGTCTCCCGCCCTTATGTCGCCAAGCTGGTGGACGAGGGCGCGCTGCCAGCCCGCAAAGTCGGACCTCACCGCCGGTTGCTCTTGAGCGACGTGCTGGCTTACAAGGACGCGATGTACGCCAAGCAGGTGAAGTCGATGGAGGAGTTGGCGGCTCTGACCGAAGACCTCGGTCTGTACGACGCTGATCCGAAATGAGCCGAGCTCCTGCCGTCATCTACGACTCGTGTGTCCTCTTCCCACCCTCACTTCGAGATCTCCTGGTTTAGCTGGGGATCACCGGGGCGTGCCGCCCGCGATGGACCGTCGCCGTTCACGAAGAATGGACACGTAGCGTCTTGGCCGCGCGGTTCAACGTCAGAGCCGAGAGTCTCACCCGGTGTTGTCAACTGATGGACGCCGCCGTCCCGAATTGTCTGGTGACCGGATACGAGCCGCTCATCTCCGGTCTCACTCTTCCCGATCCGGATGACCGGCACGTTCTGGCAGCGGCGATTCACGCCGGCGTCGAGAACATCGTCACGTTCAACCTCAAGGATTTCCCCGAAAAACAGACCCAGCCGCACGGAGTCTTCGCCATTCACCCTGACGCATTCCTCGTTCAGTTGCTCAACGAATTCGAGAACGAGGTGTGCTTGGCCGTACAGCGTCAGCGAGGGCTCCTCAGGAATCCGCCCAAGACGACGGCGCAACACTTGGCCACATTAGAAAAAATCGGACTCGACCGGGCGGTATCACTGCTTCGGGCCTTCGAAGAGAAACTATAGCTCAACAGGATTCCGTTCGGCCGCCGGGTTCCTTGCGGCCGCAAAATTCAGCAAATGGACAGCCGAAATACAAATCATACAAATATGCAAGAAAATCATATCCCCTCAAGCGAAGCCGCTATCGTCGGCAGGCTCATGAAGCCTGACGACGGCGACTTTTCGGCCGAACTGGCGCGAGAGATTCTGAGCCTCCAATCTGAGCGAGCGGGATCAAGCGCGCGTGCGGGAACTCTCGCTCAAAGCCCAGGAAGGGACGCTAACGGCTTCGGAGCTGGCCGATGTCGAGAACTGCCGACGGGTTAGGATACCGGCCCGGAATCCTGCGGTCGAAGGCACGGCTCTCGGAGAGGGGTCGACGTTGAAGGCCGAACCCCGGCCTTGAGGAGGAAGCCGGGGTTCGGATCAGCCGGTCAGAGCAAGCTCTCGAGGAGGAGCTTGAGTTTTCGGACTTCGACCTCGACGTCGAAGGTGTTGTCGGGGAGGTCGAGGATCGAGACGGTTAGGGCGCGGTCGTAGCCGTAGCGGGCGAGTTGGTTGACGACGCGGTTGTATTCGATCTCGCCCTGGCCGACGCGGACCTGGAATTCGCCGGGGTTCTTGCCGGTATCGCGGAGATGGATGTTCTGGACGAAGGGGTAGACCTCGTCGAAGTCGGCCCCCTTGTGGGGTCCCTGGATGTAGTGGCTCGGGTCGAGAGTCAGGCCGAGGCCCGGGACGGCCTTGCACAGGGCGACGGCCGCGGCGGGGTCGGCGGTCAAGGTCGCCGAGTGGGTCTCGACGGCCAGGACCAGGCCCTCGCGCATGGCGTAGCTGGACAGGCCGGTGAGCCGCATGACCTCGTCGTCGAAGGACGTGCCGAGGGGCGCGGCGGAGATGGTCAGCACGGCGACGGTCAAGGGTTTCGCCAGGCGACACATCGCCTCGAAACGTTTCCTGAGGATCGGGCTGTCGAGGGTCAAGTCCCCGAAGTCGAGCCCGATCGCAGCAGGGGTCAGGCTCGGCCCCCGGCGGAGCCGATGCAAGGCCGCCTCGGTGTTCCCGGCGACCTCCGACGGCTTCATGTGGCCGCTGTCTTCGACGATCGCCAGCTCGATCTTATCGAATTCGAGCTCGGCGATGTGGCGAAGGGCCGATTCCAACGGCTCCTTCGAGAAACAAAGCGTGTTGCAGGCGACGAACACCCGAACCCCTCCTCACCCTCCCTGGGATGCCCGGGCGGTCGGTGCGAGCCGACCTGGAGTCGACCGATCCCCGGGTCACCACGGTCGGGTGATCATCTTACCGAAGGACTCGATTGGGCGGTAGGGCAGTCGCTTTGCCGGTCCGGATCGCATCCTCGGCCTCATCCTCGAGGCCGAGCGTGGCCGACCCGGGGGGCTTCGCCCAGTGCGACGAGGCGAGCCGGGCGAAGTCGGCGAACCGCTTCTCGCGGTAGGCATGGAGGGCGGCGACCAGGACCCTCCGGGAGTTGAGCCGTTCGGGCTCGGTGAGCGACGGCCCCGACACGGCCACGTCGTCGACCCAGAGGGTCCCCGGGCCGAGGAGCTCGAACCGGAGCCGCGCCCCTTCGAGGCCCGCCGCGGGGATCTCGCCGACCCGGATCGTCATGGGGGACCACTCGGCCGGCACGGCGAACTCCGACCAGCGCAGATAGGGCTGACCGGCCGCCTCCGCCTCGATCCAGGTCCGGACCTTGGTCCCCGGTGCGGCCGAGCGGAACCAGGCCTGGACGGTCAAGGTCGGGTGCGCCTTGGCGACGAAGCTCTCGCTGATGATCGACGCCGGGCCCGTCGGTGTGTTGAGCTTCAAGCTCCCTCGTCCCGAGTGCGGACGGACCGGGTCGATCTCGATCGTGTGCCCCATCCCCCCGGCGGCCTGCCAGCCGTTGGGCGCCGTGGTGCCCCGGGCCACGGCCAACTGCACGAGCGGGGACGTGGTCGGCTCGAAGCCGGGATTGGCCGGGCCGAGGCCGCCGCCGGGATCCTGATTCAGCTTCGAGAGCTGGGTGGAGAGCTCCTCGTATCGCGCCTGCATCCCCGCGAGGACCGCGTCGGACGGATAGGGCGTGACCGAACCGACCTGGACCTTCGCCGAACCGACCCGGATCGCGGCAACTCCGAACGGGAGCAGGTCGAGGACCAGGCGACTCCCCCCGCCGGCGACCGATTCCGGGGCGAGGCGCAGGCCTCGGCCAAGGTCGTCGATCGCCGCCGACTCGGTGGAGCCGAGGATCGTCTCGAGTCGGATCGGATAGGGCGTGTCGTTGGCCAGCGAGACGTAGGATGACGTCCCCGAGCGCAAGGTCCGCACGGCCACTCCGAAGGGCTGCCGGTCCACGGGAGAGGAGACCTTCGCCAGGCCAGGAAGGGCCCGGAAGACCCGAGCGAAGCGGCGAACCCGCTCCTCGTGGCCCGCGACCGACGACGAGGCCAGCATGACCCATTGGGCGTCGAGCGCGGCCACCGCATGCCCCATGAGCTCGTCGGCCGCCGCCCCTTCGGGCAAGGGCGAGGCTTCGAGGTATAGCCCGCAGCCCGTCGACGATCGAGAGCCTCGGTTGGCGGCCCGCGGGCCCGGCTCGGCCGTGTCGATCAGCAGGCCGCGGCGGGGCCGGGCGACGACCTGGGCATCTAGCTCGGGGCTGGTGGCGAGGTCATGGACCAGGGCATCGGGCGAGAGTCCGGCCCCTCGGAAGACGATCGGCGCGTCGTCGCCGCCGGGCCAGGTCTCGAGGTCGAGCCCGACCGCTCGCCAGGCATGGCCGGGGGCGAGGCCCGCGAGGTCGACGCGTCTCGCCTCGTGACCGGCCGGGCCGGCGTCGAGACCAGGCGTGGCCACGGCCAGCGACGTCCCCGGAGCGCCTCGTCGCGCGGCCTCGGCGAGCGTGCCGTAGAGGGCTCCGATCGCTCGCGAACGCCAGGTCAGCCAGGGCATCCGCCCCGGCCCCGCCACGAATTGCAGCCGGGCGGCCATCCGGTTCGGTTGGCTCGAGCCGACGCCGGGGATGTTCGCCGTGGTCTCGGGCGCGAACGCCTCGCGAACGAACCGGGCGAACGTGACGTCGTCGAAACCGGTGTCGGGTCCGCCGAGCAAGGTCGGGCCCGAGCCGAGCCGGATCAGGAGTCCGGCGAACCCTTCACGCCCTTTCCGGGACGCCGAAGTCTCGGACACCCGACGAACCAGGGCGTCCCGCACCTCGGGGTGGAGCGGGTGATACGCCACGCCGTCGGGAAGCCCTCGACGGTCGACCCGAAGAAGCCCCCGCTCTTTCGCCCGGTCGGTCTCGGGGCCGGGGAGGCCCGGCAAAGCGCCGTCGAGGGCCAGCTCGAGCCACCAGGAATACTTCTGACGCCCCAGGATCCGGCAGAGCAGGTCGAGGCGGTCCGGGCCCGTCGAGTCCTCGAACGCCTGCCCGTCGAGCGCCCGTCGGCGGCCTCGGTCGGCCAGGCCTTCGCCGACGACCAGCGACGAGGCGCCACAGTAGGTCAGGTAGCGGGTCACGTTCTTGGCCAGGGCCAGCGGGTCGGCGGGAGACGTCTCGACGCCGCCGAACCGGTCGAGGAGGTCGGGGGTCGAGAGAGTCAGGCCCAGGCTCCGGGCTTCGGCCTTCGGCTCGACGATCGCCGGTGCGGCGGGGACCTCGTCGAGCTCGGCGAGCACCACGGTCCCGAGGTGGACCGGGGCGAGCGTGTCGCGATTGACGAGAACGAGGACCGGGTCGGGGGAGTCGGGCCAGACCAGCCACGAGAACGAGGTCGCGGGCCCCCCTTCGAGGATCGGGGGACCCGACGCGCAGGCGTCGAGCAGGACGCGAGGGCGCCCCGCGGGGCCTCCGGAGTCGACCAGGGCCACACCGAGCGCGGAAGGCTGGCCGCCGACGACGGAGAGCGACAGTCGGTGCGGACGACCCGGGTTCGGCACCCTGAGCCCCAAGGCCGACCAGGCCAGGCCGGTTGCGTCGGAGGGGGCGAGAACGGCCGTCTCGGAGCCGGCGTGCGTGATCCACCCTCGGAGCCGGTCTCGACGGGTCGCCTCGACCAGGGCCGCCTCGGGGACGGACCAACGTGTCCCTCCTTGAGTCAGCAATGGGGCGCGGCCCGAGGCTGAGGGACGCTGGCCCCGTAGCCTCGCGAAGTCGATCGTCTCCATCACCTCTTCGCCGCCCGCGCCGGCCCCCGCTCCCCCCTCGGCGGCGATCGGCTTGGTCCCCACGACCGATAGCGCCAGGCGCCGGATCGAGGACGTGACCGTCGGGTTCCAACGCCTTCGGAGCCAACGCCCGAGCCTCGAACCCTCCAGCCCCGCGAGCGGCTCCCAGGTCGAATGGAGCTCCAGGACGTACGTCCCTTCGGTGCGGGGCATGACGACGTCCCAGGACTTCCGGGGCGCCCCCACGACGTTCGTCCGCACGACCTCGCGGCGCTCGAGCCGCCAGACCGGCTCTCCCCCCTCGATCGGGCGGAGCTCGGCCGTCGTGCGGAGCGAGACTTCAGTCGGATCAGGGGTCAGGACGTTGTACCCGACCGCCACCGAGATCGTTTCCCCAGGCAAGGCGGTGCCGTCGCCGCGCTCCAGGTCGACCTCGAGTGCATCCCACCCGAGCCGCTCGACGGTCACCTCGAGATTCCCCTGCGTCACGGGCCTGGACAGGTCATCGAGAACCGCCTGGAGCGGGACCCGGACAAGCTTTCCACCCGAGCGGAAGGTCATGACCGCGGCGAGGGGAGCTTCGACGCGTGCCCGGACTCGGCCCGACGGCCCGACGCCAAGCTTCCAGCCTTTCCCCTGCTTTTCAGGACCGCCTTTGCCCGTCGCAGCCGGCACAGCGACCGCGTCGAGCACTCGCCCTTCGCTGAGCTCGAGATCGAACGAAGGGTCTTCGGCACCGGGAGCCTGCCCTACGGCGACCGCCTTCCACGTGAGCTCGACCGTCAAGCGGACGGGAGCTCCCCCGGTCTTGGGCGGGACGTTAGGAGGCGCGCCCATGGCGGACGCTCCGAGGAGGAACGCCGTCAGGCCCAGCAACAGCTTGCGCCTTCCATTGCGCATGCGGAAAACCATAATCCCCGAAGTTCGCCGGACGTGACGCAGGCCCACGATCCTTGTCGGCCAACGCCCAGCAGCCGGTCACAAAGATTTCGCCGCTGAAGTCGTCATTCCCGTACTGACAGGTAGATATCGGCGATGTCGCCCCAAAACTGAAGCCGAATCCCAAAAAAACGAAAGGTCACGCCTCTCTTTCAGATTACACCAAAACAAACACCCTACCCAAAACCCCAAGGCCGCCTAATAATCCAAAGACCCCCAACCCTGACGTAGATCACCGTGACCTCCCGGTCGAACGCGCCGCGAACCTCGCCGCGCAATCGGGAGTTACGGATCGGCTCAAGTTCCGAATCAATCCGACCGACACGCAAGTTTTTTCCGAAAACGTCCAAGAGCAGGCCCACTTCCGGGCGACTTATTTCACAGACAGGAAGGATTAGGTCAATCTGAAGCGGCCAAAGCCCCCCTAACGACACAGGAGGCTCCCGCATCCGTTGGTATTTCGAATTGCAAGACCCTCCTCATCCGGATCATAATCGTCGTTGACCTTGCACGACCTGCCTGCGCGGCGAATAGCGTTTCAACCGCATCGGTTTCCCCCGAGTTCTTCCAAAAGGAATTGGACCCTTGCCCTGCGAGGGCGAGTCGGCCCGGGCGGCAGTCGGCCCGGATCCCGGGCGAAAAATGGGACGACCGGGGAAAGTTGCGTTCCCATGTTTCATAGAGGAAAGCGTCCATGTGGACTTTCGTTTGGTACATGACGGTGCTGTTCAACGGGCACGACGGACTCGAACCGACCGACCGGCTCGTCCCCGCGAACTGGAAGGGGAATCCCTGGGGTCCCGAGGCGACCAAGGCCCGGGCGACCGGAGAACTCCCGCCGATCATTATGAGTCCACTGATGAAGGAATGGGATCGCTGGGGGACGCAAGTCCTCCGCAACGGCGACATCGTGTTCCGACGCGCCGACGCCCGGGTCCTCTTCGGCCGGTTCCCGTTCAGCCGGTTCACGGCGAACGTCAGCGGGAGCAAGTACTCGCACACCGGGATCGTGACGATCGTCGACGGCAAGCCGGAGGTCTACGACACGACCAAGTCGGGCGTGCGCCGGCAGCCGTTCGCGGTCTGGATCCTCGATAACGTCGGTCCCTTGGGCGTGAAGCGCCTTCGGCCGGACCTGAAGGACCGCGCCGCCAAGGCGGTCAAGTTCTGCGAGGAGGCGTTCGAGAAACAGGTCCCGTTCGACTTCGACCTCGGCCTCGACGACAGTAAGTTCTACTGCGTGGAGATGACCGAGAAGGCTTATCGCGCCAGCGGCTTGCCCCTCTCCGAGCCGGTCCAGCTCGGCAACATGGAGAATGCCAGCCAGTTCCCGGTTTGCATGTTCGCCTTCGCGAAGCTCTCGAAGCTGAAGCTCGACCAGGCGGTGTTCTTCCCCGGCAACGATCGGCACGGGATCTGGTCCTCCCCCAACCTGGTGACCGTCTACCCGCCGGCGCCATCCTCGTCCTCGTCCTCGTCCTCGGCGGCCAACGGTGCGGGCGCCCGGCCGAAGCCGAAGCGGCCCACGACCGGGTCGAAGACCGCGACGCGACGCACGTCGAACCCGAGCTGAACCTGGGATTGACTTTCGGCGGGACTTGATCAGACTATCGCCGTTTCCAGCTTAATGGATTGGCTGGGATCGCGCCTTGGTCTTTTGAGAGCCCGCCTCCCATGTCACGCTTGCCACGGATCGGCAATCATTTCGGCCTCGGAATCGTCGTCCTGCTCGCCTGCCTGACCTGGACGCCGCCCTCCGCCTCGGGCGCCGACGAGCCAGACAGGGATCCCTCGGCCAAATCCAACCTTCCTCACAAAACGGTGCGTCGCCAGGAATTCGGGGTCGGTGCGCGTTCGTACTGGCTGTTCGAACCCGCCGACCCGAAACCCGAATCCGCGCCGGTTATCGTCTTCAATCACGGCTGGTTCGGCGTCAATCCGGGTGCCTATGGGGCCTGGATCGACCACCTGGTCCGTCGCGGCCAGATCGTGATCTTCCCGCGCTATCAGACGGACGTCTCGACCCGTCCGACCGAATTCTTGCCCAATGCCGTGGTGGCCATCCACGACGCCCTCGAGGTCCTCGCGACCTCGGGAACGCACGTCCGGCCCGACCTCCATCGCTTCGCGCTGATCGGCCACTCGGCCGGCGGCAACCTGGCGGCGCAACTGGCGGCCCTGGCGCGGCAGTACCAGCTCCCCGAGCCCAAGGCCGTCGTGGCCTTGATGCCGGGCGAGGTCCAGCCGGCCAAGGAGCCGAGCCTCTCCCGGATCCCGGCCTCGACGTTGCTCGTCGTCGCCGCCGCCGAGGACGACCGGGTGGTGGGCGACGTCCGGGCCCGGCAGATCTTCCTCGAGGCCTCGGCGATCCCCAAGGAGCGGAAGAAGTACGTCCTCTACCGGACCGACCTCCACGGCTTCCCCGCCTTGATCGCCGACCACCTCTCCCCGACCGCCGCCTTCCGGGGGTTCGACACCGGCGACGGCGTCTTCCGCGGCTTCCAGATGAGTCGCGCCGAGCTCAACGCCTTCGACTTCGCCGGCTTCTGGCGAATCGCCGACATCACCATCGAGGCCGCCTTCCGAGGCATGACCCTGGACCAGGCCACCGACCGTGGCGAAATCTTCCGCCACCTCGGCTACTGGAGCGACGGCCGCCCCGTCGAACGCCCCATCGTCGGCGACGACCTCTCCGCCATCCCACGCGTCTTCCCCACCAACGGCATCCGCCTTATCAAGTGGTCCATGAAAGAAGACCCGGCCGTCGTCCCCGCGGCTCGGCGATAACCCAGGCGCGACCCGTTCGGGCCCCTGCCCCATTTCCCCGTTTTGGTTGAGGAAGCACGAGTCCCCCGGTGTGTGGGGCACTCTTGCCCCGTCCTTGCTGCGGGCCGAGGCGAATACCGCGGGGCAACAGCGCCCCACCCATCGGGGGACTGTTGGCGTACAACAAGTACCCCCTTCAAGCCCGGATTTGGGTTGCCGAGGCGGAGCACTTCGTCCTTTTTTTCATAAATCTGTACTCACAGCTCCAACCTCTAGCGATGACACAGCCTTAGTCCCACGCCCAATCGCAGTGTCCCCTCACTCCCCTTCGGAATCATCTCGAAAAAAGTTGGCGGCCTCGCTCGTGCCCGGGTCTCTTAAGCGTTGAGAGACAACCGTAGAGGTGAACGGGAGGCACGGCCATCGAGTCGTTAGGGGCCGCAATCCGGCAAATCAACCGGCTGTTCGGGAGGGGGACCGTCGCGGGTTGCTCCGACGCGGAGCTCCTCGAACGTTTCGCCTCGGGGCAGGAGGCTGGGGCGATCGAGGGCCTTGTGGCTCGGCATGGGCCGATGGTCCTGAGCGTCTGCCGGGGGATCCTGAAAGATCCGAACGACGCGGAGGACGCCTTCCAGGCGACCTTCCTGATCCTGGTCAAGAAATCGAGGACGCTCCGCAACCAGAATGCCCTGGGGCCCTGGCTGTACCGGGTGGCCCATCGCGTGGCGATCCAGGCCAACGCCGCCGCCGCCCGACGGCGGGATTGCGAAAGGCGGGCGGGACAGATGGCCGAGACGCATACGACGTCGGGGCCGGGCGACCTGGGCGAACAGGTCCAGGCCCTCCACGAGGAGATCGCCCGGCTGCCCGAGAAATTCCGAAGCGTGCTCATCCTCTGCGACCTCCAGCGTATCTCCCAAGGCCAGGCCGCCGATGAGCTCCGCCTGACCGAGCGCACGCTCCAGCGACGTCTCGGCCAGGCCCGTCAACGCCTCAAGGCCCGCCTGACGCGCCGAGGGCTCGCCCCGACGGGCGCGATCCTGGGGGCGATCTTGCTCCGTGAGGCCCAGGGCGCGGTGCCTTCGGCATGGAGCGAGGCGACCGTCCGTGCGGCCCTCGCCGCGTCGGGACGCGGGGTCGCGTCGGCGGCGGCCCTGGAATTCACCCATGAGGTCCTCAGGATGCTGCTCATCCAGAAACTCGCCTACACCACAGCAATCCTCCTGTCCGCCGGCCTGATCGCCTGGGGAGCCTCGGCTGCCCTGGTCGCTGCGGGGGACGAGCCCCCGAGAACCGTGGTTGCGAAGCCCGCCGCCCCAACGCGCAGCAAGGATGAAGGAACCGCCCCCCGAACAAAGCCGGTCGCGCCGAACACCGCAGCCGAGGCCTCCGAAAAGGTGCGCATCGCCGGTCGAGTGATCGGGCCGGATGACAGGCCCGTCGCCGGCGCGAAGATCTACCGGACGCCCGCGACCGGGAACCTCCGAATGCCCTACGCGTCGCCCGAGTGCGCGACGACCGGGCCCGACGGCCGCTTCGCGTTCGTCGCGGATCGGACCATCGAGTTCGTCTTCAGGAATCTGAAGGTCCGCATGGCCGAGACCGTCGTCGCCGCGGTGGCGCCGGGGTTCGGGATCGCCTGGGTCGACGTGCCCGCGAAGGGAAAGGCCGACGACCTGACGCTCCGGCTCGTGGCCGACCAACCGGTCACCGGGCAGGTCGTCGACCTCGAAGGGAGGCCAATCGTCGGCGCCACGCTCCAGACCCTGGAGATCCGGGCGGCCGTCGGCGAGGATCTCCGCCCCTGGCTCGAGGTCCCCAAAGGCAAGGAGGTCCTCCGGCAGACGATCGATCGCCAGTATTTCCCCCGCCTGACCATCGCGATGCCCGAGAAGGTCACGACCGACGCCCTGGGCCGGTTCCGCCTCGCCGGCCTCGGACGCGACCGGTTCGTCTTCGCGCAGCTCGACGGCCCGGGGATCGCCAGCGAATATCTCGATATCCTGACGCGGCCGGGCGAGGCCTTCAAGGTGCAGGAAGTCACGTCCGGGCCTCGGTTCGTCACCGTCTGCTACGGTTCCGAATTCCGGCACGCGGCCGCGCCGACGAAGCCGGTCGTCGGGGTCGTCCGCGACAAGGACACGAAGGCGCCGCTCCCGGGTGTCGTGATCCGCAGCGATTCCATCGCCACACGCCCCTTGTTCGGCACCGAGTTCCTCGGGACCACGACCGACGCCCAGGGACGCTATCGCCTCTTGGGGATGCCCAAAGGCCAGGGCAACTCGATCCGCATCTACCCGGCGCGGGACCAACCCTACCTCATCGGTCTCGAGTTGGTCCCCGATAGCCGGGGCCTGGACCCGGTCACGCTCGACATCGAGTTGAAGCGAGGCCTGTGGATCGAGGGCAGGCTCACCGACAAGGAGTCGGGTGAACCTTTGCGAAGCGACATCAGCTACTTCGCCCAGCCCGGCAACCCGCACATCAACGAGTACGCGCTTAAGGGCAGCGTCTCCAGCAACGTCCAAACGAACGACGACGGGACGTACCGGCTTGCCGGCATGCCCGGGCCGGGATTCTTGACCGCGGGCTCGATCCCAAACTACCTCCGGTCGACGGAACGGGACGACGAACTCGGCGTGAAGGACGTTTTCTTCCCGACCGTGTTCCTCCCCCTGATGAATTACGGGGCCTTCGCCCGGATCGACCCGAGCCTGGATGCCGGGCCGTTCACCCAGAACCTGACACTCAACCCGGGCTGGTCGTTCCAGGGCATCGTCTTGGGCCCGGACGGCAAGCCCCTGGCCGGGGCCTGGGGGATCGGCCTCGACAGTTGGAACGGCGCCTGGAAGGCCCGCGAGACGTTGAAGACCCCCGAGTTCACCGTCCGCCGATTCAACCCAAACCGGCCTCGAGAAATCCTCTTCCAGCACCCGGCGACGGGGCTCGTCGGCGTCCCGAAGTTGCCCAAGGCCAAGGGCGACGCCATCACCGTCAAGTTGCAGCCCGGCGCGACCATCACGGGCCGCCTGGTCGACGAAGAAGGGCGGCCGAGGGCCGGCTTCGCGTTGCGGCTCTCGATCAAACCGAAGGCCGGCCCCAATTGGCTCCTTCGCTACTTCCCTCCCGAGCAGATCAAGACCGACCGGGACGGCAAGTTCCGTGTCGAATCCCTCCTGCCCGGCTACGAGTTCCGGCTCATCAACGACACCAACGGGATCGACGAGCTCTCCTTCGACGGCCCCCCCTCGGGCCTGTCGAAAGACCTGGGTGACGTGCGGCTGGTCCCGCCGCAATGACGAGTCTCCCTAGTGTCCCGAGTTAGAAATTCGCAAAACAACCTTGCGCGATCGCAATTTTCATCATAGACTCTTATAAAAGAGGCACGTGATGATCAAAGGCGGTCGCCCCAAAGCCCTTCTGATCCTCACCGAAGACGAGCGGCAAAAGCTCGAGAACTGGGCCTCCCGGCCCAAGAGCACACAACGCCTGGGCCTGCGGGCCGAGATCATCCTCGCCTGCGCCGAGGGTCTCGAGAATAAGGCCGTCGCCGCCCGGCTCCACGTCAACCCGGTCACCGTCGGCAAGTGGCGGCAGCGGTTGCTCCGGGACCTCGCCGATGAACCCAGGCCGGGTGCCCCTCGGACCATCACCGATGCCAAAGTCGAGGAGGTCGTCACCAAGACCCTCGAGGAGAAGCCCAAGGCCGCCGCCCACGGGAGTACCCGAGGGATGGCCGAGACGGTCGGCCTGTCCCAGAGCGCCATCGTCCGCGTCTGGCACGCATTCGGGCTCAAGCCCCACCTGAGCGAGGCCTTAAAGCTCTCGACCGACCCCTATTTCGTCGAGACGCTCCGCGACGCGGTCGGCCTGTATCTGAGCCCGCTGGAGAACGCGATCGTCTTGCCGGTCGATGAGAAGGGCCAGGTGCAGGCCCTGGACTGCACCCAGCCACTCCTGAAGATGGCCCCCGGGGAGGCCGAGCGAGGCACCCATGATTATGTCCGCAACGGCACGACCTCGCTGTTCGCGGCGTTGAACGTGGCGACCGGCCGGGTGATCGGCAAGGGTTCCGACGGCATCGTCCCCAGGAGTACTTCAAGTTCCTCAAGGAGATCGACGAGACAGAGGAGCGCGAGCCGGGGGTCGAGATCCACATCATCATGGACAATTATGGGCCCCACAAGACGGCCGCGGCGAGGCGATGGTTCGAGCGGCATCCGGAGTATCGCCTCCGCTTCACTCCGACCGGCGCCTCGTGGCTGAGCCAGATCGAACGATTCTTCCCCGAGACCACGGAGAAGCGGATCCGACGCGGGGCGTTCCGGAGCGTGGCGGCGTTGGAGAAGGCCACCATGGACTTTTTGGCCCATAGCGATGAGAATCCCTCGTCGTTCAAGTGGACCGCCTCGGCGGATCTGATCCTGGATCGGGTGAAGAGGGTATGCGAGCGGATTTCCAACTCGGGACACGAGCATGACGATCGATAGCAACAAGCGATACGCACGATTGGACAAACGATCATGAAATTAGAATACCGTCTCGTCGGGCTCATCACGCTCTCCATGCTAACTTGGGGTTGTTCCGGCAGCCGTCCGGCAGAAGACCCCGTCGTCGCGTTCGGAGTTGGCAATCAGTGCAAGGTCTATTTCAGCCGAGATGTGCTAGGGTTGGGAGCGGATTCACCTGCCTCGCCCACCGCAGACACCATTGGTGAGGTCCAAGTCTTCATGAAGGGGATCCTCGTCAAAGCTACGGGGGATTGGATCACGGTCCGGGTGGGCAAAATGGACTATTTCATTCCGCGAGATGCGATCTTGATGATCGAAATGCAATCTCCTTGAACCAGGATGTCGGCAATGGTAAAACGCTCACGATGGATTCTGGGGTGGCGGCCGAAAGGTGGCCTCGATCCGATACGGAGGATGCCAGCCTGCTTCGGCCCGAGTGCTTATCGCGGACAAGTTTTATCAAGCATGCAGCATCTCGATCGAATCTAATTCTACTGTAACCGATGGCTTTTCAACTGAGTTGAGATTCGATATCCTGTTATTCGGCAAGGAGATGGATTCCGAACCGAGACCCCCGCATGTCAATCTTGGATCACCCCGAAGCCCAAGCGCTCTTGAACGACGCGATCCTCACTCCTGAGACCGTCCTCGACTGTACCGACCGTTTGACCGGCTTTCTCCAACGTTATCTCCCGAAATTCCATCGCTCCGAACAACGCGAGAACGCGACTCTCGTCATTCGCGGTCACCTCAGTGGCCTCGAACGTAAGACCAGCGAGCCCATTGCCATCCAGGCCGGTCTGCCACGAAAGCCGATCCAGTTCTTCGTCGGCTCTGGCAAGTGGGACGACGAATCCGTGATGAGTGAATTACGTAAGCATATAACTGAATAGCTTGCCGAATCCGAAGGTGTCGTTGTCATTGATCCTAGCGCCTTCCCCAAGAAAGGGACCGAGTCCTGTGGCGTTGATCGCCAGTGGTGCGGCCGGTTGGGCAAGGTCGACAACTGCCAAATCGGTGTTTTCCTGGCTTACGCCGCCTCGAATGGCTATGCGCCCTTGGATCGGCAACTTTACCTCCCCAAGGAGTGGGCCGCGGACAAGATCCGTCGCGAGAAATGCCACGTCCCACCGGAGGTCAAGTTCCAGGAGAAGTGGCGGATTGCGCTCGATCTCTTGGATCGAAGCCTGCCCGGCTTACCCCACGGTTGGATTACCGGCGATGACGAATTGGGCCGACCCGCGGAATTTCGGGCTGCACTGCGGCCTCGGAATGAGCGTTACGTCCTGGACGTGCCCTGCAATACGACGGTGCGTGACCTCGAGCAACGCCGCCCTCTCAGTGCTCATGCCGGGCGTGGCCGTCGGCGTGAGGTCCCGTTCGTGAGGGCCGACCATTGGGCCGCGAGCCAGCCGGAATCACGTTGGGAGCGGATCACCGTACGTGACGGTGAGAAGGGACCGCTCGTGGTCGACGCGTCAATCGTGCCGGTCCGTGCCAAGCAAGAGAATCGGATCGGCGCCGAAGAGCGATTGGTCGTGATCCGGTCGGTCGGTGAGTCGCGGACCGACTACGCGTTGACCAACGCCCGTGCGGAGATCCCCCTGGCGGAGATAATCCGCGCCCAGCGGCAACGGCATCGGATCGAGGAGATGTTCGAGGTGGGCAATGGCGAGGCGGGCCTCGATCATTACGAGGCGGGTGGATGGGTTGGATGGCATCATCATATAACTTTATCATTTGTAGCGTTGTGGTTTTTGTGCCTGGAACGACGGCGAGTCGGGGGGAAAAACCGCAGCAATCACAGTGCCACAGATTCGACAGGTGTTCACAAAATTACTGATTCATCCAGCTCCGAGTGCCGAGGAAATCTCAGCGAAAATCTCGCAAGTGTTGCGGCGTAACGAAGAATCGCGGATTTACCATTGGTACGCAAAAACCGAAACTTATCCGCCACGACGCACGCAACTCAATTCCAGCTAAAAAGACATGCGATTATTGCATCGGTTACAGTAGAACTAGACGCGATGATTGCCGCCCCCGATCACTTGGGTGCACAAAACGAGGTTGCCTGGATCTGGAGCCGCGTCAGCGAGCAACCCTCCTTGATTGGCGACAGCCTCGATTGGGGGCAAGATTTGGCGCGGCTCGGCGCATGGGTTTCCCGGCACCGGGGCGGGGGGAGCACGCGGGTCTGCGTCTACGGCCCGGGAGGGGGAGATCCTTACGGTTTAAGACAGCCGGACGCTCTCTCCAGCCAAGGACCGGGGCCTCAAGCCACCTATCTCGCCGTCAGCGAAGCGATTTTGTACGCGGATCAGATCAATACGAACGATGTCAAGATCGGAGAGACCTACCCCACGCTGGACCACAACTTGGCCAAGGTTCTCCTGCGCCTTCAGCCGTGGGAACGAGTCGGCCGGACCATTCGTATCTACCGGCTGTGTGACCTAATCCCGACGGCAGCAACGTCGAGAAGGCCCGGGGTGACACACCAGGGCCAGAGGTGAGTTGGTCCGGAGGAGCTCGCTCAAAGTGTTTCTCGCACGAGCATCCGGAGCTGATACCGGCCCGGTATCTTGGTCGTATGCGCGACGTCGTCGTAAGTAATTGGATCAGCCGCCGGGCCGAGTTACGGCGGCCGCCCCTCTCGACGCCGAGCATGGCCAGGCCCTCGGCCTTCATCGCCACCTCGAAGAGCCTGACCTTGCGGGTGCGCCGGGCCATTCCGTCGGCGACGAACCCGGGGGTATTGCCGTGTAAGACGTTGTTCGCGTCCTCAGCCGCGGTGACGACGAGGAAGCCGCCGAGCTCGGGGAAGTATCCGAGCGAATCGAGCAGCGACGCCACCCTTCACGCGGGTCGCACCCGAAGGCGAACGCGGATTCAAGAGCCCCGGGGGTCGTCTGCGAGGGGCCCTCGGCCCTTACTTCAACTCGATCGTGTAGTCGGTCTTCCCCTCGGTGACCTCGACCTCGATCTTCGAGGCCGACACGCTCGCGAATTTCAAGGGGACGGACCGGCCCGCGTGGGCGATCGCAACCCGATGGGTGCCGACGACGGCACCGTCGTCCTTGGTATAGGTCGTCATCACGAACGTGCCGTCCGGCTGGATCTGGCCGCTGGCGTCCTTCCCGGCGCCGTCAGGTTCGAACGTGATCGTCCCCTTCTTCAATGGTTGCCCTTTGAACATCACTTTACCCTTGACCGGCAGGGTCGATGCACCCTGGCTCGCCGATGACGAGCTGCAACCCGCGCAGAGCGGGAGCAGGGACAGGGCGACGGTCATCGTCGCGGCGGTGCCGAATCTCATGGCGACTCCCTTTGATGCACAAACCCCGCCTTCCCCGAAGGAGGGGGAAGGCGGGATTCTTGTTGTGAAGCTTGTGCCTGGATAGAAACGGATCGATGGAGAGGTCAGGAGGGCCGATCAATACTGGTCGGCGGAGACG
Source organism: Singulisphaera rosea (assembly GCF_054877945.1). Classification (NCBI taxonomy): domain Bacteria; kingdom Pseudomonadati; phylum Planctomycetota; class Planctomycetia; order Isosphaerales; family Isosphaeraceae; genus Singulisphaera; species Singulisphaera rosea. The sequence goes on along the minus strand of NZ_JBTYIP020000006.1, from coordinate 78,051 downwards.
ACTTCGCCGCCGGCGATGGTGCCGAGGGCCCGCCAGACAATCGGGCTGACCGTGTTCTTGACGTAGCGGACGCTGCCGTCGCCGAACAGGGTGTTGACCCCGCCCGGGTGGTTGCTGCTCGCCGCGAGCGACATGTAGGTCGGCCCGCCGTCATTCTCGTCGGTCGAGTCCCAATCCATGGGGACGGTCCGGCCGGCGAGGGCGCTGCCGGTGTACCGGCTGACGGCCGAGACGTTGGAGTTCGGGGTCATGGCGGTGGTGAAGCCGGAGTAGTAGACGCCGCCGTTGCACCAACGGGTGTGGCCGATCGGGCCGCCCGCCTTGATCTTGCTGCTGGCCGTGCCGCAGGAGGCGATGAGCGAGGTCAGCGCCGCGACCGAGGCCGGGCCGGGGGCCGGCACGTTCGTCGGGGTCCACGACCCGGTGATCGGATCCGAAGGCGCCGTCGGGGTGGTGATGCAGCTCCGCATCTGGGCGTGGCCGATGTAGCCTTCCGAAGCCATCAGCGAGTTGCTCAGGCCGTCGGTCACCATGGCAATGCTTCGGGAGTAGTTCGGGCCGAACATCGAGCGGTTCATCGGGCCGACCGAGTTCGACGCGCCCCAGTTGACCGACCAGACGTACCAGTCGCCGTCGCACGTGCCGTAGCTCGTCGTGGCGGCCAGGGTCTTGCCCAGCGTGGCGTCGTCGATGTGCGAGCCGGGGTCGCTCGGGCAGAACAGGAACGCGAGCGGCGTGTTCGAGACCGTCGTGTTGGGCGGGTCGCTGTAGGTCAGGCTGAAGTTGATCGCGTTGTAGAAGGCCGCCTGCTCGAGGAACGGGGCCGACCGGGCGAACGCGCTCCAGGACGACTGGAACTTCCAGGTGCCCGGGGCGCCGCTGGCGCTCGGCACGAGGATCGTCGTGGGGGAAAACACGCTGTTGGCGCTCTCGTAGTTGTGGAACGCCAGGCCGATCTGCTTCAGGTTGTTGACGCACTGGCTGCGGCGGGCGGCTTCACGCGCGGACTGGACGGCGGGGAGGAGGAGGGCGATTAATACCGCGATGATTGCGATCACGACCAGCAATTCGATCAGAGTGAAACCGTGTCGTCTCATTAAAGCCTCAACGGTGGAAAATCGGGGCACGCACCGGCCTGTCCGGAGTGTCCGGCGATTCTGGCAAGTCGAGACGGAGGTCCGTGTGAACCTTTTGCGAAAATTCTAAGAAGCGCACAGAGTTCGCGGATTCTCGGGCGTGAGACTCCGCATCCCCCTCTCCGAACGACTTCCCCGGAGGTGAAATGTCATGTCCGGCGGGCATCCCACGGACTTGCGTGGAGAGAACGCGATTCATGCCTCGCTTGACTCGGATCGAAGCGGGACCGATAATCTTTTTTAATATCCTCCCCCCTTCGATGCGATGGGGCCCTTGCATGCGCGTCCGAAGCCCGGCACAACCACGAGATGGCCGTCGCCTGGGGATCATCCTCCTGATCTTCAGCCTCGTCCATACTCCGTTGCCGGAGCCGGACTTCCACAACATCCGCCACAAGGATGCGCCTGGCGAGGTCTGCGAGCATCACGACCACCTCCTCCGCTGGCATCCCAACGCCAGCCTGGCCGATGACGTCGCGGTCCTGCACTGGCACTGGTTCCTCCCGCAGTCGGAGCGATCCAACTCGGGGGCGCCGGACGGCCCTGCCTTGCACGCGCACGTCTCGGACGATTTCGCCTCGACCCTGGATGACGGCCCCCGGATCCTCGAAGACGACTCCTCGCGCTTCAACGGCCGCCAGATCTTCCCCGCCCCCCTGTCGCCGCTCGACCTCCCCTCGGGCCGTCTGGCGATCCTCCTCGACCCCGGATTGAGCCGAGGACCGACGCCCTGCGCCACCATTGCGCCTTGCGCGTCCCTCCAGATCCAGCTCCAGCGCTGGACCTGCTGAACCGGCCACGCCCCCTCGAGCGACCGAGGCCCCCCTTCGAGCTCGCGGGTCTCACCGACTCACCGTCAAAACAGCGTGGCCGAGTTGATCCCAAGACGAACGCGCCCGACCCGTTCCCCGGCTTGCATCGCCAACGCCGGGAGGACCTCGTCGCCTTGATGTTCGGGTGCGCGGGAGGTCGATCCCCATGTCGATGGCCTTATCGAAATCGTTGCATTCGCGGTCGTTGAAAGAATACTTCCCCTGGCTCGCCCTGGGGACCTGCCTGATCCTGCTGGGGGCGAGCCTGCTGTTGCACGACCGGCTCTTCCACACCAGGTCACTCACGGCCACCAAGCCGGCGGCGGAAGTGGCGACGGCCCCCGAGCCGGCCCCTGGCTCGGCGAGGTCGATCACCCTCACCGAGGGGAAATGGAAGGCCGCGGGGATTAAGCTCGAGCCGGCGCGGAGCGACGTCCTCGCCTCCGAGGTCGGCGTGCCGGGGAAGATCGAGGCGAACCCCGACCTCCGGGTCGAGATCCGCCCTCGAGCCTCGGGGGTCGTCCGCGAGGTCCGGGTCGCGCTCGGGCAGGAGGTCAAGAAGGGGGACGTCCTGGTCGTCCTCGAGAGCCCCGACCTCGGCACCGCCCGGCTGAACCTGCGCGGGCGGCAGATCGAGCTGGCGACCGCGAGGAATGAGCGGCAATGGAAGTCGCAGGTCGCCGCGAACGTCGCCGCCCTGATCCCCGAGCTCCGCAAGGGCGTCACCGCCGCGGCGATCCAGAAGACGTATGCCGACCGGCCGCTCGGCTCCAATCGGGCGTTGCTGATCCAGGCCTACACCGATTTCGAGATCGCCGCGCACGAAGCGGAGAAGACCGGCGACCTGCGTCGCGAGCAGATCGTGGGCGAGCACCCGGCGTTCCTGGCCGCCCACACACGCGAGGGGGCCCAGGCGAAGTTCGAGGCCCAACTCGAGCAGGTCCGGTTCGACGCCGCGCACGAGCTGACCCTGGCCGAGCAGAAGCTCAAGCTCGCCGAGGCGGCCGTCGTCGACGCCGCTCAACGCCTCCGCATCCTCGGGATCCCGGTCGACGTCCCCCAGTTGCTCGCGCAGGCCTCCGAGGTCGCCGCGGACAACACCGCCTCGAAGGGCGAGGATGTCACGGCCTACCCGATCGTCGCCCCCTTCGACGGGACGATCCTCACGAAGTCGGTCGTCCCGAGCCAGAAAGCCGAGCTCAACGACATCCTCTTCACCCTCGCCGACCTCGGCACCGTCTGGGTCATGGCCAACGTCCCCGAGTCGGACTTCGCCATCCTCCCCGTCCTCAAGCGAGGGACGATCCGGCTCTCGGCCGTCGCCTATCCCGGCCGGACCTTCGAGGCGAAGCTCCTGTCCGTGGGCGCGTCGGTCGACCCCGCCTCGAGGACGGTCCCGATCATGGCGGAGGCGAAGAACCCCGACGACATCCTCAAGCTCGGCATGTTCGTCCACATCGCCCTCGATACCCCGAACACCCAGGAGGCGCTCACCGTCCCCTCGGGCGCCGTCGTCGAGATCGAAGGCAAGGACGGCCTCTTCCTCCCCGAGAGCAAAGGCGGCCACTGTTTCGCCTTCCACCCCGTCACGCTCGGCCGGCTCGCCGGCGGCCGCCGCGTCATCGACCACGGGCTCGCCAAAGGGGACCTCGTCGTCGCCTCGGGCGCGTTCTTCCTCAAGAGCGAGCTGATCCTCCAGAACGAGTCGGGGGATGACTGAGTGTCTTCCCCGAAACACGTTTCCTTCTTAGAAAACGGGTTTCTGAGAGGGGAAGGCGTCGGCGTTCCCGTGAGGGGTCGGCGACATCGACCGCGTCAGAAACCCGTTGTCTAAGAAGAAAACAGGTTTCAAATCATGCAATTATTACAACAATTTATTAGTTAGCCCCCAAGTCATCCTCCGACGCCCCGATCGCCCCCACACGATATGCTCAACGCACTCATCGAATCGGCCCTCAATAATCGCTTCATGGTCCTGATGGGGACCTTGCTCATCGCGGCGATGGGCGTCTACTCGGCGCTCAACCTGCCGATCGACGCCGTGCCCGACATGACCAACGTCCAGGTCCAGGTCATCACCGAGGCCCCCGCCCTCAGCCCGGTCGAGGTCGAGACCCTGCTCTCGTTCCCGGTCGAAGGGGCGATGAGCGGCCTTCCGAACGTCGAGCAGATCCGCTCGATCTCGAAGTTCGGGATTTCCGTGGTGACGATCGTCTTCCACGAAGGGACCGACATCTACCGCGCCCGGCAGCTCGTCGGCGAGCGGCTCCCCCGGGCGGCCGGGGCGATCCCGAACGGTTACGGGACCCCGACACTCGGGCCGATCGCGACCGCCTTGGGCGAAGTCTACCAGTTCGAGGTGAAAGCAACCCCGGAGTCGGGCATCTCGCCGATGGAGTTGCGCACCATCCTCGACTGGTTCATCGCCTATCAGTTGCGCGGGGTGCCCGGGGTGACCGAGATCAACTCGCACGGCGGCGAGTTGAAGACGTACCAGGTCGCCCTCGACCCCGACAGGCTCGGGGCTTATCGCCTTTCGATGACCGACGTCTTCAACTCGTTGCGTGCGAACAACGCGAACGCCGGCGGCGGCTACCTCGTGCACGAAGGGGAGGCACGGTACATCCGGGGCGAGAGCCAGGCGCACAACCTCGCCGACATCGCGGCGATCGTGATCGACGAGCGCGACGGCGTCCCCGTGACGATCGCCGACGTCGCCGAGGTCCGCAAGGCCCCGATGATCCGCGCCGGGCTGGTGACCCGGGACGGCCGGGGGGAGATCGTCACCGGGCTCGTGATGATGCTCATCGGGGAGAACTCCCGGAGGGTCGTCGAGCACGTCAAGGAGGAGATCGCCAAGCTCCAGAAGAGCCTCCCGCCGGGCGTCTCGATCGAGCCGCTCTACGACCGGACCCACCTGATCGACCAGACGCTGGACACGGTGATCCACAACCTCCTCGAAGGGGGCATACTGGTGATCGTGATCCTCCTGGCATTGCTCGGGAACGTCCGGGGGGGCCTGATCGTCGCGCTCGCGATCCCGCTGTCGATGCTCTTCGCGGCCAACATCATGCTCGCCTCGGGGGTCACGGCCAGCCTGATGAGCCTCGGGGCGATCGACTTCGGGCTGATCGTCGACTCGAGCGTGATCATGATCGAGAATTGCGTCCGGAGGCTCGCGCACGAGGGGGGGACCCGTCCCAAACTCGAGATCGTCCGCGACGCGGCCGTCGAGGTCCGCAAGCCGACGATGTTCGGCGAGTTGATCATCGCCATCGTTTACTTGCCGATCCTCGCGCTCCAGGGGACCGAGGGGAAGCTCTTCCGGCCGATGGCCCTGACCGTCATCTTCGCGTTGGCCGGCTCGATGGTGCTGTCGCTCACCCTGATGCCGGTCCTCGCGTCGCTCGGCCTCGGGTCGAAGCCGCAGGAGAAGGAGGTCTGGCTCGTCCGGGGGTTCAAGCGGATCTACGAGCCGTTGCTCGACGCCGTGATCCGACGTCCGTTCCTCGCGACCGCCCTGGCGATCGCCCTGCTCGCCTCGAGCGTCCCCGTCGCCCTCGGCCTCGGGGGCGAGTTCATGCCCCGCCTCAACGAAGGTGACCTCCTCATCGAGGCCGTACGGATCCCCTCCGCCTCGCTCGAGGGGGCGGTGCCGGCCTCGACCCAAATCGAGGAGATCGTGAGGACCTTCCCCGAGGTGCGGATGGTCTACTGCAAGACCGGCCGTCCCGAGATCGCCAACGACGTCATGGGGGTCCACCAGACCGACGTCTGGACCCTCCTGAAGCCGCAAGCCGAGTGGCGGCCCGGCCTGACCCGCGACGCCCTGATCGAGCAGATGGACAAGGCGTTGACCGAGAACGTCCCGGGCGTCAAATTCGGCTTCAGCCAGCCGATCGAGATGCGCGTCAACGAGCTGGTCGCCGGGGTCAAGAGCGACGTGGCCGCCCTGCTCTACGGCCCCGACCTCGACGTCCTGCGCGAGAAGGCCGGCGAGATCGAGCGCGTCCTGGGCCGGATCGACGGGGCGCAGGACCTGAAGACGCCGACCTCCGGCCGCCTGCCGATGCTCCGCGTCTCGGTCCGCCGCGACCAACTCGCCCGATACGGGATCAAGGCCGCCGATGTCCTCGAGGCCGTCTCGGCGCTCGGCGGCACGACCGTCGGCACGGTCTTCGAAGGCCAGCGCCGGCACCCGATCCAGGTCCGACTGCCCGAGGCCTGGCGGAACGACGCCGAGAAGATCCGCACGATCCGGGTCGTCGACCCAAAGGGGCGTCCCATCGCCCTGGGCGAGCTCGCGGACGTCATCGCCGAGGAAGGCCCGAGCGAGGTCGAGCGCGAGAACGTCCAGCGCCGGGCGGTCGTCGGAGTCAACGTCCGGGGCCGCGACATCGCCGGGTTCGTCACCGAAGCCCAGGCGGCCATCGCCTCCAAGGTGACGCTCCCTCCCGGCTACATTCTCCGCTGGGGGGGCCAGTTCGAGCACCTGAAGTCGGCCTCGCAACGGCTCCTGATCGTCGTCCCGATCGCCCTGGCGCTGATCTTCCTCCTCCTCTTCAGCAGCTTCGGCTCGCTCCGCCTGGCCGCGCTCATCTACCTCGCCGTGCCGACGGCGGCGACCGGCGGCGTCTTCGCCCTCGCCTGGCGCGACCTGCCGTTCTCGATCTCCGCGGGCGTCGGCTTCATCGCCCTCTTCGGCGTCGCCGTCCTCAACGGCCTCGTCTGGGTCAGCGCCGTCGAGCAGATGCGACTCGAAGGACGCGAGCCGCACGACGCCGCACGAGAGGCCGCCGTCGTCCGCCTCCGCCCGATCCTGATGACGGCCCTCGTCGCCGGCTTCGGCTTCATCCCCATGGCCACCTCCACCACCCCCGGCGCCGAGATCCAACGACCCCTGGCCACCGTCGTCATCGGCGGCCTCGTCACCTCCACCCTGCTGACGACCCTCGTCCTCCCCGCCATCTATCCCTGGTTCGCGCAGAGGTTGTCACGGGAGCCGGACTTTTGATCGGCTTCGTGGATCGGGCAACGAAACGGAACAGGGTGGGGTTTCGGTAAGAGAAAGCCTGGAAGTCCACTGAACGTTCCCCATCCTCACTACGGATAACAACCACCCGCATGCGGATCGCATCAGGACGCTCCCTGAGCGAAGGTGGTCCGTCCGGCGAGCCGAGGTTATGATCTCCTTGCCCGGCCCCGGTGCTTCGTCAAGAACCGCAGGGCCATCCTGGAGCAATACTGACGCCGACAGCATCGATCCTCCCGAGTACGAGACGTTAAGGGAGAGGGTTCATGGACGTTGCCACGGCAACCACCTTCGAAGTCTCGGAAGTCGTGCGGGCCGTCGCCCCACTGCCGGAAGTGCCCTACAAGCAGGCCGTCGAGTCCCTACTCACGATCGCCATCCCCGAGTCGGATCGCAAAAGAGTCGAGCGGATGGCGAGTCGGGGATCTTCAGTCAAACTTCCCCAGGGTCCACCCGGTCGGCCGGTCGAAGCCTGCACCCGCTACTACGGCCTGCTTGTGGGCGGCGTGAACTTCCACCCCATCATGGCCGCCGCCCACACGGCCTTCATGGACCACCGCCCTCTGCGGCTCTCACCCGACATGATCTGGCTAATGATCTGCCAGGCGGTGGCGAATCACGTTAACACCAACGCCGAGGAACTGAGGCCCCGGTTCGTCCGCCACGAGGACCAGGTCCGCATCGACGTGCGTCGGGACGATTTCGTGAAGGGCTCGCCCGAGAATCCGTGGCCGGAGGTCTTTTCCGAGTTCTCGGCCAAGGTGCGGGATCACGTCGGCCCGAAGATCGACCTGCTCACGCCCTCCTTCTCGACCACCGGGCCGGTGGAACGGATTGTTTCGGAGGTCGTGCTGCTCGACGCCATGCGATCGTATTTCCAGTACGTCCTCCACACCCGCTGCGGCATCCCGGCGATCACGCTGGAGGGAACAACTGAGGACTGGTTGGCCCTCGCCAGGCAAGCCGATGCGTTCGCCGGGTTCGGACTGGACCGATGGATTGAGACGCTAAGGCCAATCCTACGACAGTTCGTCCGGGCCTCACAGGGGGACGTGGACTCGTCGTTCTGGCGGTCGCTCTACAAGGTCAACGACCAGAGCGGTGGGCCTGTGATTACCGGATGGATCACGGCCTTTTTCCCCTACCTCAAGGATCATGAAACCGGCCAAGCTAGCCATCCGGTTGAAGGGTTCTTCGGTGGCGAGGGGAAGCGATTGGAGAGGAGGCTCTATCCTGTCGAGGATTCGGAACGTTGGGGCTTCGTCCACGGCCTATCCATGGAGAGCATTCCCGGCGGCCTTTCCAGGGCTCCATTCCGCTGGCATTACTTCCAACAGACGTTCGACATGGAGTTCCTGGGTGGCTTCGTGGGGGTGGCTCAGGACCAGGAGACGATGGCCTTGCGACCAGAGATCGGCTGGGCTGTACGTGAGGTTGCGGAGGGAACGGAGGAGGAGATAGACCTTGCCGGGAATGACCCTGGATTTCGATCCATATCGTAATCCATCGGTTGACGACAATAGACGTCGAGGAGTGGCTCGATCGCATCGACGGTCTCGGCCTTGTGCAAAAGCGTGTCGTCTATCGAAGGAAGTCCGATACTTGCCGCTTCGGGACCGGCCTTCCCCACGACGAAGAGGCGGAGCTCGGAAGTTGACCGTCGCAAGACGCCGAGGGGCGATCGATCATCCGGCATCACCGATCCTGCCAGCAAGCTCGCTCATTCCATTCCGCCGGATCAGCTCTCTGAGCGACATCCCCCGCCGATCGGAGAAGAACTCGGACGCCCGTCGCAGGTCAGCCAGGGCCGCTTCGTAATCACCGGTCACGTAATGCAATCTCGATCTCGTGATCAGGTCCGCCCCGATTTCCTGCCAGCCCTTGCCTAGCAGGGAGCCGATCGAAGTGATTCCGTTCAGGTCGATCAACAGCGTGGAGATCGAGACCGACAGCCTTTCCGCCAGTTTGTCAATTTCGGTCGAAGCCGATACATCCCAGCGGTCGGGAGTCCCGGCCACGAGTTCTTCCATGCGCTTGGAAACCTGGCATTCGTGGGGTTTGGGGCGGACCGGGCGTGGCTTTGCCTCAAGTCCCCACAGGAGATCAAACCCGAGGGCGACGTTGACGTAGAACCGGCCCGTATCGGCGAAGTTGGACTGCGAAAGCTGGAAGTCGATGACCTGGACGATCCCTCCCATGGCTCGTTGGAAACGCAGCCCAGTCTTGCGGAATCCGGCGTCCTTCAGGAGTGGGACCACGGCCCGGCCGATCGCATCGACGATAATATCCTTGGCACGAATCCCCATGGGATCTCCCCATCACTGAAACCTGGAGGCAAAACCGGGCGAGTCTGCGGGTCCGGTCAATCGGTGTCCTGGCAAGCTGGACGTGCGGTCCAAAGGAACTACTCGACTCGGAGCCGAAACTCGGCGATCGATGGATCGCTTATTTGGCGGTGGCGTCGGCCCGTGTGATTTGCGATCTGAAACCTGGTGAACAACGAACGCTTCACTCGCATGATAGACAATCCTCGTGAATTACCTTTCGCTTCCACCAACCCAGCATGAGCAAATCATGACGAGCAGGCAGTGGTGTCGTTGCGAGGACGTGGCCACGATGATCCAGGCGATGAAGGGCGTGGCCGGTGATCGCAAGGGCCGACTCTACCTCTGCGGAGGCTGTCGGGCCATCGGACACCTCTGGTTCGACGAACTCAGCCTCCGAGCGGTTGAGGTGGCCGAGCGATTCGCTGACGGCCTTGCCACTCCGGAAGAACTGCACATGGCGAATTACTCGGCAGAGGGGACGGCCTTCGGGTACGACTTCGAGCCGGGAGTCTGGCGGCGCTGGCACCCCGACGGGACCGTACCCCAGAGCGTCCGACGCCTGGTCGAGATGGGTGCGCTCACGACGGCGCAACTGAGTGAGGACAAGCCCGAGGTCGATCCTGCGGTGCGGAACCGACTGCTGGCGGCGGCCAGTCTTGCGGAGGAGGCGGCCAGTCGCAGCCCGTTCGACTACGACTGGTGGCATTGTTACATCCCCAGAGTCCCCTGGCCGGGAACCTGGATGATGCGGTGCGTCTTCGGCGACCCCTTCCTCCCGTACGTCTTCTTCAGCCCCACCTGGCTGACCCCGGAGGTCGTCGATCTCGCCCGCATGATCTACGACGACCGAGCCTTCGACCGTATGCCTCTCCTCGGCAAAGCTCTGGACGAGGCAGGCTGCCTGAACCGGGATATGATCGAGCACTGCCGCAGCACGCACCCGCACGTCCGGGGCTGCTGGGTGGTGGACCTGGCTTTGGGCTTGTGTTGACCATCCCGGACTTCGAGGACCTACGCGACGGACGATGGCATGACGCTCCGGTTCAAGATCAGGGACATCCTGCTCGTCACGGCCCTGGTGGCGTTGTTCGTGGGCCTGTTCGCCCCGGAACTCCGGGCCTGGGACCGCAGCACCTTGCTGTTCTTCGAGGTGCTCGGCTTCATCACGACCATCCTGCTCGTGAGCTTCACCCCGGTCTGGGTCATGCTCCTCGTGCTCCGCAGGCGGTCCCGCCGGGGTCTGGCGATCGATCCCGCTAAACGCGTCACCCTGATCCTCGTCGCATTCGCCTCGGGTTTCGGGATCCTCCTGGCCATCGTGTTCGCCATTAGAGTGATGACCGCACGTTAAGGCCGAGAGCCAACGCCCCTCTCGTTGTCGCATCGAGAGATGCAAAAGCGGCTCCTCGACCTGGCCCGTAGCTACCGACTCGTCCTGACCCCAATCAACCTCTCATCGACGACAAGCGTTTCCCGGTTCATTGATTCATCAGATTTATTACCGATACCGAATCGTCAACTCATGTAAGATGCTACCAAAGCCAGGATTCCAGCAAGCTCAGGATGTTGACGTCCAGCCTTCAGAAGGTAGGCCGTGGATCGCCAGTTAGGTTTGAGCCAACCAGGTCCGCTTCTCAACGGTACGCACATTGGGAACGTCACGCAACGAGATCAAGTAAGAGGCCAGGCGGGGCAGAACTTCGTCCTTCGGATCACCCATAAAGGCCGGCACATAGATAGCGTTGCCGTAGTGGCGCCGGACCTTGCAGGGTGTGTCGTCGGCTATGAGCACCCGTCGGAGGTCGTAGCCCTGCCGCTTCACCTTCTTCAGATCCTTGAGATATTCCGTGTCGTACGTCTCGGAATCGAATCGCCCGACGCACTTACTGTTTCCCCAGACGAACGCTAAAGCGAAGTCAGGAGGGAGAATCTGCCCCACAACCTCCTGGACGTAGTCGTCGCTCGCCGATGACCAGACGGCCAGGCTGAAGCAGGTCGAACAGGCGTCGAGGAACTCGGCCAGGTGGGGGCGGTGGTAGACGGCGTAGGGGCCGACGACGAAGTCGTGGTCGTGTCCGAGCGGCTGCTCCGTGGCATGGATCAGCGTCTCGTCCAGATCCAGGATCAGAAGGATCGGGTTACCCGGCCCCATGATGCATCAAGCCCCGGTCTGCGATGTCGATCCTATCGGATGATCACTACATCTACGCACAATCGGCACCTCAACGCTCGATCATCGAGGTCCGGAGATCCGTATGACACCCGTTCACGCATCCCGGTTCGGCCTGCCTAACCACGAGTTAAGGCAACCCCACCGGGCCCGCCCCGGCCCCAACCGGCCAGACCTCAGGCGGGTCGAGAAAACCCCGCAACCAAGCCACCTCTGCATCGAGGCGGCGAAGCAGCCCGAGACGATCCGTCGGGCCGGCTGCCTGGCGAGCCTCTATGTGCTCCTCGAGTTCGTCTGGCAGGAGTGGGGGATCGACCAGGGGGAGCCTCGCTGCCCCGATCGGACCTTTGAGACATGGATCATCCCTCGGCGGGATCGCCCGACTGGTCGGCTGGAATGTAGGGGATCAGGCCCTTCTCGAAGGCCGCCACCTGGGCCTCTCTCGGGCATAGTCGGATGTCCGTCAGCAAGCCATTAACCTCCAGCATCCAGATTAATGGGTTATCGTCCATGCGGCCGGTAAGCGTCCAATCGGGGTCGAGGCGATGGACCTTCAGGAGATCCCGGATCGCTCTCAACTTGGCCGATCCGGTCGCCTCCGAGACCCCGAACCCCTCGTCGATGTCAGTCATCTTCATGTGGTGCGGCTGGCTTGGGTCGCCCAGGAAGTTCACCCAGCCGATGACCCGCACGATTCCGCTGGCCCACGACTCGGGCTTGCCGCCGGCCAGCGGCGAGGGACGCTTGCGCGCCAGCCTTCGGCACAATTCCCCGTACTCGTCGTCGAGGTGCTCCCGGCAGAAGGCGTCGGTCAGCCCCACGATCACGTCATGAGCCCGTCGGACCTTCTCCTTGGCCGAGGACTCGCCCCCGGATTTGACGGCCGACGTCGCCCGCTTCCTGGGTTTCGACTCCTCCTCGATCTCCCCTGCGCTTCCGGGGTCGAACGGCAGCCGGGTCACGATCCCGGACCGCTCTTTAGCCTCCTTGTAGCTCTCGTTGAGCCTCCGCTTGATCCCGCCGCCGAATCTGACGTTGTACGCCGTGACGAGCCCGTCGTAGACGATCCGGCCTCTGAACGGCAAAAGGGTCGTCTTGATCTTCCGAGGTAGGTCCGGCCCGATCACGACCTCGAACGGGTCGAAAAGGGCGACGACTCCGTAGGCCACGACCGGTTCCGCCGAGGTCAGGAAGACCATGTAGTCCCGGAGTGGGCGGAAGGCGTAGAAGGTTCCGGCGACGGCGTGCTTCCACGACCGGATGACGTCCAGGTCGCCGTCGTCGAGGCCGAACGGGTTCTCGGCGACGAAGGCGTCAATCAGGTCGAGGTGCTCCAGGAGTGCCTTGTGGACCTCGAGCCGGGCCTCCGGGGGGAGGCCCGAGTAGGCTTCGGGCGTGGCGATATCCCCAGGAACCAATTTGAGTTGCTAATTCACGAAGAACATCAGCAACCGGTGGAGCCGAAAGAAGAGATTGACTTCATCGAGCGCGAGCTGCATCCCGAGCCTCCCATCCGGCCGCCCACCGCCCCGGCATGGACGACACGATCACTGGTGCCGGCGTAGTTCCTCGTTGATCTCTTCGATGGAGAACGCCTCCGAATCGAATTCGCCCTACCACTCCAAGAACTCCTCGTGCGGCTCGTGCGCCAAGTCTCGGATGGACTTCGGCGAACGGATTGCAATCCCACGAGCCACCCACGTCCTCCGGCGGGCAAGCCCGCTTTCCGATAATATCGACCAGGTAGCCCCTCCCCTTCTCCGGCGACACCACCGACTCGACGATCACCTCGTGAGGCCAGTGGTCGCCTACCTGGCGATGGGACGAGGGTGGATTCGATGTCGACTTGTGGATGGTCACCACAAAGAAGGCAGCTCGACGCGAAACCGGCGAGCGGTCGGTCACGCACGGCCTCGCGTGCCGTCAGCTGGGAGCGGCTTTGAACCCGGCCTTGAGCAGGGCCTTATAGCCGGGCTTCAGGGGCCTGGCGTCGTAGCCGAGTTTCTTGAGGAGCTCGGCGGCATCGAGGGACCGCACGCCTGCCGCACAGTGACAATAAACGACCTTGTCCTTCGGTACCTTCTTGGCCAGGTCGTCGGGCTTGATGCCGGCTTCCAACTCGCTCAGGGGGAGCAGGCGGGCATCCTTGAGGTGGCCGGCGTCCCACTCCTCCTGCTCCCGCACGTCGAGAAGAACGGCCTTGTCGTCTGCGACCGCCGTCTTGACGTCTTGCGGCGTATCCTTGGTGTGCTCGGCCGCCCGAGCAAAAGACGGGGCGGCCGTCAGCCCGAAGATTGCCACCATAATTGGAAATGCCTTCTTCATAAATTCATCCTCCGTATTCAAGAGAGTGTTCCACGGCCCAAGAGCCGCGCGAGACGTCGTGCCAACCATGCCTGGCCAGACTGGAGCGGCCGATGCGCCAGGTTCGTGGCCGCTCGGTTAGCCGGCAGCGGTCCGATTCCAGGGCATGCGGGCCAGGAGCATCCCCATCCCGCACGTGTCCGTGACCCCGGCGAAGACCAAGCCCACCCCGACGAACGCCGACAGGCCGAGGAAGGCCGGGTGGACGAACGCCCCCAGCATCGTGCCGAGCGCCACCAGCGAGCCGGCGGCGATCCGCACCTGCCGTTCCAGGGACACCACTTTCTTGCCCCGCACCACGGAAAGCCCAGCCTGTTCCCAGGCGAGCGTGCCCCCCTCGACGTTGATCACATTGGTGTACCCGGCGGCGTGGAACGCCTCGCACGCCTGCCGCCCCCGACTCCCCGATCGACAGATCGTGTAGAGAGGTTCGTCCCTCGAGCCGTTGCGGGCTTCCATCACCTCCCCGGGGTCGAGCCGATCCAGCGGCACCGACCGTGCGGCCTCGGCGTGGACTTCTCTATACTCCACGGGGGTCCGCACGTCGATCAGATCGACGCCTCGCCCTTGCCGCCGCAAGTCCTCAAGCTCCTGCGGCGTGATCGTCCGGACGCTCATCTCTCCGTCCTCCAGGTCCCCCGGAAGCCCCTGCAACTCCTCGTCGGTGATCATTGCCTTATAGCGATGATCACCGGGGATTGGCTTCATAAGCTAACTCGTCCATCCGATGCGGTTTTCCGGTCCCTGCCTGGGGCCGTCTCCAGAGATGGGGGATCGCGATCGAATCTCGGCGAACTTCACCGCAAATCCCTCCAGTCCGGTAGGCCGCCCTTCATCCTCCTCGTCGCAGCCGCCGGGTTGAACGCCTCTGGGTCGAACTTCCGGCCGATCCACGACCGCATCTCTCGGTGCTGCTCGTGTTTGGGGTCGAGGATAGCTTCGAGGAAGTCCACGTACCCCCAGACGCCGCCCACGTCCTCCGGCGGGCAGGCCCGGGCTCCCTCCAGACAGATCGGATACCGCTTTCCCGACTCGGTCCCCGGGCGGCCCTCGAAGAGGATCTCGTGCATCCAGCCGTCCCCGAAGTCGTACTCGTACTCGAACCGAAACGGCTGGTCGCTTTTGGGTAAGATGTCGCTCAGCCGCGTCCGAGTAGAATCCTTGTACTGGAATTCCCCAAAATTTTCCTGCATCAGCATCGGGTCGCCATAGTGCGATTCGGCGATCCGGAAGTGGTGCAAGTGCGAGTTGGTCCAGCCCATCGCCGTCTGGATGTGCTCGTGGAGCTTGTCCAGCGTACAGTCAGCCACCTGGATACGTCGCCAGATCGGTGGGTCGGTGTCCAGCAGCGTGATCTTGAATTGGTAGACTTCGGCGTGAACAGAGGCGGATGCCGGCTCCGGCATCCTGACCCAGACCCACTCCGTCTTGATCCCCAACTCGGCCCTGACCTTGTAGTACAGCGGGTTGCTGATCTCTCCCGGATGCCCCGCCTTCGCCCATCGCCGATTGACCTGCGAATAGTCGAGGTTCGGGTTTCTGCCCAGGACTCTGCGGAGGAACTCCGATTTGGTTTCCTTCTTCTCACCTTTCTTCTTCGCCACAAGTCCCTCCCGATTCAATTCAGTCCCACGAGGTCGTTAACGTCCCCATTGTCGCCACTTCCGCGGCACAAGCCATGCCTCGGCGTGCCAGGCTCCACGCCCCGGCTGCTTTCGCCGTCATCGCATCGATTGTCCGCTTCGGCGACCACCTGGTTCAGCAGGTCGGCGACCTTGCCCGTCACCTTTTCGCGATCGACGAGGTCCGCATGGACCGCAAGTGCCAAAGAAGTCGTACTCGGCATGACACGTGTCACTGCGAAACCTGACCTGATCGCCGTCCTCGCCATTGCGAGTCCGCCACGCCGGGCGGCTCGCCTACGTCTTCGTGGATGGCAAGAGGGTAGCCGAGTTCCCCACGATGGGCGAGGCAGCCAGGCATGCCAGGTCGCTCACCAATGGCGGGTTCGAGGAACTGTCGGGCCAGCCCTGCAACGATTGACGAGGTGGTACACTTGCGGATGATTTGCCTCTCCATTTTCTGGCCGAAACGGAGCCAGATGCACCGCCGTCCCGGACGGGGCGGCGGTGTCTCCCAGGTCGTCACGCAAGGGCCTCCGGATGTGCCCCGGAGAGAGTGTTCACGTGCAGTACATCCTCTCGAAGCTCCGCTCCCTGCTCTCCCGTCCCGTCGGAGGGCCGCCCGAGCGGCCACCGGAGCAGGACTACGATTTCCGGTTCGACCAGATGCCGACTGCCCCTGCCGGCTTGCAGAACCTCAAGGTCGAGAGATTCGCTGACAGGGATGCTCTCCTGTTGACCGGATATGACGTGCCCCTGACGATCGATCAGACGAGGCTCGGGGATTCGCCGGCCAACATCGCCTGGTCCAGCCGTTGCCTCGGATGGGCGAGGAAGTATCACCACCTCGATGCGCCTCCCTCCCCGCCGGTCCGGCTGCACGGGGACAACGTGGTGCTGCTAGGCCGGGCGCTGCCCCTGCTCGTCCCGGACGGGGGCGAGGCGGCCCTGTGCGAGTGGCTGGGACGGTTCGGCTGGTCGGCCGACCGGGCGTTCTCGCTCTGGGAGGCATCGACCGACCGGCCGATCGAGGACGGCTACTTCCGCGGCATCAGGGCCGTAGTGACCGGATCGGAGCCGCAGGCGACCGACGATGGGCGACTGGGATGGATCCCATCCGACTCTGCCCCGGGGGGGCTGACGACCCGGCTGGCCCGATTCATGCGGGGCGAGTTGGAGCGTATCGGTGGCGATTCGAGCGACTGCGAGAATTACATCCGCAATTGCTACACGGCCGTACCGGAGGAGCAACTGGCCCACCCGGCGTTCGCCCTGGTCCAGTATCCGTTGTTCGATATGGGGAGCATCAGCATCGAGTTCGCCGGATCGATCCTGTCGCCGACGGAGCTGCGCCTCTGGAGCCGACCGGCCTACTTCCACAAGTGACGGCGCTCATGCCCGAGGTCGGGTCTGTCTCGCCTCCCGTCCGCCGGGGACGTAAGGGATCAGGCCCTCCCGGTACGCCGCCTCCTGGAACTCCCTGGGCATCTGCCGGACATCGACGATCAGCCCGTTGACTTCCAACATCCAGGCCATCGGGTTGTCGTCCATGCGGCCGGGCAGCGTCCAATCGGGGTCGAGGCGATGGACTTTCAGGTGATCCCGGATCGCTTTGGACTTGGCCGATCCGGTCGCCTCCGAGACCCCGAACCCCTCGTCGACGTCGGTCATCTTCAAGTGGTGCGGCTGGCTTGGGTCGCCCAGGAAGTTCACCCAGCCGATGACCCGCACGATTCCGCTGGCCCACGACTCGGGCTTGCCGCCGGCCAGCGGCGAGGGACGCTTGCGCGCCAGCTTCCCGGCCAGCCTTCGGCACAATTCCCCGTACTCGTCGTCGAGGTGCTCCCGGCAGAAGGCGTCGGTCAGCCCCACGATCACGTCATGAGCCCGTCGGGCCTTCTCCTTGGTCGAGGACTCGCCCCCGGATTTCCCGGCCGTCGTCGCCCGCTTCCTGGGTTTCGACTCCTCCTCGATCTCCCGTGCGCTTCCGGCGTCGAACGGCAGCCGGGTCACGATCCCGGACCGCTCCTTGGCCGCCTTGTAGCTCTCGTTGAGCCTCCGCTTGATCCCGCCGCCGAATCTGACGTTGTACGCCGTGACGAGCCCGTCGTAGACGATCCGGCCTCTGAACGGCAAGAGGGTCGTCTTGATCATCCGAGGTAGGTCCGGCCCGATCACGACCTCGAACGGGTCGAAAAGGGCGACGACTCCGTAGGCCACGACCGGTTCCGCCGAGGTCAGGAAGACCATGTAGTCCCGGAGTGGGCGGAAGGCGTAGAAGGTTCCGGCGACGGCGTGCTTCCACGACCGGATGACGTCCAGGTCGCCGTCGTCGAGGCCGAACGGGTTCTCGGCGACGAAGGCGTCGATCAGGTCGAGGTGCTCCAGGAGTGCCTTGTGGACCTCGAGCCGGGCCTCCGGGGGGAGGCCCGCGTAGGCTTCGGGCGTGGCGACCTCCTCGGGGACCAACTTAAGTTGCCGGTTCACGAAGAACATCAGCAACCGGTGGAGCCGAAAGAAGAGATTGACTTCATCGAGCGGGAGCTGCATCCCGAGCCTCCCATCCGGCCGCTCACCGCCCCGGCACGGGCGATGCGGTTACTGGTGCCGGCGTAGTTCCACATTGACCTCTTCGATGGAGAACGCCTCCGGGTCGAATTCGTCCTCCCACTCCAGATACTCCTCGTGCCGCTCGTGCTCCGGGTCTCGGATGGCCTCGGCGAACTCCATGTAGCCCCACGGCCCGCCCACGTCCTCCGGAGGGCAGGCCCGCTTTCCGCCGATGCACACCGGGTAGGTCATCCCCTCCTCCGGCGGCACGACCTTCTCGACGAGCACATCGTGCTGCCAGTTGTCGCCGAAGTCGTAGGTGTAGTGGATCTTCACCTTTCCCTCGGGGGCGAACCGTCCGAGCTTCGCCCTTCTGGCGTCCTTCCTGTCGGAGTCGAACATATCGCTGGAGTCAGAGTAATGCGAGCCGCCAACCTCGAAGTCGTACAGGTGGTGGCTTTCCCAACCCATCGCTATCTGAATAATCTCGTGCAGCTTCGCCAGCGAACAGTCGGGGACCAGCAGCCGCCGCCAGATCGGCGGCCTGATGTGCTTGAGCTTGACCTTCAGTTGGTAGACGGTGCCCGTCGCTTTCAACTTCGTCGCGTCCGTCCTTGCCGTATTCCTCGCGCCCTTCGGTGCGGGCCGCCTGGGTTCATCGCCCCGTTCTACTTCGGCGATCGCCTGGTCCAGCAGGTCGGCGACCTTGCCCGTCACCTTCAACAGAGTCACGACGTGCCTGCCCTCGGCGTCAAGCAGCGCCTCGGACAACGCCAGGCAGATGCGGGCCAGCTCGTCCATCATGAACGGGAACGTTTTGACGCCGGTCGAGGGAATGTCGAGCCGAACTTTCAATTCCCCGTCCAACCCAGGCCTGTCGATCAGGATCGCACGCTCGGAGCGGCTCAACTCGAGACAGACCTCATGGGCTCGACTTGCCGGGTGCTTCAGGGCCCCCTTTGCGAAGGTCGCCAGCATGCCGGCAGCATCGGACTTGCCCGGAGGGGGCACGTCCTCGGGTTGGCCTGACTTCTTCCGGGCCATGGCGTCTCTCCTGGTTCGGCTTACCAATCGTCGAGATCCGCATGAACCTCAAGGGTCCAGGAATACGTGGTCGTGGGCAGCAACCCGCTGGATGCTTGGCTGAAGGGGAAAGAACACGAGTGCGGGTAGGAGCCAGGGGATGCCCAGAGGGTTACATGGTAATCTACGTAGAATCTATCCCTGGTTCGCCGCTCGCGGTAGACCAGGAGAGGCAAAGCCGCGAGGGACGGCGAATCCCCCACATCATCGTGGAGCCGAGGAAGGATGACCAACGGGCGCTATCTCGAAGACTTCGCCCCCGGCCAGACGTTCGAGTCGGCCACGGTCGAGGTCGAGGCCGGGCGGATGAAGGACTTCGCCGGCGAGTTCGACCCGCAGCCGTTCCACATCGACGAGGAGGCTGCCGCCTCGAGCTTCTTCGGCGGGCTCGTGGCGAGCGGCTGGCACACCGCCGCACTCACCATGAAGCTGCTTGTCGGGTCGGAGCTCAATGTCGTCGGCGGCCTCATCGGCGCCGGGGTCGAGGAATTGAAGTGGCCTCGCCCCGTGCACCCAGGGGATACGCTCCACCTCCATGTCGCGGTCGAGGAGGTTCGCCCGTCGCAGTCTCGGCCCGACCGCGGCATCATCATGCTCCGCACCACGACCCTCAACCAGGACGATCAGCCCGTCATGTCGGCCTTGATCCGCGCAGTCGCCCCACGTCGACCGGCCTGAAGACGAGATCCTAATTCCGGGCTACTCTCCCAGCTCTCACGCCGGGTCGGCGACATTCCTCGGCTTGTCCTCCGATCCACTCCGGACGACAATAAGAGGAGCAGTCTCCCAACAAACCCGGGGGAATCTCCTCATGGCCACGTCTCCGACCGCCGCGCCCCAGACCCTGGCCGATCTGCTCGAGCAACTCGGCGACATCTCCCCTCGCCGGGTGATGCTCCGCCCCGCCCCCGGGACCGCCACAGAACACGACGTGATTGACATCAGTGTGCGAAACAAACGTCTCTGCGAGTTAATCGACGGGGTCCTCGTGGAGAAAGCGATGAGATTCACCGAATCCACGCTTGCCGCCCTCCTGACCTACTTCCTGGTCGGATTCAACCGGGAACACGACATGGGGATCGTCGCCGGTGCTGACGGGATGCTCGGCCTCGCGCCCGGCCTGGTGCGCATCCCGGACGTTTCCTTCGTCTCCTGGGATCGCCTCCCCGGACGCCGGATCCCCTCCGAGCCGATCCCGACGCTCGTCCCCGACCTGGCCGTCGAGGTGCTCAGCAAGGGCAATACGGCTCGGGAGATGACCCGAAAGCTCGACGACTATTTCGCCGCGGGAGTCCGGCTCGTTTGGTGCATCGACCCCAAACATCGCACCTTGGACGTCTACACCGCCCCGGACCAAGCGACGGTGCTCGAAGAGCGTGAGCTCCTCACGGGCGGTACGGTGCTCCCAGGATTCCTCCTACCCTTGAGTGAACTGTTTCATCGGACGCCCTGAACACGATTACAAGCCCGAAGCGCAAGCGAGTGAATTCTTCTGAAAAATCTCGAAGAAGATTCAGTCGCTTGCGCTTCGGGCTTTTATCGGCGTGATAGGACTTACGCATGGGAATAATCTTCGGACAGAAGTCGATCGGCTTGACTCCTTCCACAGGCGTAGGTTACGAATTTTTCGGCTTACCGAATAGCCTCTTAGTTTAGTCATTTCCATCGCGATGATCTATATCTCGCCTCTCCCGATCTGAATTAAGATCAAATTTCGCTCATGTTTCGAGTTAGGGCGGAAGTTGGATCCGAAATACCACCATAGAGGATGGCTTCCCCTCGGCCACAAGGCGGGCATCGACTCGATCGACATATCCACGGGAACCGTCAGAGAGGGAGAGACATTGCGGGCGGCGATCGGAGAGGAGTCTCCTTCCTCGTCTTTCCCTTCGATCTCCCCTTTGCGAGCAATTGCAGACCAATCCTCCTCGCTGGTGTTAACCGTCCGGCCAAACCAGCCATGGTCATGGGAGCCGCCCCATCGCTCCGGCCGTGACATGCCCGTCGTGCGGGGCTCGGCCGCCAGAGGACGACGAACCCGGGCCATACCGCCTGGAGAGAAGAGAAAATTGAGACGCGATGCCCCCGGGTCGCCTCTTATCCTGGAGCAGACGGCGATCACCGCCGTCGTGCGGTTCCGATTCGAGGAGATCGACGGCGATGGCAAGCAGCCAAGCGATGGGCGAGACCTTGAGGCTCCTCCGTGATCTCTTCGGCGATGGCACGGCCGTCGGGCTCGGCGACGCACAGATCTTGAGCCGCTACGCCGCCACGCGCGACGAGTCGGCGTTCGCGGTCCTGGTCGCCCGGCACGGCCCGATGGTCCTGGCCACCTGCCGCGCCATCTTGACCGACGAACACGATGTCGAGGATGCCTTTCAGGCGACATTCCTCGTCCTGGCGAGGAAGGCCCGGTCGGTGCGAGGCGGTGATGCGTTGGGCGGCTGGCTGCACCGCGTCGCCTATCGCGCGTCGATCCGAGCCCGAGGCGCGGCACGTCGCCGGCGTCACATCGAGGCGGAGGCAGCCGCGATGACTCCACTCCATTCCGTATCCACCGCCGTCGCGACCGACGTCGCCGAGATCGTCAACCAGGAGGTCGACCGGTTGCCCGAGAAGCACCGGTTGCCGGTGGTCCTCTGTGACCTGGAAGGCCTGACCTACGAGCAGGCCGCCGGGCATTTACGCTGGACGGTGCCGACCCTGCGATGCCGGCTGGCGAAGGCCCGGCGACAGTTGCAGGGCCGCCTGGTACGCCGAGGCATCACGGCGACCGGTCTTGCGATGGTCCTTGCCGAACGAGCGAGCGAGGCCAAGGCGGCCCTCCCCCTGGCGTTGGCGAGCGCGACGATCGCCGCAGCGACCGGCGAGACGGCCTCGATCACCGTCGCCGCGCTCTCGGCCGCAATCCTTCGTAGCCTCTTCCTGAGCAAGCTGAGGCTCGTCTCGGCGGGCGTCCTGGCTTCGATCGTGCTGGCAACGGCCTGCACCGTCGCGGTCATCTCCGGAGCCGACAAGCCCGGGGTGCAGCCGAGTCAGGGCAATGCCGGCCCGCCCGGCCCGGGGATCGAGGGCCGAATCCTCGACCTCGAAGGCCGGCCCGTCGCCGGCGCCCGAGTCGAGATCGCAAGCCTCTACTCGGCCCCGGACGGCGACCTCGGCCGCTGGCTGGATCGCGCCGGAGATCGCGGGATCCAATATCCCTCGGAGGGCCTCGCGGCGGGGGGCCTGCCCGTCGTCCAGGCCCGGATAACGCCGGACGCGGGCGTCCCCACCGACGTCGATGGTCGCTTCCGCCTGGCAGGCGTCGGCATGAATCAACTCGCGATGATCCGAGTCAGCGGGCCGACGATCGCCACGACCGACCTCTACGCCAGGGGTGGCGACGGGGCCGAAGTCCGCGCCACGGTCCACCAAGGGCTGAAGCCAAGCCAGGTCGTCTTCCACGCCCGGCGGTTCGATCACGCCGTCGCGCCAACCCGGCCGATCCAGGGGGTCGTCCGCGACCTCGACAGCGGACGGCCCATCGCCGGGGTCGCCCTCGGCGCCGCGGTCTACAAGGAGCACGACTTGATCCCGCTCCAAGGCATCGTGGCCACGAGCAATGGCCAGGGTCAATATCGCCTCGCCGGGTTGCCTCAGTCGCCCGCCTATCGCATCTTCGTCGAGCCGGCTCCGGGCCAGCCTTATCCCAAAGCGACCTTCCTCGCCTCGGCCGACGGCCCGGCGTTCGAACCCGTGACGTTCGACTTCGCGCTGAAGCGAGGCATCCTGATCCGGGGGAAGGTGACCGACAAGTCGACCGGCCGCCCCGTCCAGTTTTCCGTAGACTCTTACACATTCATAGACAACCCAAACGTTCGCGAGTTTCCGGGCTACCGCGAGAGCCCGCTATCCCGCTACTTCAGCACAAGAGATGGCCGATACGAGGCCGTGGCCCTGCCCGGCCGCGTGCTGATCGGCGTGCTGACCGGTAGCCATATGAATCGCTATCGGCGATCCGCCGGTGCCCGATCGATCAAGGGGTACGATCCCCAGATGATGGGCTACTCGACTTATCCCCAATTCTGCTCTGCCGACACCTACAACACATTGGCCGAGATCGACCTCGACCCGAAGGCCGAGACGGCGACTCTGGACCTCCAGGTCGACTCCGGGCACACGATCGTGGTGACGCCGGTCGATCCCGAAGGACGACCGATCGCCGGTACCGTCGCCTCGGGCGTCAATGATCAGATCTTCGGGACCGCATATCCGCAGAACTCGACCAGCATCGAGATCATCGGGCTCGACCCGTCAAGGCCGCGGCGGGTGACCGTCGCGCACCGCGGACGGAGTCTCATCGGCTCGGTCTACCTCACGGGAGACGAGTCCGGCCCCTTGACGATCCGGCTCCAGCCCTGGGGCACCATCGTCGGCCGCATCGTCACCGACGAAGGTCGGCCGCGCGGTGGACTCGCGCTCTCGAGCACCGATGGCTTGTATCCGAAGCGGCCGGCCGAGCAGGGTATCCTGCCCGACGGTGACACCGGCGGCGGCCTCCGGATCGGCCACGACGGCCGCTTCCGCGTCGAAGGCCTCGTCCCCGGACTGAAGTACGGCGGGTTCGCCTCGGCCGGGTTCAACGACGGCGGCGAATTGTTCCACGACGTGACCGTCGCGCCCGGCGAGTTCAAGGACCTCGGTGACCTGAAAATCATCCCGCTCCGGCAAAATCACTAGTGCCTGCCAGTTGGCGAGCGAGACCGGAGGAAGGGGAAGGCCTAGAGCCTCGAGGTACGGTCGGTACGGTTTTCAACAATTAGGAGAGGCATCGGGAAGGGCCCCGACGCCTCTCCGCAGGGGATTATGACGGACGAAGGCGACTATCACGCTTAATACAACACACCGTAAGCGTAACACCGCGCGGCCCGTCCTCGATTACGACGAAACCCCGTTGCCGTTCGGGGCCCAGTTGGCCTCGGCGCGGACGAAGGCGGAGACGCCGCCGCTGGAGGCGAGGGGATCGTCCTTGGGATTGTCGGGGCGGAGGAGGTGGACGGGGATCCGGTGGCGCGAGGCCATCCGCATGATCTCCTGGGCGGAGTTGACCGCGCGACAGTGCCCCTGGCAGTAGGGGCAGACGCCGACCGGGGCGCCGAGACGGTAGTTGCAATCTCGGCAACGCGCGCCGGCCAGGTTAAGGTGGCGTCCCAGGAGGATCCGGGTCGCCCGCCCTTGCTGGAGCGCGTCGAGGACC
Source organism: Singulisphaera rosea (assembly GCF_054877945.1). Classification (NCBI taxonomy): domain Bacteria; kingdom Pseudomonadati; phylum Planctomycetota; class Planctomycetia; order Isosphaerales; family Isosphaeraceae; genus Singulisphaera; species Singulisphaera rosea. The sequence goes on along the minus strand of NZ_JBTYIP020000006.1, from coordinate 53,716 downwards.
TCGGTCGGGCCATCGGCCACGAGGTGATGCCGCTTGCGGCGTTCCCGGAGTTCGGTGAGGACCCGCTCGTCGCGCCCGGCGCGGTCCTTCTGGATGATCCGGCCGGCGCACTCGACGAGGTCTTCGGGCCGGTTGGTCATCGCGTGGGGAGCCTCGCCGATGACCAGCCCATCCAGGTCTCGGGGCAAGAGATGCCGGAGGGGCTGGATGGTGGCAGGCTGGCCGAGGAGGATCAGGCCGGCGAAAGGCCCCCCCTTGGCGTGCTCGCCGACGGCGGCGGCCGCCTCGTGGAGGAACTTGTCGTCCAAGGCCCCGTGGAGACGCTCATGGTCGGTCTTGGCGAACCTCTTCTTGTAGGTGAACCTCGGCTTGTCGCGCTGGATGGATTGGTGAACGTCCTCGCGCTCGAGGTCGAGCAAGGGCTGGGAGTGCCCGTGGTGGACTTCGAACAGGTGGGCCTCATCCGAATCGACCAGCGCAATCAGGTACGAAGGCTCGCCGAACCAGTGCTCCAAAAGGGGGAGGACGTACGCCTCCTCGTCGATGACCAGGTGGTTCGCCACGGGGAAGCCGAGCGGGACGACGTGGCGAAGCCCGTTGGCGACGCTCGAGAAGACGGCGAGGCCTTTGGCGCCGGCGGGCGCGCCGGCGATGGCCGCCCGGATCACCTCGAGGTTGGCGTCGAGGTCCTTGCACGTCCCGGACGCGGCAAGCGCCTGCCCGGCCGCCTTGGCCTGGTTGCGCAGGTGGCGTTCGACGTGGCTGGAAAAGCCGTCCTGGACCGTCATATCGGCATAGGCGCTCACGACATACTGGCGTGCCTCCGGGACATCGAGCAGGATCTCGATCGCCTCTTGGGTCAACGTCATCATGAGTAGCGGTCTCCTGTTTTTGCGGTGGCCGTCACGATCAGCGCGGTGACGGCGAGGGCGAGGTCCACGGGCCACGTGCGCCCGTGCCGCCCTCAGGCACTCGAGGGAGCGGGAACCCGTCCCTCAGGTCTTTTCGGAGCGTGGGAGTCGAAACTCCGAACCCCTTGCAACGACGCGAGCTCCGACGAAACACGCGGACGCCGGGAATACGGCTCTGGGCCGACTCACGCGGACCGGCGCTCCCCGGCAGACCAGGTGCCCTCCGACTCGGAAGGCGTTGGTCTCTCCCCAGGTTCCTAAGGTCTCTACATTCGCAAGATCCATGCCGTGACAGGCGTAGGAGAGAAACATGTCCACGAGCCCTTTGGACCCGGAGATCGACCGACTTTCCCCCGGGATCCGCCCGACGCGTCGCCCGGTGATGCGGCAGGAGTGGAACCACCTGCTCTTTCTGCACTGGGAGGTCCCCGTCGAGATGCTCCGCCCCCTCGTACCGGCCAGCCTCGAGCTCGACCTGTATGGGGGAAAAGCGTACGTCGGCCTGGTCCCGTTCACAATGCGGGGGATCCGCCCGGTGGGCGGACCGGGCTTGCCGATCCTGTCGCGATTCCACGAGACCAACGTACGGGCTTATGTCCACGCCGGAGGGCGAGACCCCGGGGTCTGGTTCTTCAGCCTCGACGCCGCCAACCCCATCGCCGTGGCCGCGGCGCGGGCCTGGTTCTTCCTCCCCTACCACTACGCGAGGATGCGTCTGACGATCACCCCGCCCGGCCCGGAGGGCGGGCCCGAGACGATCTCTTACGCCTCGACCCGCCTCATCCCCGGCCCCCTCCCCGCCTCGCTGTCGGTGCGTTGCACCCCGAAGGGACCGGCCTCGGCGACGCAGCCCGGGACCCTGGATCACTTCCTCGTCGAACGCTACTTTCTCTACGCCTCCAGGTGGGGCCGGCTCTACCGCGGCCAGGTCCACCACACCCCCTACGCCGTCCAGGCAGTCGACGTACTGGGCCTGCAAGATTCCTTAACCGACGCATCGGGGATTCGGCATCCCGACACGTCTCCCCTCGCCCACTATTCCCGAGGCGTCAAGGTCGAAGTCTTCCCCCTCGAACGTGCGTGATCCGGCCGCAGTTTGCGGAGATCCCATCGAAACACAAGGGTGTCTCCACATACGCAATCAACTAAGATTTTCAGAGTCGGATCCCGACGTTTTCGGAAATTCGACTTGCATTCTCAATACAAGATTCCCATTCTAGCAACACCACGTGGGCACTTCCGGGAGATTCTTTGTGTATTCGACCAGCGTCTCTCCCCAACCTGTGCAGCGATCGTCTCGGGACGGTCGCGGCCCACGAGCTCTTTTGGAGTTTGTCCGTTGCCGATCCGAAACCTCAACAGGACGCACACCCCGGCCCTGCTCTCGAGCCTGGCTTTCCTCGCAGTGACGACCCCGATTGCCGCCCAGGCCCAGCAGCGGGTCGTCAATTACTCGGCCCCGGCGACCTACTACTACCAGCAGCCGCAGCAAACCTCGGGCTACTATCAGCAACCCGTCTACCAGCAGCCCGCCACCTACTATCAGCAGCCCACCACCTCCTACTACTCCTACTATCAGCAGCCCGCCCAGCAACCGGCCCGCCAGCAGGTCACCTACCAGCAGCAGGCCACGGCCGCGGCCCCGAAGGCGGCGACCGCCGCACCGAAGATGGCCACGGCCACGGCCACGGCCACAAGGACGACGGTCGCAACAATCCCGGCGGGTGATCCTTACGGCTTCACCAACTGGCTGAACTCGGTCCGCGCCAGCTACGGCCTGCCCGCGGTCGGCTACGACCCGAATTTGACGAACTGGGCGGCGGCGAACAACAACCAGCAGCAGGCCTCGGGCATGGGCCATCACGTGATGGGCCCGGCGCGTCGCCAGAACGCGGCCATGGGCGGGTACGGCAGCATCGGCTCGATGTGGCTCAATTCCCCGGCCCACCGCTCGGCCTTGCTCGACCCCACGATCCGCTGGATCGGGATCGCCGGGCTCGGTGCCTACTGGACCTTCAACGCCTACTGATCGGCGTCCCATCCCCGCAGGACACCGCCCGGATCGCGGATTCCTGCAACCGTCGGACGACGGCCACCTCGCGGAACGCTGGCGGAGCCGGCCCCCCCCTTGTCTCCAGGACGGTCACCGCAACGAGCGCCGACCCGATAGGTAAGAGCCCGAAGCACGCGGCTCCCCGGACTCGGTACGCCTTTCGATCATTTGCCTCATCTTGAAAATCAGCCCCGCCCTGCCGCACACCTCGGACGGACTCGAGGCCAAGGAAGGGCGGGGCCTCGCCATGGCTCACGGCCGTCCCACAACTTGTGCCTGAGTCGGCTCCTCCCTGATGAAACGACTGAGAAGTCCTTTCACAACATATCAACTCCCTCCGGTTGGCGGGCCACTCTTGCTCCGCTCTTGCTGCGAAGGACAGGTCGACGGCCGCGGGGCAGGAGCGCCCTGCCTACCGGGGGATTGTCCGCTGAACGAATCAACGTTCGTATAAGCCCCTCCCTACTTGTCGCTTCCCCATAGTACTGGGCGATTCGTCTCACTTCATGAGCAGCCTCATAGTTTGGTCATACCCTCGATTTCAACCCGCTCATTGAAGATGCTGGTGGCATGGAAACAACTCGCCCTCGCAAGCGCCGCTGGTGGAGTTATCTGCGTCTCAGCGTCACGAGCCTGATGCTCGTGGTCCTGGTGGTCGGGATCGGCCTGGGCCGGTGGGTGCACCTGGCACACGTGCAGCGGAAGGCGGTGGCGGCCATTCGGGCGGCGGGGGGCAGGATTTCGTACGAGTGGGATGTCCCCGGCAATCCCAAAACGCCCGGGTGGCGTCGATGGGTGGCGGAGCATGTCGACGTCGATCTCACGAGCAACGTCCTTGAAGCGTGGCTGAGTCCACGCTGCGGCGAGGCGGAGTTATCCCAGGTCGCACGGTTACGGCGTCTGGAGTTTCTGTCCGCCAACGGCGCGAAGGTGACCGAAACCGGCATGGCGTCACTGGGAGAGCTGAACCGGCTCCAATCCCTGCGCCTTGACGATTGCCCGATCACGGATGCCTCCCTCGTTCAACTCGAAGCGCTGACCGACCTCAAGGTCCTGTCGCTGGCTCGTACGCCGTTGACCGATGCGGGGATGGTTCATCTGAAGGGTCTGGCCGAGCTCCGGAACCTGCAACTCGCGATTACGGCGGTCGGCGACACCGGCCTGCCGCACCTGAGTCGCTTACCTCGACTCCAGAAGCTGACGCTCCGCGGTACGCGGATCACCGATGCCGGACTTGTTCACTTGGGAAAGCTAACGAGCTTGGAAGTGCTGGATCTCTCCGACACCCAAGTTTCCGGTCCAGGACTCGCCCATCTGCATTCCCTGACCAGCCTCAACGACCTGTCTCTGGCTCACACGCCCGTGACCGACGACGGAGTCGCGCACCTGTCGAGTTTAAGCGGACTGAGGGAGCTACGTCTCAGCGGTACCCGGATCACCGACGCGGGCCTGTCTCATCTGGCGAGTCTAAAGGATCTGTGGCACCTGTGGATTGAGGACACCACAGTCGGCAATGCCGGATTGGAACACCTCGATGGGCTCAAGGACCTCCGCGATCTGATGGCCGACCATACACGAATCACCGCCGTGGGCGAGCCGCCGATTCACAAGTCACCGTGGCACAATATCTTCTTCGACGGACAAACCGCCTCGGCAAAGGCGGAGAAGCTACCGGTAGCCAGGGGCGGCGGCAGCGTCGGAAGCAAGGATCGGATCCTCACGCCGGACGGCACGCGGGGGTATGTGATCGTCAACGCGACCGACTCCGGCACCAATCAGAAGGAACTCGTCGACTTCGCAGACGGCGTCGTCGTGCCACACCTCGCGCGCATCAAGGGCTTTGATACCCCCAGGCCCCTCGCCAACCGCCATTCCGCCCTTCGGATCCGGCTGGACCCCGACCGGATGGGGATCCACGGCCTGACTTCCAGCGACATGATACGTGCGTTTGGAGAGTCATGGTTTTTTCGCGCGGGCGAGCGGTTCGACGAGGCCCCGGGGAAGACGTGGCCGTCGAAAAAGTATGAGTTGATTACCATCAGCCGTCGCTACGACAATCCAAAGCAATATGAAGGAATCATTCTGAAGGCGAGCCCCGAAGGCGAGATTTTGCGCCTCAGAGATGTCGGCCAGGTGGAGTTGGCCCCCCCCTTCTTCGATATTTCCTCGGACATCGACGGGCACCTCGCGACGGCGATCACCCTGAAGGCATTCCCCGGCAACAGTGCGGCAACAGCTACCGAGGCAATCAAGAAGGACCTCCAGGGGTTGAAGGCGACGAATGCCCCTCCGGGCATGAGCTTCGAGGTCATGACGCTCGAGAACCCTGACATGATCTATGCGGTCATCGAGCTTCCGCTGGGAACGACGCTTGAAAACACGAGCGCCAAATGCCAAGAGTTGGGTGCGATCGCCAGGGGCATCGACGGGGTTTCCTCGGTCACCTCGCTGGCGGGTTACGAGATCCGGATGGAAGACCACGGCCTGGGCGTCGGGACTTGCCTCATCCGATTGATGGACCGGACCAAACGCACGATGACCTCGCGCCAGATCATCGAGGCGCTCGAGAAAAAGTGTCGGTCGATGACGGGTGATCACTCGTTCTTCGAGCCGCCCGCGGTCTCGGTCCTCGTTGCAGACGGAGGTTTCTCCGTCCGCGTCCTGGACCGCGCAATGCACGGCGACAGCCGGCCCGGGGGTAGAGCACAGGCGCTCATGGATGACCTGCTGAAACACAGAAATCTTGAGGGCTTTTTCACCTATCTCGCAGGCCACTATCCCAAGTATGAGCTGGTCATCAACAACGACGTCGCCAGGGAGAATGCAGTGTCGATCGCGGACGCGATGGAGAATCTCCTCACCATGATGGGGGGCGATGTCCAGGACGAGGGGACATTCAGGAGGGCCGCCAAAGATTACTGGAACCAGTCCGTCAAGAACGGCCGTGGGAAGACGGTGCCGTACAACTCGTTCCTGCAACTCAGGTTGAAGCCGCCCTGGAACGCGAGAGGCGGCTAGAGCCGATGGCACTTGGGTTGCGCGAGCAAACAACCTTTCCGGGCGGCCGAATCCAAGCCCGAAGCGTCCGCGAGTGAATCTCCCTTGGTTTCCTGGGATCGGATTCACTCGCGGACGCTTCGGGCTTGGATCAAAACGGAGTGGCTCGGTTGTGCGGCGATCTAGAACCGAGATCCCTCCACTCGAATCCTAGAGATCCGAGTGAAGGGAGCGTCTGAATGGGCTGCGATCGCAGCCCTGCGAAGAACAATCCTCAGCTACGGAATCCACCATCACAGGAACATGGCGTCTCGGATCCGCTGGAGGATGACCTGTTCGAGCTTGCTGTCGCGATTCAGGCGGATCCAGCCGTTGGGGACGGGGAAGGGGCCGACGATCTCGCGGTTGCGGTTGATCGGGAAGTCATTGTTAAAGACGGCGCGGCCGGCCGCCTGACGGTCGGGCTTGGAGAGGTCCTCGAGTTCCTTGTGGACCTCGACCTTGACGGAGAAGCCTCCGCCAGGGGCGGGGACGACCGTGGCCCGCGCGAACCGACGGATGGTCTGGAGGGTCGACTCGAGCCGTTCGTTGAAGTCGACCGAGTCGCCGCTCCAGGGCTCGAGGACCGTAGCCCCGATCCTGGGCTGGGTCACGATCGTCCGAGAGAGCCGGTTCTCCGAGGCGATGTCGAAGTATTCGTCGAGCGCCGCCACGGTGGCGTTCCAAACCTTTTCGAAATCGGCCGAGGGGACGACGAGCGGGTTCTCCGACACCTGGCGGGTCGAGAACATCGCGCAGCCAGCCTGTCCGAATGCAGCCGCCAATATCATTCCGGCCGCGATCAGCCTGACACGCATTGAGGATCCCCTCGTCCTTGAGAAGTTCCCTTTCCGGCCGAACGACGGGTGTCACCATCGGGCCGGGCCGACCGATCCTTTGCGACGTGCGAGGGCGCGGGCCCCCCTTTTCGGATCGCCGGTCGGGGCGGCATATTGCCCCTTTTCGACGCCCCTGGCAAGGCCGATCGCGGTGGAATCCTGCCCTCGTTTTCGCCGAGGATCCGGGGGAACGGGGCAGGAGTGCCCCGCCTACCGGGGGGAAGGTTGGAAAGAATAGTCCTGGGTGTTGCACCCGGGGACCTACTCGACCTCGCGGATGAGCATCGCGTTATGGATCGGGCTTTGGGGCAAGGTCCCGGAGACGAGGACGACGCGGTCGCCCGGAGAGACGAGGCCGAGGGGACGGGCCCAGTCCAGGGCGGTCGACAGGGCGTGCTCGGCGTCGATGACTTCGGGGCTTTTCAAAGGGGTCACCCCCCAGTAGAGGGCGAGGGCGCGGGCGACCTCGGGATCGGCGACGAGGGCGACGGTCGGCGTGGCGTGGCGATGCTTGGAGATCGCCAGCGCGGTCTTGCCCGACTGGGTCGCCACGACGAGCAAGGCGGCATTGAGACGCCGGCAGGCGAGGCTGGCGGCCTCGATGACCCCTTCGGTGATCGCCTGGATCGCGCCGGCACGCGAACGACCGGGCTTCGACGCAGCCCCGGGCCCGACCGCGGACCACGCGCCTCCCCCGGCACTGAAGAGGAGCGACTCGGCCTCGACAACGATCCGGCTCATCGTCGCGACCGCCTCGACCGGGTAGCGGCCGATCGCCGTCTCGCCCGAGAGCATCACGGCGTCGGTGCCGTCGAGGACGGCGTTGAAAACGTCGCTGGCCTCGGCGCGAGTTGGGCGGCTCGAGGTCTCCATGCTGTTGAGCATCTGCGTCGCCGTGATCACCGGCACCCCCGCGCGGTGGCAGGCGGCGATGATCCGCTTCTGGATCGCAGGGACTCGCGCGACGTCGACCTCGACCCCGAGGTCGCCTCGGGCGACCATCACCGCGTCGGTCTCGGCGATGATCGCGTCGAGCTCGTCGAGCGCCTGCGGCTTCTCGATCTTGGCGACGATCCGGGCCCGGCTCCCGCGACGCTCGAGCTCCTGCCGGAGCTCCACGACGTCGGCGGCCTTCCGGACGAACGAGAGCCCGACGTATTCGACGGCGTGGCTTGCGGTCCAGTCGAGGTCGGCCCGATCCTTGTCCGTCAGGGTGCTCACCCCCAGCGCCACCCCCGGGACGTTGATCCCCTGTCGCGACCGCAGTTTCCCTTCGAGCGTGACCTTCAACCTCGCGCCGTTTGCGTCGACGGAGTCGACGATCATCGCCACGTTGCCGTCGGCGAAGAGGACGACGTCGCCGGCCTTCAGGTCACCCACCAGCTCGCGATAGGTACAGGTCAGCCGATGAGGGTCGCCGGAGGTCTCGTCGGCGACCAGGAGGAACTCATCGCCCAGGCGGCAATCCACCTCGTCGCCGGGGATCGCCCCGAGCCGGATCTTGGGACCGCCGAGATCCTGGAGGACCGCGATCGACCGGCCCGCGGCCTCGGCGAGCTCCCGGATGTCCCGAAGCTGTGTCGAGTGCTCTTCCTGCGTCCCGTGCGAGAAGTTGAGCCGGAAGACGTCGACCCCGGCCTCGATCATCGCCCCGAGCACAGCCCGGTCGCTCGAACCGGGCCCCACCGTCGCCACGATCTTGGTCCGGACTTTCCCGATGGCCTCGCGGTGCTGGATCGTCATGGCGTTCCATACTTCGGTCGAATCGCGATCCCGACGCAGGACGTCCGCCCCGGGCCCCGAGGGTGCTCCGCCAGTCTATCCGATCCGACTGGCGCTCGGGACAACTCGACATTCCACGCCTCGGACAAGCTCACTCCGAGGGGGCTCTTCACCACAAAGGCACAAAGACACAAAGAGGACGAACCCGAGAGTCAGAAAGGCCGGTTTTCATTTTCTAGATCGCCGATCTAACAGAAAGACAGCCCTGATAGACCCGGCCTCAAGTTCTGCTCAACCATCGCTGGGGCTGCATGCACTCTCGCAAACCGAATTGACGAAAGGGCTTTGGTATCGGACAATGATCTTGTGGGGACGGATGCGTGGGGCCTCGCCGGAGGTGTCGAGGCACTGCCGGATGTCCCGAAAACGGGTGTTATGGACGGGCCGAACAACTCCACCCGTCGATTCGAGCGTGGACGCCTGATCGATGAAGCGAACCTTTGCCGTCGTCGCCCTGCTGGCCTCGCTTGGCGTGCTCTCGAAGCTCGCCTTGAAGGAGGTCCCGAAGCGCCCTGGCGACTGGCAGGAATCCGGCTCGATTATCGTCCCGGAGACCAAGGTCGACCCCGAGGCTGAACTCCGGGCCCGCTACCCCGGCTCGAAGGATCGCGACTTGGTCGACAGGGTCCTGAAGCGGTACCGCCAGACCGCCCTGGCGATCGAGCAGACCGACGGTCTGCGAGGACTGACGCTCCTGGATCGCCTCGACCTCGAGGCTGTCTTCCTCTACGAGAAATACCCGAACGAGTTCCGACGTCTCGCGGAGAGCCTGACCGACGACGCCGCGGCCGACCTGCTGCTGCACTGGCGCGAATACTTCGGGATGAAGCGGGCCGACGAGACCGATCGGGCGATCCTGATCTCCGAAGTCTCACGCCTTTCTCCGAGGCAGCGCAAGGTCGCGGCCCAATATCCGAACGCCCTCCCCCTCCTCCTGGCCGACCCTTCCGGCGTGACCGAGCTGGTCGAGCGACTCTCGGGCGACCCGAAGGATTTGCAAGAGGCGTTGGTCATCCTCGACTTCGTCAGCCTCGACCGAGGGGCGGCCGACCTCCGGACGGCCTTGCGGATCCTCGACGACCGCGGCCCCCTCGCCTTGAGGGCCTTCCGACTCCAGGGGCTCGACGGGTTCGCGTCGGTCGGGCTCTACGGCGCGGTGCTCGACGCCCTGGGCGAGGCCCTGCCGCTCGAGCAATCCCTGATCTTGCTCCGAGTCAACGCGGAATATGTGGATGAGCTGCTCCAGAGCCACCAGGCAGAGACCGTCGCGGGCCACCTGCGACATGCGGCCGCCGCCGGCCTGGTCGACGCGGTGGGCGGGAATCCGAATGCGTTGCGGCTCGCCGTCGAGTTCGGCGAACGGGGCGAGCGGGCGCTGGCCCAGGCGGGCCCCGACGCGGCCGACGTCGTCTACAACGACTTCGTCGACACGACCCTCCGCAACCAGGCGGTCGCCGCCCTGGCCGAGCAAGGCGCGATGGCCCTGGTGATGCTCGACAAGTACGCGACCGACCCCGACTTCCGCGACATCCTCCGCGAGCACGGCGCGGCGGTGATCCCCCCGGTCGCCCAGGCCGACGCCGGGCCCGAGACCCTGGTCTTCCTCCGCTCCAAGTCGAAGCGGTCGTTCGCCGAGTCGCTGGCCCTCTCGGTCTTGTTGCTCTCGGGCGACAATGGGCAGGCGACGATCCGGACGATCAAGAAAGACGGCCTCGACCGGGTCGCCGAGCTCACCTCGAGCGAGCTCCAGTACTACCAGTTCCTGCCCCTCTACGACCTCCTGCATCTGGGCAGTGTCGTCGGCCGGGGCCACGCGCCGACGTCGGGCGAGATGACCTGGGCACTCGTCGACGGCTGCTTCGTGGTCGCCGACGCCCTGAGCCTCCTGGCCGTCCAGCCCGAGGGCGTCGTCGCGGCCGAGGCCGCGCGGGCCGAGCTCCGGGCCGCGACCCGCGTCGCCGTGAAGGGGGCCGGCCGAGACGTCGTCGACGCCGGCACCGAGGCCGCCGGCAAGGCCCTCGCGCGGAGCACTTCCGCCCAGGGGGCCAAGGAGTCGGCCGAGCGCGTGACGCGCTGGTGGATGGTCCGACTCGCCGGCGGCACCTATCAGATCCTCCGCCGATTCCCCGAGGCCCTCCCCCGCCTGAGCGTCCCCGAGATCGCCGACCTCGGCCGCTCCCTCTGCGCCAAGGCCGGCCTCCGCCTCAGCACCTGGAGCCCCGTCCGCCTCCTCAAAGATGGCCACGAGCTCCTCCTCCGCATCCCCCCCGAACGCGGCCTCAAATACCTCGGCCTCCAGGCCGCCCAGGCCACCGTCGGCGTCGTCGCGTTCCGCAAGATGGAGGAACACCTGTCTTCGAGGAGGCCGCAGAACCAGGCCTCGCACTAACTTCTAAAACCATTTCATGATTTCAATTGTCGTTAAAACAATCTAGCCGTCACACTCGGCCATTAACACGCCAAACCACTGATAGAAAACCCGGTCCGAGGCAGGTTCGGTTGCGGCTAAGCCGGACTCTTCTTTGAGACGGCCTCCCGGGTCGTCCTGGCGAAGAAGGCGTCGTACCAGCGGTCGATGGACTCGACGACCTCATCGATCGCGTCCGAGTCGAGCGGCCGGCAAGACGCCTCGCCATGCTGTATCAGTTCGAAGCCCCCTCCGACAACACGACCGGCTCCGATGCCCAGGTGTACCAGGCCGCCTCGTCCTCCATCGTGAAGTAGAAGAGCACGACGGGGGAAGGGAATGGGCCGAATCGCCGCATCTGCTGCAGGCTCGTGCGGAGGACCGTATCGACGGCATCCTCGGTGACGGCCGCGATTTGTTCCCCCTCGATTCTACCCCAAATTTACGATCGCCCTCCGGCCGTCCGCCTTTCCGCGTCACCCAATGTGATGCCGATCTCAGGTTGGCCGACCGTGAGGATCCGATCGTCGCGCCGCGTCAGATAGACGGCGGCCAGGGCGCGGGTCCGATCTTCGATGAATCGCTGCTGGACCGTATTCGTGGCCATGGGATTACGCCTCAGAGCGGGAACGCGGGCGCCTTCATCTTCGAGTGCCCGGCGAGCATTTCTCAGTTTGCTGGGAGTTCTTTGACGGTTCTCGGACATTTGGAGTGTAAGAAGCAAAGGTGTTCGGACGATGGAGTACGATGAGGGTTCCCCTCGTTCGGCGGCTCACAGTGGCTGATCGGAAGTAGGGACAATAATTGTAACGACGTCCGCCTTCTCGACGAGGCGCCCGTCGATCTCGCAGGGAAACCGCCATGGGGACGCAGGACGACCGCGTCGACGCATACATTGCCAAGGCTCCGGACTTCGCCAGGCCGATCCTGGTCCACCTCAGGGAGGTCGTGCATGGGGCCTGCCCCGACGTGGAGGAGGCGGTGAAGTGGAGCTCGCCGCATTTCCTGTACAAGGGGATGTTGTGCCACATGGCCGCGTTCAAGGAGCATTGCGCCTTCGGCTTCTGGAAAGGGTCCCTCATCGTCGAGAAGGGGGGAGACGAGGTCGAGAAGGCGATGGGACAGTTCGGCCGGATCACGAAGCTCGCCGACCTCCCGCCGAAGAAGGTCCTCGTCGGTTACATCAAGAAGGCGATCGAGCTCAACGAGACCGGGGTTAAGTCTCCGACACGCTCGAAGCCGAACGTCGCCAAGGAGTTAGTGGTCCCCGACGACCTGGCGAACGCATTGCGTGGCCGTGAGAGGGCCCGGCAGGTCTTCGAGGCGTTCAGCCCGAGTCATCGGCGCGAGTACGTCGAGTGGATCACCGAGGCCAAGTCCGAGCCGACTCGCTTGCGGCGGATCGAGACGACCCTGGAATGGCTCGCGGAGGGGAAGTCACGAAACTGGAAATACAGCAAGTGCTAGCCCCATCACGGACGAGGAAAAACGGGCCTGTAGATGATCCACAGATGACACCGATCGCCGCAGATAAAATCGCAAGTATTCCCTATTTTAATCCGTGTCGATCTGCGTCATCTGTGGAAAAGCCTGCTTTCCCTTATCCGTGTTCCATCCTCGGCGGCTCCTGGCCCGGACAAGTCAGGACTTCGCCGATTCGAGCTCTTTGAGGAGGCCGTCGACCGCGTCATCGAGCCGTTCTTTGATGGCCTGCTTGTGGCGGATCACGCCGCGGGCGTCGAGGACGTAGACGGTGGGCCAACCGTCGACGTTCCAGCGCTCCGTGATCGGGCCGGAGGGGCCGCCGTTCCACCAGGAACGCCAGGTGATTCGCTCCTGAGTGACGACGGATTTGGCCTTCTCCCGATCCTCGTCGCCGTCGATGCCGAGCAGGACGAACCGACGACCCGCAAGTCGTTCCACCAAGGCTCGCTCGTGCGGGACGAGGCTCATGCAAGGGCCGCACCACGTAGCCCAGAAGGTCAGAACCACCACCTTGCCGCGATAGTCGCTCAGGCGCATCGGCTTCCCGTCGAGGTCCTCGCCCTCGATCTCCGGGGCCACCTTCCCGACGGCCAGGTTGCGGAGCTCGTTCAACTCCGACTTGGCCACATCGGCGATCGTCAATTCGCGACCGTCCTTGCCGGGAGCTCGTCGCCAGCCAAGATCACCGAACTCCGTCATCGCCCGCTCGAAGAGCCCCTCGGCCTCAACGTCCGAGCCCTTGGGGTCGGCCTCGTGGATGTACTTGGCGAAGTCGGGATCGATTGACTGGTTTTGATAGGTATCGAATGGAGTCTTCGCAACCCGATCGAACCACGGCGAGCGGGCGATCAATCCCTTGGCCGTCAAGACCCGCGCCAGGCTGAAGCACGCCGCGCCTCGGCTCGCCCGATTGTGGGCTCGCTCCAGGATGAGCCGCAGGAACGACTCCGAGGCGGGTGACGCGTATTGAAGTCCCCCCTGGCAAGCCTTGCGGACCAGCTCGTGGTCAAGGCGATCCCCCTGCGAGAGCAGTTCCAAGGCGCGACGGTACTGGGGGTAGAATCTCCGGTCATTGGCCCCAACGTTCTGCGCCAGGCCGGTGACCCAGACCAGCGCGTCGATCGCGACCGGATCCTGGGGATTCTCCTCGGCGATCGCCAGGAACCTCGGCGCGAACGACCAGCCGGGCCATTCCCGAGACCTCGCCACCCAGTCCACCTTCGACTCCTCGCCAGGAGCGGCGTCGAACCGATTGCCCCAGGCCTCGCCCGCCGCCTCGTACTCCTCCAGGAGCGCCGCATATCGTTCCTTGGGCGTCGGCGATTGCGCGTCCTCGGGAGAGAGCGGTAACGCGATGAGTGTGACGAGCACAAACATTCTCATGATTCCACTCCGGGCGGTGTTTGACAGGGCGCCGAGGACAACCTACCACATCTGTAAAACACAAGGCAAGTCGGCGCCGGCCAAGAACGCCCGGCGAAATGCAAATCCAGGTGACGAGTGTCCGGATTCGGGATGGACGCGAGGGCGGGCACGAGCATCGACGTCAAGTCCTCGATCGACGCCCATCGTTCCGGATCCCGGCGATTGTCGGGCGGGATCGTCGAAGATCCGCTCCGGGGCCGAGGGGCGTCGCCGCCCTGGAGTCGGGTCGTGGTCCGAAAAACGAGAGAAACCGTCCCAGGAGGCCCGAGACGACTCGCCGGCGCAACCCACAATCCCAAATAGGAGTTGGGGAGGTTTTCGTCGGCCGTCGGTGGGATTGATGACGACAATTGCGATGATGACCTCGGGAATCGCTGTTGCCTGACCTCGGCCCGATGTGGGATCGTGTCCGGCGAGAGACACGTCCCTCCCGGACCTTTCCGTCTCGGTGGGCGCCGGGGGTCGTTAAGGATTGACGAACCATGGATGAGTCCCAGACCCAGAAGGCTCGGCCTGCGCGACGGACGGAACGGGCGAGCGACGGCCAGGCTCCACGAGGCGGCCCCGCGCAGATGGGGAACGCGCTCGAGGTCCTCCGCGTGGCGACCACGCTCATCGTGGTGCTCTACCACGCCGCGTTGACGTACGTGGCAACCCCCTTGCGGCTCACACTCTGGGGGTCCTACGACGCGTCGGGGCACGTCGCGTTCGATTACTTCATTTATTGGGTCAACGGGTTCGCCATGCCCGTCTTCTTCCTCGCGGCGGGCGTCTCGGCGCCTGCGGCCTGCGAGTCCCGGGGGGCCCGGGTCTTCCTGTCCAGTCGCGTATCGCGACTGCTCCGGCCGCTCCTCTTCGGCTGCGTCACCATCGTGCCGATCTTCTACCTGATCTGGGGCTACGGCCTGATGGTGACCGGGCGCTGCAGCCTGGACAACATCCTGAATTGGCGGTACGAACCCGAGGTCAACCACAACCTCTACGGGTTCGGGCACCTTTGGTTCCTCGAATACCTCTTCGTCGTCTGCGTCGTCTGGTGCGCGGGGTGGGCGATCCACAAGCGTTGGTTCCGACGGGCGACCGACTCGGGGACGGAAGGGGGCTGGGTTGACCGGGTCCTCCGCTCGCCCTGGCGGCCGCTCCTGTGCGCGATCCCGACGGCCCTGATCTTCCTGCTCGACTCCGACACGATGCTGCGGGTCGACAACGTGATCGTGCCGAACGTCTCGAGGGTGGTCCACTACACGCTCTTCTTCGCCCTCGGGGCCTTGATCGCGCGGGTGGGCGACCCGAAGGAGCGGTTCATCCCTTATGGCAAGGTCTACCTGGCCCTCTCGGTAGTCGTCTTCGCCCTGATGTCCCCCCTGCTCCTCCAGCATGCCGCGAGCCCGCTCCAGGGTTGGAGCCGGGTCGGATTTTGCGTGCTCGCCGCAATCTTCCCCTGGCTGACCGTCTTCGGCGGGCTGGGCGTGCTGCTCGGGGCGATCCAGGGGCGTGGGGCTGGGATGCGATTCCTGACCGAGGCGTCGTTCTGGATCTACCTGATCCACGTGCCGGTCGTCGCCCTCATGCAGATCCTCCTGCTCCCGCTGAATTGGCCCGGCGGGGTCAAGTTCCTGCTCGTCTCAGCCGTCGCGCTCATCGTCAGCGCGGCGAGCTACGAGTGGATCGTGCGGCGGAGCCTCATCGGCGAGATCATCAACGGGGCGAGGAAGCGGAGCCCGAAGGGGGCGCGTCTCAGCCCCGAGTTCGGCTGGATCGCCTCGGCGGTTGTCATCGTGGTCTTCCTCGCGGGCGAAGCCTGGTATCACCGGACCTTCTTCCTCGACAACAACTTCTATGAAGAGATCCCCGGCCAGTTCTACCGGAGTGCCCGCCTGAAGCCGAAGGGGCTGGACGACGCGATCGGGCGGAACCGGCTGAAGACCGTCATCACGTTCACCGGCGGTGGCGACCAGCACCCCTGGATCCTCGACCAGAAGCGTGTCTGCGAGGCGCACCACGTCGCGTTTTTCACCGTCCCCCTGCGTGCCGACCAGCCCCCCGCACAACGGACGCTCGCCCGACTGACGGACCTGATCGAGCAGAGCCCGCGCCCGATCCTCGTCCAGGGCTATCGGGGGATCGACCAAGGGGGCCTGGCCTCGGCCATCGCGTTGATGGTCCGCGGCGAGTCTCCCCACGAGGCACGCCGCGAGTTCGACGCGAAGTACGGTCAGGTGGGCGGCCCGGCGTACTCCCTCCTGGGCCGGATCCTCCTCGACTATGAGGCATCGTTGAGCGCCAGGCATCTGCCCCACAGCCTCGCCCAGTTCAAGTCCTGGATCCGCGACAAGTATCAGGACCGCCCCCTGCCGTCCGACGACCCGCCCGCCCCGGGCTCGTTGATGGCTCGGGGCGCACGCCGGCCGATCCTCGTCCGTTGAGGATCCGCCGGGGCGACGGCCGATCCTGAAGCCAACCCCGAATTGTCGTCCCGGAAAGATCGCGTTGAGGGCTACGATCTCGTGGCCCCCAAGACTTGGGCAACGACACGAAAGCCACGACCCCGCCCGAAGAAGACGACCTGTTCGCGCAGAGAGGCTGAGAGGCCGACTCGGGGCGGGGGATTGACATGAGTGCCGGGGAGCGAGAACACTCCACATCTTTCGAGACTCGCGCGTCGGGGCGACGGCCGTTGCCCGACGGTCCCTCGGAGGATGCTCGTGGAAACGAAGGCATGGGTGGCGTCGGCGGCGAAGCAGAAGCTGACCTTGGAGACAATCGACCTCGGGCCGCTCGGTCCCGAAGAGGTCGAGGTCGAGGTCGCACATTGCGGTCTCTGCCATTCGGACCTCTCGGTATTGAATAACGACTGGGGCATCTCGGGGTACCCGGCGGTCCTGGGCCACGAGGTCATCGGCCGGGTCGTGGCGGTGGGGCCGATGGCCAAGGGGCTCCAGGTCGGCCAGCGTGTCGGGATCGGCTGGACCGCCGACAGTTGCATGCACTGCCGCCAGTGCCTCTCCGGGGACCAGCACTTGTGCGCCGGGGCCAAGCCGACGATCCTCGGGCATCGCGGCGGCTTCGCCTCGCGCGTCCGAGCCCACTGGGCGTGGACCATCCCGCTGCCGGAAGGCTTGAAGGACGCCGAAGCCGGGCCGTTGCTCTGCGGGGGGATCACGGTCTTCAGCCCCCTGCTGATGTTCGCCAAGCCCACCAGCCGGGTCGGGATCATCGGCATCGGTGGCCTCGGGCACATGGCGGTGAAGTTCGCCTCCGCCTACGGCTGCGACGTGACGGCGTTCACCTCCAGCGAGAGCAAGTTCGACGAGGCCCGAGGCTTCGGGGCCAAGCACGTCGTCTCGAGCCGCGACCCCGCTGCGATCAAGAAGCTAGCCGGCACGTTCGACCTCCTGATCGTGACCGTGAACGTCCCGCTCGACTGGGACGCCATCCTCAGCACGCTCGCCCCGAACGGCCGGATGCACGTCGTCGGCGCGGTGCTCGAGCCGCTCGCGTTCTCCGTGGTGCCGATGATCTTCAAGCAGGGTAATATCTCGGCCTCGCCGACCGGCTCGCCGGTGGCGATCGCCACCATGCTCGACTTCGCGGCGCGCCACGACATCACGCCCCAGACCGAGCATATGCCCATGAGCCGCATCAACGAGGCCTTCGAGCGCCTCGAGGCGGGCAAGGCGCGCTACCGCATCGTCCTCGACGCCGACTTCTGACCCTTTCGGCAGATCCGCTACATCCGAAGGAGCTCGAACCATGCCGACCCGGGTCTCTCCCGCCTGGGCCGCGGGCGTCGTCCTCGCGACGACGACCGCCTGCGCCCCGGGCCTCGCCCAGGAACCCTCACGCCCTCGGTTCAAGGCGATCGCCTTCGACTACTTCGTCCTCTTCGACCAGAGTGCCATCCTTCGCGAGGCGGAGGCGGCCTTCCCGGGCAAGGGGGCCGCGCTCATGAAAGCGTGGAGAGAGAAGCAATACGAGTACACTTTTCTCAGATCCGCGTCCGGCCGACATATCGACTACTTCAAATTGGCCGAGGACGCCCTGATCTACACCGCCAGGTCGGCGAAGCTCGACCTGAGCTCGGAAACGAGGCGGAAGCTCCTGGACGCCTTCCTGGCCCTGAAACCCTGGCCCGACACCGCGGATGCGTTGCGAAAGCTGAAAGCCTCGGGCGTCCGCATCATCATCCTCTCGAATCTCAGCCCGAAGATCATCCGCACCAATGTCGAGCGGGCCGGCTTCGCGGACCTCTTCGACGAGATGCTGAGCTCCGAGGCCAACGGCACCTTCAAGCCGGACCCGAAGGCGTATGCTTTGGGAACGGAGCGACTGAAGCTCCCCAAGGGCGACGTGGCGTTCGCGGCCTCCGCGGGCTGGGATGCCTTCGGGGCGAAGTCGTTCGGCTATCCCACCTACTGGGTGAACCGGCTCAACCTCCCCCCGGAAGAGCTCGACGTCAAGGCCGACGCGACCTCGAACCGAATGGAAGGGCTCCTGGAGTTCGTCCTGGGCAAGCCCTGAACAGGATCCAGCCCAAGGGCCTGCCCGACTCCACACAAGGGCCGTCTTCACCGACGGCCCGATCACCCTTCGGGCGTCCACCAACCGTCGATCGTCGTCTTCAGTTCCGCCACCTTCTCCGGGTGGTCGTGGACGAGGTTGCGGGCCTCGTGCGGGTCGGCGGCGAGGTTGTACAGCTCGACGACGGCCAGTGGGGCGTTGCGATGCTCGGGGAGGATCAGCTTCCACGATCCCGAGATCGCCCAGCGGAAGCGGAGGCTGCTCGACGGGCGATGGATGTCGACGGCGCTATGAGTGAAGACCTCGCCGAAGAGGGTGTCGCGTCGGGCGACGGCGGCCTCGTCGAGGAGATCCAGGCCCGGCATCTCGGGGGTCGCCTGCAGGCCGGCGGCGGCCAGAAGAGTCGGGGCGAGGTCGATCGAACTGGCGAGGTGCTCGGACGCTTTGGGTCGAATCCGGGCGGGCCATCGGACGAGGATCGGGGTCCGCAGGCCGCCGTCGTACGGAGACTGCTTGGACCTGGGGGCGAACCGGTCGGCGTTGGGATCCTGGATCCAGCCGTTGTCGGCGAGGTAGACGACGATCGTGTCCCGCGCGACACCGCCTGAGTCGAGATGGTCGAGCAACTGCCCGCAGGTCTCGTCGAACCACTCGACCATCGCCCAGTACTTGGCCACCTCGAGCGTCGGCGCCTTGTCCCGGTACTTGTCGAGGAGTCGTCGCGGGGGGTTGTGCGGTTGGTGCGGCATCATCGGCGCGTACCAGAGGAAGAACGGAGTCTTGTCCCGCGCGGCGCCATCGATGAAGTCGAAGACCGGCTTCATCGTCTCGCGGCCGATCGTCAGGCCCTCGTCACCATGCCTCCCCCCCTGGTCGGGGTCGCCGTGGGTCATGCCCGAGGTGAAGCCGCCGCTCCGGTAGTTACCACCCCACCACTTGCCCGACTCGAAGCTGACGTAACCCCGACCGGCCAGGAGCCTCGGGACCGTCGGGTGCGACTCGAAGTTGCCGATCATCTCCTTCCGCTGGGCGCGGAAGGTCGGGTCGCGGTAGATCGCCGCCCCCGTCTTGCCGGCGGGCGTGGGCGGGTCGTTGCTCGTGACCTTGTGCTGATGGGCATAGAGCCCGGTCAGGATCGTGGCCAGGCTCGGCGAGCAAAGGCTCGAGGGGACGTACCCCCGGCGAAAGCTCAGGCTCTCCGAGGCGAGCCGGTCGATCCGAGGGGTCCGGATGTGCGGATGGCCCATGAACGAGTAATCACCCCACCCCTGGTCGTCGGAGACGATCAGGACGATGTTCGGCCTCGCGTCGGCCGCGAGGGCCGTTGCCTGGAACGAGGCGATCGCGAGAAAGACGAGCCAGAGACGAGTCATCCTCGCCACTCCTCTCATGGATTTGTTGATCGACGGAGACCGATTGGACCGCCCCCCACTCGCCGGCGAACAGGTCGAGACACGCCGACACGCAGACGGAGGACTACTCTCCGGATCGATCCTGAAATTGGAAACTCTCGTGATGCCCGACGCCGACGCCGGGCATCCCCCTTCACGCATGATAATGTCCCCGCAGGCCGTTGACGATTCGAGGGGTCCGACAAGATTCGGCGCCCGGGGACCGCCCGAAACCCGTTGTTTTCTCAAACAACGGGTTTCGGGACCGATTCTCAGCGTCCTCCCGACCCTCGAGCCGGCTCGACGACCTTGCGGATCTGGATCGGGGCCCCGTCGTTGGCCTGGGGCATGCCGGGGGTGCTTCGCCCGTCGGCCACGTACTTCTCCAGGAGGGTCGTGAGTTCCCGGACGATCTCGGGATGCTCGGCCTGGAGGTTGCGGATCTCGGCGCGGTCGGCCTCGAGGTCGTAGAGTTGGACCTCGGGGAGGCCGTCCGCCTCGTCGCGGCCGGGCCGAGGCGTGCTCCAGCCTCCCGAGTCGGCGCAGAGGGCGAGTTTCCAACGTCCTCGGCGGATCGCGAACGACCCGTTGATCGAGTGGTGGACCGTAGCCTCGCGGAGCGGGCCGGTGGCTTTCCCATCGAGGGCGGGAAGGAGGCTCACGCTGTCCACCGCCGCCGAGTCGGGCAGCCGCACGCCGAGGATCTCGGCACAGGTGGCGAAGAGGTCCGTCAGGCAGATGACCTGGTCGCTGGTCGAGCCCGGCGCGACTCGCATCGGCCAGCGCACGAGGAACGGGATGCGGTGACCCCCTTCGAAGAGGTCGGCCTTCGTCCCTCGGAACCCGGCGCTCGGGTCGTGCCCCTTCGCCAGCAGCTCGGGGTACTTCGCCTGCGGCGAGCAGCCGTTGTCGCTGGTGAAGATCACCAAGGTCTCGCCCGTAAGCCCCTCGGCCTCGATCACCTCAAGGACCTGCCCGACCGCCTGGTCGACCTGCATGACGAAGTCGCCGTAGGCGTTGAGGCCGGATTTCCCCCGCCACTCCGGCGCGGGCAAGATCGGCGTATGGGGCGCGGCCAGGGGGAGGTAGAGGAAGAACGGCGTCCCCTCTCGGGCCGCCTTGGCGTTCGCCTTGAGGAACTGGCTCGCCGAGCCGACGAGCGAGGGGAGGACGTCCTCGGCCTCGAAATCGGCCGCGGCCGGGCCTTTCCGGACCCAGGTCTTCTCGACGGTCGGTACCTTGTCGGGACGATCTTGATCGATGAAGACATACGGTGGCATATCGAGCGACGCGCTGATGCCGAAGTACGAGTCGAACCCGACGGAGGTCGGCCCGTTCGCGATCGGCCGGGTGTAGTCGATGTCCCAGCCGTCCTTGATCTTGGCCGGGCCGTCGGCCCGTTTCCGAGACCAGTCCATGCCGAGGTGCCATTTGCCGACACACGCAGTGCGATAGCCTTGGCGGTGGAGGAACTCGGGCAACGTCAGGCGCCCGGGCTCGATCAAGCGTGCCGAGTATCCATCGAGCACCCCCGACTTCAAGGACGATCGCCAACTGTATCGTCCGGTGAGGATCCCATAGCGCGTGGGAGTGCAGACGGCCGAGCCCGAATGGGCGTCGGTGAACCTCATCCCCTCGGAAGCGAGCCGGTCGAGGTGGGGCGTGGCGATCTCCCCTTCGGGGTTGAAGCAGCGGACGTCGCCGTACCCGAGGTCATCCGCGAGGATGTAGACGATGTTCGGCGGCCGGGACGCCGGTGCCGACCCGGCCGACGCCCCCCGGGCCAGCAACAGGCATAGGCAGCAGAACCCCAGTAAGGTCGATCGCATCGGCAGCTCCGGCTCGTCAGGCTCGAGTATTCACCACAAGGACACAAAGGAATCTACGAGAAAATCAGAATCTTATTTTCTTTCTCATACTTATTCTCTTTTCACCTTTGTGGTGAGGAGCTCCCCCGGTCACGGCTCAGGGAAGGGTGTCGAAATTCACTCGACGAGGGTGAGGACCAGGGTCCTCAGCTCGATCGCCTGGCGGCCGGGGATTTCGACCGCCCGGAGGGCGAGCGGGCCTCGGCCCTTCTCCAGCTCGACGACCCCCATGCGGAATGGCTTGAAATCCTTGACATACGATTCACCCTTCCGAGGGACGCGGTCATGCTCGGCCCCACGCGCGGGCGGGTCGTGCGCCTCGGCAACCTTGGCCCGCAGGGTTCGGCCGTTGAAGTCGAGCTCCAGGGTCGCCCCGACATCCTCGGGCGCGGCGGCGTAATAAGCGACGACCTCGTAGCGGCCGGCGGTCGCGAGCTCGACGTCCCAGGTGATGCGGTCGTCGGTCCGGCTCCAGTTGGTGAAGTACGAGCAGTTCGGCGCACCGGCGCTCCGGGTGATCGCGCCGTGGGGGACGCCGTCGCGGGCCGGGAGCCAGGTGATCGGGAAAGCGCGGTGGCCGACGGGGAACGGCCTCTTGTCGTCGGTCAGGCCGGGCAGGAGCTCGGCCGACCATTGGGCGACGGCCTCGGAGAGCCGCGAGGCGGCCTCGGGGTTCGCCTTCGCGACGTCATGCGCCTGGCCGGGGTCGCGGGTCATGTCGTAGAGGTGGCCAGCGGCGTCGAGGCGGTACTGTTGGTTCCGCACGCTCACCTTCCCGCCCCAGTGACTGAAGAGGAGCCGGTCGGGCCAGTCCCCGCCACGGCCGAGCAAGAGCGGAGCGACGCTCACGCCGTCGAGCGGCCGGTCCGAGGCGATGGGGATCGCCGCCAGCTCGGCGAGCGTCGGCAGCAGGTCGATCGCGCCGGCGATCGGCGAGACCTTCGTCCCGGGCTTGACGTGACCGGGCCAGCGCAGGAGCAAGGGAGAGCGCACGCCCCCCTCGTCGGTTGACCCCTTGCGACCCTTCATCCCGCCATTCCAGCGCCAGCCGTTCGGGCCGTTATCGCAGAAGTAGAGGACGATCGTGTCCTCGGCCAGCTTCAGTTCGTCGAGTCGCTTGAGCAACCGGCCGACGTTCCAGTCGATGTTCTCGCACATCGCCAGGGCGGCCCTGGTGAAGTCGACGTCCTCGGGCTGATCGCCCCGCGCCGACAGGCCCAGCTTGGCGTCCTTGAACTTGGCGAAGAAGCGGTCGGGGACCTGCATCGGCGAGTGGGGGGTGTTGAGCGGCAGGTAGCAGAAGAACGGGCGGTCACGGTTCGATTCGATGAACGACAGGGCGTGATTGGTCAGGTCGTCGGTGATGAACCCGTCGCCGCGAACAAGCCGGCCGTTGTGCTCGAGCGGGGGGTTGAAGTAATCCCCCCAGTGCCCGGAGCAGAACCCGTAGAACTCGTCGAACCCGCGGGCGTTGGGGTGATACGGGTACTGCGTGCCGCTGTGCCACTTGCCAAAGGCGCCGACCGTGTATCCAGAACGCTTGAACGTATCTCCGATCGTCTTCTCATCGAGGTCGAGTCGCTCGCCGCCGGTCGAGGTGCTCCAGACGCCCCCTCGGGGATGGTACCGGCCGGTGAGGAACTCGGCGCGAGTCGGGGAGCAGACGGGACAGACGAAGAAGCGGTCGAAGAGGGCCCCGTCTCGCGCGAGCGAGTCGATGTTCGGGGTGCTGAGATTCGTGTTCCCGTGGACGCTCAGGTCGCCCCACCCCTGGTCGTCGGAGAGGATCACGACGATGTTGGGTTTCGGGGCTGCCGCCTGCGTCGAAGGGGCGAGGAAGGCGGAGAGCAGGACGATCGCCGCGGTCGAGGTGCGTCGCAAGGCCATCGGTTCAGTCGGGCGTCCGGTCCGGCCCGCCTCCGTGGTTGGTTTGGGCTCGTCGGGGGATATCGCGGTCCTCGGCCCGAGGGGGGATCGGGCCCATCATAAGCGTGGGGGGGAATCGATTGAAGGGGGGGAACGAGGGCACGAACAGACAGGATCAGTACGAGTCGGCGGAGAGGACCTCTCCCTGGGCGCGTGAGCCGAGGCTCCAGATCGCCTGGAGGTTGGTGGTGTCCTTGAGGAAACGCACCGAGCCGTCACACATCAGGGCGTTGGCGCCACCGGGGTGGAAGCTGCTCATGTTGATGGTGCCGGGATTCTGGCTGGCGCCACTGCCGTTGGTGTTGCAGTTCGGGAACTTGGAGTTGGGGGGCAGCAGGAGCTGGCCCGTGCTGTAGCCGACGATGCCGTAAGCCCAGCTCTGCCCCAAATACGGGGTGTGCCCCCCTCGACTCGCCGTCGTCAGCCCGGCGCTACAGGTTGAGAGCCACTGCTGGAACGGGCCGGCCCCCGCGGGCATCGACATCAAGGCCGTGTTCCTCGTGATGCCGGGCGGATACGAACCGATGAAGACGATGTCGGTCGAGGGCGTGAAAACCGAGACGTTGCCGCTCCCGATCTTGAACTCGCTGAAGGCCACGGTGTTGGTCGAGCCGTCGGTGATGCCCGCCAGGCCCACGGTTGTGCCGTTGGGGCTGTAGAAGAAGACGCCGTTGGGCGGGCCCCCGGTGTACGACGCGTCGAACTCGAGGCTCGACCCCATCGAGGCGAAGTAGTTGTTGCCGGGCGCGACGGGAGAGCCGGCCGGCGGGCTCGAGCTCCCCGCCCAGAGGCTGAACGTCGGCAGCGGGCTCGACGGACAGAGGAACGCCGAGACCCGGGTCTGCGTCACCGTCGAGTTGACTTCATCGACCACCGGGTCGTTGTAGCAGCCGATGGAGAAGTTCGCGGCATTGTAGAGCGCCTGCTGCTCGACGAACGGGAGCATCCGGGCATGAGTACTGAAGTCTTCGTTGCCGACCAGCGCCCCCTTGGAATTCCGCTGTCGGAAGAACCCGGGCGGGAAGCAGTCATTGGTCTGGTGGTAGTTGTGCAGGCCAAGCCCGATCTGCTTCAGGTTGTTCGTGCATTGGATGCGCCTGGCCGCCTCGCGTGCTGCCTGGACGGCGGGCAGCAGCAACGCGATCAGCACCGCAATGATGGCGATAACGACCAGCAACTCGATCAATGTAAAACCGCGACGCGTGCGCATGAGGGGTCCTCGGGTGTGGATGACGGATCGTCAACACCGCTTCACCGACCGCATTGTTCAGACGGGCTTCCGGGGTAGCCGCCCGCCTCTCGGAGTGTCGACCGTCGGCCCAGGAACACGCCTTCCGCGTCTCCGAAGCCGATCGATGACGGGGATTGTATCGAGGGCAGGACAACCGTCAACCCGCTGCCCAATAATTTCGATCAGTTTAGTCAACAAAACTGACTGAGGGGGCTACCATAGCGAGCCTCAGGATCCGAGGTGGATGGGGCAAGCGCTGCGGGCGGGTTTGACAGGGCGAAGGGCCTGGCCTACGGTGTTTGTAAGGGATATCGAAAGGGATGGGGCCTGCGGCCCGGAACAGAGGCGAAGGCGAAGGACGATGCGGTCACACCTGACACAGCTCCTGGGGCGAACGCAGCAGTTCAGCCTCTACACCGACGGCTCCCTCTGGGCGAGGTATGCGAGCGGGCGGGAGACGCCGCTCGGGCCGGTACGGTCGGCGTGGGATCCGAGGGAGTTCCCCCACGCGGCCTCGGAATGGTCGGCCCTTGTGGCCCTCTATGCGTCGTACGCGAATTCCGACGGGGTGAGAGCCGTCCGAAAGCCTTGCGTGAGCGGGCGGGCTTGACCTTGGCATCGGCTATCGGACGAGCCGACGCGTGAGGTCAGGGATCCTCAGAGGAAGGGCCCAGGCCCGACTTCGGGAGTGGGTCCGGCCTGTCACTCCCGGGGCCTGGAGGCTCGTTGGGGCCGTCCTCGCCCTCCGAGACCTTTCGATACCCGAGGTTATGGAGGATCTCGAGGATCTCGCTCCAGGCCGGGAACGGCCGCCCGCTGGCCTCTCGATAGGCTCGGATTGCGTCCGCGAACTCGCGGACCGATTCGTCGTCGCGGCCGTCATTGCCCGGTGAGGCGTCTGGCCATCGGTCGTCGGTCATCCGCACACACCTCCAAAGACGGACGTCCCGATCCTCGAACGCCCTTCCATTCCCTTGTTTTAGAGCGGCAAGGACGAGCGTCAAGGACGAGGTTTTCCCCATCCCTCCGCAATCCTGCCGTACCCACGTCGAATTGGTCCTGAATCCAGGCCCACATCGCGACCGCCCTCTCCGACAACGTCGGGGAAAGGGCCTGTCGGCCGTGCCCAGGCGAAGTCCCTTGGCCTTCGAAAACCAGCCACAGAGGCCGGGCGTGACCGCCGACCACGGAGCCAACTGGTTTTCGAAGTCGAAAAGGGGAGCGCGTCCGACCGAGGCATCCCGGGATGGCCTGAGTTCCGTCGTCGAACCCGCCATCGCCGGAGTCGGTGAGCACGTCATTGAGTCGATCGTGAGAAAGGATACCCGTCCCCGAGGCCTCGGGAGAAGGATGTCATCAAAAATCAACGTCAGGATCTCGACCTTGCATTTCCCGAGGCCGCCGACCTCAGCGACGTGGAGATCGGAGCAAGGGTTGGGCGAAGCCATTCGGGGCGAGCCCCATGCAAAACCGGGGCGATCACGCGGCCGACACGGCGAAATCCGGCCGATGGCGAAGACGTGCGGGGCCATACGACGGATAGCTCGGCAACATTTCCGTCATCGTGTCGGAAAAAAGCAACGGGGTTGAGCGGGCAAATCCGTCCCTTGAGACCCATGACCGAGGTGGCTTATACTGGCATAATTCGTGCGGGCTGGTCGCGTTGGCGGCGGCCCCGCACCTCCGTCCCAGCGACGCTCCCCTTCTCGCGCCATCCGATCTGCGTCGGGGCCTCCTGAGGCTGTTTCCCACGATTACCCATGTCGGAAACACTGACGGTCGATGAGCTGTCGCGGATCCGCCGGTTGGCCGCCGAGGTTGCGGGGATCGCTGTGGACGAACGGCACCGCGGCCTGCTCGACCGCCGGGCGAGGCGTTTTGGGGGACGAAGCCGGTTGCTGGCGGTGATGGATGCCGTCGAAGGCGGCGACCCGTCGTCTCGGCAGGCGTTCCTCCGGTATTTGACCATCAACCACACGAGCTTCTTCCGCAACCCCCACCACTTCGACGTCGCGGCGGACCACATCCGGCGAATGGTCGCCGATCGGGGTCGGGCCCGAGTCTGGTGTGCGGCGACGGCGACGGGCGAGGAGGCGTATTCGGCGGCGATGGCGGCGATCGAGCGGCTGGAGGGGACCGCGACGGCCCCCGATCACTCGGGCTTGCCGATCGAGGTCCTGGCCACCGACGTGGACGAGGCCGCCCTGGCCGAAGCGAGGCGAGGCGAATACGGCGAGGCCGCCCTCGCCCCGATCTCGCCGGGACGCCGCCAACGCTTCTTCATCCCCGCAAGCCCGGGCGTCTCGACCCGACGGGTGGGCGAAGCCGTCCGGTCCGTCGTCCGGTGCGAGCCCCTCAACCTCGTGGACGCCTCCTGGTCGGGCCTCGGGCCCGGCCCGTTCGACGCGATCTTCTGCCGGAACGTTTTGATGTACCTGACCCCCGACCATCGCTATTCGGTGCTCGAGAGCATGACGGGGGCGATCTCGGCGGACGGCCTGCTCTTCCTCGACCCGGCCGAGCACCTCGGACCCGCCCGCCACCTGTTCGAGGCCCTGGATCAGGGGGTCTACCGGCCCCGGCCCCCCCGACGACTCCCCTTGAGGCCACGCCGATGACGATCTCAAGGCGGCTGTTCATCCTCGCGACCGTCCCCCTGCTCTCCCTCGTCACACTCTGCGCCATCGGCTACGTCGAGTTCAGCAACATCGAGCCGAAGACCCAGAAGATCGCCCGGATCGACATCCCGAGCATGACGCTGATCAACCGGATCACGCGAAACCTCGGCGAGACCCGGGTCCTGATCCGGGAGTTCCTCCTCTCGCCGCCATCGGCCAGGCCGATGGTCGCGGCCAAGCTCGCCGAGAAGCAGCCCCTGCTCGCCGCCGACTTCGCAACCTACGAGAAGGAATACATCAGCGACGAGGCCGACCGCCTGCTGATGAGCTCCACGCGTGAACTCGTCGACCGCTGGTTCGCCGTCTCGGACCAGATCCAGTCCCGGGAGAACTCGGGCCAAGGCGAGGACACGCTGCGGTACAAGGACGACCACCTCCTCCCCCTGGGCCCGCAATTGGACAGTCGCCTCTCGGCCTGGAGTGCCTACAACGCGAAGTCGGCGTTCGACCAGTCCACCGCCATCCTGGTCGGGGCGGGTCGCACGGTGCAGATCTTCACGGCGGCCTCGGTGGTGGTGCTGTTCGTGACGGGGATCGTCGGCCTGTGGACCTATCGCCGAGTCGTCGACCCCCTGCAGGAGCTCCAGCGCACCGTCGCGAGGATTGCGGAAGGGGACTACCAGATCGACGTCCCGCACCTTTCGGCCTCGAACGAGATCGGCGGACTCTCCCGGGCCGTCGACGTCCTGCGCAAGAACGCCGGCACGGTCGCGAACCAGCGATGGATCAAGGCGACGGTCGCCGAGATCACCACCGGGCTCCAGTCGGCCGCCAACCTCGAGGGGCTGGCGCAGGCGGCCCTCTCGGGGCTCGTGCCGGCCCTGGGCGCAGGGGCGGGGGCCGTCTATCTGTTCGACCTCGAGACCCGGCGACTGAGATGGGCCGCGGGATATGGCCTCGACGACCGAGTCGACCCGACCACGTCGTTCGCCCTCGGCGAAGCCCTGGTCGGCCAGTGCGGCCAGGAGCGGCGATCGATCCAGGTCTCCGACATCCCCGAGGGCTACTTCCGGATCTCCTCCGGCCTCGGCGAGGCCCACCCTCGCGTCGTGGCGGTCCACCCGATCCTCTCGCAGATCTCGATCCTCGGCGTCCTCGAGATCGCCGCCTTCCGCCCCCCGACGCCCCTCGAGAAGGAGCTGATCGAGACGCTCCTGCCCGTGGTCGGCACCTCGATCGAGATCCTCAGCCACAACCTGGGCAGCGTCCGGGCGCTCCTCGAGACGACCCAGGAGCAGGCGAGGGCGCTCGAGGAGCAGGCCGAGGAGCTCAAGCATTCCGAGGCGGAGCTCATGGCCCAGAAGGAGGAGCTGCTGCTCCAGCAGCACGACCTCGAGGAGGCGAGGAAAGTCGCCGAGGAGTCGACTCAGTCCAAGTCGATGTTCCTCGCCAACATGAGCCACGAGATCCGGACGCCGATGAACGCCATCATCGGGCTGTCCAACCTCGCCTTGAAGACTCGGCTCGACGCGACGCAGTCCGCCTACGTCAGCAAGATCCACGGCGCCGGGATCTCGCTGCTGGGGATCATCAACGAGATCCTCGACTTCTCCAAGATCGAGGCCGACAAGCTCACGCTCGAGTCGGTCTCGTTCTGGCTCGACGACGTGCTCTCGAACGTCACGACGATGGTCGGGCAAGTGGCCTACGACAAGTCGCTCGAGCTGCTGCTCGACGTCTCGACGGACATCCCCCGCTGCCTGGTCGGCGACCCGTTGCGGCTCGGGCAAATCTTGACCAACCTGCTCAACAACGCGATCAAGTTCACCGAGGCCGGCCAGGTCGAGGTGGTAATCCGGAAGAAGGAGGGTTGGGGAAATCGGGCCCTCCTGGAGTTCGCCGTCAGCGACACGGGGATCGGGATGACCCCCGAGCAGGTCTCCCGCCTCTTCTCGGCCTTCAGCCAGGCGGACGGCTCGACCAGCCGAAAATACGGCGGCACGGGCCTCGGGCTCGCCATCGTCAAGAAGCTGGCCGAGCTCATGGGGGGCGACGTCACCGTCGAGAGCCGGCCGGGGGTGGGGACGACCTTCCGCGTCGTGGTCTGGTTCGACCTCGGCGAGGAGAACGGCCGGCACGAGATCGTGCCGGGGAACTCGGCCGGGATCCGCGCCCTCGTGGTCGACGACAACGCGACCGCCCGCGAGATCCTCCTCGAGAGCCTCCAGACGCTCGGCCTGCGGGTCGAGGCCGTCGGCTCGGCCCGAGATGCCTTCGAGGCACTCCGGGAGGCCTCGGCCGAAGACCCATATAACGTCGTGTTCATGGACCAGCGGATGCCCGAGGTCGACGGCATCGAGGCGACCCGCACGATCTTCGGCCGGCTCGCGCTGAACCCCCGGCCCAAGGTGATCATGGCGACCGCGTTCGGCTCTCCCGAGGTCCGCGAGGCCGCGGAAGGGGCCGGCGTGACCGGGTTCCTGACCAAGCCGATCACTCAGTCCTCGCTCTTCGACGCCCTCGCCCGGGCCCTGGCGACGGGCCCCCGCCTGGCCGAGCACGAACCGACGCCGGACGACGCCCCGGACCTCTCCGGAATCCACATCCTCCTGGCCGAAGACAACGAGATCAACCAGCAGATCGCCGTCGAGCTGCTCGGGCGGGGCAAGGCCGAGGTCCGGGTCGCCAACAACGGCCGGGAAGTGCTCGAAATCCTCGCCGAAGGGGGAGAATCGCCGCCGTTCGACCTCATCCTGATGGACCTCCAGATGCCGGTGATGGACGGCCACGAGGCCACGCGACTGATCCGGTCGAACCCCCGTTACCGTCACCTGCCGATCGTCGCGATGACCGCGCACGCGAGGGCCGAAGACCGCGCGGAGAGCCTGGCGATGGGCATGGCCGAGCACATCACCAAGCCGATCGATCCCGCAACTCTCTATCGCACGGTCCTCCGATTCGCCAACCACCACGCCGCCCCCGACGAGGTGCCAAAGCTCGAGCAAGTCGAGCCCCGGCCGCCGTCCCCACCGACGAGTTCCGGGCTCGTCGACCGCGAGGAGGGCTGCCGGCGCCTCGGCGGCAACCTGCGGCTCTACCAGACCCTGCTCGTCCAGTTCGTCGAGAAGCACGCCGGCTCGGCGGCCGCCATCCGCGCCGCGCTCGCCGAGAAGGACGCCGCGACCGCCGCCCGCGTCGCGCACACCCTCACCGGCCTCGCGGCATCGCTCGGGGCGAAGGACCTCGGGGCTTCGGCCTCCGTCGTGGAAGCCCAGATCAAGCTCGGCCAGTCCGGGCGCCCGGACGCCGCCCTCGGGGCGCTCGAGGCGGAGCTCCGCGCCGTCGTCGAGAACATCCTGGCCAACCCGACGAACCTCGCACGACCGAACCCGCTGGCGGAGGCCGGGCGCTGATCGGCCGAAGGAGCAAGACGAGCGGCCCCGTCGCCATCGCGACAACATGAACAAACACAAGACGAACCGAAATAAGTAAGCGAGGCCCCCCGATGTGCAAGGAGAAGGCGACGATCCTCGTCGTCGACGACGAGCCGATCTATGTCGAGATCCTGAAGAGTTTCCTGGCGCAAGACTACCATGTCATTTCCGCCGAGGGGCCGTCCCAGGCCCTCGAGGTCCTCGAGCGGACCCGGCCGGACCTCGTCCTGCTCGACGTGGTGATGCCCGGGATGGACGGGTACGAGCTCTGCCGGATCCTGAAGCTCGCCCCGGCGACCGCCAAGATCCCGGTGATCTTCGTCACGGCACTCGGCGACATGGAGGGAGAGACCCGAGGCTTCGACGCCGGCGCCATCGACTACGTGACCAAGCCGTTCAACCCCGTGGTCGTCCGGGCCCGAGTCCGCAACCATGTGGCCCTGAAGCGGGCCCACGACGAACTGGCGAGGCTGGCCTCGACCGACTCGTTGACCGGCCTGGCGAGTCGTCGCCACTTCGACGAGGCGTTCGAAGCCGAGTACCGCCGCCACGCGCGCTCCGCGCTCCCGCTCTCCCTGATCATGATCGACGTCGACCATTTCAAGGCGTTCAACGACACCTACGGGCACCTCGCCGGCGACGAATGCCTGCGCCGGGTCGGCGGCGTCCTTGCCGGTGCGCTCCACCGCGAGCCCGACCTCGCGGCCCGCTACGGCGGCGAGGAGTTCGTCTGCATCCTCCCCGAGACGAACCTCCCGGGGGCCCTCGACGTCGCCAAGGCCGTCCACGAGGGCATCGCGGGCCTGCGGATCTCCATCCCCGGCGCCCCCGGCCCGCTCGGCGTCACCGCCAGCGTCGGCGTGATCACCTCCGCCTGCGGACACCCGAGCGGCGAGGCCGACCTCCTCCGCAAGCTCGACCGCCTCCTCTACCTCGCCAAGGACGAAGGCCGGAACCGGATCGTCTCGGACGCCGACGCCACGCATCCCTCGGGCGAAGGTCGAGGTGAGTAGGAGCTTGTCCCGTCACCAGGTGAAGGAACAGAGGTTGCGGATGCACAGAAGTGGTACCCCACCCCGTGAACCAAGTGACTCGACCGACACCTGGGGAATTCCTGCAACGCACCAACGGAGGGATGATGGGAGAGAGGGTAGTGCAACCGACCAGCAGGCGGGTTGTAAGAAATCGGCTCGAAGGCAGTCCCGGAGATCTGTACACTGTGACTGGTCCAAACGAATCTGGCACGTCACCCGGACAAAAGCAGTAAGCCGGATGCGATCCCGAATTGGAGGCAAGAAGCCGCATGACCGCCGACGAATGGGATCTCTGCTCTCGTAGTGATTTCATGCTGATGCCATTGAACGAATGGTTAATCGCGAACCCCGGTTCGGTCAAGAATATCGATCGCAAACTCCGGTTGTACGCTGTCGCCTGCTGCCGCCTACATTGGGACCTGTTCGAGATGGACCTTTTCCGACAGGCGGTAGACGTTGGCGAGCGGTTCGCAGACGGACAGGCGGACGAGCGGGAATTGGCTACGATCTACGAAGCGATCATGGCTTTCCCGACCCCGAACGACCAGAGCCACAGTATCGAAGAGATGACGCTCAGGTTGGCCAGTAAGGCCCGTGGCATGCAGTGCGCACTATCAACCATCACTTCTTTGGCCACCGCGACCGGTTGGGATGATTTCGAGTTAGCCGTTTGGTCTCAGGCCCAGCGCCTCCGCTGCATTTTCGGGAATCCGTTCCGCCCTGTGGAATCCGACCTTATCTGGCGGACCCCTTCGATTGTAGGGATCGCCGAAAAAATGTACGCAGATCGAGACTTCTCCCCAAATGCCGATCTTGGCAGACGCCCTGGAAGAAGTCGGATGCGACATCCCCGAGATGCTGGCTCATTGCCGGGACGGCGGGCTCCACACCCGTGGTTGTTGGGTGATAGATCTGGTACTTGAATGGGATCAGATAGGCCAAAGGCAACGCGACTGACGATAGGACTTGCGTGGTCGGCGGGCCTCAGTCATTAATTCTGGATATCCGAATTTCGTTTCGTATCGCCATCTTTCCACCAGCGTTCAGGATCCAAACCGTTGAGCGTCGTGGAGGCTAAGTTTCATGGGTTTTACCGTCTACTACCGATCGACTCGTCCCGTCACGAAGGCGGAATCCGAAGTGATCCAGCAGGCCGTCGATGCCGCGAACAGTGGAAGGACCTGGCTTCATTGCGAGGGGGTCCATTTCTTCCCGATCGAAGACGATGGATTCTTACTCGGAGGCAGTAAGCCGAACTTTCTGCCCCATCCCGACGATGCAGGAGCGGCTGCCCAGGAAGGATTGCCGAACGGGACTTGCCGCGACATGCTCGACGTGCTATCCCAAGTCAGTCGAGACTTTGGCATCGACTGGATCCTAAGCCACGACTATGACCCGAACATCGGAGCCGTCCGCGCCGGGATTCTTGATCCTGGTGTCATTAACCAGATCGAGGCCTTCGCGGATCTTGGGGACATCCTTGGCGACTTGGACCTGGATGTCGATGCCTAGTCTCGCGCCTCAACGGACGCGTTGTTGGCTTACAGCGGTTAACGCAGGCATAGCGCACAAGGCGAACGCTTTCGCCCAATATCCGTGGCTTTCAGCCGATTCTACAGTGTGCGATGCGACCGAGAACCGCCGTAATGCCGATCAATACCTCGACTCCTCGCCGCTTGCTCAGATTCTCCGGCTCTTTGCCACCGTAAAACATGCGAGAATACTTTTAATTTTGACACAATCAAAACAACATTTCATTAAACTATTTAATTTTACAAATAAATATTTGGCGGCCGTCCAGCCATGTTACTCCCCGGCGTCCCCGACGAGCATCTGGCGAGGCATCATTGGAATCTAGGCGGCGGGCGCGGGTGCCTGGGGTACACCCACCTCCCCTCGGGCATTTCCGTCCGCCGCACCTGTCCTGCGGGTATGTCGGTTCACGTCGTCGACTCGGAGCTGCTTGCCGAGCTTCGTGACAAGCTAAGGGCTGAAGGGCTCCTATCCGAGCAGGGTGGGGCAAACCGCGATCCGGACTAATTCCGATCTATAGCGTGTCTCGTCCACCTGGACCATATGATCCCTATCCCTCGATGAGGCATGATAAATCACACGAACCGCTATCCTGGTGCGGAGTTACCAGAGTCAGCATGCCAACGCGCCAACGACCAGTTCACCCGCCTCCTGGCCTGGTGCGCCGGCAACCCCGGCGGCCGACCCCCCGACAGCGACCGCCCCCTTCACGCCCTCGGCACTCGTCGATACAATCTTCCCGATCCGAGATCTCCCGGCTTCACGGCGGACTGATGCAAACCAGCGTCTCCCACCCCACCACTGAGAACGAGCTCTATCTGACGCTCTTCATCACCGCCGGAGGCGGTTGGTAGGGATCCCATCCCCTTTCGCACACCAGGTCATCGCGAACCGCCCACCCCGAGGCCGGTTCTCCCTCCAACTCGGTGCCCGCGAACAACGGCCGAGGCCCCAACCTTACAGACCCGACCCGCGGACGGTTGCGCCCGAGGTTCCGGGATTCCCCCCTCTTTACTCATATA
Organism: Singulisphaera rosea; assembly: GCF_054877945.1. Taxonomy (NCBI): domain Bacteria; kingdom Pseudomonadati; phylum Planctomycetota; class Planctomycetia; order Isosphaerales; family Isosphaeraceae; genus Singulisphaera; species Singulisphaera rosea. The sequence goes on along the minus strand of NZ_JBTYIP020000006.1, from coordinate 19,200 downwards.
TTTTGGATTGATCGCATGCCTCATCACTATTCGGTGGCCGAATTCCTGGGGACGCTCGTCGTCGCGTTGGCCGCGGCCAAGCTCCTCGGGGCGTTGATGAAGGCGGTGGGCCAGCCGTCGGTGCTCGGGGAGTTGGCGGCGGGGGTCCTGCTGGGCTCCTCGGTGCTCGGGCTCGTCGACCCGGAGGTCGAGGTGATCCACCTCCTCGCCGAGGTGGGGGTGGTGATCCTGCTCTTCGCGATCGGGCTCGAGACCGACCTGGAGAAGCTCCTGAAGGTCGGCGGGAGCTCGGCGGCCGTCGCGACGGTCGGGGTCGTGCTCCCGTTCGTCCTGGGCTATTCGGTGTGCCGGCTCGTCGGGATCCCGGACCTCGCCGCGGTGGTCGCGGGGGCGTCGCTGACGGCGACCAGCGTCGGGATCACGGCACGAGTGCTGTCCGACCTCAACCGCTTGCAGGAGCCCGAGAGCCGGATCATCCTCGGGGCGGCCGTCATGGACGACGTCATCGGGCTCATCATCCTGACCGTGGTCTCGGGCCTGGCCGAGGGCAAGCACGTGACCGCGATCGGCGTCGCTCGGATCGCCGGGGCCGCCTTCGGGTTCCTCTTCGCGACGCTGTTCGTCGGCAGCCTGCTCATCCCCCACCTGGTCAAGCTCTCGTCCAGGGTCCGGTGGCCCGGCACTCCGACCATCCAGGCTTTGATGCTCGCCTTCGGCCTCGCCTGGCTCGCAGACAGCCTGGGCTCCGCGGTCATTATCGGGGCCTTCGTCGCCGGGGTCCTGCTCGCCCAGACCCCGAAGGCCCACGAGATCGAGCACGGCATCACCGAACTCGGCAACTTCTTCGTCCCCTTGTTCTTCATCTCCGTCGGCGCAGCGGTCGACGTCCGGGTCTTCAACCCCCTCGACCCGGCGAATCGGATGACGCTCCTCGTCGGCGGCCTTCTCATCGCGGTCGCGGTGGCCGGCAAGTTCGCAGCCGGCTACGCCGCCCCCTGGTTCAAGGGGAACAAGAAGGTCATCGGCGTGGGCATGATCCCCCGCGGAGAGGTCGGGCTCATCTTCGCCCAGATGGGGCTCTCGAGCGGCGTCTTCGACGCCAAGCTCTTCGGCGCCGTGACGCTCATGGTCATGGTCACGACCTTCCTCGCCCCGCCCCTGCTCCGCCTTCTCTTCCCTGCCGCAGAGACCTGGTGGATCCCGCCCGAGGCCGAGGGGATCGACGAGTTGGTGACGGGCGAATGAGCCCGTCGCCCGGGGGCCGGCCCTTCCTCAAGGAAGGGCCGCGTCCCAAGTGTTAGGTTGAGCGGATGGGGTGGCGGTCCTCCTGGCCAGATCCACCGGCCTTCACATCTGGAGGCCGCCCGCCGCATTCCCCGTGGCGATGACGAGCGGGCCCATCGGGTTGGTCGGGACCATGGCGAAGCGGGGCTTGGCGTCGCGAGGGAGGACGGCCACGGAGTAGGTCCGGTAGCGGCCGTCGTGCAGGTTGCGGGTGGTCGTCAACGACCACGCCCCCTCGGAGTCGGCGACCGCCTTGCCGACCGGCACGAGCTTGGTGGGCTCGTGCGCCGGGGCGAGGAACAGGTACACCTTCGAGCCGGGGGCCGACGTCCCCGAATAGGTCGGCATGCTGACCGTGGAGACCGACTCGGTCGGGTTCACAACGCCGCTCGAGGGGCTCAAGGAGCCGGTCAGGATGTCGCGGTCGAGGGCCGTGCCGCCGTCGCCCAAAGTCGGGGCGACGACCCTCATGTACCACTTCGCCACCCCGGTGTCGCCGCTGTGGGTCGCGCCGGCGGCCGTAAGATTGAAGTAATCGGCCTTCCCCTTCACCGGGACCTGGCCCCATAGATTGTAGACATGACTGTTTGTCCCATGGTCGCGGGACGCCGGCGTCTGCTGGTAGAAGACCTGCGCCTGGTCGACGAACTCGGGGACGATCGGGAGCGGGTCCTTGGCCTTCGACTGGTAGTTGTCGATCATCCCCTTGGCGATCCAGCCGATCGGGTTGCCGGCGACGCTGTACTGCTTGCCCGTGGACCCCGTGTTGGCCGCGTGCGGGTCGAGCAGGGTGTCCTCGATCCAGCCGGCCTGGAGCTGCGCGGGCATGTCCTTGCCCAGGCGGAGGAGGGTCTGGCCGTTGACGATGGTCCCCTCGCTGTGGCCGATGAGTTGGATGTCGACCGGGGCATCCGCCGGCAATTTGGCGAGGGCATTGCGGATCTGCCGCTCGAGCTTCGGCGCCTGCTTGGCCGCCTCCCCCGGGGTACTGCTCTGGTCGACCCAGTTGTAGGGGATGACGACGTCATACCCGTCCTGCCGCAGGAAGTACCCCGTCTGCAACTGCCAGGGGGGGCCGTTCTTCCAGTTCTTGTCCTGGATCCCGCCGTGCGTCACGATGCCGATCGTGTACTTGCGGAACGACGCCGTCGCCGAGGCATCCCCCGAGGCAAGCGCCTGATCGGGGTTGGCCACGACGAGAACGTAGGGGTTCTCGGGATTCAGCGGGAGGCCGTCGGGCAGCGGGATCGTGAGCGTATGGTGCCCCTCCGCCGTCGCCGACTGGCCGGCGTCGTCCAGGGTCGGTGACGCCGACCCCGGGCCCGAGACCGTCAAGGCATCCGCGTCGACCACCACGTCCGTCGCGTCGAAGGTCGCGTCAGGAGACCGGTAGACGCCAAAACTGAGCGGATGGGACGAATCCGGCGGCGTATTGACGTCGTACTGGATCGTGACGCCGTGCGAGTCGACGGTCGTGGCCGAGTCCATGACCACCGCCGGGGCCAGCGCCGCCGGGACCTGGCGCGGCTCCAACCCCTCGAGCCGATACTCCCGAGGCTGACGGCCCTTCGAAGGCGCAACCCGGAAGGACCGCCCGGCGAAGGCGTCGCGAGCAAGACGTAGGTTCGCTCTCCAATCCATCTTGAGTGCAACCTCCGTTGCGTTCCGTCGCGACGAGGAGACCCGGGCGAGCCATCACACCCGTCCGTGCCCAAATGCTCGAGGAGCCGTCGAACGTCGCCATCCTTGGTGCGGCCACCCCACTCGGACGTCATCCGACGGGGAGAACGGGCCGATCTTTCGGAACCCCAGGACGTAAAGGTCGAGATGTGACGTCGGGGTCCGGAGAAATGTTCGATAACCGAACGTGTTCAACAACCTAAAAAGAATGCCCCCACCCGTCAAGGCCGGTCCTCCCCCGATCATCCTCCCCTCCCCTCCCCTCGATGCCCCCACCCCGAGACGTCGCCCGAGGCGCGATGCCCATCACCGATCCATCCCCTCCGATCCTTCGAACTGTCTTCCTACGGCGAGGGCTGTGGCGCATTCGACAAAGGTCGCGATCTTGCCGTGCTGCCGACCCTTGCACGGCGAAGGAATTATGACGACCCGACAACGATATTGAACATGATCGCACCGGCATTTCCTGATGAAACTCCGAAGGCGAGGCCGACTATTCGAGTCTAGGTCCCCTTTTTCTCGATCCGAAACCGAATTTCGTCGGGGACCGCGGATTCACGCAGTGACACCTTTGATTCGAGACAGGTCGCCCAAGATGCTCCCAACTCGGGTCGGGCCACAGACGACGACACTCCGGCGATTGCGGTCGGCGCCGGCGATACCCACAGTAACGGTGGTGACGCCCTCGGAGGCCAAGCCCCGTTACCATGCCTTCGATGCCTTGCGCGGGACGGCGATGTTCCTGGTCATCGGCCTGCATGCCGCCCTGGGCTATCTCCAACGTGACATCCCCGGCGTCCTCTGGTGCGTCCGAGACGCCCCGACGACTCCCGCCTTCGATTGGTTCTGCTGGTGGGCGATGGGGGTCTCGAACCCCCTGTATTTCGCGATCGCGGGATTCTTCGCCGTCGGGCTCTACGACTCGAAGGGGCCGCGCGGGTTCCTGTCGAATCGCGTGGGCCGAGTCCTGGTGCCGTTCCTCGTCGGCGTCGTCACGGTCCTCCCGGCCACCCTGGCCGTCTGGAGCTACGGCTGGCTCGCCTCGGGGCGGTGCTCCCTGCGTGAGGTGCTCAAGCTGAAATACAACGACCCGCTAATCCAATCCGAACGGGTCGGCTCGGGACACCTCTGGTTCCTCGAATACCTCGTCGTCATGCTGCTGGCCTACGGCGCGTTCCGCTGGCTGGCCGACCGCCGAGGTGACCAGGCCAGGACTTCGACCGGCAGGCTGCTCGATCGCGTCCTCGCGTCGCGCTGGCGGCTGCTGTTCCTGGCCGTCCCCTCGACGCTCGTCCTCTGGATCAGCCGCCAGCGCCTGGGGGTCGACTCGGCCCTGGACCGGCACAACTCCTTCCTGATCGGCCCCGAGAAGTTCGTCTACTACGCGACCTTCTTCGCGGTGGGCGTGGGGATTTACCGGATGCGGAACGACCTCGGCCGCCTGATGCGCCCGGGGCCTTACTACCTCGCCCTTTCGTTGCCCGTCTTCGTCGGCCGGGCCTGGCTGCTCGGGCGTGACCGGATGACGCCGCTGGTCGGCCTCGAATCGTGGGGATCGGCCGCCCTCGGGGCGCTGTTCTCGTGGCTCGTCGTCTTCGGCCTCATCGGCCTCGCCCTCCGCGTCGTCCATCGCTCCCTCCCGATCATCCGCTACCTGGCCGACGGGTCGTATTGGGTCTACCTCATCCACATGCCGGTCCTCGGCCTGATCCAGGTCAACCTCTACCAGCTCCCGGGCCACGCCCTCTGGAAGTTCCCGGTCGTCCTCGTCGGCACCCTGGCCATCGGCCTCGCCTCCTACCAGACCTTCGTCCGATACACGGCCCTGGGCACCGGCCTGCACGGCCGCCGCGAACGCCTCCGCACCCGGGCCACGGCCTGATCCGGCTCGAGCAGCGAACGTGTCGCCGGCACACGGCACGACACGTCCATGCCCCGAGGGCGGAGGCGAACACGGGGACCGGCTTCGCGGAGGCGTCCCCCCGGTGGGCGGGGCGCCCCTGCCCCGCGGCGCTCGGCGCGGCTCCCGCAGCAAGAGCGGGGCAAGAGTGCCCCGCCCACCGGGGGGACGCCTCCTGCCGAGTCAACGCGGGAATCCGGGGATGTCCGTGCGGATTCTTGCGTCTGAGCCAACCTCGCCGTCCGAAGTCTACCCAGGATCCCCGCAAACGAGGCATTACCGGCGCACGAGTGGCTGAAACGACACTCGAGGCGTTGATCGATCAGATCACACACCTCCCGGTAGAGATCCCGAAGCTGTCGCGGACACATTTCCATCACGCGGGTCGGCCTCGGCGATCCCGATCCTCCCCCAGGATGCCGGCGCGGGTGCGAGTCGGTGATCGGTGCGTCCAACACACGCTTCGTAACGACGATGCGACCAGACGGTCGCACTGCCGGTTTCGGGAAATTTTTCCGCCCGCTGTCAGATTCCGGCGGAATCGGGTGATTCTCTTTCTCAAGGTGCGGCGAAGCCGGTCACGGCGGCCGCAACTGCGAACGAACTCTACCGCGACCATCCGCCAGCGCAAAGGAATCGATAATGGACCTGCCCCTCCTGCCGTCCATCGCCCGCACCCGCCGCGAAGCCACACGTCGCCGCTGCAACGCTTCGATCGGGCGGGACGTCGAGGGCCTGGAACGCCGCGACCTCTTCGCCGCCGACCTCGGCCTGGGCAGTCTCCCCGCCTCCCTCCCCTTCGTCGGCCCCATCGCGATCCAGGCGAGCACGCCGACGCCGGCCGGCGTGGCGGTCGCCTACAAGACGGACAGCGACTGGGGGACGGGCTTCAGCTCCGAGATCACGGTGACGAACCACACGACCTCGGTGATTGACGGATGGACGGTCGGGTTCGATCTCCCCTCGTCGATCACCCAGATCTGGGACGCCAAGGTCGTCTCGCACGTCGGCAACCACTACTCGGTGAAGGACGCCGGCTACAACGCGACCATCGCGCCCGGCCAGTCGGTGACCTTCGGATTCGTGGGGGCTCGGAACGGCTCGGCGGCCGTCCCCTCGAACTACACCGTCAACGGCTCGGCCGTGCCGACGCCCGTGACCCCGCCCGTGACCGGGACGTTCGACCTGTCGGCGACGTACAAGGTGACGAGCGACTGGCGGACCGGGTTCACCGGCTCGATCTCGCTCAAGAACACGGGGACTCTGGCGGTCTCGGGCTGGACTCTCGAGTTCGACCTCGACGCGAAGATCAGCCTGATCTCGGGCGCCACGGTCGTCTCTCACGTCGGCAACCACTACGTCGTCAAGGACTCCGGCTGGGACGCCAGCCTCCCCGTCGGCCAGTCGATCAGCCTCGAGATCGTCGCGTCTCGAGCCGACGGCGTCCCAGGGCCGGCGATCGCCTCGATGTCCAACGTGGTCTTCACGTCGGGCGCCCAGAAGAAGAGTTTCTCCTCGGTCGGCCCGAACGGCTGACAGGGTATTGCCGGTGATCGGACGGCGTAGGTAGACCGATGGCGGTCCCTTTGCCACCTCCCCGCCACGCGCGAGTCCGAAGAACTCGGGGAGGCGACAATCCGCGCGGCGAGGAGCATTTCGGCTCGATCAACATCCCCAACAAGACCACGGCGACCCTCCCAATCGTCCCCGACGAGGCGGGCCGTTGTCATGCCCGATTCCCCGAGCGATAATCTCGGGTCAACGTCGCGGGAAACCGAGCCCGAGAATGGCCCAGGGTCCGCGGGCTTCTGCCCCTGGCCCCTGGCCGCTCGACGGGCTCGGCAAACCCGACGGGCTTCGGCTTCCTCCGTCGACTCGCACCTCGAGCACCACGACGATCGCCGACGTCTGATCGCGGGGACGAACGTCGGGCTGCCCCCTGCTCCTCGAAGCGCCCGGCTCGGCACCTTTGGTTCGAGGCGGAATCGAGATATGGACCGTCCCTACACGATCGAATGGCTGGACGACGGGACGTACGACGTCCACTGCCCTTCGGGGAACGTGGTGCAGGAAGACATGCAATGTCAAGAATTCCTTGACTTCCTCACATGGTCCTCGCACCAGCCCGAGCCGCCGCACCCCGAGCTCCAGCTCCCGGCACGCTCGCACTTCTTCTGCGAGCCCGGGCGCCTGATCGAGCACCTCAAGGCGACCGGCCAGCTCCTCCACACCTTCCGCCCGACGCCCCAATCCCAGCGATCGGCCTCGAGGGGCAAGTCCAGGCCGATCCGCGACGGCCAGAAGCCCCTCGTCAACATGCTCAAGGCCGCGCAGAACGCCCGCGACGCGGAATACGAGCCGATCTCGCCCGACGTCCTCGGCACCGAGCGGAGCGGGTTCACCGGGGGTCACTCGAACATCTATCTCTCCGAGCCACTGATCGAGCAGCTCAACCGGAGGATGCAGGACGACAAGGACGACGCGCGCCGGGTCTCCTCCTGGCCCATCGAGCGTTGCTTCGTCTACCTCGACATCTCCGACTTCTCGAAGCAGCTCCCCGGCCAACAGGTCCTGATCATCAACTCGATCGTCGAGATCGCCCAGAACCGCGACTACTGGACGGTGGAGTCCTGGCCCGAAGTCCTCGCGTCGAGGGACAGCATCGAGGCGATGATGTGCATCGGCGACGGCTACATCTTCGTCCTCGACAACCCCGAGCGCACCGTCATCTTCGCCGCCGCGCTCGCCTATCTCATCGAGCTCCTGAACGCCCACAAGATCACCGACGTGACCTACCACTTCCGCATGAGCGCCCACATCGGGTCCGTCTACAGCTTCTGGGACCCGGGCCGATCGGGCTGGAACTACATCGGCGAAGGCATCAACGGCGGCCAGCGAGTCCTCGGCGCCATCGGCAAGGACACCGACAACGTCCTCTTCATCTCCGGCGAGATGCGTCAACGCCTCATCTCCGCCAGCGACCCCTCCGGCCACCTCCCCCCCCTCCTCGACAGCCTCCAAAACCGAGGCCGAAAGGCCGACAAGCACGGCAACCACTGGCGCGTCTACGAGCTCAACCACATGGGCCTCATGGCCCCCGTCTTCCAGGAAAAGAACGCCGACCTGAGAGCCACTCACAACGCCTGACCAGATTGGACACCCCTCGGCAATCTCCACCGAGCTCTCAACGCCCGAGGGATCTATTGATATTCCCAAATTCCGCCCAAATTTTACACTAACCCCCACAAACCCTGTTGCAACTTGACAAAGTCAAGACCCAGCCATACTCTTGATTTGGATAGGGCCAGCGTCCTATTCGGGGATCGATATGCTGGGAAACGAACCCTCTTTCGTGATGCCAGGTCCGCCAGCCGCTGGCGGCCGGTCTGCGACCGCATCGATGGCGGCCGCCCCACCAAAGCCTTTCCCAAGGTCCAGATCCGGTTCGAGTCCTACCTCCGGCGATATCTTCAGGCGTCGCACGCGATCTCGTCGGACGTGCAACTCGGGCAGCACGTCGAGATGCACTACCGCTACCGGCGGGAGTGGCTCGACCTGATCGCCGAGGCGCGCCAATGCCGCCTGCCGAGGGTCGCCCCATCCCGTTCACCGGCCCTCGCTCAAGGAGCCACCCAATGACGACCGACACCGCTTCGCCGCGGATAATCGGCCAGAGGTTGGTCGAGGCAAGGAAAGCCCGTTCGATCACCCAGGAAGTTGCCGCCGAGCACATCGGCGTCAGCCGACCCACGTTCATCGCCCTGGAGAAGGGCGAGCGGGCCGCCAAGCCGGCCGAGATCATGAAGCTGGCGTTACTCTACGGCCAGCCCGTCAGCCACTTCGTCCGCACCGCCGAGCCGGTCACCGACTTCCAGCCGCACTTCCGGGCGGCGCTTGAGAAGGTGAAGCCGGCCGAGGTCGAGCAACTCCGCACCGCCATCGGTGAGTTCAAGGGATTCGTCGAGAACTACCTCGACCTCGAACGCCGGATGAAGGCCCCGATGCGGCTCGACTACCCGCAGCCGGTGGAGCTGAACGCGAGGGTCAACGTCACCGAGCTGGCCGAGGACGTGGCGAACCGGGAGCGCCAGCGGCTCGGCCTGGGCGACCAGCCTATCCCCGACATCCGCACCGTTCTGGAATCCGACGTCGGCGTCCGTATCTTCTTCGGCCGCCTGCCCCGGATGTTTGCCGGGATGTACATCTTCGTGGACGGCCTCGGCGGGTGCATGCTGATCAACGGCGTCCACCCCGCCGACAAGCAGCGGGCCTCGATCGCCCACGAGTACGCCCACCTCATCGTGGACCGGTACACCGCGGGCATCGACTACCTAACCATCCACGGCCGAAAGCCCGCGAACGAGCGGTTCGCCGAGTCGTTCGCCATGAGCTTCCTCATGCCGGCGTCGTCGGTGCGGTTCCGGTTCAACGAGATCGTGAACACCACCGGCAACTTCCAGGTCGGCGACTTGGTCAAGCTGAAGCACCGCTACTCGGTATCGATGGAGGCGATGGCCCTCCGACTCGAAGGCCTCGGCCTCCTCAGGGCCGGCACCTGGGAGTTGCAGAAGGAGAAGGGCATCCCCGTCCGCGAGGCCGAGAAGCGCCTCGGCCTGGCCACCGAAGCGAAACTGGAGGCCGCCTACCCGGAGCGGTACAAATTCCTGGCCGTTCACGCCTACGAGCGCGGCGAGTTGACCGAGAAGGAGCTGGCTAACTACCTGCGGTGCGACATCTGGGAGGCCCGCCGGGTGATTCAGGAGGCCATGCTCAGCGTGGAGGTGGACGCCGAGGGCCGCTCCCTGCCCATGCAAGCCGACTTCGATACCTCCCTGCTGGCCGACCACTCCTGAGACACGGACCGGAGTCGCAACATGCCGGCCGTCATCCTCGACGCCTGCGGAGTCCTCAACCTTTATGCCAGCGGCCGGTTCGTGCCGATCCTGACCGCGCTGCGCCACGACTGGTTCATCCCCGCCGCGGTCGAGCGGGAGTCCCAGCAGTACCGCCAACCGGACCCGGCCGACCCAGAGAAACTCATCGCCCTGCCGATCGACCTCGCCCCCGCCATCGGGGCCGGGGTGCTGAGCCGCTGCGACTGCGAGGGAGACGAGGAGGCCGAGCTCTACGTCGAGCTGGCCGCTCGCATCGGCGACGACGGCGAATCGATGGGGCTGGCGATCGCCAAAGTGCGGGGCTGGTCGGTCCTGACGGACGATAAGAAGGCCCGCCGGATCGCGAATGAGCTGGGCGTGAGCGTGCTGGCCACCACCGAAGTCATGAAGCGGTGGGCAGAGATCGTGAAACCAAGCGCAAACGAGTTGTCGACGGTGCTCGAATCCATCGAGCGATTCGCGAACTACCGACCCGGCCGGGGAGTTGAGCAGATCGTCGTCTAAGGCTAAGGCCTCTTCCCCCAAGCATAGGCGATACCGTCATGGTACAATTGTGACGAGGAATCGAGTTCAAGCAAACGCGCCAGATGGAATTTCCGGAACTTCTTCAGGCAAATCGAGTTAAGCTGGAGTCTGGCGGTGACGCCACCGACAAAACGAATTTTGGGTCGCACTCAAGCGGATCCGATCATGACCGGAGCCGTATCCTATGCCCGAATCGATCAAGAGAGGGGAGCGGCCTCGCTTCAAAGCCCTCGATTTATTCGCAGGTTGCGGTGGTCTGACCCTGGGTCTGAGGCAGAGCGGGTTTGAGGTCTTGGGAGCCGTGGAGTGCGAAAAGACGGCGATCGAAGGGTATCGGGCGAACCACCCAGAGACCCGTCTCTATCCCTTAGACATCCGCGATCTCCCGCCCGAGCAGGTAAAGAGGGATTTCGGCCTACGCAAAGGCGCCCTTGACCTACTAGCTGGCTGCCCGCCGTGCCAAGGCTTTTCCGCGATGAGAACTCTGAACGGCGGCCGACGGGTTGAGGACGAGAGGAACGATCTCATCTTTGACTTCCTCAAGTTCGCCGTGGCCCTCGAGCCCAAGACGCTTATCATGGAGAACGTGCCGGCGTTGGCAAGAGACGGGCGAACCCAGTACATGGTCGGTCGGCTCGAGCAGTTGGGCTACCGATGCAAGGTCGGGGTGCTCGACGCAGCCGAATTCGGAGTTCCCCAGCGTCGCCGCAGAATGCTGCTCATCGCGAGCAAGCTCGGCCCGATTGACTTCCCGCCGCCTGCCGAGTCGGGCGTGACGGTCCGCGACGCGATCGGGTTGCTCCCCCTACCCGGCGAGAGCGGTGATGCTATACACGATCACCCGTGTTCTCGAGCACCGCATGTCATGGAGATCATTCGTGCGATTCCTAAGGATGGCGGCAGCAGGTCCGACCTCGGCAAAGACCGCCAACTGACCTGTCACCGAAAGTGCGACGGGTTCAAGGATGTCTACGGCCGCATGCGGTGGGATGCCGTAGCTCCCACCATTACGAGCGGTTGCATCAACCCTTCGAAAGGCCGCTTCCTCCATCCTGAACAGGACCGGGCGATAACGCTTCGCGAGGCATCACTCCTGCAAGGTTTTACCCCCGACTATATATTCCCGGTCGAGCTCGGGAGATATCCAGTGGCAGCGCTCATCGGAAACGCAGTGCCCGCCGAGTTCGTGAAGCGCCAGGTGCCGCCGCTCACCGCGCAGCTCGAACGGTATCACGAGAAGAGGGCGGCTCGTCTGCGAAAGGCCGCAAGAATTTGAGGCCCGCCACCTGGTGTTCCCCGCCGAGATCTACCTATTTCTTGAAAGCGTGAACGATGGAGCTCGTTCCCTTCCAGACCAGAGCACGAACGATCGACCACCTCGGGCGTGGGCAGATAGCGGACTGCCCCACGGCAGTCAGCGAGCTCTGGAAGAACGCATATGACGCATATGCGCAACATGTGGCCCTGCACATCTTCGACGGGGAATTCCCGGTCGCAGCGCTCGTCGACGACGGCCACGGCATGAGCAAAGACGAGTTCGTCGATCGCTGGCTGGTCGTGGGGACGGAGTCCAAAGCTTCGAGCGACCTCATCAACGAAGAGGATCGCAACGGGCTACCGCCGCGTGAACGCCAGGGCGAGAAAGGGATCGGAAGGCTCTCGGTAGCATACCTAGGGCCGACCGCGCTCGTCCTGTCCAAGCGCAAAAACCAACCATTTGTCGCCGCATTGGTGGATTGGCGTCTATTTGAAAACCCCCATCTCAACCTGGTCGACGTCCGCGTCCCTGTAATCGAATTCTCTGATCGGGCCGAGATCGGCAACATATTAGGATCAATGTTCCAGAGCCTTGCAGGAAACGTGAATGGAGAAGGCTTGGATGAGGAACGGACCTCTCGAATAAGGGAAGCGTGGGACCGCTACACTCGCAACGAGTCAGCCAGGGGGAGCGAGATCACAGCAATGGCGATCCTAGCCCTGGCGAATGCCTCGCAGAAAGTCGCATCCAACGTCACGACACGGTGCTTGCGAGAATGGCCGGCATGGTCAGGTGCTGCCGAACAGGGAACGGCTCTATTCGTTCTCAACATCCACAATGAATTGGGGGTTTGGGTAGACCCGTCGGCCGTGAAAGGCGACTCTGAAGTTGAGGATAACAAGGAGAATCTGCGAGACACCCTTGCAGGCTTCACGGATCCATATGTTGATTCGCCAAAAAGCTTCTCGTACCGAGTAGTCGTTCACACGGGCGCGCTGTCTCGGGTCGTCATCTCCGCAGATAGAAGATTCACGCTCGACGACTTGATGACTCTCGAGCATTTCGTCGTCGGCGAGGTCGACGAGCTTGGCGTCTTCCGCGGCAGAGTCAGGGCATTCGGCGTGGATTTCGGAGAGGTTTCCTTGCCACCGGCTCGGGTTCCACCAACGCGTAGCAATTCGAGGGTCGGACCCTTTGCGTTTTGCATCGGCACCTTCGAGCAGGAAACTGATAGGACGACGCATCCGCCGGAGATCCATCGCCATCTAAAGGACATGGCCGACCTCTACGGCGGGCTCGGGATCTACCGGGACGGGCTCCGCGTAATGCCGTACGGCAGACCGAACGCCGACTTCTTCGGGATCGAGGAACGCCGCTCCGGACATGCTGGCCGCTCCTTCTGGTCTTACAGGAGAAGTTTCGGGAGAGTGGGGATCTCGCGGCTTGAAAACCCCAACCTAAAGGACAAGGCGGGACGAGAAGGTCTCATCGATAATAAAGCCAAGCGCGAACTGAGGATCCTGGTCATTGACTTGTTGAAGCAGGTCGCCAACCGTTATTTCAACCTCGAGTCCGCTCCGTATCACGAGTATCTCCCCGCGATCAAGGCGGCGAACCGTGCGGCGCGCGAGGCTGAGGAGCGGATGAAGAAACGGAAAACACACGTCTTCCGAGACGCAATGAGGAAGCAAGCCGAGCCACTCGCCCGAGCCTTGGTGGAAGCAGAACGGGCACAAGGTGATCTGAAAGACATAGTCGACGGCGGTCGCCCCGAAGAGCTGATCCTATTCGAGGATCGCCTCAATCAGCTGAGAGATTACAAGGCTGAATTCAGGCTGCCACCTCGCCCGCAGAAATTGGGCAAATTGGAGCTCTCCTATCGCGAATACCGCGATCGCTACACGGCGCTTTGCACTGCAACAGACACAGTTGCGAGCGATTGGGCAACCGCCGTCGAACGGGTCAAGCAGAAACCGCCGGACGAGCAGGCCCGATCGGTATTGGGACGGCACCAGGCTCAACTCCACCTGGCGTTAAAGCGCTGGGAGACGAAGATCGTCGACCGTTTGGACTCCGAGAAGAATCGGACAGCCCAAGCGATCGAGGAAGACAGGAAGAGATTCTACAGCGATGCGGCCCCCCTAGGGATCGAACTTGAAAAGGGGTTGACAACACTGGCGACCGTTCTCCGTCGAATGGAGGATCTGGGAGACGCGCTTCAGGTCGATTTCGAGCGACGATATGGATCGTATTTGCGGGCACTCGAGCAGCTCGCCGAGGGGATTGATCTCGACGCTGTAGTCACCTGGAGCGGCGAGCAACGCGACGAACTGCAAAGTCAGGTGGAGAAGCTCAACTCCCTCGCTCAGCTCGGAATCACGGTGGAAATCGTGGGCCACGAACTCGATTCGATTGATGCCGACATTACTCGCCACACTGAGCGACTACCAACGAACGTCCGAAGGTTGTCCGAGTTTCGCGATCTGGTCTCTGCGCACTCAGCCCTCGTCGATCGCCTAAGATTCCTTTCCCCGATGAAGCTGTCGGGCAGCCGAGCACGAGAAGAAATCAGCGGCGCTCGTATTGTCAATTACGTCGAAGAATTCTTTGAGAGGCGTCTCGAGACGACCGGAACGAAAATTGTGGCGACTGAGGCGTTTCGGTCGATGCTGATCCGAGAATATCCCTCTCGCATTTTCCCAGTGTTCATCAATCTTGTCAATAATTCGCTCTATTGGCTGAGCGGCGAAGCCGACAAGCTAATCCAATTTGATTTGATCGATGGCTCGGTGATCGTAGCAGATTCCGGTCCAGGCATCGACGAGGACGATCTCAAGATGCTGTTCAGCTTGTTCTTCTCACGCCGTGTCGAGGGGCGTGGAGTTGGGCTTTACCTCTGCAGGGCAAACCTGTCAATGGGGGGGCATACGATCAACTACGTCACCGACCCGGCTCTCAAACTCCTCAAGGGCGCCAACTTCATCATCCGCTTCCAGAGCCTGACCCATGCCTGAGCTGTCGAAAGGCGATGCCATCAGAAAAACATATCTATCCCCAATACGTACTGTCATCCTTGTAGATGACGGCTTTCCGCCTTATGACAAGATCGTTGGCCGAGTAGAGCAGCCTATCGATGAGAAACCGGAGAGCCCCGTCACCCCGACTAGCGATCCCCCTGCCCCTGCGATAGAGCTCCCGACCGCCCTCCGCCGCACAGGAGACGAATACGAGCGAGCCCGCTCACTCTGGATCACTTGCCGAGAGCGCGGATATCTCTGCGACATCGACGACGGCTCCAAGTTGGAAGCATCGATCCCTAAGCACATTTCGAAAAGCGATCTCGTCGTTCTCGACTTCCACCTTCGCGGCGATGACCCGACTCTTGCCCTGAAGCTATTGCAGCACCTGGCGAGCAGCGAGCATTCGAGCCTGGTCGTTGTGTACACGCGGGATACGAAGCTCGACGAGGTTCGTCGGACGGTTATGGTTCACCTTCGCGGAAGCCGATCCCCTGAGTCGTTTCTCGGCTCCGAAGAGCTTGCGGTATGGCAGGATGACCTCGAAGACTGGGCGCCGAACCCCTCGAAATCGGTGGTCGACGCCTATCTTCGTGGCGACAGTTCTTGGGCGAACGATCAAGAATTGCTCAAGGGACTAGAGGGGAGATCGTTCGAAATACCGGTACGTAATCGAATGGTCGAAGCGGCGATCGAGAGCTTCCTGCTGAAAGCCTACAAGGCCGAGCCCACTGCGAGTAGCTCGTCCCCGCCGATCCGGATGAGCGGCGAAGGGGCATCGAGGCTCTGGGTCCAAACGGGGAACCTATTCGTAGCCTTTCTGGGTAAGTCGGACGAGAACGCCCTCCAAGGCGACGCTGTTTTCCAAGCTCTGGGCGAAGCGCTCGAGGACTGGAGCCCTCCGTATCTACCGATGGTGCTCTCCTATGCTCGTTACCTGATCGCTCGCGGTGGACTCCAAGCAGAAGCAGCGACGCTCTCCGATCCACTGCTTCAGGCAGGCTGGCTGTACCACGCGGTTTCAGGGGCCGACGACGAAAGGGCGGATCGATTGCGTGAGCTGTTCGAACGGCTCTTGAGCCGGCACTCGGAGGCTCTCCTGGACAACATTGCCGAGTTCGGGCAGTCCTGTTTCCCGGAAGTGCCGGCTACAGCGCCCGCCAAGAAGCTCGACTGGGCGAAAGCAGTGGTCCCGGACTGTGTCGCGAGCGACGAATGGCACGTCCTCCACCGATTGAACGAGTTTCTCGCCACGCAACCCCCGAGCAGCTACGTCGGCACAGGCACGATCTTCGTCCCCGGCAACCAAGGGACCGACCCGACGGAGGCTTGGGTTTGCGTCACGCCAGCCTGTGATATGGTCCCTCGGATGCCGCATGAGGATACGTGGGAGCATCGTCTGCATCCGATCAGGCCCATGCTCGCCTTGCATGGGAGCGTTATTGAAAGCGGCCACAAACCGCTCAAAGAAGCCGAGTATTTCAAATATATTTTTGTAACCACGGACAACAAGCGTCGCGCGATCCAACTGGTCAACCCGAAGCATCCCACGCCGAAGCTGGAGATGTTCCTGCTCGATGGTATGGGCAGGATTACGAACGGCCTCTTCAAGGCCACGCGATTGTCGCGAACCGAGAGAGACAAGCTCCACGTCGACGCCTTCGAGTTTCGAGTGGTTGGACAGCTCCGTGGGCTCTATGCAAGCCGATTGTTGCAGCAGGCTGGCAATCACCTCTCTCGGATCGGACCTGATTTCGTTCGTATGCCGTCCCAGGAGAAATAGCGATCCGAGAAGAGATCAAACTCTACTCGAACCTTCTTCCGGGCTTCTTTGTGCCTTGAAGCCTTTATAGTGAACCTCCGAACAGGATCGACCGGATCGACTTTGGTCAGCTCCGAGGAGGCTCCCTGGTTACCCCGGCATCACAGCCGATCGATCGCCCCCCGAAGCTTCGCGTGGAGGCCAACCTCATCGAAGTCCTTCGCCATGAGGTCATCCACGGTCCGGTGCTCGACGTCGAGCAAATACTTGACCATAAAATAGGCCTGGAGGTAGCCGAAGGCCGGAGCGGGGCTCTCGCGGCCTTCTCGGATCAGGCGTCGGCCCTCGTCGAGGTCGAACGACGGGGCGCCGGCGACGTATTCGCAATACCCCTCGTTCTTCCAGGTGGGGATCCGATAGTAGCGCCAAGGTCCGTAATGCGCGAGCAGGAGCGCGTGGACTCGCTCGTGGGCGATCACGCTCGAGAGCGGCCTGCGATCCTGCCCGGACGACTTGCGGAAGACGAGGTCGGCGGGGATCTCCGCGCGGTTGAGCACCGTGTTGTGACGCATCGGGTAGGTCGCGCCGAAGGCGCCGAGGCCCCCCCGAGTCAGGAGCCTCATGCGGAAGGGGGCGTTGCAGATGTAGAGGCGGTGGACCATGGCCGGGTCGTACACCGCGGAACGGGCCAGGCGGGCCTCGGCGGCGTCGAGGACGGCCGCGATCGACGGGTCGATCGGCTCGTCGGACCAGACCCGGAACGACCCTCGTTCTTGATAATAGGCGAAGAGGATGCCGGGGAACGTCAACAGGCCGACATAGGCCAGGATCAGGGCGAACCCGAGCCCGGCCACGCGACGTCCCAGGCGCCTCGGCCTCGGTCGACGGAACCAGCCCAGCAGACTCGCCGACAATCCGTTTCCGAAGCTCCCCATCGCTCGTCGCTCGCCGCGGTTCAAGGTTTGGATCGAGGCCGGCTCCACCAGCGCCAGATCAGGGCAAGGCCCAGGAGCCAGGCCGTGAGCATCGCACCGAAGAGGTCTCGGCGACGGAGCTCGCCGTAGGTCATGGTCGAGGTGCAGCCGGCCGAGAGCATCAGGGTTGAGGCGGCGAGGATCAGCGGGACGATCCTCGCGTCGAAGAAATAGCTGCGCCAGGCCTCGGTGATCGCCCAGAAGCTCCCGAACAGCGAACCGACGAACGCCAAGGCGACGGCCACGCCCCGCTCGATCGCTCGACGGCACGACCCGGCTCGACGGGCTCGGCGGATCACTGCGACCGCGACGAGTAACCAGCCGTAGGCGAGGACACCGATGGTCAAGTCCTCCAGCACCCAACCTAACCATTCCGAGAGGACGTTCTGCAACCTCTGTCCAAACTGGGGCGAGAGTTTCCAGAGGAGGTTCCACGCCGCATAGGTCGCCAATCCGATCAAGAAACCGACCCAGGGGCCCACGCCGACCCAGACGGCCCGGCGCGAGCCCAAGGAGCGGAAACCTCGGGCCTTCGGGTCGTCGGGCAGGCGGAGCGTCGCCCCGGCCAGGAACCCGTAGCCGAGCAAAGGACCCGTCAGGAGAATCCACGTCAGCCAGGACCAATCCCGAGGGTCGGGTCCCTTGGGGGAATTGAGCATGTCTTGGTAAGACCGGCCGAGGAAGGTCGGCACGAGCGGGAACAAGAACCAGCCCAAAGCCGACCACGAATTCCCGGGCTCGTTTCGACTCATGTTCCGTCCCCTTGTGCGGTCGGGCCAAGGGCGTCCTCGCGGATCGCCTTTAGGAAAGATTACAAGGACGCGAGGAGGCCCGCGAACGAAATCGAACGACCTTGCGAGAGAGCGGGGCAAACTCGTCTCAAGGCCGTTCCCCAGAATGAGGTTGGGGACCCGAAGGACGAAAGCACGAGAGGACCCGACGACGAGAATGGCGGGCGGGATCGAGGGTGCCCAGAGGGTACTCGGAGGCCGTCGGGACGACTCCAGTCGGGTTGACAGAGACTTGGACGATCGGGTATACCCCTGGCGTCTTCACCCGCAGGGAGGAGCGCTGCCGAGACCCCGCACGCGGGGCCGTCGTCGCTGGGATCGATCGACCTGATCCGATCCTTCGACGTCCGACAGCAATCTTCCCGCGAGGGAATAGGGATATCCAAGCGATACAGGGATGTTGCCGCCTTCGCGGGGGGACGACCGGCTCAAGGATGGGCTGGCCCCCGCCTCCCGGGACTCTTGCCCGCGCGGGCTTCACTTCATCCCTCATTCGTCCGTCAACGAGCGCGTCGCCTCCCCCCGCGAAGTCGCCCGGTCGAAGATCGACCGGACTTCGGTTGGGCGAGAGGCGGCCGGTCCGGCACGCTAATGAGGGGGCTGGCCCATGTGGCCTGTCATTCAACGCTCGGTGGCCACGAGGCCCGCGCCCCATCGTCGCTTCTTCCCCATGCCCTCGCCGTTGCGAGGGCCCGAGGGGGTGTATGCCGACGAACCCGAGAACTGCCGGCGCGACCCCTGGCGGTTCCTGCCGATCCTGGCACACCTCGGCCTCTTCCTGGCCCTCTTCAAGCAGTACAACCTCGAGGGGCGCGCCTTCCAATCGCTCGTCGCCATCGCCCTGGCCGCGCTCCCGATTCATTACTTGATGCCGTTCCGCTGGAAGAAGCCGTTCTTCGTCGCCGTCTCGATTTTCGGGCTGGCCTGGGTCTTCGGGGTCGCCACGACCGCGTGGGTGCTCGGCCTCGCCACGCCGCTGATCGGCGCGTGCTTCCTCCCCATCGCCTGGACCGCACGCGCCGGCATCATCGGCGCGTTCGCATTGGCCCTCGCCCTGATCCGACCCGAGACCGGCACGAGCAGCGTGATCCCCGAGAGCGTGCTCCCCGTCCTC